>CAWJHU010000001.1:0-337777 GCA_963842815.1 Candidatus Nomurabacteria bacterium
ATGTTTATGTTGTAGTCTACTTGGTTCAAGTCTGGTATTGCTCATTAATCTTCCTTCCGTGTAATTGGGATATTTTCTGTAAAGAAAATCAGTCACGATAAGCTCCAGCACCGCATCCCCTAAAAATTCCAAACGTTCATTGTGCGAAAGAAGAGAGCCGGATTTTCATTGATATAGGAACGGTGCGTAAAAGCCTGCTTTAACAAATTTTTATTTTTAAAAACTATTTTTATTTTTTTTTCAAAATCTGAAAATTGAATCATAATATTATTTTTTACTAATAATTTCAATTGCTTTGGTAATTAGTGGAATAATATCGTTATAAATCCGAAGTTCCGGAAATTCGGAAAGTTGAAACCAGCGGGCTCCATCCAGTCCGCCGGAATTTCCAAGACAAGTTCTCGATATTCGCTTTCTGCCAAAAAATAAACCACTTTTTTTAAACTTTTTCCTTTTTCCGGATGCGTGGCACATATTCATTTTCTCCCAATTTTTCTTCTAATGATAATATCCAAGTCCAATTTCTTCTTTTATTTCTCTCTTGGTAGCCTCTTCTTCATTTTCTCCTTCTTCAATACTGCCTTTGGAAAAGTCCAATAACCAAAAACATCATGCACGAGGGCAAAATAAATATCGTTCCCTTTTTTGGCATACACCAACGCTCCGCCCTTTTTTTCAACCGGCAATTTGAAATATCACCGGTTCTTCGTCGTTTTTTTCTTTTTGCTGATTTGTTCTTTTCCGGGCTCGCCGATTTCTTTATAAACCGCGCCCAGCACGCCATTCACAAATTTGCCGGAATTTTCTCCGCCGAAAGTTTTTGCCAATTCGATCGCTTCATTGATCGCCACTTTTGGAGGCACTTCTTTCCGGTCGCCAAAAAGAAGCTCGGTTAATCCGATTCGCAAAATATTTCTGTCAATAATGGAAATTTTATCCATAGGCCAATCCGGCGCCGCTTTTTCAATGATTTCATCAACCACTGTTCGCTTTTTTAAAACTTGTTCTATAAGAGAAAAAACAAAAGCATCATCCTCAAAACCCGGAGCAAATTCTTTTAAATTTCTTTTTAGTACTTCTTTTATTTCTCTTTGTCAGTGCAATTGTCGCTTTTTTTATCATTGGGCAGAAAAATCCCATTCAAAAAGCGTCTGAAGAACTATTGATCTGGAAAGGTGCCTATTTGCCATTGTTTTAGGGTTAGGCTTGAACGTTAGGCATTAGCTTTATGAATTTACTAGCGCCTAGAGTCTAGGGCCTAATCTCTACTTACTTTCTTCCGCTTTCTTGCTTTTTCTTTCTTTTGCTTCTTTTCTATCTTTTTTATCAAATCCAAAACTTTCTTCCGCGATAAAAACCGCAAGCGGAACAAACTGTGTGCCGTCTTTTCAAGCTTTACAATTTTCGCACTTGGAAAAACTAGTACTCTCCAAAGCATGATGAGAGCGTCTGTTTTTCGTATGCGATTTTGTGATGTCTCATTCGGACTACCATAATGTATCTTATCTTAGCATATTAAATGAAATGCAAATAAAAGCAAAACATTTTATGCGAAAAGACATAAAGAATGTGATATTATGAACCTATATGGAGGAAGATTGATAAATTAAACAATTTAAGGCATACCTTGGCCCATCTTCTGGCGGCCGCCGTCGTGGAAATTTATCCGGATAAGACAAGTCACTCTCGGCCCAGCTGATGGAGAATGGCTTTTATTACGATATTGATTTCGAGAAAAAGTAAGTGATAAGGATTTAAAGAAAATAGAAAAGAAATGCGGAAAATTTTGAAAATGGAAAAATTTGAACATGAAGAAAAAATTAAGAAGAAGCAAAATATTTTTAAAAATGAATATAAAACGGAACTGATAAATGAAATCGACGACCGCAAAGGAAAAAATAACTATTTATACTTGCGGAGGGTTTACCGACCTTTGCCGAGGTGGACATTTGGAAAATCCGGCAAAAGAAATAGAACCAGATCTTTCAAACTGGACCGCATCGCCGGTGCCTATTGGCGCGGAGATGAAAAAAATAAAATGCTGACTCGTATTTACGGATTGGCTTTTGAAACAGAAAAAGAATTAGATGGATTATTTAAAAATGTAGAGGAAGCGGAAAAAAGAGACCACCGAAAACTTGGCAAGGAGTTGGATTTATTTGTTTTTTCAGAATTAGTGGGCCCAGGATTTCCCCTCTACACTTTTAAGGGAACAACTGTTTTAAATCGAGAAATAATAAAATTATATCAACGAACTTCAAAGAGAAATTGGATATCAGGAAGTGCAAACTCCAAACATGAATCAGCGCTGAACTTTTTAAAGTTTCCGGCCATTATGAAAAATATAAAGAAGATATGTTTAAGGTAAATTCGCACTATACAAAAGAAGAATATTTCTTAAAGCCAATGAACTGCCCTCAACACACCCAGATTTATGCTTCAAAACCAAGAAGCTACAAAGATTTACCGATAAGAATTGCCGACTTTTGCCAGCTTTACAGAGATGAAAAACCAGGCGAACTTTCATGGACTAACAAGACTGCGCGGATTTCGCCAGGATGACGGCCACAGCTTTTGCCGCGAAGATCAGATAAAAGAGGAATTTAAGTCTGTTCTTCGGTATATTGAAAAAGCAATGAAAACCTTACGGGATGAAATATAAAATACAGATTTTCTTTGTGGGACCCAAAACACCCGGAAAAATATCTTGGAGATGCAAAAATATGGAAAAAATCCAAGCAATTATTAGAAGAAATTTTAATTGAAAATAAAATTGATTATTTTAAAGCAGTCGGAGAAGCCGCAATATATGGACCAAAAATGGATTTGATTTCTAAAGATTCTTTAGGAAGAGAGTGGCAAATTTCAACAATTCAACTTGATTTTATAATGCCCGAAAGATTTGAATTAAAATATATTGACTCTGACGGCAAAGAAAAAACACCGGTTATGATTCATCGAGCAATTGTCGGCTCGCCGGAAAGATTTTTTGGAATTTTTATTGAACATTATGCTGGAGCTTTTCCTTTTTGGCTCTCCCCAGTTCAGGTTTCAGTTATTCCTATTAAGGAAGAAGATGTTCAATTTGCGCACGAAGAAGTTTTTCCAAAAATTAAAGAATATTGGTATACGAGTTGAAATTGAAGAACCAGAACAATTGGGTAAAAAAGTAAATGAAGCAAGAAAAAATAAAATCCCATACATTATTGTGATTGGTCAACAAGAAAGGCAGCCTAATGCAGCATTAGCTGTTAGAATAAGAGGAGAAGACGTTAAAGGCATGCATTCCATTTGGATGGACCGCCTGTTAAAATTACTACCTGAAAAAATTGCTTCTAAAACAGATGATTTAGATCTTAATCTAAATCATACAAAACTAATATAACTAAATATTAATCTCGGCTAGTTCGTTTTCTCGTTTTTGTTTTGCTACAATATACTGTAGTAGATTATTAATGATAAAAAATAAACTATGCCACATATATCAAGCAAAAAGTTAAATTCAAATCTCTCAGAAAAATTATTTAGGAAACTTATTGCCCTGCTTGGGAAAGCACAAGATAAACAATATTTAAATATAGTTACAAACTAACTTTTTACCCCAACTGAAAAAATAATGCTAGCTAAGCGCCTAGCTGTTATTCTTATGCTTGCAAATAATATACCCCAACATCGAGTCGTAGACATACTGAAAGTAAGTCCTACCACTGTTGCAAAAACATCTTTAAAAATTGAAATTGGTAAATATGAAGCTATCTTAAAAACTTCTAAAAAAGAAAAACTGGATATGGAGAAATTAGTGTGGAATATCCTCACTGTCGGAGGTATTATGCCTCCAAAGGTTGGTAGAAAATATTGGAGAAAATATTCTAAAATCTAATAAAATAAAATTTTAATTTGCTACAGTATATTGTAGTAAATTAAAGAAAACTAAAAAGTTAAAAAATGGCCGAGAATAATCCCAATTATAATACCTAAAACAATACCTAAAATTAAACCGGTTCTACCTGATCGTTTTCCGCTAATGCGTTCAATATAATAAGCCATTTTAAATTTTTCAATATTACTTAATTTAAAAAATTCTTCCAAGTCATCAAGGTCAATTTGAAAAAATGATTTACCCGCGTATTGCGTTGGTATTTCTTCAGTATAATCAAGTTTAGTTCCCCACATCATAGGATTATCTGTTGCGAGCTCTTTAACTTCCTCTTTCAGATTCATATATTTTTTTCTTATCCTTATATATCAATCTCCGCCAGTTTGGCATTGGATTGAATGAAAGATTTGCGTGGCGGAACTTCGGAGCCCATCAGAATATCAAAAATTTTATTGGCTTCTTCGGCGTCTTCAATATTTACTTTTTTAAAAATGCGATGCGCCGGATCCATGGTCGTTTCCCAAAGTTCTTCCGGATTCATTTCTCCAAGACCTTTATAGCGTTGAATGTGAATTTTGTTTGATTTTGTCTTTTACTCTCTTCTTCCTCTTCTTCTCCTTCTGAGCTTCTTCAGCTCTGATCTTCCACTTCTTGTATTTCGCTCACATCCGCACTTTTGCCGATAATTTTTATTTTTTCTTCATCGGAATAGGCATAAATAATTTCTTTGCCTTTTTTTATTTTATAAAGCGGCGGTTGGGCGATATAAATATATCCCGCTTCAATGACTTGCCTGAAATATCTATAAAAAAGAGTCAGCAACAAGCGTGCGGATGTGCGCGCCGTCCACATCGGCATCGGTCGCAATAATTATTTTATGATAACGCATTTTTGAAAGATCAAAAGTATCTCCGATGGAAGTGCCCATGGCAATGACCAGAGATTTCATTTCTTTGGAAGCAAGCATTTTGTCTATGCGCGCGCGTTCAACATTTAAAATTTTTCCGCGAAGCGGCAAAATCGCTTGAGTGCGTCGGTCGCGTCCCTGTTTGGCTGAACCGCCGGCAGAATCTCCCTCCACCAAAAACAATTCCGATTCTTCGGCAGCATTTTACTTTGACAATCGGCAAGTTTTCCCGGGAAGAGTCATCCCTTCCAGCGCGCCTTTGCGAAGCACCGAATCTTTGGCCGCTTTGGCTGCTTTGCGAGCTTTTAAGGCAAGAATTGACTTATTAATTATAGCTTTAGCGTCATCAGGGTTTTCTTCCAAGAAACTGGCAAAAGCTTCCCCAAAGACCGTTGCCACTGCGCCTTGGGCTTCCATACTGCCTAATTTTGCCTTTGGTCTGTCCTTCAAATTGTATTTCGCGAAGTTTCACGGAAATAACAGCCGTCAAACCTTCCAGCACATCGTCTCCGGTAAATCCGCCTTCGGATTCTTTCATCATTTCATTTTTTTTGCAGTAAGTATTCAGAGTTCTGGTGAGAGCGGTTTTAAAACCAGTCACATGCGTGCCTCCTTCTCGCGGTATAAATATTGTTGGCAAAAGGAATAATTCTGATCCACAATATCATCCACATACTGCAAGGCTATTTCCACTCCCACATCATCCAATTCTTTTTCAACATAAAAAATATTATTCTGAATCGGTTTTTGAAATTTATTGTAATATTTCACGAGAGAAATTAATCCTCCTTCAAAATAAAAAGAAGCTGAAGGAAGTTCCAATCCCAGATCTCTAAAATAAAAAACGTCCGAATCGTCCAGTCCTTTTTTATTGTCCCATTCCCGCGCATCAATGATTGAAATTTTTAATCCTTTAACCAAATAAGCTTGTTGGCGGATATGATTCACTAATCGTATTCAAATCAAATTTAATATCTTTAAAAATTTCTTGATCCGGTTCAAAAGTAATAATCGTGCCATGAAGTTTGGAAGAGCCGATTTTTTTCACTGCAACTTTTTTCTTGCCTTGAGAATATTCCTGCATATATTGTCCGCCATCTTTATGCACTTCCACTTTGCAATAAATAGAAAGAGCATTCACCACCGAAGCGCCCACTCCGTGCAAACCGCCGGAAACTTTATATCCGCTATTTTCTCCGCCGAATTTTCCTCCGGCGTGAAGCGTGGTCATCACGGTTTCCAGAGCGGAAACTTTTGTTTTTTTATGAATATCAACCGGAATACCTCGGCCATTGTCCGCCACCCGAATGCGATTGTTCGGCAAGAAGTACAACTTCAATATCATCGCAAAAACCTCCCATCGCTTCATCGCGGGAGTTATCAAAAATTTCCCAGACCAAATGATGCAAGCCCTTCCGGCCCGGTAGTGCCAATATACATTCCCGGACGGCTTCGGACAGGCTCAAGACCTTCCAAAACCGATATATCCGAGGCATCATAATGATGCCCATTTTTTACCTCCTTTTCTTTGGCCATTATAGGGTAATTATATCAGAAACTACCTCACTTGCCAACCATTATTCTCCTTGATTTTATTAGTTATTTTGGTCATAATTCCATTTACTTCTGTCGTCCTTCAGAGTTCTGTCATAGGACTGAAAAATGAGCCTAAAAGCGTAGGAAGTTTTTCCATCTTTGGTGAATGAATCAAATAAATATGGTTCTTGAATTAAAAGTTTTGTCCCATTGTCTTTTAGTATCTTTTTTAGTTTTTCAGGACTTTCTCCTTCCGGCATCCACACAGCGACATCGCGCGAGATGAATGGATAAATTGACCAAGGTTTAAAAGTTTTGGAGTAAGAATGTTCTTCAGAAGAGCCTTGGGAGCGCGACGGCGCGAGCACGAGGAATTTTTCAGCAGAAAAATATCCGTGCTCTTCTGGAGAAGCATTCTTACGGAAAAATTCTTCCAGACTCATTTCCTTTATTCCTTTTTTGTCGCCATAGGCAACATGCATTTCTTCTTCGTTTTTTTTGAAAATCGTTCCGATTTCAAAAATCTTTATATCATTCATTTGAAGCAAGGGCGCGTTGGTTTGATTTAATTTCAAACTTTCTTTTAGCCCATCGGTTAAATTCGTTCTCAGGAATTTTTTGTCCGAAGCGGAGGCAAGCACTTCCACTTCTCCTTTGTCTCTGAAGCTATAGGTCATCACTTCGCTATAACCGTCATTTAAAAGTTTATTGCGAGCCCAGAGTATTTTATAAAAATCATTATTTGTTTTGGAAACTTGGTCTATTCCCGGCAACTTGCCCTCTATCCTTTCATATCCAAGAATTTTAATCACATCTTCCACTAAATCATAGGCGCCGGTGATATCAAGACGCAAAAATGGCACCAAAATTTTAAATTCGCCATCCTCTTCCTCATATTCAAAACCAAGCCTTTCCCAAACACTTTCAATTTCTTTTTTCAAAAAATCCGTGCCCAAACGCTTGTTTATATATTCCATTGAAACCAAAACAATATTTTGTTTAGGTTTTGCCGGATAAATATCCACGACTTCTTCGGCATTTCCTCCCGCTAAATCAATGATTAAATTCGTCATCTCATCCATCGTCTGCCCGCAAAGTTCGGGTGTTATTTCGTTTTCATATCTTTTAACCGCGTCGGTCAAAATTCCAATTTTCTTGGAAGTTTTTCTGGTTGAAATCGGATTAAAGTTGGCAACCTCTATGACTATATTTTTTGTATTATTATCCACTTCCGCTTTGACTCCTCCCTTTATTCCGGCTATGGCTAGTGGGTCTTTTTCATCGGCAATTATCAACACTGATTCATCTAAGGAAATTTCTTTTTTATCAAGGGTAGTTATTTTTTCTCCATTTTTAGCATTTCGGATAATTATTTTTTCGCTGGTTAATTTATCCAAATCAAAACAATGAATCGGCTGGCCCAGGTCAAACATCACAAAATTCGCAGCATCCACGATGTTGTTGATTGATTTTTGTCCGATTGCTTCCAGCTTTTCTTTTAACCAATCCGGGCTTTTACCGGTTTTCACATTTCTGACAATCCGTCCCATGTAACGCAAACATTTGGCATCTTTTATTTCTATTTGAAGATTGGTCTTGATTTCTTCAGCCAGCAACCTTTTTTCAGGTCCTCGGTTCCCTGGGTCCCCTACCCCAGCCAGACCATTCAAAAAGGTAGCTGCTGAAGAAATCTCCAAATTAAAAATTGCAGAAATTTCTTTGGCAATGCCAAAATGTGAAAGGCAGTCGTGGGCTCTGTCCGGCAAAACTTTTATTTCAAAAATAGTGTCATTGCCAACTTTTTCAATTTCTTCCACCTCAAAAGAGTGAAAGATAATTCCTTCGGCTAATTTTTCCGGTTCGGGTAATTTCTTTTCAAAATAATTTTGCAACCAGTTATAAGAAATTTTCATATTTAAAATTGATTGAATCTTAAATCCCCTTGATAGGCCGGACGGATGTCTGGCATGCCATATTTAATAACCATTAATCTTTCCAGTCCCGGACCGAAAGCAAAACCCTGGTATTTATCCGGGTCAATGCCACAATTTTTTAAAACATTCGGATGCACCATGCCGGCTCCGCCCACCTCCAACCATTTGCCATTAAATTTTAAATCAAATTCTATGGATGGTTCGGTAAAAGGGAAAAAACTTGGACGGAATCTTATCTCTATATCATCGCCCAGCATTTTTTTATAAAAATAAGAAAGCACTCCTTTCAGGTGAGCCATATTGATATTTTCTCCGATTACCAGCCCTTCAATTTGATAAAATTGCATTTCATGGGTGGCGTCTGTGGCTTCATTGCGAAAACATTTTCCCGGCACAACGATAGCGAACGGCGGTTTGCCTCCGGACTTTATTAAGTTTTCCATAAAACGAATCTGCACCGAAGAAGTGTGTGTTCTTAAAACTTTATTTTCTTCTTCTTTAATATAAAAAGTGTCCTGCATTTCCCGGGCCGGGTGATCCTTCGGGACGTTCAGCGCGTCAAAATTGTGCCAGACATCTTCCAACTCCGGGCCTGTGGCCACCTCAAAACCCAAGTCGGTAAAAATCTTCACGGCCTGGTTGATGATGATTGAAAGCGGATGTTCTTTTCCCCTTTTAATTTCTTTGTCCATTAAGAAAAATATATCACAAAAATGAGCTTTTTCCAATGCCAAATTATTTCATCATTTCTCGGAGTGAACAGAATTCACAGTCTTTTTTATGGCAACGGATATTCCAAAAAGACAGATTTAAAATTTCTTCCGACACTTGTTTGATTTGTTTTACAAGCGTTTCGGCATTTTCTTTGGAAATTTCAAAAATTTCTTTATGCAGTTTTCCTTTTTCATCGGATTCAATAAAATCAACCCCCCCGGACTGCATTTTCAATTTTCCATTTTCAAATCTATCCAAAAGAATTTTGTAAAAGACAAGTTGTCTAAAATAATTCCCATCGGCATTTTTAGTTTTGCCCTCAAGCTCATTCCTGGTTTTCGGTTTGCCTGTTTTATAATCAATCACGTTTACCATATCATCTTCCAGAAATTCAATTTTATCCAAAACTCCGGTAAGCCTGATATCATCCGTAAGCATTATTCCATTAATGCGGAATTCCGTCCAAATATTCTCATTCCATTCTTTATGGTATGTGTCATACCACAGGGAAAGCGATTTTTTTCCTTTTTCCAATAATTCCAAAACATCACACTCTCGCAAGCCGGAATTGTTTAAATATCCTTCAAAACTTTGGAGCAAGAATTCTTTGCCGGTTTCTTCTTCTTTCATTCTGTTGAAAAAATCGTGCAGTGCTCCATGTATGGCCGTGCCATATGACTGGGGTTTGGTCGGCGCGGAAGGAATGCGAATAAGGTTCTGATAAAAATATTTCCACGGACATTCAAGATAATTGTTCAGAGCGGTGGGGGAAAATCCTTGAGTAATAAAGAGCTCACGGACAAAGTTTTTGTCTTTGAGACTGCTTGTTTCTTCCTTTTCTTCTTCAAAATTTATTTTTCTATTTTCTTCGTATTCTTTTTCATAGGCGCTAGTGTCGCATACTTCCACAAATTCCGGCTTCAGTTCTCCCAGGAAAGAGCTGGGCAGAAGTTCTTTGCCGTCCTCCCCTGTTTTTGAATAGCTAATATTAATTCCTTTTTTTGCCCGAGTTAAGGCAACATAAAACAATCTTCTTTCATCTGCATTATCATCCGACATTTCAATTTTTTTATCGCTGAGCATATAGACGGAAGGCAAAAGTTTCAATCTATCCAAAGAATGCTTGTCGCCAAAATGGCCGCTGTATGCTTTGATAATATACACATATTCAAATTCAAGCCCTTTGGCGCGATGTACCGTCATTAATCTAACCATTCCCTTATTTTTATGCATTCTTTTTTTCTTTATAAAAAGGTTGTGCTTCTTGACTGTCTCAATATAGACAAAAAAATCTTCCAAGCTTGCATCGGGCTTTCTTAAAACCAAATTTTTCGCTTCGTCAAAAAAAGAATTTATGGCATCAAACTTTTGCTCTGTGTCAGGGCTTTCCAGCATTGATTTTAAAAGCTCAGATTCTCTAACCACCGTTTCAAAGATAGTAAGCAGGTCATTGTTCTTGGATTTTTTAACCCAATCGGAAAGTTTTTTAAAGGCATTGTTTATTGCTCCCACATTCTGCAATTCCAAATCTTTTAAAAAATCCGGTTTGGCGAGCATATCAAAAAGAGAATATTTTTTCTTTAAACTGGCACTTTTTATGAGTTTATAAACATCCAGCGGTTCCACATTTAAGAGGTCAATATGCAAAAACTCCGCCATCGTTCTGTCATCGCCAAAATTGTTTATGGCCCGCAAAATGATCATCAATTTTTTTACATCCGAATCCCCAAATAAATCCAAATCCGATTCTATCTGATGCGGAATGCCGATTTTTTTCATTAAATTGGAAACAGCGAAGGCGTCTTCGTTGTTCCGGTAGAGTACGGCTATTTCTTCGGGAGCCACTTTATTTGAAATTTTTCTCTCAATATCCCGGGCCACAAAATATGTTTCGCTTTCCGGCGTTTCAAAAGGAAAAATATTTATTTTTTCAATTTTATGTTCGGTATTTGATTTTAAAAGAGAAGAATCGGGCATTAGGCCGTGGGTGGAATCCAAAATGCCCTGGTGGGAGCGATAATTTTCCGTTAAAGTTATAAGCTTGGCATTTTTGTAAAGATTTTTAAAATAAAGAAAATTTTCCAGCGAGGCTCCCTGAAACCTGAAAATCGCCTGTTTTTCATCGCCCACCACGAAAAGATTGGGTTCCGGCGCGTGGTAGGAAGCCAAAAGTTCTATAATTTTATTTTGGGCATTGTTTGTATCCTGATGTTCGTCCACCAAAATATACTGGTGCTCTTCCTGTAAGACCTGAAGCAAAAATTTACTTTTGCCGATTGCTTTCAACACTTCCATAATCATATCGGAGAAATCGTAAAATTTATTTTTTAGAAGTTCTTCCTGATAAACTTTATAGATGTCCGCCAATTCCTTGTTTTTTTCTATTACTTTCCCCAGTTTTTGATATTCTCCTTTCATTTTTCCTTTATAGGCGCCTTTTTCATGATAAAGGTCGGGGATTTTTTTAAAATTTATTTCCTCCTCTTTTACCAGTTTCAAAAATTCTTCCGGCGGTAAACCTTCCCTTTTTAAAGTGGCAATATTGGCAGAGACATCTTTGGTATAAAGATACGGGTCTCCATAGGGACGCAAAATTTTCAAATCAGTGGAATCAATCAGGGATTCAATGATGGAAATTTGGTCCACTTCTCCTATGGGACGAGAACCAATGATGCGTGGAAATTCTTCCGGATATTTTCTGATAATACTTTCGGCAAAAGAATGGAAAGTGTTGATAACCACTTGATAGGCGCGCGAACCGATGATTTCTGAAAGTTTTCGGCGCATATTTATGGAGGCCGCTTCGGTAAAAGTAAGCGCCAAAATATTTTCCGGTTTAGTATCGGTTTTTTTCAGAATATTGGCTATCCTTAACGTAAGAATAGTAGTTTTCCCCGTACCCGGGCCAGCCACCACCATCACCGGACCATCAATGATATCCACTGCTTCCTTTTGGGCTTTATTGAGTGTTTTGTACTCTTCTTCAAACTTCTTTGAAGTCATGAATACATTATATACCAAATATTATTCTGTAGTTTTTCCGTCAAATTCTTCGTCATTTTCTTTCTTTTCTGCTTCGGCTTTGGTCGCGCGCACTATGCCATCCTTGTGATGGGCCGGAGAATAGATTGTGTAAAGCTTTAAATCTTCCGAACCGGATGTGTTTATAATATTATGCTGTGCGCCGGATGGAACTATGATAACTGACCCATCTCCAAGCATATATTCATTGCCATCAATAATGCATTTGCCCTGCCCTTTTTCAAAACGAAAAAATTGGTCATTATCTGGGTGCACTTCCATACCAATTTCTTCCTTGGGTTTCAGGCTCATCAAAACCAACTGAGAATGTTTCCCAGTGTATAAAACTTTGCGGAAATTATTATTTTCCAAAGTTTCTTTTTCTATGTTTGCGTTAAATCCTTTCATAATTTTATTTTTTTATTATTGATAAAACCTCCGACTTATTATAATTTTACCACAAACAAATAAACTCAGCTAATCGCTTTCAGTTTTCATATTAATTGTGTTTTCTTTTTATCCTCTTTTAAGAAAATCTTAACTAAAATTCTTTGCTTTTTTGTTGAATAACAAATAACTAATAAATATCAGGTACAATATTATATGGGTTGTACTACTTGCCATATTCCCTTGAATTATTAAAGTAGTGGACATAATTAGTTGGAATCCACTAACGATAAATACAGCAATTCTTGCCCACTCTTTTGTTTTCCATAATGCTCTGCCCATAAAAAATTCAAATATTCCCAATCCAATCTGGAAAGGAATAAGAATGTAATAAAAATTCTGTAGATAGTTCGGAAAAGTATTTATTACTGTTTCCTTTGAAAAAATAAGCATGAATCCGACAATGATGTCTAAGACTGCTCCTAGAAAAAAGTAGCTAGCAATTAGTTTTATTCCCAGGGGGATTTGTTTTTTATCACTCATTTTATATATATATTTAACTTCTTAATTTTTTCCTTATAAATTACTTTAATCTGCGGAGAGAGAGGGATTCGAACCCTCGGTGCCATTTCTGACACACATCCTTTCCAGGGATGCCGATTAAACCACTCTCGCATCTCTCCATAAATTTTCAATTATCTTTTGCAACCTTAAAAAATCTTCTTTGCACGAATATCTTATCTTGAACGTTCCAAACGGATTTGCTTTGAATTTACCCATTTTTTGTTTCAAACATATTGACTGTTGAAATTGTTTTAATGGAATAGATGAAGCCTTTGACCAAAACAACTTCAATTTTTTCTCATTTAAATCTGGGTAAAAGAAAATCTGTCCCTTAACGCGTTTCCGATCAGCTTTGATAACTTTTTTTAGAAACAAACTGAAGCTTTTTATGATATATGGGTCGGAATTGGTTAATTCTATTGAATAAATATATCGACCTTCCCCCCTGTAGTCTCGCCTTGCCTTAGTACCTTCACAAGCATAAAGCGAAGCGCCTAAAATTGTCAACTCTTTAATATTCATTATCACGCTATTATAGCGTAAAAATTATTTAAAGTAAATACAGATATATTAAATTTTCACTTCTAAAAGAGAACTCTTTTTTAGAACAAAAAATTCTTCTTTAGCCAACCATTTATTTATCAACGGACTTAAGGTAAGAGCAAAACCGATGTTGCCTGCCAGATGCAGGGCAGTAAAAGGAATTTGCATAACAAGGGCGTTTAATATTGTTTGCCCGAACATCGGAGCAAAGGAAACTCCGGTGATGAGGTCATAAATTATAGTTGCCATAAATGCGAACAAGGCAAAATTGAAAGCGGATGATTTGAATTTTTTGAAATAGAAAAAAGAAGCCATTCCCACAAGGCCGTAGGATATGCCTGCAACCCATGTCCAGGCTCCAAAATGAGTCAAAAGGTCGTAGATAATAATACTAAGGAAACCGAAAATAAACCCTAAAACAGCCCCATATTTGCGTCCTAGGGGCATTATAGAGGCCATTATGGGTTCCACATTGGGGGCTCTTAGGGGAATTAATCTGAACAAAAGACAACCGGCAAAGATAATAAAAATTTTTGCTTTATCTTTCATGGATTTCTATTTTAGCATATCTAAGAATTCTTTCTCGTTTAGAATTTTTACCCCCAATTTTTGCGCATTTGTCAATTTAGAACCCGCTTCCTCCCCTGCCACAACATAGGAAGTACTTTTGGAAACCGAGCCGGAAACTTTTCCGCCCAGAGAAATAATTTTTTCTTTGGCTATTTCACGGGACATTTGCGAAAGAGTGCCGGTTAAAACAAAAATCATTCCGTTGAATTTCCCT
Source organism: Candidatus Nomurabacteria bacterium (assembly GCA_963842815.1). Taxonomy (GTDB): domain Bacteria; phylum Patescibacteriota; class Minisyncoccia; order Phycocordibacterales; family UBA9973; genus UBA9973. Next base: position 14,268 of record CAWJHU010000001.1, read on the forward strand.
GTTTTTATTTTTTCCACTTTTTCTATAATTACGCCATTCTTTAGCAATTTTTCTATGAAAAACATGTTTCTTTTATCCTGAAAATAGTCAAAAACGCTTTTGGAAACTGCTGGCCCGATATTTTCTATATTATTTATTTCTTCAATTTTCGCCTTGGAAAGCTTGTTCCAGCGTGCCAAAATTCATAGCCAAATCTCGGCTGTTTCTTCCCCCACATGAAGGATACCCAAGGCCCAAAGAAATTTTGAAAATGGAATTTTTTTCTTATTTTTTATTTCCTGCACGATATTTTCCGCGCTTTTTTCTCCGAATCGTTCCAGTGGAGCGATATCTTCTTTATTGAGAGTAAAAATATCGGCCGCGTCGGTTATCAAGCCTTCATCTTTGAAACGCCTTAAAATTTTCGGACCCAGTTCATAAATTTCAAAAGCGGAAACAAAATGCTCCAAGTATCTTTCATCTTTGGCCGGACATTTGGGATTGACGCAGTAATAGGCTACGGAAGTTTCCAAACTTCCGGTATTTCTTTTCTCCACCTTTCCTCCGCAGGCCGGACATTTTAAAACCATTTTAAATTTCTTTTCTTTGCCGCTACGCATGCGGGTTAAAACTTCCACCACTTTCGGAATGACGTCTCCCGCTTTTTCTATCACCACCGTATCTCCTATTCTTAAATCAAGTCTTTCTATCTGGTCCACATTGTGCAAAGTGGCTTTGGACACAGTAGAGCCGGCAACGGAAGTCGGTTCAAAAATGGCCAGCGGAGTAAGCACTCCGGTCCGCCCAACATTTATTTTTATATCTTTCACCACCGTCGTCGCCTTCTCCGCCGGATATTTGAAAGCTGCCATATAACGGGGAGCTTTGCCCACAACTCCTAAAATTTCTTGCAATTTTAAATCATCAACCGATATCACAACACCGTCTGTACCAAAAGGAAAATCGGGTCGGATTTTTTCAAATTTTCTGATGAAAGTAATAACTTCTTTCATATCTTTGCAAATTGCACTGTCATCATCCATCTTAAATCCGAGTTTTGCCAGATATTTGTGTTTTTCCGAATGCTTTGTTAAGTTTTGTCCGTCAAAAATTTCAGCTATGTCGTATGCCGAAAAATCAAGGTTCCTTTCAGCTGACAATTTTGGGTCCAATTGTCTTAGGCTCCCGGCCGCCGCATTTCTTGAGTTTGCAAAGAGCATTTTGCCTTCTTTTTCATTTTTTAAATTTAATTTTTGTAGTGTCTTTCTGCTCATTAATGCCTCACCGCGAACTTCAATATATTCAGGCGCTGCCGGCGAGGCTAAAACAAGCGGGATGGATTTGATTGTTCGTAAATTTTGAGTAATGTCTTCTCCGATGAATCCATCTCCCCTGGTGGCGCCTTTGGTAAATTTTCCTTTTTCATAAATAAGCGAGACGGCCAGCCCGTCGAATTTCACTTCACAAAAATAATTAACCTCACCCCTGCCCTCTCCTGAAAGGAGAGGGGGCAAAAGTTTTATTATTCTTTTTTCCCAATCGTATAATTCCTCCTCGCTGAACACGTCATTGAGCGAGAGCATTCTGGTTTTATGTTTTACTTTCAGAAATTTATCCAGCGGTTTGCCAGCTACTCTGTTTTCCGGAGCGTTGGGGTCGTTAAATTCAGGATATTTTTCTAAAAGAGCTTTTAGTTCTTTCGTCAGAGAATCATAAACATCATCCGTCACATTGGGCAGATTTTTGGTATGGTAAGCATCCCGCAATCTCGCGATTTCGCTTCGCAATTTTTCTATTCTTTTTTGAACTTCTGAATTATCCATGACAAAAATAACATTTTATTTATGGCGAAACCGTAACAGTATTTGACCTAAGGCTTTCACTGCCCTGGCCGTTGGGGAAAAAACGGAAATTATAGTCGCCCGGAGTGCTGGGCATAACAAAAGTACAAGAGCCGGAAGAAATTGCCCCGTCAGCTGGACTTTGAGAACAACCGTTGCCAAAAACCCAGTCGGGGTAAGGGGGGTCGCTATCAGGCGTAGAAATATTATATTTTCCTATCCAATCCGTAGAAGTTGGGTCGGGAATATCGGCAAAGGTCACTGTAACAGTATCTCCGGGACTGACGGTGCTGGGGCTGGCTACCAACGTGGGATTATTTTCTGCCGGAGGAGAAGAACTGCTCACCGTAACAGTATTGGAAGCGGTAATTAAAGTAAGACCATCGTTTTCAAAAATACGGAAATTATAGTCGCCCGGAGTGCTGGGCATAATAAATTTGCAAGAACCGGAAGCAAATGCCGTTCCGTCAACAATTGTCTGAGAACAATCAGGAGAGCCGTTATCATAAACCCAGGCATAACCATCGGGATAACTGCCATCCGCAAAAGGAGAATTATCTTCCGCAGAAGTGGTATATTCCCCTATCCAATCACGAGCAGTCGGTTCTTGAATTCCGGAAAATGTTACCGTAACAGTATCTCCAGGGTTAGCGGCGCTTGGACTGGCTATCAATACCGGGTTGCTGGAATTGCTGACATAAGTAACCTGCAGTTCGCGTTCAACACGATTGGTGCTGGATGATGCACAAGAGGCATCGCCGATATTGTATCCCTTGGAGGTAACAACGGTTGTCGGAAAATCGGATTTATCCACAACTACTTTAGCGCAATTTTGTCCATTAGTGCCTAGTCCAGGGACAACGAAACTCCAAAGAGGAGAAACTCCGGAAAGAGTAATCGGACTTCCGGAACAATTCATGGTTGCCGTCCCGGTAAAAGCATTATCGGCAGGATTTTCTTTGTCATAATAGAGAGCGCATTCCGCTCCGGTGTCGGCGGCAAAAAAAGCGTCGTTGGTATCCTTGGCCGAACCGCCAAAATTAATTTCTTTGAGCGCAATACTCATAACGCCCAAGGTTATTGCCAGAATAATGCTTGAAATCATTACTGCATACAAAAGGGTGAAACCTCTATTCTTTTTTATATCTTTTATTTTCATCATTCTGTCCAATTGAATAAATCTTCCGAAAAAGTAACGCTAAAATTCCCGGATCCCTGGGTCCAGGAAACGGTTGAATTGATTTTTACTTCATTGGGATTTGAGGGAACCGGCAACATTGATATTGTGCGAACGAAATTGGGGTCGGGGCTGGAATAATTTTTATTGGCAGCTAAAAAATTGTTCCAGGTAAGCCCGGTGGTATTGGCAAATAAAACATAATTGTCTCTCATGTTTCTGACATATTCAATGCCTCCCTGGGCCAGATATTCGGCTGTAATTTTTGTTTTGGCATAATTTGTATTTGAAATCCCGCTACCCAAGATAGACATCAGAGCTACAATGGAGACGGAAAAAATTGAAATGGCTATAAGCGTTTCAACCAGAGTGAAACCGTCGTTCAATTTATTGATTTTTTTTAAATATCCTTTTTTCATTTTAAGGCGAAGTATCTATTAATCTCTGGGATACCGCGGTTTCTAGCGAAAAGGGTGTGCTGATATCTTTATAAGTTATTGCTCCGGATAGTTTGATTATCGCGAAGGGCTGCAGAGTGTCCGAAGACTCCGCGCCGGTTACCCAAAATCCGGAGTTTGCGTCCAAACTTATTTCACTGGAATTCAACTGAGTCCAAGTTGTTCCGCCATTAATGGATTTGCTGATATTATTGGATTCAATTTTATATATCCATTGGTCTTTATTATCTGGATTGCCGGAGGAAGGTTCAAATGCGATTATAACCCCGCCATTGGAACAACTTAAAGGAGAAAAAGGGATGCCAATATCCGACAAAGATAAATTATTGCTGCAATGATAATCATATCCGGTTCGCAAATTTCTAGACATATCTTCCATAATAAAACTTAAATTGTCCATAATGGAGCGCATATCCTGAGATTTTGTATGAATCAAACTGGCGTTCAAAAGAGCCCCCATGCCAATCATAACCACCACCAAAAAAAGAGAAATGGCTATCATGGTTTCTATGATGGTGAATCCGGCAGTTTTTTTATTATTTTTTTTTATGTTGAACCTAGGCATTGATTTAATTGAATTCTACCCGAAGGATAAACATCTATGCAAGAAGTTATGGAGGATGGAGAAATAATGGTAATTTGAATATATTCAAGACCGGGTAATAAACCGCTGGAAGTGAAAATTGCGCCGGAATCCGGTCTGGTAAAAGTAATGGAGAGAGGGTTTGTAATTTGCTGAAGAAGAGTAGTGCCCGCATAGCTGTCTATTCTGGATATGGAATTATTTTTTGTTATATTTATGGTGTCCAGTGCCTCCCCCGTGTCATAACCATTGGAAGGATTATTCAGGTCGGCAAAATAAATAAATTGCTTAGGAGAAGAGGGGTCAAAATATAATCCATAGGACGGTTTCCAGTTTGCGGGAGAACTCAACGGCAATTCACCCGACAAAGCCGATTTTTGCGCCTCCACAATTTTCATGGCAATATCGTTGGCTAAAACTTTTATGTCCACCTTTTCCTGAAATCCGCCATAATTAAAAAGAACAATGGAAGTCATGATGGAAAAAATACTCAAAACTACAATGAGTTCCACATAGGTCATGCCTGAATTATAACTGCGAATTTTTTTAATCATTAAAATTAAAAACCGGCCGGGAAAAGATGCAATTCAAAAAGAAAAGCAATCAACACGCCTAAAACCAAGAATGGAGCAAAGGGAATCTCGCTTTTTATTCCGTGCTTCTTTGAAAAGGCAATGAGAATGAGCCCCACAATTGCTCCGGACCAAAAAGCTATCACTGCTCCGGAAAGCAATCTGGAAAATCCGAGAAGCCAGCCTAATCCCAGCGCGAGTTTTGCATCTCCCAACCCCATCCAGCTGCCCTTGGAGACAAGCCACAAAAAAGCAAAAGGCAGAGCCAGCAGTAATCCGGATAAAAATTCCAGTATGGACGGAAGATGGGGATAAAATATAAAATCCGCGAAGAAAAACAACCCAATAAAAGCGATTAAACCGAAAATAAAAGCAAGAGTGTCGGGAATGATCTTATGCTTAAAATCATAGACGGCGATAACCAAAAGAATGGAAAACATGGTGGCGTAATAGGCATAGGAAATGGAAAATGCAAATGTGTTTATGAAAAAAATATCCTGAAACTTCAAAAATAATCCCGCAAAAATCAATCCCGAAAGAAGTTCAACTATGGGATATTGGATTGAAATTTTTGCTTTGCAATTTCGGCATCTTCCCTTGAGAGCAAAAAAACTAATCAAGGGAATGAGTTCATGCCAACAAAGTTGTTTTTGGCAGGTCATGCATCCGCTTCTTCCGCCGAAAGAACGACTGGTATTAAACCTAAAAATAACAACATTCAAGAAACTGCCGATAATAAGACCCAGAATGGAGAAAATAATTGTAAGAGTGAAAGTCATAATGATTTTTATAGTTAATTACAAGAAAAAGTCGTAGTACTTATGGCACCAGTGGCGGCATAGGGTTCTTGTTTTGACATTCCCCCGCTATCTACGCACCAAGAAGTATTGGCTGTTGATTTCAAGCCGACAGCCACAGCCCAGTTGAGGGAAGAATTATAACAGGAACTTTTATTGCCTCTTTTGACCGCTTCCGTTATGGCATTGGAAATTGTTTTATCCTTGGCCAGCATATTTGACCCTGAAGCGTTATAGAGCGGACAGTTACCAATGCCGTAGGCAGAACCGCCGGCCGGCAAAAATGAATTGTCATTATTGGAATAAAAAAGTTCCGTTTGACCTCTGATGGTATCCAGATTACTTTTTACAGCCGCATCGGCGCCTTTGTTTCTGGAACTATCCAATACTACTAAAGTAACCGAAACCAGGATAGCGATGATGGCTACCACGACCAAAAGTTCAATTAAGGTGAAGCCCTTTTTGAAGTTTTTCATATAAAAATAAAATTATAATAATACTTTATAACTTATTAATTATAGCATATCCATAAACAAACAAAAACCACCCCAAGTGAAAAATGAGGCGGTTTTTGTTTTTCAGAACTAACCAAAGATTACGGACAAACTGTAACACCAGAACCCAAAGAAGCTGATTCTTTTGAAGCCCCGGTAGAATCTACACACCAACCATCACTGGCCGTGGCAGGACCCTTCAAAGATGTAATGGCAGCCCAAGCAGTAGCAGAATCATGACAAACAGAAGAGTTTGCGGCACCTGTGGCGCTGTAGGCAAATGCATTAGAGGTAACCGTGTTTCCTGATGCTAGCTTTTGCGCAGCATTCAATATCATAGGACCGACACCTCCCGTAGCGGTACAAACACTGGCATATGTTTGGCCTGTATCATAGAAAAGTTCAGCCTGAGCACGGGCACCGGACATAGCAGCCTTAATGGCGGCATCTGAACCTTTTGTTCGGGCACTATTCAATGAAGCCAGAACAACTGAGGCCAAAATACCGATGATAGCTACCACGACCAAGAGTTCAATTAATGTAAAACCTTTTTTAAAATTCTTCATAATTTTTTATTCCGCTATGGCGGAACAACTTAATATTAACTAATAATTTTTTCCCCATCCTTAAATGGGATTTTCGACTTATTTTAAATACGCATATAATTATACCAAATATAAAAACAAAAACCACCCCAAGTGAAAAATGAGGCGGTTTTTGTTTTTCAGAACTAACCAAAGATTACGGACAAACTGTAACACCAGAACCCAAAGAAGCTGATTCTTTTGAAGCCCCGGTAGAATCTACACACCAACCATCACTGGCCGTGGCAGGACCCTTCAAAGATGTAATGGCAGCCCAAGCAGTAGCAGAATCATGACAAACAGAAGAGTTTGCGGCACCTGTGGCGCTGTAGGCAAATGCATTAGAGGTAACCGTGTTTCCTGATGCTAGCTTTTGCGCAGCATTCAATATCATAGGACCGACACCTCCCGTAGCGGTACAAACACTGGCATATGTTTGGCCTGTATCATAGAAAAGTTCAGCCTGAGCACGGGCACCGGACATAGCAGCCTTAATGGCGGCATCTGAACCTTTTGTTCGGGCACTATTCAATGAAGCCAGAACAACTGAGGCCAAAATACCGATGATAGCTACCACGACCAAGAGTTCAATTAATGTAAAACCTTTTTTAAAATTCTTCATAATTTTTTATTCCGCTATGGCGGAACAACTTAATATTAACTAATAATTTTTTCCCCATCCTTAAATGGGATTTTCGACTTATTTTAAATACGCATATAATTATACCAAATATAAAAACAAAAACCACCCCAAGTGAAAAATGAGGCGGTTTTTGTTTTTCAGAACTAACCAAAGATTACGGACAAACTGTAACACCAGAACCCAAAGAAGCTGATTCTTTTGAAGCCCCGGTAGAATCTACACACCAACCATCACTGGCCGTGGCAGGACCCTTCAAAGATGTAATGGCAGCCCAAGCAGTAGCAGAATCATGACAAACAGAAGAGTTTGCGGCACCTGTGGCGCTGTAGGCAAAATCTCCTGTACCTACTGTATTGGTTGCCGCTAGCTTTTGCGCAGCATTCAATATCATAGGACCGACACCTCCCGTAGCGGTACAAACACTGGCATATGTTTGGCCTGTATCATAGAAAAGTTCAGCCTGAGCACGGGCACCGGACATAGCAGCCTTAATGGCGGCATCTGAACCTTTTGTTCGGGCACTATTCAATGAAGCCAGAACAACTGAGGCCAAAATACCGATGATAGCTACCACGACCAAGAGTTCAATTAATGTAAAACCTTTTTTAAAATTCTTCATAATTTACTTCTCTTACCCCATCCTAATGAGGTAAATTAACATCAATTAATAATTTCGACTTATTCTTAATGAGCATATTATAACTTTTATTCTTACGGATGTGCAAAAGAGTTATCCACACCCGATTTTTTATTGTATGCTTCCGGCAAGGTTGTAAATAGGCATTAGAACAGAAACCAAAAGCACTCCTACGCCCAAACCTAAAACCACAATCATAACCGGCTCAATCAGGCCAACCAATGTGTCAACGGCGCCATCAACTTCCCGTTTATAAAAATCCGCCAAAGTTTTTAAAATTTCCCCCAGAGAGCCCGTTTCTTCTCCAATTTTAATCATTTGCACCATAATACCCGGAACCTGGGCCGTATGTTTTTCAAAGGCGGCAGAAAAAGACAGCCCCGATTTTACTCCATCGGCCACGTCTTTTAAAATGTCTCTATAGACTCGGCTACCGACAACATCGGAAGTAATATCTATGGCCCGAACTATGGGGACTCCGGAGATAAGCATTGTATCCATATTGTCCGCTATTCTGGAAAGGTAAAGTTTTTTGTAAAGATTTCCTACGGCCGGCGTGGAGAGACGGATATTGTCCAGATAGATTTTGCCTTTTTCCGTGCTGGAAAGTCTCCACAACCAAATACCCAAAAGGATTATAAAAATAATGAGGAGAAAACCATAATGCAAGGAAAAATTGGAAAGGGCGATGACTATTTTTGTGTAAATCGGCGGGTCCTGCCCGGAATCAAGAATAATAGCCGAAAGCTTAGGAATAACCACCACAAACATAAGTCCCATCACCACAAAAAAAGTGCAAATAACGAATATGGGATAGATAAGCGCATTTCTTGTTTTGGAAGTGAGAGAATATTGGCGGTCCAAATAATTTGCCAGATGTTCAAAAGTTTCATTCAATTTGCCGGTCTCTTCTCCCACCTTAACCATGTTGACATAAAAATTGGAAAAAACATCCGGGTGCTTGGCCAAGGCTCCGGAAATGGAAATTCCGGCCTGAAGGTCGTCGCTTATTTCCGTAAGTTTTTTGGAGAGAAGTTTATTTTCCGTATTGGCGGCCAGCATGGTAAAAGTTTTCAAAGCGGAAACTTGGGCGGTAAACAAAGTTGAAATCTGGCGGGAAAGAATCACGATTTCCTTCATGGAAACTTTTTCAAGAAAAGAAAAAGAGAGGAAGGATTTATTTTTTCCTTCTTCTCTGATGGAAATAATAATCAATCCCCTTCTCTGCAGGCCACTGATGGCCATATCGCGGTTGGGCGCATCAATCTCCCCTTCTTTTTCTATTCCTTTGTCGTCTACCGATTTATATTTAAATAACATAAATTATAATTATTATATTAAGCGTTCAAGGCCTTTGGGGTTAAGGGAAAATTGATAGGCATTTTCTATGGTAATTTCTCCGGCGCGAACAAGTTCTATGAGCGAATGGTTCAAATCTATCATTCCGGATTCTGTTCCGGTTTCTATAACCACATCTATTTCCTGGGTGCGCTTTTCCCGGATTAAATTAGCAACGGCATTGGTATTCAGAAGAAGTTCGCAGGCAGGAATGAGTCCGCCGGTTATTCTGGGAATGAGTCTTTGGGAAAAAATGCCCAGCAAGCTTCCGGCCAGCTGGAGACGAATTTGGTCCTGCTGGCTGCCGGGGAAAGAATCAATAATTCTGTCTATGGTTTGCGAAGCATTGTTGGTGTGCAAAGTTGAAAGCACCAGATGTCCCGTTTCGGCGGCAGTTACGGCTGTGGCAATCGTTTCCGGCGTGCGCATTTCTCCTATCATTATCACATTCACATCCTCGCGAAAAACCGACCGAAGAGCGGTATGAAAATCCGTGGTATCAATGCCGACTTCCCGCTGGTCAACTATAGATTTATTTGGGGTGTAGACATATTCAATGGGGTCCTCAATGGTTATAATGTGGCGCGCCTGTTCGTCATTAATCAGATTTACCATGGCTGACAACGTGGTTGATTTACCCTGTCCAACAGGGCCAACCGCCAGAAAAAATCCCTGTTTCTTGCGAGCCAATTCCGCAATAATGGGAGGCAGATTCAATTCCGCCAAAGATTTTACTTTTGGAACCAATCGAAAAGCAACGCTAATCAAACCTTTTTGGAAAAAAGCATTGCCCCGGAGGCGCGCTTCTCCGCGAAAGTCGTAGGAAAAATCTACTTCTTTGTCCTCCATAAATTTATTTAATTTCGCTTTGTCTAAAATTTCATTCAAAATGCCCATTATGTCTTCTTTGGTTAGAACCGGATGTTTCAAAAGAAAAGTAAGTTCCCCTGCCACCCGAATAGCCGGAACTTTTCCAATTCCCAAATGCAAATCCGAACCATTCTCGTGGATAACGGTTAAGATAAGTTCCTCCAATTCTTTTTTATAATCCATAAATTTATGTGGCGTTAATCTCGCAGTTAATTTTTATTGATAATTTTTATTAATTATACCATAAAACAAAAATCGTTTATTCGTTCTCGTTGGTGAAATTGAAAACTTCCTTGTAGGGGATAATACCATCCAGAGCTTTGAGCATGGCATCCTCTCTCATCATAAGCATTCCATTTCCCCGGGCCACTTTGTAGATTTCGGAATCAACGGGATTTTTTAATATTACTTCCTGCATTTCTTTGCCTATTTTGAACATCTCAAAAATAGCAATACGGCCTCGGGTCCCGGAAGGACAATCCTGAGTCGGTACCGTATCATACATTTGATCTTTGATTACAATTTCTTTTCTAAATTTATCGGGTAAATCTTTTATTTCATCTTCAATCTGCAATTTGATGCTCGGGTCCATGGGTACCAGTTTTCGGCAGGAAGGAAAAGTCAATCTGGCCAAACGTTGGGCAACGGACAAAATAAGGGTCGGGGCTATCAGGTACGGGTCAACTCCCATGTCCACCAAACGAGGAATGGCCCCAATGGCATTGTTGGTGTGCAGAGTTGAAAGCACCAGGTGTCCGGTTAAAGCGGCCTGAATAGCCAGCTGGGCTGTTTCCTTGTCGCGTATTTCTCCAACCATAATTACATCCGGGTCCTGACGAAGAATGGAACGCAAACCGGAAGCGAATGTATATCCGATTTCTGGCATCATTTGGGATTGATTTATATCGGGCATATGATACTCTATCGGGTCTTCCAGAGAAACAATATTGTATTTCTCTTTATCCAGTTCGTTCATCATTGAATACAGGGTTGTGGATTTACCGGAGCCTGTGGGCCCGGTAATTAAAATGAGGCCATAGGGCTTGGCCAGCGCCTCCTGAAGCATTTCAAGATTTCTTTTTGATAATCCCAGTTGGTCCAACGGCTTCACTCCTTTTTCCGCATCCAAAATACGGATTACCACCTTCTCGCCATAATAGGCGGGCATAGTGGAAACACGAAAGTCAATTTTATGTCCGTCAAGATTAGTGCTGAAGGCTCCGTCCTGGGGTTTTCTTTTTTCATCCAAACGCAATTTAGCCAGAATTTTTACGCGCGCCACTATTCCACTGGCAACATTGGAAGGCAAAACAATGGATGTATGCAAAATTCCATCCACCCGAAAACGCACTTTCACTTTTTCTCCGGTATTTTCTATGTGTATGTCGGAAGCATTCTCTTCTATGGCATTGCGCAAAATCACGGCTACAATTTTTATAACCGGAGCATCTTCCACTATTTTTGCTTCCTCGTTTGATTTTACATTTTTAATTTCTTTGCTCAGAGTATTCAATTCGCTTAGGCTTTTTTCGTCCAGCGTTTCATCCTGATTCAATTCACTCAATGCTTCTTCCACTTGAACCGAAAGGCCTTTATAACTTTCCATTATGCTTTTATAATCGCTGTTGGAAATAAGAAAAATTTTAAAAGGAACACCCAGCTTGGCTGAAATAAATTGCAGCGCGTCAATCGCCTGAGTATTTTCTCCATTTAGAATGCCAACCTCCAACACTCCATCCTTAAATTCAATCGGAGCAAAATTATAATAGGTTGCGGCATCTTCCGGAATGTATTTAAGAGCGTCAAAAAAAGATGTGCTTTTAATGTCAACCTTTTTTATCGGCATCTGCAAATATTCTCCTTTAATCTCAAGGATTTTTCCTTCCGGAACGCCGGATTCAATTAGGGCTTCATCAATGTTGCCGCTATACTTTTCTTTGGCAAGATTTTTAATTTCATCTATCTGGCTTTTGTTGATTGCGCCCTTTTTAGCTAATTCTTCTAAAAAACTCATAATTTAATTTAGGGTGTTTTTACGGTGGTTGAAGGAGTTGCGGGAATTATAGGTGCTGAAGGAGTTGAAGACGGCGGAGTTGTTATTGTTGCAGGAGTATCATAACCAATCGGGGCAAATGGATTTGTCCTGCCTTCGTCTCCGGGAGCAGTAAGTAAAATACTGGAATCATGTAAATTGACAAAAGCCGGGTCAGAAAAAATAGTATCGTCCAGTTTTATGCTTTTAACGCTCAGCAGAACGGAAAGAAAATTTTGAGCTATGGCAGAATTTTGGTCTAGAGTGCTTGTATCCGTTGATGTTGTATCGGTTGTTGTGGAAGAAGTTGAAGAGGAAACCAGATTTTGCTGTTCCGGGGCCGGTTTGATAAAGAAAATATAAGCCAGAATCAAGATAGCGGCAATTACTGTAAAGATTATTATGTTTTTTATTTTTGAAGCCATTTTAATTTTTTAACCAATAAGTTCTAATTTTAAAATCATATTTATAGGCCTGAGATAAAGACGGATTAAGCCCTATACTTGTGCTCAAACCTGAAGAAAACTGAATTGAAGATACGTCTACAATTCTAAGATTATTTTCCAAGTCTTTAATAAAATTAATAAAATTATTGTAGGTTCCCTGGGTGGAAAATTCCAAATTCCAGGTGCCGTAATCACTATTGGCTCCGGGAGCGGCCACTACAGTCGTTTGTGGTGTTGTACTGCTATCATCCGTTACGTCATATTTAACATTTTTAAGCACCATGCCGTAGGGCGACGCTATTTTTTCTATTTCAAGAATCAAGCGGATATTATCAACATTGTCCGGTAAAAGTTTTTGAAGCTTGGATAGATTTTCCGGGTCAAAAGAATTATATTTTTGAGTTAATTTGTCCCGCTCAGCTTCAAGGGCTTTGGAATTATCAAGCGCTTCGTTGTAGGAAGCTATTTGCTCTCTTTCCGAGGAAATGCTTTGGTAAAGCGGACTGGTAAACATAAAAAATCCCGCAATGGCAACTCCTATTAAAATGACCGGCAAAATATATTTGAACATAATTAATTTAATACTTCTCCGCTATTGGGAATTACAATGGAGGAATTTCCGTTTGTGGTCTGAAGCGTTTTTTTATAATCAATAAAATTTGGGTCGACCGAAAAATTCAAATCAAAAGTAACGTTGCCTTTGTCGTCCAAAGAAAGATTGGAAAAAACAGGGTCAATCAAATATTTATTTTTTGAGAAAAGGTCCGCCTGAAGAGCGATGGAGGTATAACCTATGGCCGTCCCGCTCATTTTTACTATTATTTTTGCATTTGCACTGCCATCAAAATCGTAGCTGAATTTGGTATAGCCGATGGTCTTCATTGTAATTGCCTGGAGCGCGTTAAAAATGGGAGAAATGGCAACGTGGTTGGCTAAAATTTCATTGGAAGCAATCAAACGCTTATCCAGAACCTGAAGCTGGACTATTTTAGACGGTTCAAAACGGTCTTTGGCTAAACTCAAATCATTTTCCATTTGGGTAATATTCTTTGCCAAAACCCCGTTATAAAAATAAAGAGCTCCCGTGGCGACAATCAGGGTAAAAAAAATAAAAATAGAAATAATAGTAAAGAGACCGATGGGTCGTGATGAGATGGGTCGCTCCTCTATCATCGGCTTCTTGGGTATAAAAGATGTTTGAAAATCTTGTTCCATTTTGTTTATTATATTATCTCACTTACTGCAATTTTCGCAAGGCTAATCCCAAAGCAACTGCAAACTCTGGGCCGGTGGTTTCCAATACCTTTCCTAAAAATTCCGGCGCACTAACCTTGGAGAAGGGATGCCCTATTTCTATTTCAGCCCGGAAATTATTGGAAGCCACTTCCTTTAGCCCTTTCAGGAGAGACCCTCCGCCTGTAAATATTACTTTGCTGATGGTTCTATCGTATTTTTTCTCGTAACCCAATAATACATTATTCGTTTCCGAAAAGATATAATCAATATGGGTCCTGATGATATCTGCCAACCCTTTTTCGGCGGGATTTTCAAAAAGACCGTATTCTTTTTTCATTTCCTCGGCTTTGGGGAATGGAATGCCCAGGGATTGAGAAATAGATGAGGAGATGTCCGCTCCTCCGCGGTTTATGCTATGGTGATTTTTAACCATACCGAATTCAACTATGGAAAGTTTCGTGCTGGAAGCGCCAAAATCCATCAAAAGTACCGGAGAGAGTTCATGCTCAAAATTTGCCCGAATGGAGGAAAAAACTTCAATCTCAAAAAACCCGGCTTCCAGGTTGCACTGGGAAACGATGGAACGATATTTTGAAATCGCGTCATTTTGAATTGCCACCACAAGCACTTCTGTTTTTTCCGGCAACATGGCCGGCAAATCCGGATTATTGGTTTCTTCAAAAGATGGCTCCTTTTTGGGTAATATGAAATAATCCAAGGAAACTTCCGTGATGGGTAATGGAATATATTTGCGGGCTTCTGTGGGAACAATGGAAGCCACTTCGCTTTCTTTAACCTGGGATGGAAGCGTAATGGTAAAAATCAAACTTGATTGCACCGGAATAGCAAAAGCCGAAGAGGTTGTGGTTGCGCCGGACTGTTTTAAAACTTCTTTTAGGGCTTCCACTATTTTTTCAATGGGAAGATTGGTAACGCGACCCACATCAACATCCGCATAGGAACCAAGCTCAATGGCGCCGTAGGTTTCAAGCACTGCCCTGCCTCCTCTTTTTTTTATTTCAACCACCTTAATGGCGGAAGAACCGATGTCAATGCCGACAGCACTACCACTCTCACCGCCTCCAAAAAGGTTCAAATTGGAAAAAAGTTTTTTGACTGGATTATTCATTTTCTTGAATTACGTCTATAATTATAACATATATGCGTTTTCTAAACACCATATTAAACATAGTTTTCCCTGTGAATTGCGTTTCCTGCGGGAAAGAGGGTTCGGATTTGTGCTTAAACTGTCTTTCGAACTCTCCTTCGGCGGAAAGGGAAAGCGCCAATTGGATATTTCCTCTGTTTGATTACCGTCATATTCCCATTAAAAAATCCATCTGGCTTTTAAAATATAAAGGCAAAAAACATTTGGCGGACATTTTTGCGGAAATTATGTACGACAAAATAATGGAGGAGCTTTCGGAATTAAGTCTTCTGAAAAATTTTCGCGAACCAATTTTAATTCCCATTCCCCTTTCTCCAAAAAGACACAGGGGACGGGGTTATAACCAGGCGGAGTTAATTTGCAGAGAATTAATAAAAATAAATAATTTGCGCCATGGTGTGGAGATGAAGCTGGAAAAAAATATTTTAATAAAAACAAAAGAAACGGAACACCAGGCAAACATCAAAGATAGGAAGGACAGATTAAAAAATCTCACCGATTCTTTTTCTATTAAAAATGGAGAACTGATAAAAAACAAAAATATAATTCTGATAGACGATGTCAGCACCACCGGCGCGACTTTAACTGAGGCTAAAAAAATACTGAAACAATCCGGCGCCAAAAAAGTAATCGCTTTCACCGTGGCGCATTAAAAATAAAAAGACTGTCTTACGGGACAGTCTTTCGAATGAAATGTGTTATTCCTTTTTTCCCTTTCCTTTTGGTTTAACAAAAAATACAAAATAGAATATTTGTAAATAGGGTGCTGATATTAAAACACTCAAAAAGGAGTAAGCTATTGCGTATTGATTCATTTTTTACCCTTTCTTATTTTAATCTGCGGATTATTTTGACTAAAAGGTGCTGTGATTTCTTTTTAAGATACTTTTTTAATTATAATTTGTCAACGTGTAATGTTTTATAATTTTTGTTATATTTAACATATGAAATATTGCAAAGATTGCGAACCGGCTCAGGAAATACACTGGGTGGCCTATATGTCCGTGGTAATGAGCTACATCGGCGAGCCATTTTTTGATTTTATGGAAATGCTTTTTAAGAGTACGGCCGAAGCTATTTCCAATAAATCTTCCATTCCCTTTTTGAAATTGATGGTCTTTCTGGGCTTCGGACATTTTTCGGAAATACCTGATGGGAAAGACACTCTGCGCACAAAATGTTTTTGGGATGAAGCCAAGAGGCGCGGAATAAAAATGGTTGAGTTTCATATGGGAATAATCAGGGACGCTTTTATTGCGGAATATAAAGGCAAAAAAATAACTTTTGATGGCCTGCCCCGCCCGGGAGAAGCTGAATCCGATTCCTTGGGATGGATGGATAATAAAGGAATAATGAAAATAAAATTTCAAAAGGAAGGTTTGCCGGTGGCCAATGGCGGAACGGCTTTTACCAAAAGAAAGGCACTAGAAATTTTTAACCGTATTAAAAAACCGGTCATTACCAAACCGAATTTGGGTTCCCGCTCCCGCCACACTCTCATTCACATAGACACTCCCGAAAAATTAATCTATGGATTCAAAAAAGCAAAAAAACTTTCTCCTTTGGTAGTAATAGAGGAAGAACTTAGAGGTTATCTTTTCCGAGCCACGCTAGTCGGAGGAAAATTGGTGGGCGTAGTCAGGCGGGACCAGCCGGAAGCCATCGGAGATGGAGTACACACTTTAAAAGAATTAATGGACAAAGAAAATGCAAGGCCGGAACGCAACGGCCCGATTTTTCATAAAATCATTATTGACCCGGATGCGGAGATAGAATTAAAACGGGAAGGAATCGGAATGAACGATATTCCCCAGAAAGGACGAATAATAACATTTTCCCAGAAAACCAGCCGAGGCATCGGCGGAACCACCACCGAAGTCACAGATATGATTCATCCGGAAAATGTAAAAATGCTGGAACATCTTGGCGCGTTTTTGAAAGACCCGTTGGTGGGCGTAGATTTGATAATAGAAAGAATAGAAGAACCCTGGTATACCGAACAGCATTGCGGAATCATTGAATGCAATAGTCTGCCTTTTATAGATTTGCACCACTACCCTCTTTTCGGAAAACCAAACAACGTTGCCGGCAAACTCTGGGATTTGGTCATGCCGGAATCCAAGACGAGCTAAAAAATTGCAAACAATATTTTTGCCGGTACGGATTTTTTGAAGCTTAAAAAATCCTGAAATTGGCTCGCCGTCGCTCGCCAAACCCCTTAAAAACTTTGTTTGCAATTTTTTATTTTATTTTTTCTATAGTAATTTCCGACTTAGGATCAAAAGCGTCCGGGTCCATTTTGAGGTGAGAAATATATTTTTCTTGAATAACGAAATCGCCTAAAAATTTCAGAAAATCTTCTCTTTTGTCTAACTCCCCTTTTTCTTCTAAATGTTCCAACGGGTGCGCCTCCGGAGTATATTCAAAATGCCCGCAAATTTCTCCGTCTTTGTAAACTCTTAAATGATATTGGTCCTGAAAGTCCGTTAATTTTCTCCAGCTTAAAACCTGGTCTTGGTCTATCCAGGCGATGAAGTGGTTGCCAAATCCCCATTTTGAATGGAGGTGCTGTTTCAGTTCTTCCAAAGTCCTGCCGGGAGCCAGCCAGCCGATATGATATTTCTGTCTCCCCTTTTTGTGCCAAATAAACCCAATTTTCAAAAGAAATTTTCGAACCGGCAAAAAGAAGCTATAAATAAAGTCCCAAGTTTTTTGTTTAAATTCATCCCAAAAATTCATAAGAGTACTATACCATAAATCTTAAATTGACAGAATAAATTAAAAACCTATACTTAGATAATGGAAACAGAAACAAAGTTTAATAAATTATCAACCCCCATAGCTATTATTGTGGTAGGATTATTGATTGCCGGAGCGGTATATTTTTCTTCCACCGCCAAACCCGCAAACACAACCAATACAAAAGACAATGGCATTCCGGTAAACACAGAAACTTTAGCGCCGGTTGGAGCACAAGACAGAATTCTCGGAAATCCGAACGCAAAAATTACGCTCATTATGTACGAAGATTTCCAATGTGTTTTTTGCGGAGCGATTGCCGGCTTTCAGCCTGATTTGATTCAATCTTTGAAACAAAGAGACCCGACCTGGGCTCCTTTTATGCCTGCGGTTGTTGATAATTATGTAAAAAACGGAATGGTGCAATTAGTATACAGAGATTGGGCATTTTTGGGGCCGGAATCCATCCAATCGGCCGAAGCGGCCAGGTGCGCCGGAGACCAGGGAAAATTCTGGCAATATCATGATTATCTTTTCGCCCATCAAAAAGGAGAAAACCAAGGAAACTTTTCCGATTCCAATTTAAAATCTTTTGCGAAGGTTCTCGGCCTGGATACCGCTCTTTTCGACAAATGTCTTGATTCGGGGAAATATGCCCAAGCTGTGGCAGATTCCAAAGATGAGGGAACTAATGCCGGGGTAGAGGGTACGCCCAAAGGATTTATTCTGAAAGACGGCAAGGTTATTTCAACCATTGACGGAGCCGAATCATTCACTACGGTAAAACAAAAAATTGACTCCGCCCTTAAATAAAAATTATGAATTCTATATTCAATCTGGATTTGCCGATATTAATTAAGACTATCGGTTATTTGGGAATTTTCTTTTTCATCTTCGCCGAGTCCGGATTATTTTTCGGATTTTTCCTGCCGGGAGATTCGCTTTTATTTACAGCCGGACTGCTGGCTTCCCAGGGATATTTCAGCATCCCTATCTTGGTTTTATTGGCTGTTTTGGGGGCTATTTTCGGCGACCAAATCGGATATTTATTCGGCAAAGAAGTCGGCCCAAAAATTTTCAACCGGAATGATTCATTTTACTTTAAAAAGAAACATGTCCTTGACGCAGAAAATTTTTATCAAAAATACGGCAAGAAAACCATTATTCTGGCGCGCTTCGTACCCATTGTCCGCACTTTCGTTCCTATTTTAGCCGGCGTGGGGAAAATGCATTATAAAACTTTTGTCGCTTACAATATTATCGGCGGAACTATTTGGGGAATGGGCATTACCTTGCTGGGATATTTTCTGGGTCAAAAAATTCCCAATATAGATACCTATCTATTGCCCATAATATTATTGATAATAATCGTTTCTATCCTGCCAGGAATTTTTTCCTTTATTTGTGCTAAAATGAAGAAATGTACGAATCAATAAAAAACTTTAATAAACAATTTTCCTTTGAACCTGAAATTAAAAATCGGGAACACCTTATAAAAAAAACAAGTTTTGTCGTCGTTGGTATGGGTGGCTCCGCTCTAGCTCCTCTACTTTTGAAAAAATGGAAACCGGAACTTGATGTCCTTATTCATCGGGATTATGGTTTGCCAAAAATTTCTGCGGAAAAATTAAAAAATAAGTTTATCATTCTGAGTTCCTACTCCGGCAATACGGAAGAAACGCTTGACGCTTTTGAAAAAGCAAAGGACGGCAATCTAGCAATGGCTATAATTTCAACCGGCGGTAAATTATTGGAGTTGGCCAAAAAAAATAATATTCCCTATATAGAATTGCCCAATACCGGTATTCAGCCTCGGATGGCCTTGGGTTTATCCCTAAAAGCATTCTTAAAATTTATGGGAGAGGAAAATGCTCTGAAAGAAATCACTGAATTAGTGGAAAATTTTAATCCCGTTGACTTCGAGAAAGAAGGAAAATTGTTGGCGCAAAAATTGAAAAATCATGTGCCTGTTGTTTACTCCTCCAATCAAAATTTTTCTATTGCCTATAATTGGAAAATAAAACTGAATGAGACCGGCAAAATCCCCGCCTTCTGCAATACCCTGCCGGAATTAAACCACAATGAAATGACTGGTTTTGATATTAAAGATACTACCAAAGAATTAAGTAGCAAATTTTATTTTATTATTCTAAAAGACACCGAAGACAATCCAAAAATTTCAAAAAGAATGGAAATTCTAAAAAAATTATACGAAGGCCGTAACTTGCAAGTTGAAACAAAAGAGCTCAACGCGGAAAACATTTGGCATAAAATTTTTTCTTCCCTTGTTTTAGCCGATTGGGTTGCCTATTATACAGCTCTTGAATACGGACTGGAACCGGAACAGGTACCCATGGTGGAAGAATTCAAGAAACTTATTTCATAATTTAAATTATTGTACCAAAGCGTACATCTTCGCTTTTGTTTTCGGACCGACAAGACCATCGGCTTTGAGACCATAGGCAGTCTGAAATTTCTTTACAGCAAGGAGAGTAGCCCGGCCGAATTTAGTGGTTTCTTTACCCAGTGATCCAGGACCCGATTGGGCTACAATATAACCGTTAGCATTTAAAAACTTCTGCAATTCTTTAACTGCTTCGCCTATACTTCCATTTTTGAGAGTAATAGCGCCAAAATTATAAATTATTTGTCCTAAGATATTTGAAGGGGTTGCTGTCACCATGATTGTCGTTCCGTTTTCCCCACATGGCTGGCCTATGGTAGTGCTAAATAAATTACCGACTGGACATCCGGCAATTGTCGGAGTAGTTGGATTAATTGGAATTGGAGGCAGATTTGAAACAGGAGAAGGAATTGTTGTGGCCGGGGTGGTTGTTGAGGTTATCGGGGTGGTTGTGGCCGGGGTGGTTGTTGAGGTTATCGGGGTGGTTGTGGGTGCAATATCAACATACGGTCTTTTGTGTTTCTGAACTGTCGGCGCTGCTTCAAAGAGCCAACCTGTGTTGCTATCTGCTTCATTGATTGAATTTGCTCCGGCATAAAAGGTTGTCCCGCCGGTAGCAATCGAATTGTATATATCAAGATAGTCGCTATTTACTATTCCCAAAGATTGAGAAATGGTAAATGGGTTAGTATCATCGTCGCTATCCAGGGTAATAAGATTATCTGCTGTTCCCGACACATCAAATGTCGTAACGGTTTGAGTGGTTCCATTGGTGAAAATCAAGGAGTGGGCCGCAGTTCCATCATCTTTGAAATCGTTGAAAGTGTTTGAACCTTGGATATAAATCGTACCTGTCCCCGCTCCGGTAAACCAGATATTGTTGTAGGTTTTGCCAACTTCGGGTGTCTCATTATTATCAACAAACTGAAAAGTTTTAGAATTTTCGCTTGCATCGGTAAATTTAATGATAGAAGTTTCGGGATATATGTTGACAACTTCATTATTATTTTGAGCAACAGTCCAAATTGGAGAGTCATAATAATTATTATCGTTTCCGGTCGCTTCCCAGGTGCCACTCCCCATATAAACTGTTGGGGTAAGCCCTGTATCAGCATAGAAATAAAAATTGTTTGCCGTGATGTTGTGGTTGTTAGCATTAAAAGTGCCGTTCGCTTGCAAAAATTGTCCCGTGACAGTTAAGTTGTCTTGTAGTGTCCAACCACCAATACCTACAATTCCTAAGTCAAGAATAATGTCTCCATTGGTGGTTATCGTTTGACCGGGAGTTGTTGCTTGTAGGCGAAAAGAAGTCGTACCGGCAAAAGTTAAACCACTTTCTAATGCTAAAGAACCCGAAACATTTAAACCATAGTAATTAGCACCATCATCAATGGTATAACTATGCCCTACAGTAGAAGTAAAATTATTCATAAGAGCACTAAAATCTAGAGTTATCGTTCCCTCTCCACTGTTAAGTCCGGAATTGGAATCAAAATAAACATTATTGGAAGAATCCGGGGCGCTCGCACCGGAAGAACCTCCTGAAGTTGTGCTCCAATGGTCCGTATCTGACCAACTGCCGGAACCACCTACCCAATATCTATTTGTGCCATCTGCTCTTGCAACTTTTGCCCAGTCAGTAAAACCTAAACTGATGGCAAAAATAAAGATTGCCATAATTAGAGCTAAGTTTTTTAATTTATATAATTTTTTCATTGCAACACTAGTATTATACTATTTTTTAAAAAAAAGAAATGCGAAAATTTGCGGTGTATGTTGGACAAAGTTCGAAACTATTTCGAGCTAAATCCAAATGATTAAAGCTAATGTGTACGCTCGACGTTATTCTTAATTTTAATATATCCACTACGCTCGGCTAATATGCTAATTCAAATGGACTCGGAAAATGGAAACAAATATTTTGGGGATTAGGATTTCCATTTTCCTCGACTGTATCTTTTGGCGAGATTCCGAATTCTGCCCGCAGGAGAAATTCAAGTTCAAAATTCAAAACATTGTCTCGGGCAATTATACCATTTTTCTATTTTGGTGGTTACGCAAAGTTTTTGAGGTGCACCCTCGGCATCCGCCTCGGGCGTTTCCGCTAGGGCTACGAGTGCCTAGATGCCTATGAGCGGGCAAGCAAAATAACCGAACGGCTCAAATACCAGGAAATGAGCCGTTCACTAGATTGCCCGCAACTTCTTGGGGAGAGGAAGTTTCCTCTCCCCGGGTCGGGCTCTCCTCGATTACGAGGAGTCTGCCCTCGCCATCCCCACTCTACGTTTTTCAATATTATGTTTGGTGTGTAGCTTTCGCTGTGAAGATTAGTATTTCAATTCGGGTCAGGCACTCGTCCTTTAGTCATGGACACCCTAGCGGAAATGCCCGAGGCGAAATACTCGTGCTTGCCCCGAGTTTTGCGATTACGCAAAACTCTACCCACCCGTGCGTGCACGCAAAATCACTCCCTTATTTTTAAATTAAATTCTTGAATACGAAACCGCATGTCCAGTTTTTCCAACTTGCTTGATTTTATTTTCTTTTTCCAAGATTGAAAGATATCGAGTTGCAGTTGCGTCAGAAATATGCAAAAACTTTTCTACTTCATCATTCGTGATTTTAGATTTTTTCAGAAACATTGCCATAACTTTATCCAACTTTTTCCTTTTTCGGAATTGAATTGCATTTTTTGCTTTATTTAATAATTCAAGAACTTTGTTTTTATTTGGAATTATTACGGGAACAGGTTCAGGTTTGATCGGCTCAGGTTCAGAAGCCAACGGCTCATTTACTGGTATTTGAGCCGTTCGGGTTTCAGAAGTTTGCACAGGTTTAGAAATTCCTTCAGCTTTTCCGCCTTCGGCGGGTAATTCTTCGGGTTTTGCTTCTTCAGGGCTAGGGGTAGAAATAGGCTCATTTTGAGGATTGTCATTATTAAGGGAAACGGGTATATCTGCGTTTTTAGGGGATTCTGGGGCTTCAGGGGGCATATTTGAGGGTTCAGAACCCTTTGCATCTATGGGTATATCAGCCATAGGCTCTTGAGGGCTTATTGGAATAGAGTTTTCTTCTGAAATTGGGTTTTGGGTAGTTTCATCGGGCATAACATGTAAATTATATACTATATCTAAATTAAGTGTTTCGTTTTAAGAAATAAATTAAAACAAAAATCGCCAGCATTATCAAAACTATCGTTCCGCCAGTAGAAAGATTTAGATAAAAAGATAAAAATATTCCGGATATAACCGAGAACAAAGAAACAAGTTCTGCATATAGAATAGTTTGAGTAAAACTTTTTCGAAGTTGTAAGGCAGTAACTACTGGTATGACAATTAGGGCGGCGATAAGTAAAACTCCGACAATAGGAATTGAAAGAGAGACAGTCACAGCAGAAAGTACAATTAAAATTGTATTAATAAATTTCGTCGGTATACCGCTTACTTTAGCCGCATCTTCATCAAAAGTAACAAATACAAGTTCCTTGTAAAATGCAAAAAGTGTCCCAATGACGATAATCGCTAGAATTAAAATCGTATAAACGTCATTTTGAGTAACTGTAACGATGCTTCCAAAAAGATAATTAAATAGATTGGTATTAAAACCATGAGCCAAGCTAAGTATTACTATTGCTAATGCGAGACTCCCAGAAAGGAAAAGAGCCAAAGCAGATTCACCGTAAACTCTTTTAGAATTTCTTAATTTTTCAATTCCCAAAGAAGCGACAACTGTTACTCCAAGCGCAGTTAAGATTGGATTTAAACCAAAAAGCAAAGCGATGGCAATGCCTGCGAGCGATACGTGAGAAAGCGTATCAGCTATCAATGAATAGCGTCTTAATACCAAAAAAATACCGATCAAAGGAGCTATCACAGCTATTATTATCCCTGCTTCTAGTCCTCTTATGACAAATCCATATTGAAAAATATTTAAAAGCATTTAATTATGGCGATGGTTAGTGATAATTTTTATGTCTTGACCGGGAATATTTTCAAGTTCACTTGATTTCAAAAATTCTTCCACCGATGTATGAGAAACGAGGGTATAATCCACACAGGCAATATGCATTGCTTCTTTGATTATCCTATCTACATCATGAGTGACTAGAACTAAAGTCAAATCAAGCTCTTTGTTTAATTTTCTTAAGATATCATAAAAATCATCTTGAGATTTTTTATCAATTCCAGTTGTCGGTTCGTCTAAAAAAATTATTTCCGGTCGTCCTGCCAGAGCTCGAGCGATAAAGACGCGTTGCTGTTGACCTCCTGACAAATCGCCGATTAAACGATCTTTGAAATTCCACATCTCTACTTGTCTCAGCGACTCTTCTATAATTTTTTTATCTTGTTTGTCAGTGCCGTGGAGTAATCCCTTTTTTGCGAATCTTGCCATAGCCACGACTTCTTTCACTGTGGCGGGGAAATTTACATCAAAATTAGTCGCTTTTTGTGGAACATAGCCGATTTTTGACCAATCCTTGAATTTTTTAATATCTTCTCCAAATATTTTAATTGAACCTTTGACTGGATTTAAAAGTCCAAGAATTATTTTTATCAAAGTTGTTTTTCCTGCGCCGTTCGGACCGACAATACCAATATAATCTCCCTTGTGTATATCAAGGGTAATATTGCTCAACACCTCATCGTTATTATAACTAAATGAGATATCTTTAATTTCTATTATGTTTTTTGAGTGATCTACTTGCATTGTAGCGCTATTCTTAAATTAGTTAAATTATTTTGCATTTCAGTTAAATAATTATTACCTTGCGCTATTTCGTCATTACTCAAACCCTCTATCGGATTTAACACTAGAGTTTTTGCTCCGACTTCTGTTGCGATAGTATCAGCCAATTTTGGACTAACTAAACTTTCAAAAAATATATATTTTACGTTATTGGCTTTGGCAAATTTTACAATATCTGCTAATTGTGCGGGTGATGGTTCGGCGTCAGGAGAAAGACCGGTGATTGATACTTGGTTAAGCCCATATGATGAAGACAGATAACCAAAAGCGGCGTGAGAGGTGATAATATTTTTTTCCGAACAACTGCTTAATCCTTGTTTGTATTCTTTATCTAAATTATCCAATTTCGTTTTTAATGTATTTGTATTTGTTTTATAAAATTCCGTATTTACTGGATCAACTTGAACAAAACTTCCGGCAATTTTATCTACCATTTCTTTTGCAAGTTGTGGACTCAACCAAACATGAGGATCAATAACATTATTTCCATTTTCTAGTACTTTTTGATTGGTTAAATTTTGTCCTGCGATTACTACAGTAGTTTTTTGAGGATCGATATTTTTCTGTATATTATCTCCCCAAGCTTCTAATCCTCCACCATTTAAAACAAGGAGTTTACTATTGTCTATTTGAGCTATATCTAAAGCAGTAGGCTCATAGTCGTGTGGTTCAGCCCCAGCGGGAGTTATATTCACCACATTTGCTTTATCTCCACCTATTTGGCTTGAAAAGAAATAGAGCGGATAAAAACTCGTTGTCACTTGTAGTTTATTTGACTGTGCTGTTGGTTTTTGTGCACTATTTATAATAAGAGTTAAAATACCAATAAAAACTACTCCCATTACTAAACCCAATAAATATTTTTTATTCATAAATTATTTTTTAACACATGATTTACATAAACCAAAAAAATCAAAAGTATGATTTGTGATTTCTGCAAAATCGGGCGTTTGTTTTAATACTTTGCTAATAATATTTTTTGAACCGCATTCAATAAAATCCTTCACCTTGTCGCATTTGATACACACGATATGGTGATGATGATTTCTTGAGGCAAGTTCGTACCATCTTTTATTGCCTGTTAATTGTATTTCTAAAATAATACCTTCTTTCTTTAATAGATTAAGCTCACGATATAGAGTAGTTTTGTTTGCAGATATTTTATTCTTTTTGAGTAACTTCTGAAAATCAGAAGCGGAAAGTGGCTTATCGTTTTTACTAAGCGAATTCAAAACAAAATTTCGCATAGCGCTAAATCTGTGTCCTCTTTTTTTTAGTTTCAATAAAATGCCCTTTTCTTCAGCCATGCACACATCTTAACGCAACCGTGTTGCGTTTGTCAAGAACATATTTTTATTATTTCAAAATTAATCTTTGAGGAAAATCGGCATTTCTGCATGTTTAGAGTATATCAAAAGTTAAATTAAATAAAAAAATAAAGAGGCAACATTCGTTGCCTCTTTATTTCGCTATTCCGTTTTCCAGAACCTGTTTCATTTTCTGTTATAAGGGGATTGGTTCGTTGGATGAAGTGAGATATTTTTCTCACTTGCCTTTGAGTATACAGCTTCGGGAGTTCTACCTATCTTTAAACTAATGACCCCCGTAGGAGTATTTTTACTCGCAAGCGTTCTTAATTGCTGAACATCTTCTCTGGTCCAATGTTTGCCAGAATTTCGATTATATTTAGCCATAAATTACGAAGAATAGTTAATAATAAACAAATTGCTATGCTCTACATTCGGGCAATTTTAGAAGATTGTCCGTTTTCACATCATCAGGTATGGTTTTTACATACTTAGTGCCAAGCGCAGTAATTCCCGTAATAAGGTATGCCTTATTACCATACGCGTCTTTAACATATGCTTGATTTCCAGCTTTCACGAAATCATATATTTCAAGGCGAGTCGATTTTCCTGTTTCTTGAGAATTTTCATTGATCCACCCTAAGTCTGTAATTGCAGTATAGGGATTTTCATGATTACCCCCGTCTTTGTTGATACAAATAATTTTAACAGCCATAATTTTTTATTTGGTTACGTTATTGTTTTTATAATCTCGACCTTTGTAAATAATTCACTTATTTATCTCTCCAAACATATTTCTTCCCAAAAGGAGCTATTGGTTTTATGGGTCTGATTTGCGGAATTTTGGGTATTGGTGGTATTCTTGGGATGCGTGGAATTTTCGGTATACTAGGAATTTTTGGAAAAAACTTTGGGTCTTTTGTTAATCTCCATGGCATAAAGTTTATTTAAAATGTTTATTTATAATGATAATTCTGTCGAGTTCATAGTTTTTAAAAAACTATCAGAATTATTGCCCATTTCAGAATCTATTGATAATCAAAGATATAAACTGTGGATAACTAGGGCTTGTTTAGGTTATCTTTAGGTAGTATACTCTAAATATGTATAAAAAGTCAAGTATTATAGGAATAGGAAAACCATCAAAACGTCAAACTGAGATACTTCAGTTTGCTAGGGAGTATCGAAGAGAAAATGGGTACTCTCCAGTCCTTTCGGAAATGGCCAAACATTTTAATGTGTCAATTCCAACAATCCATCAGCATATTGATTCTTTGCGAAAGAAAAATCTCCTTACTGTTGAAAAAGGAAAAAAAAGATCTATCCAAGAACTTCGCAACCCACAACTGCTAGTTGCTGAAATTCCTTTAATGGGGATTATTTCTGCCGGAGGTCCTATTGAAGCAATTAGAGATCCAAAACCAATTGAAGTTCCAAAAAATATGCTTTCAAGTGGTTCAAATTATTATGCATTAAAAGTTTCTGGACGGAGTATGATTGAGGAAGGAATATCAGATGGAGATATTGTAATAATACGAGAACAGTCAACAGTCGATGATGGAGAAAAGGCTGTTGCGTATATGCCAGATAGAAATGAGGTTACATTAAAAAAAATTTATCGAGAAAAAGATCGCATAAAACTTGTTCCGGCGAATAAATACATGGAACCTTTTTATGAAACAAATGTTGAAATACAAGGAAAGGTTATGGGAGTACTTAGGAAAGAAATTTAATAAATGTTAAAATAATTTTATGTCATTAGTATCAATACCAGAAGCATCAAAATGGGCATCAGATTTTCTTGAAAAAGAAATTTTACCGACAAATATTTCTTATCTTGTTCAATATGGAAAAGTAAAAAAACATGGAGAAAATGGCTCCACAATGATTGATTTAAGAGACTTGAAAAAATACTATGATACATATAATGGCAAGCGAGAAGTAAGTTGGAAAAAAAGTTTAGGTAATGACTTAAACTGGACACTCTCTTTTGATAATTTACGAGAGAAAGATACAACCAAACATGTTCACCGTCTCCATCCATATAAAGGGAAATATATTCCTCAACTTGTTGAATATTTTATTGATAGTCATACTGATGATTTCAAAAAAGAAGTTTATTTCAAAACTGGAGATATTGTTCTTGATCCATTCTTGGGGTCAGGGACAACAATTATTCAATCTTTAGAAATGGGAATTCATTCTGTCGGTATAGATGTTTCTGAATTTAATTGTATGATTTCGAGCTGTAAGGCTACTCTTTATAACGATGAATATTTACAAAAAGCTATAAAAAGATTAATAGCCTCACTTGATACTTTTGAGCATGACAACAAAATTCAAGATTTTGAAACTGAACTTTTAGCTGAGCTTGCCAAGTTTAATCTAGTTAATTTTCCAGGATATGATTTTAAATATAAAATTAATCAGGGAAGCTTTAATGAAAGTAAATTTGCCATTGAAAGAGAAAAAGAATTTTTACTAATTTATCAAAAATTACTTAAAAAATATTCAATAAAAATAAAACAAGATAAAACATCGTCTTTTCTTGATATGTGGTTTGTAGAAAATGTACGTCGTGAGATTGACCATGTTTTTGAAACAATAAAGCAAGAAAAAGATATAAAAACAAAAAAGATTCTCGCACTTATTTTAAGTAGAACGATAAGATCATGCCGAGCTACTACTCATAGTGATTTAGCAACTCTTAAAGAACCACAAATTACGACTTATTATTGTTATAAACATAAAAAAATTTGTAAACCTATTTTTTCAATATCAAGTATGCTTAATCGCTATGCCCTTGATACTTTAAATAGGATTAAGGAATTTAATAAATTACGCAAACCAGTTCACTATTCAGTATTGGCTGGTGATTCAAGAACAATAAATATTTTTGAAAAAGTAGAAAAAAATAATCCAGAATTTTCAAAAATTCTTAAAAAAGAAAAAATAGCAGGTATTTTTTGTTCACCCCCTTACGTTGGTCAAATTGATTATCATGAACAACATGCTTATGCTTATGATCTTTTAGGGTTTAAAAGAAAAGATGAATTAGAGATAGGTCCTCTTTATAAAGGACAAGGGATAGAAGCTAGAAAATCTTATGTGGAAGGTATTTCGGACGTGTTAAATAATTGTAAAAAATATCTAAAAAAAGATTTTGATATTTTTCTTGTGGCGAATGATAAATTTAATTTATACCCAGAAATTGCTAAAAATTCAGGTATGAAAATAGTAAATCAATTTAAAAGACCAGTGTTAAATCGGACGGAAAGAGATCGAAACCCGTATTCCGAAATTATTTTTCATTTTAAATCAATTTAATTTATGGCTTTGTCTAAAGAACAAATAAAGAATGTTGAGGATGTTTTAAAAGCAAGTTTACGTAATAAGTTTCAAAACTATAGTCCAGAACCAGCATCAATGCCTTTTCATACTAGATTATTAGGAAAAGACAGACTCGCTTTGTATTCCTTTATTCATTCATTGAATACGAATTTTGGTACAAGTATTTTTGAGCCAGTAGGACTTGCTTTGGCACAAAAAAGTTTTAAATTAGCAACTTCACAAGCAACAGCAGGAGATCAAATTAGTGACGAAGCACAGAAAGAAATTCAAAAGATTATAGATGGTCTTAATACAGCAACAAGTTTGCCAAATAAAAAAGAAGAAATCGAAAGAATAAGAAAAGTTTGTCAAAAAGGACAAATGATAAAAGTTAAACCAACAAAAGTTGACTTAATGTTTGAATCAAAAGAAGGTGCATATTTTTTATTTGATATTAAAACAGCAAAACCAAATGCTGGTGGATTTAAAGAATTTAAACGCACACTTTTGGAGTGGGTTGCTGTAATTTTAGCTAAAAATCCAAATGCAGATGTGAATACTTTTATTGCTATTCCATATAATCCTTACGAGCCAGAGCCATATACTCGTTGGACAATGCGTGGAATGCTTGATTTAGAAAACGAACTCAAGGTAGCAGATGAATTTTGGGATTTTCTTGGTGGTAAAAATACATATAAAGATTTACTTGATTGTTTTGAAAGAGTGGGCATTGAATTAAGAGAAGAAATTGATAATTATTTCAAACGTTTCAATAAAAAATAGCCCGCATTCCTCCCCAAACCCCTCCTGCGGGCAGAATTTGAAATCTCGCCAAAAGACACAGCCGAGGAAAATGGAAATCCTAATCCCCAAAATATTTGTTTCCATTTTCCGAGTCCATTTGAATTAGCATATTAGCCGAGCGTAGTGGATATATTAAAATTAAGAATAACGTCGAGCGTACACATTAGCTTTAATCATTTGGATTTAGCTCGAAATAGTTTCGAACTTTGTCCAACATACACCGCAAATTCTGGGTTAGAGCATTCCCGCCAAAAAATGCGTCGGCGCGAAGCGCCGACGATGTGGGCGAATCCGCACCAAACCCAAACCCCGCCAGGATTTTCCACGCTCCGCGTGGCTCCTCGTTGCCAATGCAAAACACAAGTCGGTAATATTGAACATCATGAATAATCAAACCAAAAAGTTTTTCATATATACTCGCAAGTCCACAGACGACAAAGACAGACAAGTCCGCAGTATTTCCGATCAACTTTCTGAATTAAAGGAATTAGCATTGAAAGGACAAATTGATGTTGTGGATGTCTTTGTCGAAAAACAGACAGCCAAAATACCAGGCCGTCCTGTTTTTAACGAAATGATGGAGAGAATGGAGAAAGGCGAAGCACAAGGTATTTTGGCGTGGCATCCGGACAGACTTGCGAGAAACTCGGTAGATGGCGGAAAGATCATCTACCTCGTTGATACAGGGATAATAAAAGATTTGAAATTCTCAACTTTTTGGTTTGACCCCACACCGCAAGGAAAGTTCATGCTATCGATAGCATTTTCGCAATCCAAGTATTATGTGGACAATTTGTCGGAGAATATTAAGCGAGGACACAGGAACAAACTAAAAGAAGGAATATGGCCTCGAAACGCTCCCATGGGATATTTGAATGATAGCGAGAAAAAAATTATCATTCCTGACCCAGAACGCGCTCCATATATCAAGAAAGCGTTCGAGGCATATGCAAGCGGTAAATATACTCTCCGACAAATTAGAGATATGATAACCGGACTTGGATTGCGCTCAATGAAAAGTGAAGAACTTTCCGTCTCCGTCATGCACGAAATATTAAGAAATCCAATTTTCTGCGGACTTATGCGGTATGGGGGTGAAATACACGAGGGTAAACATGAACCGATTATCACAAAGAAACTTTTTGACCAATGTCAGGAAGTGATGATGCGAAAATCAAAACCAAAAGAAACAGGTTTCAAAACATATTTATACCGAGGATTTTTCCGTTGCGGAGAATGTGGTTGCTTCATTACTACAGAAACACAAAAAGGTCATAATTACCTCCGTTGTACTAAACGGAAAAATCCTTGTGCTCAAAAATATGTTCGTGAAGAAATCATCACTTCCCAGATTAAGGAAAATATACAAAAAATTTCTTTGCCGCTCGATTGGGCAAAATGGATGATTGAAGAAAACAAAAAGGATCAATCATCCGAAATCCAATCGAGCGAGATTTTTTCTCAATCGACCAAAGACGAAATTTCTCTTTTGGATTCTAAAATCGAGAAGCTGATGAATGCGTATTTAGAGAACGCACTTTCACTAGAGGAATACAAGGAAAGTAAAAGTGCGTTAGTTAGCTCTAAACAGCTTCTCAAAGAGAAATTATTAAGTTTTGAGAAAAAATCTCATAATCGGTTCGAACTTACGGAAAAATTCCTAAAGGACAATATTACCAACGTGGAATTGGCAAACAAAAAAACAAATGAAGAAAATCTTCATTTGTTCCAAAAAGTCGGTTCGAACTTTAAAATTCATAATCGAACCGTACTTTTTGAGCCACGCGGAGCGTGGAAAATCTTGGCGGGATTTGGGTTTGGCGGGAATTCAGCCCAATCATCGGCGCTTCGCGCCGACGCATTTTTTGGCGGGGGTATTGATTTCAAATTGTTGCGGAGCCGGGCGGATTCGAACCGCCGAGGGGTTTTGAAGCCCCTGCCTCTTTAGCAAAGAGGTACGTTAGACCGCTCTGACACGGCTCCGTTTTACTCAATTACTCTAACATATTCTTAATATTTTTCCATTCCCGCCTGCAACGTTATGCATAGCATTGTGGACAGGTTTTCTGCTATACTTTCTGCATAATTTTGGAGAGATGGGTGAGCGGTTTAAACCAACAGTTTACTAAACTGTCGTCCCCTTAAAAGGACCGCGAGTTCGAATCTCGCTCTCTCCGCATGGAATTATCCGACAAACTTGAAACAAAATTTCGTCTGGATGAAAAGCAAAAAAGAGCTTTGCGCAAACTCAATCTTTTTTCCGTGCATGATTTGCTTTTTCACTTCCCTGTCCGCTACAGCGACATAAGTGAGATAAAACAAATAGCGGAACTGGTGCCGGGAGAAATAGCCACAGTTTTCGGCAAAATTTCAAAATTAAAAACAAAAAAAGGTTATCGTTCAAAAATTCCCATGGGCGAAGCGCAGATAGAAGATTTATCCGGAAAAATAAAAATTACTTGGTTTCATCAGGCATACTTGGCCAAAATGATTCACGAAGGTGAAAATGTAAAACTTACCGGCAAGGTGACGGAAAGTAAATATGGCACATATCTGGCAAATCCGGAATTTGAAAAAACTTCAAACATGCCCATAGATTCGCAGGATACTCTGTTTACCAAAGATGGCGCGGATAATACAGGATATTCTTTTCCCATTTATCGCGAAACCAGAGGCATAACTTCCAAGTGGTTTTATCACGCCATAGAAAAAATACTACGAGATAAAACTCTGGATAAAATAGAAGATTATATTCCGGCTGATATTTTGAAAAAATATAATTTGCCGACGCTGAAAACTTCTTTGATTTGGATTCACAAACCGAAAAACGCGCGGAACGCAGAATCCGCGCGGAAAAGATTCGCTTTTGAAGAAGTTTTTTGCATCCAACTGGAACGCCAGCATGATAAATTTGAATACAAAAAAAATAAATCTTTTCAAATAAAAAATGATGAAAAAGAAAAAGAAGAATTTATAAAACGTTTCCCTTTCATCCCGACCACTTCTCAAAAAAAATCAATTGAAACGATTTTGGACGATATGGGAAAAAATTTTCCTATGTCCAGACTTTTGGAAGGCGATGTTGGAAGCGGAAAGACAGCGGTTGCTGCGACAGCCGCCTATGCTGTGGTAAAACAAAGACCCTTCGACTATGCTCAGGGCAAGCCCCAAACTTTTGGGAATCTGCAAGTGGCTTATATGGCGCCGACGGAAATTCTAGCCGCCCAGCATTTTGAATCTTTTATCCAATATTTTAGACATCTACCAATCAATATTGGGCTCATAACCGGCTCCGGTTGCCGTAAATTCCCCTCTAAAGTAAATCCTTTGGGTTGGACCGATATATCAAGGGCACAACTTCTGAAATGGACAGCAGAGGGAATTATCCCAATTTTAATCGGCACCCATGCTCTTATTCAAAAAACCGTTAAATTTAAAAATTTGGCTTTTGTGGTAATAGATGAACAGCATCGTTTCGGTACGGCCCAGAGAAGAAAATTGGTTCGCAAAGACAATATCGCTCCGCATTTGCTTTCCATGACCGCCACGCCTATTCCCCGCACCTTAGCTTTGACAATTTACGGCGATTTGGATTTATCTTTGTTAAATGAAATGCCGGCCGGCAGAAAAGAAATCATTACCGAAATTATCACGCCAAATAAACGCAATGAGACTTACGAAAAAGTCAGAGAAGAATTAAAAAATGGCAGACAGCTTTATGTTATCTGCCCAAGAATAAATGAGCCTGACCCGGAAAAAGAAATGGCCGTCCAAGCCAAGTCTGCCGTGGCCGAAGCGAAGCGTTTGAAAAAAGAAATTTTTAGAGAATATGAAATTGGCGTGCTCCATTCAAAAATGAGCAAGCAGAAAAAAGAAGAAGTGATGCAAGAATTTGTCAGTGGAAAAATAAATATTCTTTGCGCCACATCCGTGGTAGAAGTCGGGGTAAATGTTCCAAATGCAACTATGATAATTATTGAGGGTGCAGAAAGATTTGGTCTTGCCCAACTCCATCAGCTTCGTGGACGGGTAATCAGAAGCAATTATCAAGCTTATTGTTATGTTTTTGCCGATGCCAAAAGCGATAAAACAATCCAAAGATTAAAAGCGCTAAAAACCGCCAAGAATGGTTTTGAATTGGCGGAATTGGACCTCACCCTGCGGGGTTCCGGCGAACTTGGAGGGACAAAACAATGGGGCATTTCCGACCTGGGAATGGAAGCCATAAAAAATCTAAAAATGGTAGAAGCCGCCCGCACCGAAGCCATCCGCCTGATAACTGACGACCCAGAACTTTTAAAATACCCATTATTGAAAAACAAAGTAAGAGAGAAGGTAAAAGAATTCCACTTCGAATAAAAAGCTGGAGAATTTCATTTCGAGTAAGCTATTTTAAGAATCCATAAAATGGGTTAGCATCAAACTCGCGATAATCAATCGTAAGTTCTTCTCCGGCCTGAATGTCACGCGCAGCAACATTTGCAGTATCTTCATCTTCTGGATCTTTTACACAAGAGGTGTTTGGGGTATTCGAGTGATTAAAAAACCTAGCATCATCAGTACAAAGTACATAATTTAATGTTTTTGGATTTTGATATGCGTAACGCATAAAATAACTTTTTGCAGGTTCTTGAAGTTTATCAGGATATTCTTTGCCGACACGCATGTCAAACTCTTTTTTAAACTTCCAAATATATGCTCCTTTTGGAATAAATCCATCAGCAAACAATCCAATACCATCAATTTTACTTGGCGCTATTTTAGTTTTAATTAAAAGCATAAAATTTTATATAACATAACTAAAATCTTTTTGTCCGTCCTCTAGGACTCCCCGCCAGCAACGCCTAAAGCGTAGCTTTTGCGGGCTGGGAACCTAGGACTTGTGGGCGTGGAGGGATTCGGACCCCCGGCCATTCGTGTATAAGACGAACGCTCTACCAACTGAGCTACACGCCCAAGAATCATATTCTTCTTTTTAAATATGCCCTACCAAAACCTGTTTTTAAAGCTTTCTCTCTTTGTAAGGCCTTCTGTTTACTGCAACAAGCTTCATAATACACTAATTCCAAAGGGCGTCTATCCCGCGTTATTTTAACAAGTCCCTTACTGTGTTCTATAAAACGTTTCTTTAAATCTTCTGAAAAACCTGTGTAAAATTTATTATCCTTTTTACTTTTTAAAACATAAGTGTAAAACATAACTAATGTTCTATGCCAATTTCTTTTCTTCCCTGCCTGCAACGCTTTGCGTAGCAATGCGGGCACGGGGTATTATTCCATTGGCAATAATAATTTTGTCGTATTCTTCCTGTTCCAGTGTTTCAACTTCTATGAGTTTATGGGCAATGGCTTCCAGCGCTTTTTTGTGCTCCTTCAAGACTTTCTCGGCTGACTTTATGCCGTCATCTATAATTCTCGTAACTTCCGTATCAATTTTTGTGGCAATCGTTTCGGAATATGCTTCTTCCCTGACTTCTCCCCAATTCAATTTTCCGCCATCGTTGCCAAAAGTGACCGGACCGATTAAGTCCGACATCCCCCATCTCGTGACCATTGCGCGAGCTAAATTAGTAGCCACCTGCAAATCGCTGGATGGACCAGTGGTAATATCGCCGAAAATCATTTTCTCGGCAACATATCCCCCCAGAGACATGGCAATATCATCTATAAATTCTTTTTTGGATTGAAGACGTCTTTCCTCAAGAGGAAGTTTCAAAGTATATCCTCCGGCATTTCCCCGGGCGATAATGGAAACTTTGTGCACCGGGTCGGCATTGGGCAAAACGGAAGCGACCAGGGCATGCCCCGCTTCATGATAAGCGGTAATTTCTTTTTCTTTTTTGGAAAGCAAATGGCTTTTTCGTTCGGGACCAAGCATCACTTTTTCAATGGCGCGGATCAAATCAAATTGAAAAACTTTTTTGCGGTTTTCCCTGCGCAGCCAAGATGGCTCCTTCGTTCATCAAAGAATATAAATCAGCTCCGGAAAATCCGGGAGTTCGTTCGGCAATTAATTTCAAATTCACGTCTTCCGCCAACGGTTTTAAGAGCGCGTGAATATTTAAAATTTCTTCGCGGTCACGCGGTCCGGCAAATCAAGAATAACTTTTCTATCAAATCGTCCCGGACGAATGAGCGCCGGATCCAAGCACATCCGGCCTGTTGGTGGCAGCCATGACAATCACTTTTTCATTGGGTTCAAAGCCGTCCATTTCAACCAAGAATTTGGTTTAAGAGTTTGTTCTCGTTCATCATTGCCTCCGCCGAATCCGCCTCCGCGAGTGCGCCCAATGGCATCAATTTCATCCATAAAAATAATAGCCGGAGCTGCTTTCTTGGCCATTTTGAAAAGGTCGCGCACACGGGAAGCTCCGACGCCTACGAACATTTCCACGAATTCACTTCCGGAAAAATGGAAAAACGGCACACCGGCTTCCCCTGCCACTGCCCGCGCCAGCAACGTTTTTCCGGTGCCCGGAGCCCCGGTCAAAATTACTCCTTTCGGAATTCTCGCTCCAATGTTTAAAAACTTTTTAGGATTTTTCAAAAAATCCACAATTTCTTTCAATTCTTCTTTGGCTTCTTTACATCCGGCAACATCTTTGAAAGTCACTTTGTTATTTTTGTCATTTGGGTCGGTAATGCGAGCTTTGGATTGGCCGAAAGTAAATGCCTGCATTCCCGCGCCTTTCACTTGGCGGGAAAGATACCAAAAGAAAAATATAATGAAAACGATCGGCAAAAGAAACGGCATGATGTTCATAAACCAATACCAAAATCCGCTTTCGTCTTTTACTTGGATATTGGCCCCTGCCAGTGCGTCTTTGGTTACTCCATAATTAAAAAGAGTTTGAGAAAGAGAAGTCTCCGTTTCTTTTTTGGAATTTTTTACCGTATTATCTTTGTAAGTAATGGTTAGATTTTCTCCTTCTACCACAATTCTTTTTACTTCTCCAGCCATAACGCTTTTAGCCAAATCGGAAATAGAAACATCCGGCACAACTTTGGAAGTATCCGCAATGACCAAATACAGCGCCGTGATAACCATAAAAATCAAAATAGCGCCCAGAATATTGCCGGAAAATTTGGGTGTTTCCATTTTCTTTTTGCCTTTATTTTTCGGCTCTTTTTGGTTTAAAAAATTGAAATCCATAGTGGTGCATTATAGCACGAAAAATGAAAAAATAAAATCCAAATTTTTACAAAAAAATAACCAATAAAAAAATAAATTAATATTGGCTATTTTCGGTTTTTTCTTCTCTCCTGCCATTCATAATGCAAGTGAACAAAAATACCCCATGCTGCTATGATTAGAATGGTTAGGATAGTAATTAAAAAGTCTCTCATGATTTTCTCCGGTTTATTTTTAAAAAAATTAAAGAACTTTCTGTGGAGATGCGGGGAATCGAACCCCGGTGCAAAAGGTTTTTGTAAAGAAATCTACATGTGTAGCGCGTTTTTGTTTTAGATTAAAAAATTTAAAAACGAGCAAAATATTTTTTAATCGATTCCTTTTGTTTTGGAAAAAAGCCAGGACACTCTTCTCTCCTATCCCGATAATATTATGCCCGGCTCTCATATATCGGAAGTCTATGAGAAGGACATCAGCTTACGCCGAAGCGGAAACTGAAGCGAAAGAAAAGTTCGCCATACCGAAATATGGAGAAACAATTGCCTTCACTTTATCAGTCAATTTTGCAATTAACATTTGAACGAATTTTAACGAGATTACGTTCATGCTCGACATGCATCCTTGCATTAGACCATTTGTCTATGCCTTGCATCCCCAAATTTTATTTTCAACGTTCTTTATATTCTCGCCTGATTTCACGGTCAGTTTCGCGTTTTTTGATAGTTTCGCGTTTATCTTGTTTTTTCTTTCCCTTAACCAAAGCAATTTCTACTTTGATTTTTCTACCTTTATTATACACCGAAATCGGCACTATTGTCAAACTCTTATTTTTCTCACTGCCGGCCAGGGTGGCAATTTCTTTTTTAGTCAGCAAAAGTTTTTTGTTCCTAAGCGGGTCGTAATCTTTGGGCGTATTGTTGGGCTGATAAGGCGGAATATTCGCATTTATTAAAAAAGCCTCGCCTCCCCTCACAACCACGAAGGCACCTTCTAGAGACATTCTGCCTCCCCGAACTGATTTAACTTCTATGCCCAAAAGCTCAATACCTGCTTCGTATTTTTCCAAAATTTCGTAATTGAATCGCGCTTTTCTGTTTTCGGCGTAATGAGCCATTA
Source organism: Candidatus Nomurabacteria bacterium (assembly GCA_963842815.1). Taxonomy (GTDB): domain Bacteria; phylum Patescibacteriota; class Minisyncoccia; order Phycocordibacterales; family UBA9973; genus UBA9973. The sequence goes on from CAWJHU010000001.1 coordinate 52,700, forward strand.
TTATATATTATCATATATCAATATATTTATATTTTTCTAGGAAGTTATGATAAAATAAACAAATATGCCATTAAACCCCGAATTAAATGTTTCCGGATATAGAGGAGTCTGGGGAGAAAGTTTAAATGATGAAATAGTCACGCGTTTCACCAAGGCTTTCGGTTATTTTACTAAAGAAGATTCTGGAAAAGAAAATCCAACTATTTTAATCGGTCGGGATGGTCGCGAAAGCGGACCGAAAATTAGAAAAGTGATAATTAGAGAATTGGGGAATCTTGGAATTAATGCCGTTGACGGAGACGTGATGCCGACGCCGACGGTTTTATTTTCTGTCCGCAAACATAAATACGATGGAGCAATTATCATTACCGCTTCGCATAATCCGATAGAATACAACGGCCTGAAATTTGTGAACAAGAAGGCATTTTTTACTATGGAAAAAGAAATACAAAAAATAAAAGAATATTATGTCCATTCCTAATTTCACAAAAGAACATGCGGACCAAATTTTAGCTAACATAAATGTGGAAGCAATTCGTGCCGAAAAATTCAAGGTAGCCGTCGATATGATAAATGCTTCCGCCTGCGTAATGGACCCGTATCTTTTTGAACAACTTGGCGTGGAATTGATTCCTTTAAACAATATTCCCACCGGTAAATTTGCCCATAGGCCTGAACCCATTAAGGAAAATCTAAGCGATATTGCCTATCTGGTTAAAGAATCTAAGGCTGACCTTGGTTTTGTACATGACCCCGATGCCGACCGGCTGGTGGTAGTGAATGAAAAGGGAGAAGTAATTTCTGAAGAATATTCCGTCGCCATATCCGTAGAAAATATTTTATCTAAAAATCCGGGCAAGCCGATTGTGATTAATCTTTCCACCTCTCAAATGAGTGCAGACATCGCCCAAAAATATGGCAGTGAATGTTTTCGTACAAAAATCGGAGAGCCGAATGTGGTGGAAGGAATTATTGAACATAATGCCATTATTGGCGGCGAAGGAAATGGCGGAGTTATCTATCCCCTTATTAACACTGCTCGTGATAGTTTTGTCGGCCTTTCACTTATTTTGGAACTTTTAGCCGAAAGAAAACAAACAGTAAACGAATGCATCGCCACTCTGCCTAAATATTTTATAAAAAAAGACAAATGGCCCATTGCCGGAAAAAATTTGAATGAAATATATTCAAAATTGAAATCACATTTCAAAGACGCAAAAATAGACGAACAGGATGGCTTGCGTTTAGATTTACCGAATGGTTCCTGGCTCCATCTGAGACCATCCAACACAGAACCGATTATCCGGCTTTTCGGCGAAGCTAAGGATGAAAAATCCATAGAAACCTTATTTAATGAAGCTAAGTTGACTTTAAGCGGAAAATAAGCTAAACTCTCCGTATAGTTTAAGGTATTAAACATCAATTGCGTGAAAGAATAAACAACCAAATACGAGCACACGAACTTCGTGTCATAGATAGTGCAGACCAAAATCTCGGTGTTTTAAGCATAAAAGAAGCATTGGAACTAGCCCAAAATAAGGGTCTGGATTTGATTGAAGTATCTCCCAATGCTAATCCGCCCATCGCGAAGATAATGGATTTTGGCAAATACCAATACGAAGTAAATAAAAAATTAAAGAAGGCCAAGGCGGGCTCCAAACCGACGGAAACAAAGTCAATTCAAATAAAAATAGGCACCGGCGACCATGATTTGGAACTTAAGGCCAAAACCGCTTCAAAATGGCTGAAGGAAGGACACAGAATCAAGGCGGAACTCTTCCTTACGGGACGAACGAAGTATATGGATGAAAAATTTTTAAGAGAACGATTGGATAGGGTGCTTCATTTGATTACAGAAGAATATAAAGTTTCCGATTCTTACAAAAGAACTCCCAAAGGATTGGTTATAACCATAGAAAAAGCAAAGTAGTTTATAAAATAGAAAAAACAATATGAAAGGAATGAAAACAAACAAATCATATACAAAGAGATTAAAACTTACCAAAAATGGCAAGATTATTTCCCGTAAGCCGGGGTTTAACCATTTCAACGCCAAGCAATCCCGCACCAAGCAGTTAGCCGGCAAAAAAGGCCAGAACTTTTTGATTAAAAATAAGCCCAAAAGTCATTTATTACCATTTAGTTAAAACAATATGACCAGAGTTAAAAAGGGAGTACATGCATTAAAAAGACGAAGAAGCGTATTAAAACAGACAAAGGGTTTTCGTCATGGGCGAAGCACCAAGGAACGCCAAGCCAAAGAAGCCCTGCTTCATGCGGGAAATTATTCTTTCGCTCATAGAAAAGACAAGAAATCTTTTAATAGAAAACTTTGGAATATTAAAATAAATGCCGGAGCCCGAGAGCTGGGTATGTCCTATTCAAAACTCATGGGCACGCTTAAAAAGAAAAATATTTTGCTGGATCGAAAAATTTTAGCCGACCTGGCCGAAAATAATCCGTTGGTTTTTGTAAAAATTTTGGAAAGCCTAAAATAAATATAAAAAATCCCCGGTCGGGGATTTTTTATTTATTCTGTTCGTCTACTTTATATTTTTTAATAAGAGCAATGACATCGGCTACCAACTTTTTAATCTCTCCTCCGCTGACAATTTTCTGATTTGGGCGATGGGCCTTGGTAATAATATCCTCCAATTCAGCCCCTGTGGCCCAGGGCCCTTCCAGAATACCTATGGGCTTATCATCCTCAAAAGCAATGGTAAATTCATGAATGGTGCCAATGCGTCCAGGTCCGCAGATAACCGCATCGGAGGAACGAGTGAGCAGAAGGTCGCGCCCAGGATAGCCGAAGCCGGTATAAATAATCAAATCCATATAGTCAATGGGAAGTTTATAAACTTCTATATGTTCTTTTTCTGAAGCTGCCGGAGAAAAGCCGATTGATATTCCCCCTTCCTCTTTGGCTCCCATGGCTGCCCAAAAAGGAAATCCGGTGGTTGCTCCCGTTACCAAAACCGCTCCCTGGCGAGCTATTTCACGCCCAAGTTCTTTTGCTATGTTCAATGTGTCCGGTCCGCAGTTGCTGGTATCTGCCGCTCCGGAAATACATATTTTTATTTGATTGTGCCCGTGTTTATTGTAGGGGTCGGAAGAAATAGTGTTCATATATTTAATATATCATAAAGAAAGTAAAACACTACTTCCCTGCAGGGGCGCAGAGGCGTCAATGGCCAAATTATCTCTGATTCTCTGGGCTAAAAACATTGAAGATTTTGGTTCACCCATAACTACGAAAACTTTTTTAACCGTATCTTCCATATCTTCTACAAAACCAAAGAGTCCATCTCCATCTTTATGTCCCGAATATCCTAAAATAATTTCAACATGCGCTTTCACATTCACTTCCTCTCCGGAAATGCGCACTTTTTTTACTCCTTCTTCAATTAAACGTCCCAGAGTCCCGACGGATTGATAGCCGGTAAGCAGAATAGTGTTGTTGGGGTCGGGTAAATAATGCTTTTCGTGATGGACTATGCGCCCCCCGGAGGACATTCCGGACCCGGCAATAATTATTTTCGGATTGGGCGCTTCGTTGATCATTTTTGAATCTTCGGATTGCAGAGTGGAATGAAGGCCGGGAAAATCAAATAAATATTTATTTTGGGACAGTTCTTTTTGTGCCTTTTCATTGAAATAACTTTTATATTGCTTGAAAATTTCAGTCAGGCGGATAGCCAACGGGGAATCAAAGAAAATAGGCATAATGGGGATGCGGTCATTTTCCACTAAATCATTCAGTTCAAATAAAAGTTCCTGGGAACGCTCTAAAGAAAAAGTAGGGATCAGAAGAGCTCCTTTTCTTTTATAATTGTCCTCTATGATTTCTTCCAGAAGTTTTTTACGGTCGTTTCTGGATTCATGGTTTCTGTCTCCGTAAACGCTTTCCATTATTAAATAATCCGCATCGGTAACTTTTTCCGTATTCGGTAACAGGGGCGACGGCGAATTTCCCAGATCTCCGGTAAAAAGAATTTTTTTGCCTTTGTAAACAAATTGAACCATAGCCGAACCTAAAATATGTCCGGCATCTCTAAAAGAAACTTCCAAATCCGGGCTTATGTTTATTTTTTCGTGGTAATCAAATCCTGTCCATTGTAAAAAGGCCGCACTAATATTTTCCGGAGAATATATTTTGTCCAAATTAAATTGCTTATTTTTAGTCAAAATGCTGGCTGTGTCCTCCAACATCGGACCCGTCAAAGCCCGAGTGGGCTTGGTAGAGTAAATTTTCCCATGAAAACCTTCACTGATTAATTTTGGAATCTTCCCGATATGGTCAATATGGGCATGAGTGATAAAAAGAATATCTATTTCTTTCGGATCATAAATAAAAGGCGCCCAATTGGTATCATCCGCCAATTCCATTCCTTGAGTAAGTCCACAATCCACCAAAATTTTTTTATTATCAATTTCCAAAAGAAAATTTGCGCCCGTGACTGAACCTGTTCCTCCACAAAATGTTAATTTAGCTGTATTTTGCATATGTATATTATACCTTTTAACCAAATTTTTTCCAAAATACATTAAAAATGTTTGAGAAGAAAAAATCCCCACCCAAAGCGGAGAATTTTTCTTAGGGTTATTTCCGATGTATTACCGTAGCTTATAGCTAGGTGGGTACCAGACGGATAAGACCAAGGTCAAACACGATCGAGGCTCCCATAAAATATTGTTCTAGGTAATAATCGGAAATAACCCTACCTAAAGTCTATGCCTTTTAAAAAAGTTGGCAACTGGACGAAACTTTTTTTTCGTTTCTGAATTATTCGTCCACTCCGAAACGCTTATAGTTGAAAGTTTTCATGTCGCCGAACCAATGTTTGATTTCATGCTCCGCCTCTTCCGGAGTTTCAGAACAATGGATGATATTTGTCACGCATCTTTTTTCTTTATTGGCTAAAGCCGGAGAATCTATTGAAAAATCTCCGCGAATAGTACCGACAGCCGCCTTGTAGGGCATGGTTTCACCGGCAATTTTTCGAACCACATCCACCGCATGCAATCCCTGCACTATCATTTTTACCAGCGGAGCGCTAATCATAAAATCAATAAGCCATTTGCGGACTTCCGGACCAATTTTTGCCGGGTCAGCTGTGCCAAAATCTGAAACTAAATCATAACCGTATTTTTGATATGTATCGGAAGTTTTAGTCCCCAATCTCGTGATCCATTCTTCTTTTTTGGGATAGTGATTGTCCATTAAATCGCGAGTCGGCTGGAACATTTCAAGAGCCACAATCTTCAAATCGCGCTGCTCAAAACGCTTAATAATCTCGCCAATCAAACCCTTTCGGATTCCGTCCGGTTTTATCATTACATATGTTTGTTCTTCTTTTGGATGTTTCATATTTTTATCTTAGCAAAATACATTTTAAAATACAACCTCATCCCCCGCCTTCTCCTGAAAGGAGAAGGGGTCAATTCCCTAGTTCCCCCTCTCCTTTCAGGAGAGGGTTGGGGTGAGGTTATTGTATAATTGCTATATGCCCAGAATAATAAACAATTTTAAAAGGAAAGAAATTAGAAAAGAATTGCGAAAAAATCAAACCCCTCAGGAAACTATTCTTTGGGCTAAACTTAGGGACAATCAAACAAAATATAAATGGAAAAGACAAGTTAGTATCGGTCCTTATATTGCCGATTTTTACTGTTGGAAAAAACTTTTAGTCGTTGAACTTGATGGAGCGCAACATTTAGACAATAAGGAATATGATAAAGACAGAGAGAAATATTTTTTAAGTCTGGGGATTAAAACAATAAGATTTTGGAATAATGAAGTTAATACAAATATTGAGGGGGTAATTGAATTTATTATAAAAGAACTAGAAAAACAACCTCACTCTAGTCCTCTCATGAAAGGAGAGGGGAAATAAATTCAGATTCCTTCTTTCCTCTTAGGAATTACTAATTAAACATTCCACTAGGTTCGGAGCATTGAAAATAACCTCATTTTACAAGGAACTTTTTCCCTAGCATCTTAGGAATTATACATAAAGTTCGAACCTAATCGGTTTTGGTGTATAATAAACTCATGGTACTAGAATCACTAGGAAATCCAAAAGAGATTAAGAAGGAAGAAATAAAAGGACACTTATTATGGACAAGAAAAGATCACTTAGATGTCGGTAGTAGCCATCACATTGATAAGAAGTTCGGAGACGATATTCCTTGGGGAGATACTTTAAATGATAGCGATTTAGAAGATTACTGGGTTAAGAAAATAGGGGGAACTCTAAAAATGTTAACGATGTCTCCAGAGATCATAGAAAAAATTAAAAAGGACACTGATTTCCTAAGTCCAGAATCTTTTTCTAGTGACTTAGAATACTGCAAAAAAAGAGGATTAGATATTGCTGAGGGAGAAAAGGTTTTAGAAAAACTTAAATATTTGCGGTAAGTAATATCGTTTCTCGAACTTCCTCCTAGGTTCGGAGGTTAAGAAGGGGGCTAAATCCCCCCTCTCCTTTCAGGAGAGGGTTGGGGTGAGGTTAGATAAGATTGGAGTGAGGTTGAGTACGGGTAAGATAAATTTTACTGCATCGAGGTATACCTAACCATGATTTCTTTCTCCACTTCTTCACGGTCGCGGCCGTATTTCATATAGGAAAGCTGTTTCAAGCTATCTACAATTTCTTTATTCCCCTCTTTCGGCGCTAATGTTTTTATATTAAAAGGTTTTGTCGGCTGACCATTTACCAGCATACTCATGTAGGCATTATAATTATCCAACTTGGTTATGTCTTGGGCAGAAAATATTGGTTTAAATTTTGGCTCTAAAAATGTCGCGTCTTCGGTGCCTACTCGGAATACTGCCATTGAGCCGACGTTGCCGAAAACCGCATTTTTTATATTTTCTTCCAATTGAGTGATATATTGGTGGGCAATGTTTAAAGACAATCTGTATTTTCTGGCTTCGGACAAAATAGAAGCGATAGAGTCAGTGGTGACATTTTGGAATTCGTCTATATAAAGATAAAAATCATTTATTGGCTTGCCAAACATATCTACCCGAGAAAGCGCCGCCATTTGAATTTTACCGACAAGCACCAAACCAATCAGATTCGCATTGATATCACCTAGTCTTCCTTTGGAAAGATTAACTAATAGAATTTTTTTCTCATCCATAATTTTGCGGAAATTGAAAACGGAATTTTGCTGAAGCACTACCGGACGCATAATGTCGTTAGAAATAAAATTGTCGAATTTTGAGGAAATATAGGGCACAAAATTTGCCAAAGATTGGTCTCCTGTTGTTTGTTCAGCTGAAACCCAGAACTGCTTGATGATGGGATTTTTGCATTTAGCCAATTTCATATCGCGGAATTCTTTGTCGGCTAAAACTCGGGTGATTTCGAGTAATGTCGAGCCCGATTCCGGGTCTTCCATCACCAAGAAGGCGCTATTTCTAAAATATTGTTCAAACATCGCTCCGCCTCCGATTTTCATATCAAAAAGTTTGTTGAAAATTCCCATCATTTCATTTACCACAAAAGTTTTCTGCTCCGGATATTTCGGGTCATATTCCAGCATATTAAGTCCCATCGGCCTTGCCGTGTAAGCCGGGTCAAAATAAATTACATCGTCAATTCTTTCCTTGGGGATGCGAGATAAAATGGTCTGAATATCCGTGCCGTGCGGGTCAATATAACAGCAACCATCGCCATTTCTGATGTCCTGGGTAATCATATTGAGCATAATATTTGTCTTGCCCGTTCCCGTCTGGCCGATGGTATAAAAATGCCTCATGCGGTCTTCCCGGGACATATGAATCACTGTGTCCTTTCCCCTGATAACTATTTACACCTAAAGTTATTCCTGTTTGTTGCCCTGCTACTTCCAAAGGCGCTGGGGCAATACCGGCTTTGGCTTCTTTTAATTGAGGCTGGCTTCCTATGCCCACCGGAAAATGAAATACGGAAGAAAGTTCCTTGAGATTCATTGGTAAAATTTTGTCATCCGAAAATATACGATAAGAAAAATCGTGGAAAAGTTCCTTCAACCCGCTGCCGGAAATTCTCTCAAACAAAAAAGAGTTGCTGGTTGATTCCGTAAATTGATTGAAGGAAGATTCTATTTCCGACAAGATCATGGCGGCTCTTTCTTTAGTTTTTGCCGAAGCGACCACGCGAATGTTTGCTTTCATAATGGTGCTTTTCATTTTGTTGTTTATTTTCTCCACTGCTCCTTCATCCACTGCACTTCTGCCAGCCATATATTTTTCCTTCACTTCCTCTTTCTTTTTTGCCCCAAATAAAAAATCTTTTGAGGCTTTAAAAAATGCTTTGTTGAATTTATAAAAATTATCCGCCGCGTGCCTGACAGACATTCCGCTTTTAACATCATCCAAAATTAAATGAAATTCATCTATGAATTTTTCTCCGGCAGGAGCTATGACCAGCTGAATAGCCGCACCCTCTCCCTGGGTTTCCAATCTTGAAAAAACATTCAGCAGTGTGTTCATCGGGTCATGGTCGATTTGGTCATAGGTTTTTATGGGAAGCACGGAACGCTCCGAAAAATTAGCATAGGCCCCGATGGAAGCGCCTTTTTCATTAAAAATATTATAATCATCCGTTACTTCGCGAATTTTCGCATCATGATAAAAAGCGAGAATTTGCTTTTCAAAAAGCGAGATGTGTTTATTGGGGATGGCGGCATAAATTATTACTTCGTCCGTGTCGTTGCTGAGGGCTATTTCCAAGGTATAATAATTTTCTTTTTCATTATTTTTCCCCTCCGAAATGGACTGCATGCCAGCATAAAATTGTTCCATGGCACCAATAAATTCTTTGAAACTTTTTTGCTTGTCGGCTTCATCTCTGGGAGGCGGAAGAGTTATTTCAAAAAGGGTCATATTCAGAGATTTATAAAGAGGCGTTCCTTCTTTCAGGTCGGACACTTTGCCAGTTTTCAAATATTGAATCAAGATGCGATGAAAATCGTCATCAATGTGCGGATTGGCCATCATTTCTACCACAGAGAGCGCGTTGCGAATTCCCTTGGTTATGACAATACCCAAGAGTTCTTCCATAATGCTGTCGTGGGTTTCCGGCTTGAGCGCAAGCACTATTTTTTCCGCTTCCTTTTTATTCAGAACATTGTCTTTATGAATAACTTCTTCCAGAGGTTTTTGTTTATATTCTCCTATGACATCTCTGACTGCATTTTCGTTTGCATGTTCAAAGCGTCCCTTGTCTACGAGCTCCTGTTCCCGCTTGGCCACATGGGCGCGCAAATAATCAAGCTCTTCTTCCGGAGTTTTGAACTTGGGCATTCCACTCAAAAGTGATCCTTCCATAAATATATTATAGCACAGCTATTTTGAAAGAATTTTAAGAGTCGTGGGTTCCCTGTCCTTATGACTCCGAGGGCGAAGGCTCAAAAATTCTTTCAAAATAGCTGTGCTTAGATTTTAGTTAATATTTCAGGCTCACCTTCGGTAATCAAAATCGTATGTTCAAAATGCGCGCTTCTTTTTCCGTCGGCAGTGCGAAAAGTCCACCCATCTTTATCCAGAACCACATTTTTTGTCCCATTATTCAGCATAGGTTCTATGGCTATAATCATTCCGGGCACAAGTTTTGCTCCTGTCCCAGCCTTACCAAAATTCGGCACATAGGGGTCTTCATGGATAGCCCGTCCGACGCCATGCCCGGACAAAATTTCCACTATTCCGTATCGATATTTGCGAACAAAATTTTCTATGGAATTTCCAATATCTCCTATCCTGTTCCCTTCCTGGGCCGCATTGATGCCAACCTGTAATGCTTTTTCGGTTACTTCCAAAAGTTTTCTGGAAGATGCGCTTACTTCCCCCACCGGCACGGTAATGGCCATATCAGTAAAAAGATTTTTGTGCTTCAACAATAAATCCAGAGAAACAATATCCCCTTCCTGTAAAATTTTATTTTTGTTTGGGATACCATGCACCACTTCATTGTTTACCGAAACACACAAAGATGCCGGGTAGGGAGAATCCGCTCCTTCTGGACGATAATGCAACGAGGCCGGCTCATCTCCCATTTCTCTGATTAATTTCTCCGCGTATTTATCCAACTCCCAAGTGGAAATTCCCGGTTTAACTATTTCTTTTACTTTATACAAAACGGTAGCCAGCCTTTTGCCGCCTTCTCGTATTATTTCTATTTCCTTTGGCGTTTTAATTATTATTGCCATATGTTTACATTACAGAACAAAAACGTAATTTGCAAATATATCCACCCCGCCCTTTGGGCACCCCTCAAGAGGGGAATTTTAATTCCAACTCATTTTTTCTTTTGCTTATTATTTCTACCACTAATTGATAAACATTGCCTATATTTTTCTTCACATCAATATCAGGTATTCTAATTACCTGTAAATTTACACTCTGCATAAAATTGTCTCTTTCAGCATCATATTCTTCTTTATCATCATGACTTGAACCATCTATTTCAAAAACCAAGCCTAACTCGGGAATAAAAAAATCAACAACATAATTACCTATTATGACTTGCCGATCAATATCAAAACCTAATTTCTTTTTGTCTTTAAATGTTTGCCAAAATATAACTTCTGATAAATTTCCTGCTCTTCTTAAATCTTTTGCCCTATCAGTTAATAATTTATTTTTTGGAATTTTCCAGTATGGGTATAAGGATTTTGGGTCCCATAATTCCCCTCTTGAGGGGTGCTTCGACTTTAGTCGGAGCGGGGTGGGTAATTTATTTTCCATATTTAGCTAGTAAATCTTCACGTGTCATAAATGCTTTTGCTATGGGTCTGTTTTCTTCAAGAAAATGTTCTTTTCTTTCTTCTTCTGAAATATCACCAACAATAATAAAGCCTAATTTTTCTAAAAGTAAAGGATTTTTTGCAACTATCCAAGAAATTGCATATACTCTTTTAATATTAGGGTAAGATTTTATTAATTCAGCTAATTTAATTAGACCATTTATTATTTCTTTTTTAAAATTTCCTATTCCTTCTTTTTTTATAAATTCTGTTGCAGGAAGAAGATGAATAAGTGTTTCGTCTTCTTCTCCTAATCCTGCAAATAGAACTTCGCTCAGTTTCAAGTTTCCATCCTTACTTAAAATTTCCTGTCTTCCTATTTTTTCAAAAATTTCCGGTTGTGTAGCTTTTATTATTATAAATGGTTCTAAAACTTTTAATAAATGAGATATAGAAGTTTGTCTATCTTTTATGTTTACGCTTTCTCTGACTCCTTTAACGATTCCTTCTTTATCAAAAACCAAACCACCTCTTTGATAGGACTCCAATCTTAAAATAAATTTATCTATATTAGAATCTAATTCTCGTGGATTATCAAAAAGTCTCTCAAGACTATTTTTTAATTCTTCTTTGGCAGTATTGATTTTTATCTGTTCTGAAAGTGGATTTTGTTCCATTTTATTTAACTGATTACCGTTCCTAAAAACTTTTCCCCATTTAAACACTTAGCCAAATTATCTATCGGTTTGCCGTTCATAATAATCACTTCCATTCCTTCTTTTTCTGCCACCTCCGAGGCAACCGGATCAAATGGCGAATTAAGGCCCGGGTTCCATTCTTTGGGAATTAATTTTCTGTATTCTGGCCAAGAAATTTGCTCAAATTTCTTGGCATTCGGGTTTATCCTTGGATCGGAATCATAGACATAATCAGTGTTAGATAAATTAATTATCTTTTTTGCGCCAAGTGTTTTTGCTCCTACAACCGCATCAAAATCCGTACTGCGCCCCGGTCCGAAAGCCGAACCGATGACAATCGGTTTTTCAAAAGTAAAATGAGTGGAAAGATCCGCGATTACTTCTTTATGCGCATATTCGCCAAAAATAATTCTTAATAATTCCGCATTTAATTTTAAAGAGGCTATGCCTATCCAATCAAGGTCTTCCGGAGAGGGATTAGACAATTCTTTGGCGGCATCTTGATACTTCCGGCAGATTTTTCCTCCACCGGTAATAATCACAAACTTTCTACCTTTCACGATTTGAGAAAGAATCAGGGCTTTAAAATCTCTTAAAAAATTCAGGTCCAAATTTTCAGGGATAATAAGCGAGCCCCCGAGTGAAATTACTATGGTTTCTTCCATGTATTAAAAATTTAATGCCTTAATAATATCTTTATGAACATTTTCTATGGTTTGCTCTCCATTTATTTCAATAAAGTTATATCCGGTTTTATTTTTAAAATATTCAACAGAGGGCAATACATCTCTTTCATACCAGCCAAGTCTATTTTTTATTTTTTCCGGAGTATCATCGGAACGTTTTCTTTCCATCATTCGGGCATAGGACCATTCTTTTGAAACATTTATTAAGATAATATTTGGGTTTTTTATTTTATAAAAATCAAAAGCAGAATCAAGGGCAATCGCTTCTTCTTTTCTTCGGCAAACACCATCTAATATCATATCTTCCTTGCCGGTAAAATTTTTAACCATGAAATCAGTCCATATCCATATGGGTAAAAATACTGGAATTAAATGTCCTTCTTTTAAAATATTTTGAATATTTTTATTAGTTAAAGCCTCCCCCTTTGTGAGTTCTCTAAAGGTGCTACCTGTTTCAACACACAAAACATCCCTTCCGTTATTTTTTAAGTATTTTGCTAATAATTCGGTTTGGACCCCTTTTCCACACCCAGATCGCCCAAAAAATACAAAAGCTTGTGAATTCATACAAAAAGAATACACGTTTTTTCAAAAAAAATCAAGAAAAACGAGATTAGTATTCCCTCATTGATATTTGGGCATCCACTTTTTTGATGAGGTCAAGCACCACAGAAACAACGATGAGAAGAGCTGTCCCGCCGAGAGCGATGGCGGTAATGCCGGTCAAGGAACGCACAATGAGAGGCAAAACGGCAATGAAGCCGAGGAAAACTGCGCCGAGCAAAGTAATACGACTCAGAACTTTTGAAATGTATTGAGAAGTAGATAATCCCGGACGGATACCCGGAATAAATGCGCCATTTTTTTGCAGATTGGTAGCTAACGCTTCAGGGTCAAAAGTGACCGCAGTATAAAAGTAAGTGAAAAGAAATACCAAAATAAAGTAAAGCACGGCATAAAGCACGCTGGTTTGGGTAAAGGAAACAAGCACTTTGGAGATGGAAAGCAAAACAGAATTTGTGGAACTTGCCAAGAAATTACCAATCATTTGAGGAAAAAGCAGAAGAGAAAGGGCAAAAATTATCGGAATAACTCCGGCTTGGTTAACCCGCAGAGGAATATAGGTTGAACCTCCGCCATACATTTTCATTCCTCTTACCTGCTTGGCATAAGTCACCGGAATAGGACGTTCCGCTTCCGTAACCACCACCACTCCGGCAATCACAGCCGCGCCGGCTACGATAAACATTAGAAAGAGAGGAATTTGGGAAACATCAAAAGTAAAGAGCAACTGGCTTACTTCCGTCGGAATTCTTGAAACAATACCGGCGAAGATTATTAAGGACACCCCATTTCCAATACCGAATTCGGACATAAGTTCACCAAGCCACATCAACAGCATTGAACCTGAAACCACAATAATTAAATTGGTAACGCGGTCAAAAGCCGTCAAATTTACTAAGATCTTTTGGCCTTCCAAAATAGCCAAAAGGCTAAATCCCTGGATGGCGGCCAAAGGAATGGTAAGCATTCTTGAATATTGGGTGAATTTCTTCCTGCCCGCTTCGCCTTCTTCATGATAAATTCTTTTTAAAGCAGGAACCATGATGGTCAGAAGTTGCATGATAATGGAACTGGTGATGTAAGGCCCCACTCCAAGCATTATAATGGAAAGATTGGAAAGCCCGCCGCCGGAAAATATATTCAGGATGCCGAAGAATTGGTTATTATTGAGAAATTGATTGAGGGCCACCGTATCAATTCCCGGGATGGGAACAGCGGCCAGTAATCTGAAAATTACCAAAGCAAAAAGAACAAACAAAACTCTCTTTCGCAAAATGGTGTCGGTCCAAATCAGTTTTATTTTATTCCAAAAATTTTCCATTTTATTTTATGTCTATTTTGCCACCCCTGAGAGACAAACGTTTTCTTATTTCGGAAAAACTTTCTTGTTTGCCGTCCACGGAAAGAACTTTTTCTTTGGGAAGCAATACTTTCCTGTTGATGGACTTAAATTGATATCCGCGATTTTTGGGTAGCTTCTTAATGATATCACGAAGTTCCAGACGGCGCTTATTGCCTGCCCGAGCCGTTTGACCTTTGCCTCCCCGACCGGAAGTTTTAGCGTGTTTTCCCCCGCGTCCTATCAGGCGGTCTTTTTTATTCTTATGTTGTCTCTTTAAATTATGTATTTGCATATTATTTTTCCTTTTCCACTTCCGGGACAATTATTTCTTTATTGGCAATAATAATACTCTCTGGAATAATTTTCGTATATTTTGAGGAAATTTGGGAAAGGGCCGCCATCACCGCTTTGGCATTGTTCAATTTGTTCTTGCTGCCGGAAAAAATTTTCCCGGTAATATCTTTCAGGCCAGCTAATTTTACAATATCTCGAACCACCGATCCCGCCACCAATCCACGGCCTTTATTGGGCATAAGCATGACATGGGAACTTGAAAATTTGGCGGAAACTTCATGGGGAATAGACATGGTCTTGGTAAGTTTTAATCGAATCATATTTTTCTTGGCATTTCTGACTGCTTTATTGATAGCCAGAGAAGTATCTCCCGCTTTTCCCAAACCCAAACCAATGGAACCTTTTTTATCGCCGGCCACCAAAGCAACACTGAAAGAAAATCTGCGTCCTCCGGCCACCACACGGGTCACTCGGCGAATACTCAAAATTTTCTGGTCAAATTCCGGCTTGGGTCGGCCAAAAGACGATGCTCTTCGTCCGTTATTCTTTTTTTTGTTTTCTTCTTCTTCCATATATTTGTATTATATTAAAATTTAAGTCCGGCAACTCGCGCTTCGTCGGCTACTAATTTTATCCGACCGGTATATTTAAATCCGTTTCGGTCAAAAACAACTTTATCAATTTTTATTTTTTTGCAAGCTTCCGCAATCATTTTTCCAACTTGCTTGGCTCTTTCGGTTTTTGTTCCTTTGGTCATTTTAACATCACTGGCCTGTGTCAGAGTCTTGCTTTTTTGGTCATCAATAACTTGCGCGTAAATAAATTTGTTGGAACGAAAAACAGAAAGTCTTGGGCGCGCCAAGGTGCCGGCAATTTTTGCTCTGATTTTGCTTTTAATCTTATTCTTTTTTCATCTTTTTTAATCATATATTTTAGGCTGTTTTCTTGCCTTGTTTTCGTCTAATAACTTCTCCTTCATAGCGCATTCCTTTACCCTTATATGGCTCCGGTTTTTTAAGCGCACGAATCATTGCCGTAAAGCTTCCCACTAATTCCTTGTCAATTCCGCTGATGGTAATATTATTTTTTTCGGCTGTGGCAGTAATGCCTTCCGGAATTTTAACAATAACCGGATGAGAAAATCCCAAAGCAAAAACAAATTCTTTTCCTTTTACTTCGGATTTAAATCCGACTCCTTCCAAGATTAATTTCTTTTGATAGGGCGTCTCCACCCCCTGAATCATATTTTTTATATGCGAAGCATAAGTGCCCCAGAGAGACTTGGAAAATTTGTCGTTTCTTTTTATATTTAAAGTTATTATTTTATCTCCTATGTTAAAAGTAATATCGTCCCGGAAGGTTTTGCTGATGGTTCCCTTGGGGCCTACCACTTTCAAAACAGCGCCACTTTTTGTGACTTGCACTCCTTTTGGTATTTGTATTTCTTGTTTGCCTATTCTACTCATAAAATTTACCAGATTTTAAATAATGCTTCCCCTCCGACCTGTTCTTTTCTCGCTTCTTTGCCAGACAAAATTCCTTTGGGCGTTGAAAGTACCAGAAGCCCGGAACTGTTCCTGACCGAATGAATATCTTTCATTTTAAAATAAACGCGTCGGGATTGTTTGGAAACCCTTTCCACCTCCGTAATTTTCGGCTTTTTATCCGTGTAAACCAATTCAATTTCCAAAACCGGAAAAGTTTTTTTCACTTTCTTTGAAACTTGCTTCACATATCCTTCTTTCTTCAGGCATTCAGCAATGGCATTTTTCATTTTGGAATATGGAAAAGTAACAGACTCCTTGCCTGCAAGGCTTCCGTTCTTCAGCATTATTATCATGTTTGAAATTGAATCCATAAAATTTAAAATTTACCAACTTGACTTGCGAACACCCGGAAGCATTCCTTCATTGGCTAATTCTCTGAAACAAATTCGACACACTCCGAAATCTCGCATAAAACCATTTCCCCGCCCACAGCGAAAACATCGATTTTTCTGTCGAGTGGAAAATTTCGGTTTTTTTGCTGCTCTCGCTTTAACTGATGTTTTTGCCATATAAAATAAGGTCTATTTATAGGTGATATCTTGTGTTTTTTCTTAAAACTTAATAAAAATCTTAAGGAGAAACACAGATCAAACCTAACTCTCTAGACCTTTACATACTAACAAAAAAGACTTAAAGAGTCAACTTCTTATTTCTTCTTTTTCTCTTTTATATCTTCTTCTTTTTTGAAAGGAATACCAATGAGTTCAAAGAAAGTTTTGCCTTCTTTTTTATTTTTCGCTGTAGAAACAAGAGTGATGGCAAGCCCAAAAACATCTCGGATGTCTTCGTCAGCGGTTTCCGGAAAGATAGTGTGCTCTTTGATGCCGATGGTCAGATTGCCGATATTGTCCACTGCTCCGGGATTAATTCCGCGGAAGTCTTTGGTGCGAGGAAGCGCCACGTTGATAAGCTTTTCCAAAAAGGCATACATTCTTTTTCCGCGCATTGTGACCACAACTCCGATCGGGTCCCCTTGGCGAATTTTAAAGGATGCGATGGATTGTTTGGCGCCCCTCAGAGCTCCTTTCTGGCCGGTGATTTTTGCCAAGCGTTCTCCGATGGCATCATTTTTATTTTTATCTTTTTTTATGGCCGTTCCGGTACCGACATTCAATACGACTTTCACCATTTTGGGCGCAGCCATTGCATTTTTATAATGAAATGTGCTTTTCATTTTTTCAAAACTTTCTATTTCTTTTTCTTTTACGGTTAAATGTTTCATATATAAAAATTAAATTTCTTGTCCGCTTTTTTTGGTAATCCTAACCATTTTGCCACCAACTTCTTTTTTCCCCAGACGAGTTCCATGGCCTGTTTTTGGGTCCACAATCATAACATTGGAAACATGCAGAGGCATCGGAATATCTATCTTGGAACCTTTTTCTCCGGATTTTCTCGGGCGCTGGTGTTTTTTCATCATATTGATACCTTCCACCACCACTTTATTTTTATCAACAAAAACAGCCACAATTTTGCCCTTTTTGCCTTTGTCTTTCCCAGCTATCACTATTACATTGTCTCCTTTTTTTAATTTCATAAATTTTATTTAAATTACTTCCGGCGCCAAAGAAATTATTTTTTGAAATCCTTTTTCGGCAAGTTCTCTGGGCATCGGTCCGAAGACACGTCCGGCTTTCGGATCAAGCTTTCCTTTTTCCAACAAAACCACCGCATTGTCGTCAAAACGAATATATGAACCGTCTTTTCTCCTGTATGCGTTTCTGGTACGAACCACCACAGCCTGATGCACGTCTTTTTTCTTTACCAATTTTCTGGGACTGGCAACTTTTACGGAAATAATAACCAAATCGCCCAAAGTGGCGTATCTCTTTTTGGAACTGCCCAAAATCTTGAACACTTTTCCTATGGTGCCTCCCGCATTGTCCGTTATTTTTACTAATGTTTCTGTTTGAATCATACAATTATATTAATTATAAACTACTTTAAATTTCTTATCTTTTGAAATGGGCCTGGTTTCTATTATTTCCACTTTGTCTCCTGTTTTGCATCTGTTTTCTTCGTCATGGGCTTTGTATTTCTTATTTATTTTATAAAACTTCCCGTATTTTGGATGCTTCACAAATCGTGAAACGGAAACCACTACGGTTTTATCCATTTTATCCGAAACAACTACTCCCTTCAGAAAGGCACCGTTATTTTCCGTTATTTCTTTTTCAGTTTTCGTTTTCATTTTTAATTTTTACGATTTATTTCTGTTAAAACTCTGGCTACTTGTTTTCTTAAATTTGCGGATTCTTTGACATTTTTTGATTTTGAGCCTTCTGCCTTAAATCGTAAAATTCTTATACTTTCCTCCAAATTAATAAGCCTTGCTTTTAGCTCATCTTTTTTCATTCTCTTTAAATCTTCACTTGTTTCTTTTTTTGTTTTAGCCATATGATTATATATTATGAACTCTGGAAACAACTCTCGTCTTTACCGGAAGTTTCGTCCCGGCTTTTCTCAGAGCTTCATGGGCTACTTCTTTTTCCACGCCATCTACTTCAAAAATAATACGTCCCGGATAAACGTCAAAACAATATCCCTGCGGGTCTCCTTTCCCTTTCCCCATTCCCATTTCTGCGGCCTTAGCGGTAAAAGGCCTGTCCGGAAAAATGCGAACCCAATATTTTCCAGCCTTGGTTAAAGTACGGGATATTACTTTTCTGGCAGATTCAATCTGATTTGATTTAACGCGGGCCTGAGTCAGAGCTTTGAGTCCATAAGAACCGAAGGAAAGTTTTGTTCCGCGAGTTTCCGGCGTGGTAGCCTTTGGATTGCTCCGCCCCGTCTGCCATTTTCTAAATTTTACTTTTTTGGGAATTAACATATAATTTTATGTGGAACGGGCAACTTTCTTATCCGCGAATATTTTGCCGCGATAAATCCAGACCTTTATACCCACATCGCCATAGGGCAAATGCGCTTTTTCCCTTTTAAAATCAATATCTGCACGGAAAGTTTGAAACGGAATAGATCCTCGTTTTAATTCTTCTGTTCTGGCAATTTCCGCTCCTCCTAAACGACCGGACAAAACTATTCTCACTCCTTCTACCCCATGGGCCGTCATCACTTTTTCAATCATTTGTTTTATCACTCGACGATAGGGTAATCTTTTTTCCAATCCTTCGGCAACCATATAGGCAACAATGGAAGCATCCGCTTCCGGATTTCCCACTTCCACTATTTCAAGTTTAAAATCTTCCGGTTTTGTTAATTTTAATTTAGCAATCTTTTTTAAAATATCTTCCTTAAGTTTTGTCACTCCTTCTCCGTTGCGACCGATGATAAGGCCAGGGCGAGAGGTGTGAATAATAAAACGAGTTGTTTTTTGGTTTCTTTCAATTTCAATGGAAGAGATATACATACCGCGTAATTTTTTTTCCAAGTATTCGCGTATCAAAACATCTCTTTTTAAATAATCACAATATTTTTTGGGATCGGCAAACCAATGGGATTTCCAATCTCTTAATATTATCAACCTATGCGCATATGGATGGACTATTTTTGACATAAAATTATTTTATTTTCTTTTTCACTACTTTTGATTTTAAAACTTTAACACTTTTGGTTATTTTATTACTTTTTTTAACAGATTGTGTTTTTTCAGCTAAAACAAGGGTCAAATGACTGGTACGTTTGTTTATCCTATGCCCCGTGCCCATGGCCGCTGGCATCATTCTTTTCATGACAATTCCTTTGTCCACTCGCAATTCTTTGATAAATAAATTTTCTTTTTCTATTCCCATTTGTTTAGCATTGGCCACTGCCGAAAGCAAAAGTTTTTTAATCGGAACTCCTGCCCGTTTGGCCAAAAAATCCAGCCGAGCAATGGCTTCCTCCACACTTTTCCCTTTAATCAGTTCGGCAACTAAGCGAACTTTTCTGGGAGCCTGTCTGTAATTTTTTAAAAATGCTTTCATAGTTTTGTGACGTTAAGCTCGTAGTTATTTTTTAGTGGTGGCTGCAGCCGCGGCTTCGGTAGCGGATTTAGCTTGGGTTATTTCGGCTTCTTTTTTCTTTTGTTCAAGTTCTTTTTGCATTTTTCCGCCGTGTTTTATAAATTTCTTGGTTGGAGAAAATTCTCCCAATCTGTGGCCAACCATATCTTCGGTCACCAAAACTTCAACATGAGTTTTACCATTATGAACACCGAAGGTGAAACCCACCATTTCGGGCGCAATCTGACAGGCTCTCTTCCAGGTCTTGATCATTGGAGTCTGAAGCGGGTTTTTACCGGCTATTTTTTCCAATAGCCTTTCGTCTACATTTAAACCTTTTTTGATTGATCTTGTCATAACAAAAAGCTCCTAACGAGCTTGTTTTTATAATAGCAAAATACAAAATAAAGTCAAATAAATATTAAAAAACGCCCCTAGGGCGTTTTTTTGATTAGGCTTGAGATTTTCTGGATTTTCCGGTCTTGCGACGGGAAACCATAAACACATTTGAATATTTTTTAGGATGCCTGGTCTTTCTTCCACCGGTAACTTTACCCCACATGGTCTTGGGGCGTTTGGTTCCACGGCCTTGTCTGCCTTCACCTCCTCCATAGGGATGGTCTACCGGATTCATGGCTGTCCCTCGCACTTTCGGACGAATTCCTTTCCAGCGAGAACGCCCTGCTTTGCCATAATTTTCCAAATGATGTTCTTCATTGGAAACTGTCCCGATGGATGCCCAACAATTTTCATCTATCTTGCGAACTTCGGACGATGGCATTTTTAAATTTGTATAGCCGTCGGCATTGGCCACCACCTGGGCAAAAATTCCCGCGGAACGGCCAATCTTTGCGCCTCCTTTAGGTTTGATTTCAATATTGTAAACAAAAGTTCCGACCGGAATATTTCTGAGCGGCAATCTGTTGCCTGGATTGAGTTCTGCTTTTTCTGACACCACAAATGACATTCCGGGTTTTGTGGATTTTGGAATTACCACATATCTTTTTTCTCCATCCTTGTAAACAACCAATCCGATAAAAGCGCTGCGGTTTGGGTCGTATTCAATGGATTTTATTTTGGCTGGAATATCTTTTTTGTCATATAAAAAATCAACATCGCGGTAAAGACGCTTGTGTCCGCTACCTTTGTGTCGCATGGTGATGCGTCCGGCGCTATTCCTTCCCACAGAACGCCTGAAACCGTAGGTGAGAGATTTGGTCGGGGTGGAGGCAGTCAAAAACTCACGATAATTGATATTCGTCATCTGTCTTCTTGATTTGCTTGTGGGTTTGTATGATTTCATTGTTTTAAATAAATTCTATTTTGTCTTCCTTTTTTAAATAAACAATTGCTTTCTTGCCTCCGCCCCTCACTCCCTTTTTACCTTTGGACATAATATTTTTATGCGGGACTGAAAGTACGTTTATCCTTACAGGTTTTACTTTATAAAGAGCAAAAATCGCTTTTTCTATTTCTTTTTTATTGGCTGACGGAGCTACGTTAAAAACGTAAACATTCTGCGCGGTTGCGTCGGTTGCTTTTTCGGTCACTCTCGGATTTTTAATTGTTTTTAATATTATGTCTGCCATATTATTTATACTTCCCCTCACCCAGGGTCAGGAATGTTATTTTACCCTCGTGACTCTAAAAATTTTACACTCTCCTCCGGATTTTCTATTAAAAGATATTGATAACTCAAAACATCCAATGGATTTATATTTTTAAGAAAGACTATTTCAAGCTGAGGCAAATTTCTGAAACTCTTTTCTGTTTTTTCGCTTCGTTCAGACAAAGCAACCAGTACTCTCGGCTTTTTTGAACTAGCCAATGGTTTAAAACCGGAAGCCTTGGAAAGATTTTTCATAACTTCCAGCGCTTTTTTTGTTTTTGTTTCGGATAAAGAAAGCGAGTCAACAAAAAGTATTTCATTATCTTTCATTTTTTTGGAAAGCACGGAAAAAAGAGCTTGGGCGCGCATTTTCTTTGAAATTTTTCTTTTGTAATTCTTGTCGGAAAGCGGACCATGAGTAACCCCTCCGCCAACCCAGATGGGAGAACGAGTGGACCCGTGACGAGCTCGACCGGTTCCCTTTTGTTTCCAGGGTTTCTTGCCTCCGCCAGAAACTTCGCTACGGTCTTTGGTGTCGGCAGTGCCGGCGCGTTTGTTGGAACGCATTCCTTCCACCACCTGGTGCACCAAATCAGCGCGCCATTTGGCGGCAAAAACTTTTACGGGCAAATTGATTGTTCCTGCGCTTGTTCCTTTTTGGTTGTATATTTTTGCTTCCATTTTTTTAATATTTTTTATGAATTTTATCGGCTTATCATTTCCACCAAGCTTCCTCGTCTGCCTGTTATCGCCCCCTTTACAAGAATCGTATTATTTTCTTTGTCTATAAAAACAACTTTTAAATTCTTCTGAGTAATACGGTCTCCACCCATTCTTCCGGCCATTCTCATCCCCCTCGGCACATGGGTTCGCAAACCTCCGCCAATGGAACCCGGCTCTCTTTCGGAATGTTTTTGTCCATGTGAACGAGGACCTCCGGAAAAGCCGTGGCGCTTTACAACTCCCTGAAACCCTTTACCTTTGGAGATACTTGAAACCTGAAGTTTGTCGCCTATGGAAAAGGTTGAAACGTCTATAACATCTCCTTCTTTGGCTTCATTTTTATCTGTCGGTTTCAATCTGAATTCTTTAAGAGTTTGATAAAAACCTCCTTTCATGGCACCTTTCGCTCCTTTGGTGATTCTGTGTTCTTTTTGTACTCCAAAACCAACCTGTACGGCATTGTAACCATCTTTTGATTTTTCAAAAACCTTGGTTACGGTTATCGGTCCCGCAGAAACAATAGTTACCGGAAAAACCTGCCCCTCCGGGGAAAAGTACTCAGTCATATTTTCTTTTTTTCCAAGAATGAATTTCATAAAACTATTTAACTGCGATTAAAGCATCTTTACATCAATATCCACTCCCGAAGGAAGAGATAAATTGGTAAGCGCTTCAACCGTTTTCGCGTTCGGGTTTATAATATCAATCAATCTTTTATGCACCCTTATCTCAAATTGTTCTCGTGTATTTTTGTAGATGAAAGATGCGCGATTAACCGTGTATTTTTTAATTTCCGTCGGCAATGGTATCGGTCCAACAATCTCTGCATCGTAACGCATAGCCGTATCTATGATTTGCTTAACCGAAGCATCTAAAATTTTGCTTTCATATGCGCGAACTCGGATACGAAGAATTACCTTGCTTTCTTCTTTTTTTTCTTTTGAAGAAACTTTGGAAATTTTGGGCGTTTTCACGGCTTTCACTGCTGCAGTTTTCACCGCTTTAGGCTTTTTTGTTTTTATTTCTTTAGTTGCCATGCAATTTAAATATCAGATTAACCCAGAATTTTTGTAACCACTCCGGCACCGACAGTCTTGCCTCCTTCACGAATAGCAAATCTCTGTGCCTCTTCCAATGCAACCGGGGTAACCAGTTTGACTGTAATTTTTACCGTATCTCCGGGCATAACCATTTCCGTTCCTTCAGCCAAAGTAACATCTCCGGTAACATCCGTTGTGCGAATATAAAATTGAGGTTTGTAACCTTTGAAAAATGGAGTGTGGCGTCCGCCTTCCTCTTTTTTCAAAACATAAATTTCGCAAGTAAAATGGTCGTGCGGAGTAACTGTGCCCGGTTTTGCCAAAACTTGTCCGCGGGTAACATCTTCCTTCTTAAGACCTCGAAGCAATATTCCGGCATTGTCTCCGGCCATACCTTCTTTGAGGCTTTTGTTGAACATTTCAATACCGGTAACCACTGATTTTTGAGTTGGTTTTATCCCGACAATTTCTACTTCTTCATCAACTTTTACCACACCTCTTTCAATCTTTCCGGTTACCACCGTACCGCGTCCTTCAATGGAAAAGATGTCTTCCACCGGCATAAGGAAAGGCTTAAAAGTGTCTCGCACCGGAATTGGAATATAAGTATCAAGAGCGTTGGTAAGTTCAAGAATTTTCTTTGCCCATTCATCATCCAAAGATTTTGATTCAAGAGCTTTGAGGGCGGAACCTCGAATAACCGGACAATCCTTGTCAAACCCTTGTTTGGCAAGCAATTCACGAATTTCTTCTTCTACCAGGTCAATCATTTCTTTATCATCAACCATATCGCACTTGTTTAGGAAAACGATTATCTTCGGCACGCCCACTTGCTTGGCAAGCAAAACGTGTTCCCGAGTCTGGGGCATGGCTCCATCCGTAGCGGCAACCACCAAAATAGCGCCATCCATTTGGGCGGCACCAGTAATCATGTTTTTAATGTAATCGGCATGTCCCGGGGCGTCAATGTGCGCATAGTGGCGGGCATCCGTAGCGTACTCGTTGTGAGAAATGTTAATGGTGATTCCACGAGCTTTTTCTTCAGGAGCATTGTCAATTTGGTCAACACCTCGAAGTCTGACTGTTTTGCCAGCCATATTAAGCACATGCAATATTGCCGCAGTTAAAGTGGTCTTGCCATGGTCCACGTGGCCGATGGTACCGACATTTATGTGCGGTTTGTCTCTTTTAAATTCTTCTGCCATAATATTTTTTTAATAATAAGAACTCAGTGTACGAGAACCAGTCACTAAGGCCTTATTACTAACTTGCCCCGCCAAAGGCGTGGGTTAAATTAAACTAATAATAAAAATGCAATAGAAAAACTGCAGAAAGTGCAGTTGCTTATATAGTAGCAAATTGATAAAAAATGTCAAACCATATAAAAAACACAAAACCCCTGGCAATATTACCAGGGGGATTCTTTTTGTTTTCTTCAGCACACTAGAGTTCTTGAGTCTGGATCATTGGAATTGATAATCCAAAAATCTTTTTTCTTCTCAATCAAGAAATCAAGACACTTTTGGTATAAAAGTCTACCTTCAGTGCTGTTTTCTTCTATCTTCTTGAATTCTTCTCGAGATATTTTTTGGGGATTACCATCAACTCCTCTCATTTTCCAAAAACCTAAATTCAGAGCTTCAAGTATTGTCCCCAACAGAGCAGCAGTATAATCACTACCCTCCCTGCCTATAGTGGAAGATAATCCATTAGAGCTTTTTCCAATAAAACCCTGAGTAACGATTAATGGGTTCTCCTGCAGTAAACTTCTGGTAAAAATGGATTTCATTTTCTTTTCTGTTTCTCCAAAAAGCACTTGTGCATTAACAGGATTTTCACTGGTAACCATATAGTCACGGGCATCTATCAATCTGTTTTTTAATCCCGCGCCATTAAGATAACTGCTGACGATTACCGAGCTCATCAATTCGCCTACCGGAACAATCTTTCCGCAAATAAAATCATATGGCATACCAGAATATTCATCAAAATCAAATGTCAGAATCCTGTCGATTTCGTCATAAACCGGACAATAATCATTGGACAGAAAAAGATTTTCCATGGTATCCACTTGAAAATCATATATTTTTTGCAAGAGTTCCCGCGCTTTGCTGATATTTTTTTCAGAAAGATATGAAGCTAAAAGCTCCAAATCATTTGTTCCTCCCTTCATAGCTGAGACAACAAGGATTGTCGGCTGTTTCGTCATGTAATTTGAAACATGAGAGGAAAGAACTTTAACGGAAGACGCATCTTCTAAAGAAGCTCCTCCGTATTTTAATACGGCATTAAGTTTAAGCATAGTATTCCCTTTCAGAAAATTTATGTCAAAAATCAATTTTCCTTAATTTAACAGTAAAACAATAGTTTGTCAAATGACAAATAGATTTTTTATTTCCTCGTAGCAATGATAGTTTCAGCCACATTGTTTGGCACAATGTCGTATCGCAAAAATTCCATGGTAAAAGAAGCGCGGCCTTCGGTCATTGAACGAAGCCCGGTCATGTATCCGAACATTTCAGAAAGAGGCACCGATGGCATTCAATACTTTATTCATTCCCCTGTCTTCCATTCCTTCAATAAGCGCCCGCTTGGAAGAAAGATTTCCGGTGACATCTCCCATGAATTTTTCCGGGGTTACCACTTCTACTTTCATCATCGGTTCCAGGATTACCGGTTTGGCGCGTCGGCAAGCATCCTGTACCGCCATGGAAGCAGCAATTTTGAAGGCCATTTCATTGGAGTCCACTTCGTGATAACTACCATCCCAAAGTTCTACGGAAACATTTACCATTTTAAATCCGGCCAGCACTCCGCGGTCCAAGCCTTCCCTGAAACCTTTCTCGCAGGGCGCGATATATTCTTGTGGGATAACTCCTCCTTTTATGGTATTGATAAATTCAAAACCGTTGGCTCGTTTAGTATTTTTCGGCAAATCTTCTATTTCTTCTTTTGTCAAAGCTTTCATCGGCTTAACTTTAATTTTCACGTGGCCATAGTTTCCGCGTCCGCCGGATTGTTTGATATATTTACCTTCTGCTTCTGCCATGCCGGTAATGGTTTCTCGGTAAGCCACCTGCGGTTTGCCCACATTCGCCTCCACAGTAAATTCTCTTTTCATGCGGTCCACAATAATTTCAAGATGCAATTCTCCCATGCCGGCAATAATTGTCTCTCCCGTTTCCTGGTCGGTAGAAACTTTAAAAGTAGGGTCTTCCTGAGCCAAACGATTGAGCGCCATGCCCATTTTTTCCTGGTCCGCTTTTGTTTTCGGTTCAATGCGCAATTGAATAACCGGTTCAGGAAAAATAATTCTGTCCAATTCAATGGGATGTTCTTCGTCGCAAATAGTATCTGAGGTAATGGTATCTTTCAGTCCGACGGCGGCTGCAATTTCTCCGGCAAAAACTTTTTTCATTTCTTCCCGGTCGTTGGCATGCATTCGTAGGATTCGGCCGATGCGTTCTTTGTTTCTGGTTCTCGGATTATAAATATAAGAGCCAGCCGTTAATGTTCCGGAATAAACTCTGAAAAAAATAAGTTGTCCGACAAATGGGTCGGTCGCCACTTTGAAAGCCAGCGCGGAAAATGGTTCTTCATCCGAAGCATGCCTGACTAGAGGCTCATCATTATTGTCTGGATCAGTGCCTGTTATGGGAGGAATATCAAGGGGTGAAGGCAAATAATCCACCACACCGTCCAGCACCAGCTGAACTCCTTTATTTTTCAAAGCGGAACCGGCATAAACCGGAAAAATTTCGTTGGCAATAACTCCTTTTCTCAAAAGTTTTTTCAAAGTATCCATATCCGGCATTTTTCCTTCCAAATATTCATTCATTACAACATCATCCTGTCTCTACAATTTTTTCAATCAATTCGTGGTGATATTTTTCCGCGTCCGCTTTTAAATTTTCAGGAATTTCTTTTTCAATAACTTTATTTCCCATTTCTCCTTCAAAATAATATGCTTTCATGGTAAGCAAATCCACCACGCCCTCATGTTTTTCTTCCAAGTCCGATAGGAATTTGCATGCGAACAGCTTTCTTCGTTAAACGATCTAAAATCGTTGCATATGAATGTTCAAAGGACGCGCCCATTCTGTCCAATTTGTTGATAAAACAAATGCGAGGAACTTTGGCTTCATCCGCATAGCGCCAGTTTGTTTCGGACTGAGGTTCCACTCCGGCCACTCCGTCAAAAACAACCACCGCGCCATCCAGCACCCGAAGAGAGCGCTTCACTTCTACGGTAAAATCAATGTGCCCCGGAGTATCAATAATATTAAAACGATATTTTTTACTTTTGTCGGCTACCGGCATAGGTCGGAGTCCAAAAACAAGTGACTGCTGCTGAAGTAATAGTGATTCCTCGTTCTCGTTCTTGTTCCATCCAGTCGGTTACGGTATCTCCTTCATGCACTTCTCCTATTTTGTGCGACACGCCGGTATAAAAAAGCACCCGCTCGGTCGTGGTTGTTTTTCCCGCATCAATGTGCGCGATAATTCCAATATTCCTAACTTTTTCCAGTGGATAATCTCGTTCCATAAAAAATTTTTACCAAGCAAAATGGGCAAAGGCTTTGTTGGCCTCGGCCATTTTATGAGTATCTTCTTTCTTTTTAATAGCCGAACCTTCATTCTTGGAAGCGGCGATCAATTCATCGGCAAGCTTCAAATGCATCGGGCGTCCTTTGTTCTTGCGGGCCGCATCCCGAATCCAGCGCATGGCTAAAGCAAGCCTTCGTTCCGGTCGGACTTCTCTGGGCACTTGATAGTTGGCACCTCCGATTCTTTTGGAACGAACTTCCGTCAATGGGCCGGCATTTTTCATGGCCAAATCAAAAATTTCCAGCGGATTGGGATTGCCTGTTTTTTCTTTGATAATATCAAAAGCTTTATACATTACTTTTCTGGCGGTTTCTTTTTTCCCGGACCACATAATGTAATTAATAAATTTCTCCAATTTTTGAGAATTGTAAATAAAATCCGGCTTGACTATGTTTCTGTTGTTTATTTTGCGTCGCATATTTTTAAAAAATTATTTTTTAGCTTCCTTTGGTCGCTTATTGCCGTAGAGAGACCTTCCTTGTCTCCTCTTTTCCACTCCTTGTGTATCCAAAACTCCTCGGACAATGTGATATCGAACTCCGATTAAGTCTTTCACGCGTCCTCCGCGAAGCATTACCACAGAGTGTTCTTGTAAGTTGTGTCCTTCTCCTGGAATATAAGCCGTCACTTCCATGCCATTGGTCAAACGCACTCTGGCGATTTTTCGCAAAGCTGAGTTTGGTTTTTTTGGAGTGGTTGTCGAAACTTTCGTGCAAACGCCTCGTTTAAACGGAGCTGGAAAAAAAACCGGCCTGTTTTTCAAAACATTGAATCCCCGCGCCAAAGCCACCGTTTTTGACTTCGGGTGAGCTTTGACTCTCTTTTTCTTTATTAATTGATTGATTGTTGGCATATTTAAACAAAATAGCCCCATAGGACTATAAAAATAATATACTATTTAAAAAGCTAAATTGCAAGTCCGGTAATAAGGTGAAAAAGAAAAGTTAATATCGGATATAGGCTATCGGCGAAAAAAATAATAAAAACAAGAACTAAAACAAGCGAATATTGTTCCAAAAAGGAGATAACTCCGTAAAGAGAGCTCGGTAAAAATGAAAAAAGTATTTTAGAACCATCCAAGGGAGGAATAGGCACCAGATTAAAAATTGCCAGCCCTATATTCACCAGAACAATTTCTGACATTACGGAAACAAAACTGACGGACACTGCGCTATTTATGGAAAAACGCAAAATGAGTCCAAAGAAAAGAGCAATAAAAAGATTAGCTAAAACTCCCGCAGAAGCGACTGCAATTGTTCCCCATTTTCTGTCTGTAAGATTATTAGGATTGTATGGAACCGGCTTGGCCCAGCCGAACAAAAAAGGAGAATGGGTCAAAACCAAAAATGCCGGCAAAATAATAGAACCAAAAATATCCAAATGTTTTAGAGGATTGAGAGTGAGACGCCCAGCATAAAGAGCCGTCCTGTCGCCGAAACGCAAAGCCACAAAGCCATGAGAGACTTCGTGAATTACCACAGACATGATGAGTATGATTATATAAAAGACTGTATCCATATAAATTAAAAGGTTGCGAACCTATACTTTATATGATAGCATGAAAAAACTATGGTAAAAATATGCGCCATTTCAAAAAAGGGTCCGATCATCGGGGGTGGTTATTCAAATAGAACCCGTGCTACCAAATTCAATCCGACCGGACAAGTTCGAAAATACCCAAATCTTCAAAAGAAGAAAATTTTTGTGTCTGAACTCAATAAATCTGTAATCATAGAAGTCTCTACTCGCGGCATGCGCACCATCAAAAAAAATGGCGTCTACAAAACTCTCAAAAAAGCTGGATTGGTGAAATAAAAAATCCCCGTACGGGGATTTTTATTTTTTACACAAATGTCAACGCTATTCCCTTTTTGCCAGAACGGCCGGTGCGGCCGATGCGGTGCACATAGGTATCATAAGTTTGCGGGACATCGTAGTTGATGACGTGCGTCACGTCTGGAATATCGAGTCCGCGAGCAGCAACATCTGTCGCTATTAATATATTGATTTGGTCTTTTTTAAATAAATCCAGGGTGCGTATGCGTTCACGACTTCTTTTGTCGCCATGAATACAGCCAACCTTAAATCCCAAACGAGAAAGGTCTTTTGTAAGAGCATCAACGCTATGTTTCATTTCGCGGAAAATTAAAACTTTATTTGAACCTTCTTTTTTCAATATTTCATTAAGCCTTTCCAACTTTTCTTCTTTTGTTCTAGTGCGAACAATGTCTTGGTCGATGTTTTTAGCCGTCTCGCCAGAAATCACAGAAATGAAAACCGGGTCAACTAGAAATTCTGTCGTCAATTTTTTCACTTCTGGAGAAAGCGTCGCAGAAAAGAAAAGAGTTTGTCGTTTTTCTTTCGGCACTTTTCCCAAAATAAAAACCATATCATCTCGAAATCCCATATCGAGCATTCTGTCTGCTTCATCTAGCACCACGCTGTGACATGTAGATAAATCCAACACTTTTCTAATAATTAAGTCTTTTATGCGTCCTGGTGTGCCGATGACGAAAGACACTCCGCGTTTTATTTCCCCAATTTGTTTCATTATCGGAAGTCCGCCCACACAGGCCACGGAAAAAATCCCCAAACCAAAAGCGAGCGCGCGAAAATCAGATTCTATTTGCATTGCGAGCTCTCTTGTCGGAGCCATAATTAAAACTTTTTCATTTTTGCTTTGTCCTTTAGTTTTTACTATTTTTTCTATAAGAGGCAAAAGAAATGCTGCTGTCTTGCCTGTGCCAGTGTTCGCCATACCGAAAACATCTTTGCCTTCTAGTATAGAAGAGATGGCTTGGTCTTGAATGGGCCTTGGGTTTATAAATCCGGCTCGGGCAATATTTTTATGGATTTGCGGATTAAAAGGAAAATCAATAAAAGTATGTTTGGAAATGTATGGTTTCTCTTCCACCTGTTGCCCTTTTTTAATAAAACGGGAAAAATCTATACGCTCAGAAAAACCTCTCCTTTTGGAAGAACGATTATTGCTTCTCTTGAATTTTTTATTAGAACCAAATTTAGGACGTCCAAATTTCTTTGGCCTTGATGGCGTATTGTGTTTGTACATAATGGGTCACTCCCAATATGTAATAGTCGAGAATGATGTTTAAAGAGTAGCATTTCCTATATATTTTGTCAATGCTTCCCCCTCACCCAGGGTCAGGGAATTCCCATATCCCTGGAGTATGGGGAAGATGCTATAATAAAAATATGAAAGCCTACTTGGATATCGTAAAAAATGTTTTGGAAAATGGAGAGAAGAAAACTGACCGAACCGGCACAGGAACACTCGCCATAGCTGGAGCGATTTTTCAGCACGATATGAAAGATGGCTTTCCACTATTGATCACCAAAAAAATTCCTTTTCGTTTAGTCGCATCCGAATTAGAATTTTTTATTAAAGGGATTACGGACAAAAAATGGCTCCAAGACAGGAACAATCACATTTGGGACGAATGGTGTACTCCCCTAAAAGTTCCTTATGCGCACAATGAAGAAACGAAAAAGAAAATGCTGGAAGAACGCGACCTGGGAACTATTTATGGTTGGGAATGGCGGCACTTTGGCGCTGAATATAAAAATTACCAAACAGATTACAACGGAAAAGGAATAGACCAGTTGAAACGAATGGTAGAAAAATTAAAAAAAGAACCTGACAGCAGACAAAATCTCGTGCTTGCTTGGAATCCGTTGGACATTGATAAAGCAATTCCACCATATTGTCATTATGCCTTTCAAGTAACAGTTATCAATAATCGCCTGAACCTATTTTGGAATCAACGCAGTGTGGATGTTGCTCTTGGTTTACCTTTTAATATTGCGAGCTATGCGACTTTATTGCATTTGCTTGCCTTAGAAACCGGGCTGGAAGAAGGAATTTTAACCGGCTTTTTGGCTGACACGCATGTATATCTCAATCATATTGACGGCTTGAAAGAACAACTAACCCGAGACCCGAATAAATATAAATTACCTCAAATCAAGACAAATAATTTCAAATCTATTTTTGACTGGCAATATACGGATTCGGAAATTATAGGCTATGAAAGTCATGACAGAATTAAATTTGAAATAGCGGTATAAATATATGATTTCAATAATCGTAGCCATCGGCAAGAATAATGAGATCGGAAAAAAGAATGCGCTCCTTTGGGATTTGCCTGCGGACATGAAACATTTTAGAGAAACGACCAAAGGACATACGGTCATTATGGGTGAAAGAACTTTTGAATCCATCGGCAAACCTTTACCCAACAGAAGAAATATCGTTATTACTTTGGATAAAGGTTATCTCCACCATGGCGTAGATGTTGTTCATTCTCCGGAGGAACTTTTTAACCTGTTACAAACCTCACCCCAACCCTCTCCTGACAAAGGAGAGGGAGAAGAAGAAAATTTTATAATTGGCGGAGGGCAAATATATAAATTATTTATAGAAAAAGCGGATAAACTTTATATTACCCACGTGGATGTATCTTTCCCTGATGCTGATACCTTCTTCCCCAAAATTGATGAGGATGTCTGGCAAAAAATCAAAAGCGAAAAATACCCAAAAGATGATTTGAACAAATACGATTTAGAGTTTGCAGAGTATGCTAAGAAACTTTCTTAATTATTTCTTCTATTTGTTTATATAACTCCTCAAAAGTTCCGCTGTTATCTATGGAATATTTAGCTGTCTTCATAACTTCTGGAATTTGTTTATCTGCTTCGGCGTTATGATCTTCTAAAAATTCTTCATACGTTTTCTTGTCGTCTCCGGCATTTTCATTTCTTTTTTTCATTCTTTCATATCTTATTTTCGGATCAGCGTCAATTTTTATCAAAATAAAATTGGGCAAATCTCTCAAATGCTCTATGTCTGTAAACCTTCGTACCCCATCAATCAGCACAATATCCGCTTCGAGCTTCGCAGCATCAGCCGCAATTGCCTTAGCCAATAAATCTTCCCCAAAATTCGCACGCAATACGGTAGATAATTTCTGGAGATTTTCACGGCTTATTGAAATTGTAGCTCTAGTCATAATGTCACGAAGAATGGAAGAGAATCTGCAATCTTTTGCTTTATATTTTTCTACTAAATATTTTTTAGTGGTTTCCTTTCCACTAGCTAATGATCCGACAAGACCTAAAATTATTTTGGACATATTATTGATCTTTATATGCTACCAGCGCACTATTTAAAAGTTCATATTTAACTCCTGCTTCTTTAAAAATCTCCTTGCTGCGATTCCCGACGTGGTAATCTTTTTCGGCCACCACCCTCTTAATTCCGGAATTAATTATTAATTTCGCGCAAGTATAACAAGGGGTCATCATACAATATAAAGTAGCCCCTTCGGTGCTGACGCCGATTCGGGCTGCCTGGGCAATAGCATTTTCTTCATTATGGCTTGTTCTTATGCAATGTCGCGATTGAGTTCCGTCTTCATTAATAACCGTATGCATTTCATGGCCAATATCATCGCAACTTTTGCAACCAGAAGGAGCGCCAACATATCCGGTTGAAATAATTCGCTTGTCTTTGACTAAAACACATCCTGTTCGCCCCCGATCACATGTCGCTCGAGCTCCAACTGCATGCACTATTTCCATAAAATACTCATCCCAAGATGGTCTCTTAAATTTTGTTGTTTTTTTAGTTTCTTTTTTCATTTCCTTAATATACTCCCAAAAAGGGGCAAATACAAATCTTCTTTTGGGTCAATGAAAAGTTCTTTTTTCTTGATTTTTTCTATAAATTCAACTGGGGCATTTGTTATCAGGGCAAGTGGCTGTTGCTCTTTCCCTTCTCCCATACAAAGCACGGCAGAAGTGGCTAAACTGTCAGCCATATCCGTTCTAGACATTTTTAAAACTCGGCCAAAAATATCTTTTTTACCTACGTAATCTCTAATGCCTTTAAACCCGGCATAACCCAAAGAGACCCCGACAATGCCAGCACGCAGAGGAAAAATTCTACTGTCAGTAATTAGTATGCCTAATTTCTTAACTCTAAATATTTTTTTTAATTTTTTTCTGATTAAATCCGCTGATTTAAAACTATCTTTCGGCAAGAGTATTAATTTCCCCTTAGCATTTGATTCATCAATTCCGGCCGAAGCCATTACCATATTATCTTTAATTGTAAGCCAAGTATATTTTGTTTTAATGGCAAAATCGCTTTCCTTTTTTATAAGTTTAATTTTCTGGGCCTTATTTTTATATTCCATTGTTCGCCCTTCCGAAAGCGCCACAATTTTGGAAGTGATAATTAAAACAGAATTTTCTGGAATTCTTTTCACATATTGGAGAATAAAATCAATTAAATCTTCATTCTCTTTAAATATTCTGGTTTTGATTGGAGAGATTTGCATAATAATTCTTGCCTCGCAATAAACGAATACCTAAATACGAAAGCGGAGTATATAAAAATCCCATAAATATCTTATAAGCCCACCAGGGAATAATAATTAAGAAAATAGTGTTCACCGGCAAAATTCCAAAATAAGCGATAAACATAAAAATAGCGGAATCAAAAAATTCGGACCAAATATTGGATAAATTTGAACGCAACCAGAACTTTTTTTCAATTCGTTTCTTCAAAAAGAAAAAAGAAATGACATCTTGATATTGGCCAATGGCAAAAGCAACGACTGAGGCTATGGAAAAACGAGCCGAAAGTCCGAAAATTTGATTATATCCATCACGCACCCAAAGACCTTCATAGGCCCAGGGCATAATATTGGAAATTAAAGAGTAAAGCAAGAATAAAAGAATGCTGACAACGCCAGCCAGAACAAAATTATTTGCCATTTTCTTGCCATAGACCTCTCCGATAATATCGGTCATGCAAAACACAATGGGAAAAGAAAAAACAGCCACTGAAAGATGTGTGCCAAAAAGAAAAGGCATCAGTTTAATGCCCAGTGTGTTGGCGGCAAAAAGAGAACTTATATAAAGCGTTAAACAAATAAGAATTTTTTTATAATCCACTTCTGAAAGCTGTTGCATTTAATTTATTTTAAATTTTCTAGTCTTTCACTTCTATGCCCATAGAACGGGCTGAACCAGCGATAATATTAATGGCGCCTTCTTTATCTTTAGCATTCAAATCTTTCATTTTCTTTTCTGCAATTTCCCAGGCCTGAGCTTTGGTGATTTTTCCTACTTTTTCGGTAGCATTTTTGCCTGAACCTTTTTCAATTCCTGCCGCTTTCAAAATAAGTCCTGTGGCCGGAGGAGTTTTAATAACGAAATCATAACTGCGGTCTTCATAGACCGTGATATTAACGGAAACTTTGTCCCCCGCCATTTTTTGGGTTGCTGCATTAAACTTGGTAACGAAATCTCCAATATTTATCCCCGCTTGACCGAGGGCAGGACCCAACGGCGGAGCCGGAGTAGCTTTGGCGGCTTGAATTTGTAATTTAATTTTTTTTGTTATCTTTTTTGCCATATATATTTTGTGACGTTAAGTACGTAGTTTACATTACCTTAAACTTTCTTAACTTGCAAGAAATCAAGTTCTACGGGAGTTTCTCGGCCGAAGATTGAGACAAGTACTTTTATTTTTCCACGTTCATTGTCTACGGAACTTACTTTGCCTTCAAGATCTTTGAATGGCCCGTCCACAATCAAAACCGTTTCATCCACAGCAATATCAATGTTGTGCTTCACCGTGTTGGTATCCATCTTCTTAAAAAGATATTCAACTTCTTCGCTTTTTAACGGAACCGGATTTACTCCGGCGCCGACAAATCCGGTAACCCGCGGAGTGTTGCGGACAACATACCAGGAATCATCCGTCACAATCATATCCACAAGCACATAGCCCGGATAAATTTTTTCTTCCACTTCCACTCGCTTGCCTCCTTTTATTTTTATTTTTTTCTCAATGGGTACGATAACATTAAAAATCTTGTCATTCATTCCCAGAGAATCAATGCGCTGCTTCAAATTGCGAAGAACGACATTTTCGTATCCGGCATAAGTGTGAATAGCGTACCAATTTCTAGCGCCTTGTGTTTCTTGTTTCATAATAATTTAAAAAGAAAGAATTTTTTGCAAACCCTGCAAAAAAGCAAAATCAAAAAGACCCAAAAGATAAGCTATTAAAATAGATAATGCAATCACGATTAAAGTGTAGTAAAGGGTCTGGCGTCTGTTGGGCCAAATTACATGCTTTAATTCTCCTTTTGTTTCTTTAAAATATTCGGTAATTTTTGACATTTTATAAATTTTTCCTTAAATCTTTTAAAAAAGCCCCCTTTCAAGGGCTCTTTTAATGCTACTCTTTTTTGGGAAATAGTCAAATTGTTTGTAGAGCTTTCTTAAGTTTATATGTATTCCCATGCTTTAGCATTCCCAAATACGATTGTTTCGTTTCTTCTTTTGAACTTTCTTGTAATTTTTTCAGCATCCTTCTTTTAGTACTCGTTCTCAACACTCTATGCTTTGGAAAATGCACCCAGCCGAGAAAATCAACCCCGGAAGCGATAGTTTTAATGAAAACTTTATCCGGATGCATATTTAATTTCAAATTGTTTTTTAAAAATTCTTTCATTTGCTCTAAAATATCTTCCAGATATTTTTTGTCTTGCGAAAGAATTACAAAATCATCCGCGTATCTTATATAATATTTCACTTTCAGCTTATGCTTTACAAATTGGTCAAATTCATTCATGTAGATATTGACTAAAAGCTGAGAGGTTAAATTACCTAATGGAAGACCAGTGTCAAAACTTTCTGCGATAGCAGAGTTTGAGTATGGATATTTTTTCATCTCAGCCATGGCGTAGATTGGATTAGTAATATTGAAACTATCTATTACTTGTCCTAGAAGCCAGAGAACATTTTTGTCAAAGAGACACTTTGACAGTATTTCTTTCAAAATATCATGATTGATGTTCGCAAAGAATTTTCTGATATCGCATTTCAATACCCAGCAGGTTTTAGTATTGTTTTTACTGACTTTTCTGATAAAACTCTCAAATCTGTATATGGCTTTATGGGTTCCTTTATCTACCCGGCAAGAATATGAATCATAAATGAATTTCTTATCAAAATATGGGTACAGAATTCTGTAAATTGCGTGATGGAGCAATCTGTCCCGTACTTTTGCTTTATGAATATTTCGCGGTTTTGGGTCAGAGATATTGAAAGCATGGTAATCTGAATGCTTATATGTTTTGTATAAAAGTTCATTATGAAGTTCTATGATATTTGCCATTAAATTTCTCTCAAATTCCTGCACATCTTTACGAGATTTCTTTCCAGTTATAAATTCTTCCCACGCCAAGAGGAGATTTTCAATAGAAATGATATATTTATATGTATGACTAAATTGAATGTGGGGCATACCAATAATTTTACCCCCCCCCCCAACTTTTGCCACTAATGGCAAAAGTTAAGAGCTGTTACCTGCTCTGGATTACGTTTTACCAAATTTTACCTAAAATACATAAACATTCTTTGGGACAAAAAATTGACACCGTCTTCGTTGAAATTATAGAAGCTATTTCTATTGCCAGTTTCCTATCTCGAGAAGAAAAACATCCTTGGGTTCGGTTAGCTATACGAAAAGTTGACACTCTTAAAATACTTTTAATGGTTCTATGGGAAATAAAATCATTGGATGATAAAAAATATATCGCCATATCTCTACAAATAGATGAAATAGGCAGAATGCTTGGGGGTTGGGGTGGACAGCTTAAAAAACAAAACTCTCCCATAAAATAGGAGAGAAATGAAGAAAGTTGCGGAAAGCGAACCAATCGTTGCTGTTGCCAAAGTTGCTCTGCCAATTCAAGTTGGACTTGCGCTTCGCATCGTTCCAATACACATAGCACGCGTTGGCGTTGCCATTGAACGAAATGTATAGAGTGTCATCTGTTTCACCACCTTTTGAATATTCTCAAGGTTGTATATTATTTGTGATCATAATCACTCAACACTCCATACCAAGTATCTTCATTTTTTGAAGTTTCTGCATACACCACTCTATTTGAAACCGTGGTCGCAAATACTCTCGGCGTATGGATACTGGTTTCGGTAGCGGAAAACCGTAATCTTCCGCATATTTACCTACTGCCATTTTTATTTTAGCATAAAAAAATCCCTACACATATTTTTGCGTAGGGATAGAGATTTGTAAAACCTCCAAAACTTTTTTAATGCGAACAAAGGACAAAATTCAAAGGGTCAAAATAGACCCAAGTGAACAAGTCCTAAGTATTACTTGCGGAAAGCGAACCAACCGCGGCTGCTGCCAAAGTCGCTCCGCCAACCCAAGCCGGACCGGCGCTTCGCACCGCACCAAAACACAAAGCACGCGTGGGCGTCGACATCGAACGAACACCCTGTTGTTTCAACCACATAAGATGGATTTGATCCGATTTCGTAGTTGAATTTGGGATATTTCTCTCCAACAACAAACGACACATGCGGTGTTGTTTTGCGAAGACCGTTTGAAAGCCCCCACTCAACTGCCTTTTGGTAACTTCTGTCACCTTTGGGCCAATTGAGTAAAACAATCGTTTCGTTGATTATTTTATTCTCTGGCTGGTAAAGGTCGCCAACTTTGAGAACATTGTAATCGGAACCGGTTTGTGGTCCGCCAGCCATCGCAGCATCATTGTGCGATTTAGTATAATCCACCGACAAATTTTCAATGAGATGAACACGGGCACCGATTTTTTCAGCTTCAGTTTGAAGCTTTTTAAACCAGTCATTTCCGTTTTTCAAATCATCAAAGAATTTTTCCATTCTTGTGTTATCTTTGAGAAACTCAGAAAAATTTTGTCTTGAAACCCCGTTTTTTCTGGCGGAATTTGCCAGTTGCACGCTTTGTCTGTTTGTAACGTGCTTCATCACTTGTTGTGATTGCATAACGTTTCTCCTTTATTTAAAAGAACAAATTAAGTCCAATTAGAAGCCATAATGGCATAAAGACGGACTTTATCTTTAACCCCTATATTGTATACCTTTTTAATAAAATGTCAATAGCTAAAAAGACCTTTATTTAAAAGGTCTTTTTAGTAAATAAAGTTTATTCCTTTGAAATATAATCTATCTTATCTCGTAGGTAATGGTAACGTCCGAAGTTATGGTATTCTCTCCTGCCGGGATTGAAGCTGGAGCGGAAGCACCAGAAGCGCTATCCATTGATAACGTCTTGGCATACATTGGCATAGGGTAATTGCCGGATTCGGAAAATGAAGTGATTTTGCCCAAGCGAATGCCTAAATCTTTAGCCAAAACTTCCGCTTTTGCTTTGGCATCGTCAATGGCTTTTTTTCTTGCCTGCGCTTTTACTGTATCTTCATTGTCTATGGAAAAATTCGGACCGCTCAAATCAGAAACGCCCAATGTTCCCAGTCCCTGCATAATTTTACCCACATCGTCGGTGTTTCTGACTTTTACGGTTATGCTTTCACTGGCTGTATAGCCAACAATTACTTGTTTGCTTGGAGGACAGTAATAAGGAGAGGAAGGATTTACCGTTACCCCGGCCGTACCTGCTCCCATGGGAATAGGCGGACATACTGCCTGGTTGTATTCATATTTTGGATAAAAAGATGCATCGGCGGTTTGAATATCTTTATCTGAAACATTATCGGCTTTCAAAAGGTTTAAAGATTTCTTTTCAATTCCGGCCACAAGCGCCTGCGCTTCTTTCACCGTCTTTGCGTCTTTGCTGATAGTAAAATAAACATTGGCAATATCGGGGACGGCTTTGACTTCTCCGTGTCCGGAAAAAGAAATAGTATTCTCTTGCTTATTTTCATCTCTTCTGTCGGTTAAAAATTTAACGGCGACAACAACCAAAAAAACAACCAGAATAATTTTTAGCCAGCGATATAATTTTATTTTTTGTTCCGATGAGATGTTTAATATATTCATAAAAGTTAAAACTATTTTTTAATTTGTAATAATTCGACGTCAAAACTAATTGTCGCGTTGGGCGGGATTACTCCGCCTGCACCGGTTGCTCCATAGGCAAATTCCGGAGCAATAACAAGCGTTCTTTTTTCGCCTATTTTCATTCCGGCCACTCCCACATCCCATCCTTTAATTACGTCCCCTGCCCCTATGGTAAAAACAAAAGGCTGCACATGGCCGAATTTCGGGTCAATGTTTGAATCAAAAACCGTGCCATCCGTAAGTTTCCCCGTGTAATTCATAGCCACCGTATCTCCCGATTTTGCCACATCCCCGGTTCCCTCTTTTAGAATAGTAATTTTCACACCTTCAATTTGTTGTGTATTGTTTTGCATATTTCCTTGATTCGTTCCCACCTCCTGTGAAGCGGGTTCTCCTTTTTTATTAATGGTAATAAAAACTAAAATAATGACCACCGCAACCACCACCAAAAAACAAATTAATATTTTTATTTTATCTTTCATGGGTCTTAAAAAATTATTTCTAATAATTTAATTATAACACATGGCGCTAATTTTTAATATTGATTGCTGCCCTGAATAAGCTCCGGCGGTCCCGGCTGAATTATAATACTTGGATTCGGGCGGTAAACATTCCTGCTGTCATAGGGAGCCGCATAGTCATTGGAATTATTTCCATTATTCGTATTTTGATTTTCCGAATTTGGATTTGTTGTGATATCAGTTTCAGGGGGAAGAGAGGGCCCTTGGTCTGTTTGTTGTTCTATCTGCGTTAATTGTTCCTGCAAGTCCGCTGCTTGGTTTTGCGCATCCGTAATCGCTGCTTGCTCCGCTAAAATATCCTCCGGCGTTATTGAGGAACTACTTCCTCCGGAATTGTTGGCATTTTCTATGGCAGTTTCCATGGAAACCAAAACTTCGTTTATCTCTTCCACAGACGGGAGCTGGGATAAATAAGTATCTATTTGAGACTGAGAAAGCCCTGAGTTTTCGGGAGTTAAGCTTTTTACTATTTTAGAAAGGTCTTCTATGTATATTTTAATCGTTTCGGCATCTTTTTTTATTTTCTCGCTTTCAGTTATGTCTATTTTTGTAATGGAAGAGATATCAACTTCTTTTTGCCAGGAAGAAATTAATAAATTTATATTTTTTCTTTCATCATTTATGAGAATGCTGGTTGAAAAATTCCCGATTATCATTTCCGGATTTAACCCATTGGCATCGGTAAACATAAAATCCGTCTGTTTGACAAGAGAGGAAGCTTTCTTCATTTGTGTTTGTATGCCAACGGCCAAAGGGAAAGAATTCTGAAGTTCATTCATCATGATATCCAATGTTTGTTTTTCTTGGTCTAATTTATTTTTGGCTACGGCAAGATCGCTCTGTATTTTATCTTTTTTTGCGCTTAAATCTTCCGGCTTGTTTTTATTCGCGAAAAAATATGCCCCGGAAATGAGAACAATAAAAAGGGCCAATATTCCGCCAATAATAAAGGGATTTTTCACTCTTTAATTATAACATATTCACTTCCCTCTCAAGAATTAAGCCAAATTTAGAATTGACTGAAGCTATTATTTGCTCGGATAAATTTTTTACTTCTTCTCCGGTAGCTCCGCCATAATTTACCAGAACCAAGGCCTGTTTTTCGTGCACTCCTACATTTCCTATTCTTTCCCCTTTCCATCCGCATTTTTCAATCAGCCAACCGGCTGGAATTTTTATTTTTCCGTTCTCTTTAAAATAAGGCATGTCATGATAAATCAAAAGCAAGCTATCTATTTTTTCTTTAGTTACAAAAACATTTTTAAAAAAACTCCCGGCATTGCCTATTACTTTCGGGTCAGGCAATTTGCTTTTACGGATGGACATAACGGCGTCGCTTATATCTTTTGAATTTTTAATTTCAATTTTATTTTTTTCTAAATGTTCCTTTAGAGTTCTGTAATCCGCATTTTTGTTCCCATTTTTGCTTAATTTTAAAGTTACAGCCGAAATAAAATATTTTCCTTTTAATTTATTCTTAAAAATGCTGTCCCGATAGCCGAATTCGCATTCTTTTTTGGTAAAAATTTTTTTCTTTCCGGTTTTGATGTCATAGGCCTCCACATTTTCCAAAACATCTTTGATTTCTACTCCATAGGCCCCAATATTCTGTACAGGAGCGGCTCCCACAGTCCCAGGAATAAATGACAAATTCTCAATACCCCAATATCCGCGATTAACTGCAAACATCATCAGGTCATGCCACATTTCTCCGCCCATGGCTTTTATAAAAACGTTTTCGGAATCTTCTTTGATTACTTCTATGCCTTTCAATTTATTCAAAACAACCATGCCCTTAAAATCTTTGGTAAATAAAATGTTGCTTCCTCCGCCCAAAAATAATTTTTCATTATTTTTAAATTCCGGAGATGAAAAAAGTTCTTTCAAATCGGATTCGTTGTTCAATTCGACGAAAAATTTCGCCCGGACGAATATTCCGAAGGTGTTCAATTTGGTCAAATCATAATTTTTCTTGATTTCCATAATTAAGTGAAGATAAAAATTATCGTGCCAAGACTAACGATACACAACAACCCTACTGTAAACCATCCCAAGATATTAGCAACTTTTCTATTTTTAAATTGCCCCATCACTTCTTCGTTAGCGCTTAAACGCAGGATAAAAAACAAAATAACCGGCGAAATGACGCCATTCAAAACAGCCGAATAAATAAGGGTTTTTATGGGGTCAAGCCCGACAAAATTCAAAATTATTCCCAAAAGCATAGCTACTATTATTACTCCATAAAAAGAAGTGGCCTGTTTTAATTTTCTATACAATCCGTCCTTCCAATTAAATGCTTCGGACAAGGCATAGGAAGCCGAACCGGCTAAAATTGGAATAGCCAGAAGTCCCACACCTAAAATTCCGATGGCGAATAAAGTGAAAGCAAAACTGCCGGCGAAAGGCCGTAATGCCAACGCCGCATCGGCAGCTGTTCCTATGTTCGTGATACCACCGGCAAATAAAGTGGCTGCGCAGGTGGCAATAATGAAAAACATTATGAGGTTGGAAAGAAACATGCCGGACCAAACATCTATTCTCATTTTGTGAATATCTTTATTTGTAGTTAAAGCCCGTCGGGATTCTTCTGTTTTCTCTCCTTTTAGTATTTGCTCTTCCACCTCCTGGGAAGTTTGCCAGAAAAATAAATACGGGGAAATAGTGGTGCCAAAAGCCGCACAAATCAAAATAATTTCATCTTTTGAAAAAGAAATTGCCGGAATAACTAAATGCTTGAACACATCTGCCCAGTTGATGGCCACCGAGAAGGCCGAAAACACGTAGGCAAAAAGAACCAGAGACAAATATTTCAAATATCTTGAATATTTCTTATAGGAAACAAAAATTTGAAGACAAAGAGAGAGCACAGCAAAACCTAAAACCAAAAAAGTGAATCCCATTTGAGGAAAAATGAGCTGAGCGCCCTTGGCCATAGCTCCCAGGTCCGCCCCGATATTGAATACGTTGGCAAAAAGAAGTAGTGCGGTGCAAAAATATAAAACTTTTTTTGAAAAATGCCTTTTAATGTTGGAGGCAAGTCCGGCTCCGGTTGCGAGTCCGATGCGGGCACACATTTCTTGAATAATTGCCATTAAAGGGAAAGAAAAAAGCGAAAGCCAAATCAAATTAAAACCCCGGGACGCTCCCATTTGCGAATAGGTGGCAATGCCCGACGGGTCGTCGTCGGCTGCACCTGTGGTCAATCCCGGACCCAAGGTTTTCCAATATTCTTCCGCTTCTTTTACCGGCTTTTCGTTTCCAATATCTTTTTTTATTTCCTGTTCCACTTCCACGCCCCTTTCCAACACTTCCGCCGGCGCGCTAAATATTTTTTCCAAGATGCTTCTTTTCATATTGTAATTATGACACATTTAAAGCACTGATTCTAATGTTTAGAACTTGCCCGCTCTAGTCTGTCCATAATTGCTACACCAAGGCCTTTTGAGAGGAATTTTTGGCAAAGAATGACATCCACATCGCGCGCATCAAAGAATCGTAGGGCGCTGTATAGGTTTTTTGATATTTCTTCCAAATTATTTTCATCACCCAAGACAAAAATATTCGGCAGATATTTTTCAAAAAGATTTTTATTTTGCTCAGTTGCCATAATCCCGACTTTTAAATTTTTATTTTTTAGAATTTCTGCCTGATTTTTCATTTCCTTTTTTGAAACAATTTCCAATTTGGCTTTGGGCGCATAATGCCTGTATTTCGTGCCCGGAGAAGCCTGCAAATCATTTTTATTTTTCGCAAAAACAACCGACAGAGAAATAACTTTTTCTATCATTTCTTTTGTGATTTTCCCCGGTCGGAGAATCAGAAGACTATCGTCATTTATTTTTACCACAGTCGATTCTACTCCGATATTTGAAGGCCCCGTATCAATAATCATTTCTATTTCCCCGGATAAATCGTCATAAATATCTTGTCCTGTTGTTCCGCTCGGCCGGCCAGAAATGTTTGCCGACGGCGCGGCGATAGGTACGCCAGCCAATTTAATAAGTTCGTGTGCAAAAATATTGGACGGCATTCGCACAGCAATAGTCGGAAGCCCTCCGGAAACAATATTAGAAATATCTTTTTTCTTTTCAAAAATAATAGTGAGCGGACCCGGCCAAAATGCGTCTATTAATTTTTTTTGATTTTCTGAAACATTATCCGTTAGTTTTTTCAACTGTTCTTTTTCGCCAACGTGCACGATTATTGGATTGTCGCTGGGCCTGCCTTTAGCCAGAAATATTTTTGCCAAAGCTTTTTCGTCAAAAACATTCGCTCCCAACCCATATACTGTCTCCGTCGGGAAAACCACCAATTCTCCATTTTTTATAATGTTTGCCGCTTTACTCAAAACTTCTTTACTATTTTGTTCCGTAATTTTAACAATTTCCGTTTGCATAGAAAAAGTTTATTATTTTAATTTTTTAATAAATTTTTCTTCTATATCCTTGTCATGATGAAGTAAAAAATGGCAATTATGACAAAGCCAGGCTAGGTTTAAAACGGAATTATTTTTTCTATCGTGGTCAATGTGATGCACTGCCAATACTCTAACATCTTTTGTTCCACAAATCCCGCAAATTTTAGGAACTTTATACCTATTTAATACACTTCTATACGCAAATTTTCCCTCCTTCCAATTTGCGTGCTTGGGGCCAATAAAAACAGTATTCCGCCATTTTGTTTGGCAAGATTTTGTACAAAAATAAGTTTTGCTTTTGGAAA
The DNA here is from genome assembly GCA_963842815.1 of Candidatus Nomurabacteria bacterium. Lineage (GTDB taxonomy): Bacteria > Patescibacteriota > Minisyncoccia > Phycocordibacterales > UBA9973 > UBA9973. The sequence goes on from CAWJHU010000001.1 coordinate 97,639, forward strand.
CACGCAATGCTTTCTTCGTTTTATATACTTCCTTGCCACAAGAATGACAACTCACTATTTTCCCAGTTCTACTACCGATACGCATACATTCTTGGGAACAATATTTTGCATGTCCTCTTTTCAGAAAAAAGGGCTTGCCATAGAATTTCTTTGAACAAATTTTGCATTCAACTATAGGCATCTAGTAATTTTACCAAGGAAAATGCTAGATGTAAAATATACGGCTTGTGGATTAAAACCACAGAGCCAGTCTTTAATAATAAACTTTTTATTAATTGGGAGACATGTGAGATTCGCACTCACGATAACTCCTCCACAGGGAGCTGTGTTACTACTACACTAATGTCTCCATACAAAGGTATTTATACCAAAAAATATAGACAAATGCTACTTTTTATTTGTAGTCCGGACTCTCTTCCCTTATGCCGGATTTATAGTTTGCCAGCCTGGCTAGGGCATAAAGAAGGCTGGAAAGACGATTTAAGTATGCCAGAGTAGATTCTTTTACGGAAACTTTGCCTTCTTCTTTCACTTCCACCACTCTTCTTTCCGCCCGGCGGGAAATAGTGCGAGCAATGTCAAAAACGGTAGCCAATTCAGTGCCCCCAGAAATGAAAAAAGATTTTATCGGAGGCAATTCTTTTTCAATGTAATCTATTATGACTTCTATTTCTTTTATTTTTTCTTCATCAATGGACATGGAGGCTCCGGCCAATTCCGCCTGGACAATAAATAAATTTTTTTGAACTTCGTGGATTGTTGAATCTATTTTTATATTCCCCGATGTTTTAAGTTCTTCTCTTTTTGCTTTTATCTTGCAAAATCCCAGAAAAGAATTTATTTCATCCAGTGAACCCAGGGCTTCGGCAATGACGGAACTTTTGGAAATCCGCTGGTCGCATCCGAATGTTTTAGTTGTTCCCTTGTCTCCCTTTCTGGTGTAAAACATTTTATAAAAAATTAACGTTTTATAATCAATTCTTCTTCGGGAATATCTTTTTTGAGATTTTCTACGATTTTACCGGCCACATAGTCCGGGCTCATAAATTCTCCATAATTTTCCGGCTTTTTTTCATCAAATAAATTGGTTTGCATGCCTCCCGGATAAATAGCCATCACTTTGATATTTTTTCCATTCACTTCTTTTCTGAGAGATTTTGTAAATCCCATGGCGGCAAATTTGCTTGCACAATAAGCTGTTTCATTCATCTTTCCCTCCAAAGCGCTTGTGGAAAGAATATTTATTATAGAGCCAAAACCTTGTTTCCTCATTTGGGACAGAGCTACCTTAGAACCATAAACCACACCGAATAAATTAACCTCCATTAAATCATGAGCTCTTTTCCAGTCCGTTGTTTCAATGGGCATATGTGGCAACCAAATACCGGCATTATTGATCCAGATATCTAATTTCCCAAATTTTTCTTGAACAAAATTAACGATATTCTGCATTTCATCCTCTTTCGTGACATCCGCTTTTATTCCTATAATATTTTCTTCCAGATTTTTAAGTTCATCATCATTTTTAGAACACACCACAACCCTTGAGCCCTCTTTCAAAAAACGAAGAGAAAGGGCTTTACCCAAACCTTTTGTTCCTCCCGTAATAACCACTACTTTATTTTTCAGTTCCATAAGTTAATTATAGCAAATTATTCTGGTGCCCAGGGGGGGACTCGAACCCCCATGCCTCTCGGCGCTACCACCTCAAGGTAGTAAGTCTACCAGTTTCTCCACCTGGGCAAAACAAAGGGTTTTTATTTTTCTACCTTTTCTGTTTCTTCGTCATCGTCCGCAACGAATGAGCGTAATTTTCGGCGAACGTCTTTTACTGCCTTGGCGCGAACATAGTAAAGTTTTGATTTGCGAGCTCGAGATTCTTTGGTAATTTCAATTTTATCAACAGCTGGAGAATAGAGCGGAAAAATTCTTTCCACCCCGACCCCGGAAGCAACCCTTCGGACAGTAAAAGTCGCCCCGATTTCTGTACCATGTTTGCGAGCTAAAACTATGCCTTCAAAAGCCTGAAGTCGTGTCTTCCCTTTTTCATCCAAGACTTTAGACCAAACACGCACCGTGTCCCCGGCGTTAAATTTAAGCTTTTTTCTTTCTTCAACATTAACAGAAGTAAGTTTCGTTTTATCTATTTTATTTCCTGCCATAATCGTTTTAATCTAACATAAACGAATTTCAAAGGCAAATTTGGGTTTTTATAAAATTATTTCAACATTTTCTCAAATTCTTTAGGCAGAGGTGATTCTACTTTAGTTTTTTTACCTTTTAAGTCTTTAAATTCTATGGACTTCGCGTGAAGTGCCAGTCTTTTAAAACCCTTTGGACAGGGCTTGCCCGGATTATAAAGAGAATCACAGGCCACTGGATGATTTATAAATTTCATATGCACTCGTATTTGATGCGTCCGACCGGTTTTAGGGTGAATTTCTAAATATGAAAATTTATTTTTTGAATCTTCAAATCTTTTTAAAACCCTGTATTCCGTAATAGCTTCCCGAAGTTCTCCCCTCACCCCGCGGCCGGCCAGATGCCGACGAAAATCTTTCGGACTTCGGCCAATGGGTTTGTTTATAGTATCGTGGTCATTTTTCACAAATCCCGAAACGATGGCGTGATAGGTTTTTTTTATTTCTCTTTCTTTAAATTGATTTTTCAAAAATTCATAGGCTTTTTGGTTTTTCGCTAAAAGCAAAACACCGGATGTTTCTTTGTCTAAGCGATGAACTATTTCTATTTTGGGATATTTTTTGATAAATAAATCCAGAATTGTTTTTTCTCTGCTTTTTTGGTCTGGGTGCACCAAAATACCCGAAGGTTTGTCTATGGCTAAAATATCTTTATCTTCATATAGGATTTTGATTTTCATTGATTAACCTTTATTTTAACAGAAATTCTTGAAATTTTCTATGAAAAATAAAAACACTCACAGATCATTGACCTGCGAGTGCTACTTATCTTAACTTAATCAAAGCTTGAGATATTGCGACAAACTGTCCAGCATTCTTTGATAACTGCTGGGGATGGCAACTTCTCCAATAAAATCATTGGAGGGGGTGCATTCCTCCATTGTCTCCATCTTACATTTATCAAGAAGAGTGATGGCCTGGCAACTAAAATGAGTCGCCAGTGCGGTGTTACCATTCTGACGATAGTGTTCCGAAATTGCATAAGCATATTCCGCAGCGTTTCTAGGATCCGTCTCTTTGCATGCTTCAAAAATTTCCTCAAGATCCGTATATCTCTCCCAAGAAAAAATTTCCGAAGGATCAAACCAATTGCTAATCTCATGTTTTGCATCAAATGTGTTTTTTGATGCGTGGATGAGATTCATCACCGAACGTTCCTCTTTGTTCGCCGATATCGGAGAATCAATCGAAAAATCTCCCCTGATTGTGCCAGGCTCCGCCAAATAAGGCAACGTATGCCCAACAATTTTGCGCGCCGTATCAACGGCATGGACACCCTGAAACACCATCGGCATTATGAGACCGGAAGATAAATAACAGAAATTCCACTTCTTTATCTTTTGTCCGATAACAAATGGATCTTCGCTGCCAAAAGTATCAACAACATTGGCTTTGTACTTTTGACAAGTTTTCAGAGTATTATCTCCTAACCCGCGAATCCAGTCATCCGTACTGGGGAAATGCCCTTCAAGTTGTTTTTTTGTTGCAAAAATTAATTTGCAAGCAACCATTTTAAGCCCTGGTTGTTCCAGTCTTTTAATTATTTTACCGACCAATCCACGTTTTATTGCATCGGTCTTAATAATTACTAGTGTTTGTTCGCCAATTCCTTGTCGATTTTTCATCGATTCCTCCTTTTAATGAACGATTTTTAAAACCCTTAATGGATTTCTTCTGATGTGGAACATACCACACTCTATAGTTTTATACAAGAGCTGGCAGGGGTATGTTATTATTCTTTTCTTAAATTGTGCCCCCTCATGGTCTCGGATATTGTAAGGTGAGACGTTGTAAGGGTTTCTTCAGCAATTTTAGTATATCACAATCAGCCCTCTCGGTCGGGTCTGAAATAGACACAATGCACACTATAAAAAAGAGGTGCGTTTTGAAATGCCAACAAATGCCAATAAAATGAACTTTTGAAGATTCCTAAATATGATAGAATCAATTTATGCAGAAAGATCAAAAACAAAAAATAACGGTCTCTCGTCACCTAAAAGCCATGAAGCTATATTCTGGTGTAAAAAAGATCCAAGATAATTTCTTAAAAGAGATAAAGAAAAGGTACACGGACTCAATTAAAAAAGAAATAAAGAATCTATTTAAGAAAGTAAATCCTAATAAGGAAGATTTAGAATTTTTCGGTAGACATCTTAAAGGAGCAGTATTTCCAGATACAAAAAATATAATAATTCAAATAACAAACGATGCTATTCAAAATGAAATAATAAGAAAGTATTCTGAAAGTAATAAAATAACAATTTATCTTTCTAAAAGTGGCGACTTGTATTTAGAACCGAAAGATGAACACTGCTATAAAATGGAAAAGGGCTCTATCCGTCATCAAATTATCTTGACTCTAAAAGATAAAGATAATCCATATTCAACACAAGAAATAATGAATGATTCCGAGGCAAAAAACACCAGAGCTATCAGAGATGCAATTGGTCATATAAATAAAAACGCTGATAAATTCCTTTCAATTCACAATACAGAAACAAGGAGGCTTATTGTAAACAAAAGTGACGGCTATCAGATTAATAATCTATACTGTATTTTCGAAAAGTAGCACATGCCGTCTCGGTGACGTGTTAATAATTCTTAAAAAAACCTTTAAATAAGGTGTTTTTTTGATTTAAGTGGTTAGACAACGTATAGGAGTGTCGTGGTAATTTTTATTAATAGTGGTTGTCCCCACTTTTAATGTTTTAAAAAAAATTATGAATACTAAATTTGTAACAAAAACAAAACTTGTTTGGACAATGACCAAGCGGAAAGTTAAAGATATTCTCCCAGCTTCGTATAATCCGAAAACCATGACAGAGAATGAACGTCGAGATCTTGAAGATTCAATCAAGGAATTTGGAACTGCTGTGCCTGTGGTTTTAAATATTGGAAGTCGAAACAATTTTCTGATAAATGGCCACCAGCGTCTAATTATTTATGCTGATCTTGGCATCGACGAAATTGACGTCATGGTTCCCAGTCGAGAATTAAGCGAAAAAGAAGAGATGACGTTAAATTTAAGATTGTCAAAAAATTTAGGTTCATGGGATGAAACAAAACTTAAAGACCTAGATATGAACCTACTTCTTGAGGTGGGTTTCGGAGACGATGAATTACAGAATCTATTCGATAACGTAGATGTGATTGATGATGAGTTTGATGTTGGAAAAGCCATCCGAGAAACAAAGATAGCTAGAGTAAAACCAGGAGAAATTTGGGAACTGGGAGATCATAAATTACTTGTGGGAGATTCAACTTCGCCGGAGCAAGTGCAAAAATTGATGGCCAACGAATTAGCTGATGTCATTTATTGTGATGGACCCTACAATATAGGGTTAAGCTATTCTGACGGAATTGGCACTAAAGGAAAATACGGAGGAGAATATGGCAGCCATACAAGAAGAGATGAGGCGAAAGATTTTCCAGATTTGAAATTCAAAAATATGAAAATGTCGGACAGTAAAACGGTGCAGAAATATACCGAATTCATGGACAGCTCCATAAAAAATGCCATCAGTGTAGCTAAACCAAATTGTCATATATTTTATTGGTGCGATGAAAAATATATTTGGCTAATTCAAACATTATATGCTCAAAATAAAATTGAGAATAAGCGAGTTTGTTTGTGGATAAAAAATAATCAAAATTGTACTCCGCAGGTAGCATTCAACAAAGCATATGAACCATGCGTTTACGGAGTTATTGGAAAACCGCATCTCAATAAAAATATCAAAAATGCTAATGAAATGTTAAATCAAGAAATTGGCAGCGGCAACCAGGTGCATGAAGAAATCATAGACATGCTAAATATTTGGCTAGAAAAAAGAGATAACGCTCAAGACTATGAGCATCCAACCCAAAAACCGGTGACCCTAAATGAAAAGCCATTGAAAAGATGCAGTGCTCCAGGGCATATTGTGTTTTCTGGATTTGCCGGTGGTGGCAGTGATTTAATCGCCTGCGAACAACTTGGTAGAAAATGGCGAGGGGTTGAGATTGATTTGATTTTCGCTACGGTTTGTATCGACCGTTGGGAAAAATTTACCAACAAAACAGCGAAACTAATATCATGAATATTCAACAAGGAGACATTTATAAATTAGGTGAACATATTATTGCTTGTGGTGACTCACTGGATGCTTCTTTCGTTAACCAAGTGATTGGCGACAAAAAGATCAGAGCCATAATTTCTGATCCACCTTACGGAGTTGCATATGTCGAAGGCAAGAAGGCCTTCAATAAATTAGGGGTGGATAGCGACAAAGTGATCATTGGGGATCAGCTTCAATCTGACGGAGAATACGCCAAATTCAATCAAGTATGGCTTGAAGCAGTAAAACCATACCTTGAGTCATATAACGCCTGCTATATCTTTAACGGCGACATGATGTATCCTGCCCTACGGGTTGGAATGCAAGAAGCCGGATTCTACTATAGCCAAATGATTATATGGCTTAAAAACCATGTGGTGCTGGGACGGAAAGATTATCTGCCAATGTTTGAACTCATCGCTTACGGCTGGCATGGTAGACATAAAATGGAAAGGTCTAAAGCCAAGAGTGTGATTTTTTATCCCAAACCAAATGCCTCAAAATTACACCCTACTCAAAAACCTGTCGGACTACTCCGTAAACTGATACCAAACTCCACAAAAATAAACGAATACATTTATGATCCGTTTCTTGGAAGTGGAAGTACTGCTGTTGCCTGTGAGCATCTCGGTCGAAGATGTATTGGCATCGACCTTGATCCAGAATATGTTATAACGGCAATCACTCGTCTGGAAAAACTAACTGGTAAAACAGCAGAAAAAGTATGGTCGGTGAAAGCATAGACAATAGAAGATCAGGAGTCTATAAAAAACAGGATTTTGATTCCTATGTTCTTTGGAAATCCTTACCCTCGGTGTTAAGAGGCCAACCAAGACAAATGCTTGAAAAATTTGGAATCGATGATGAGATGGCAATTAGTTTACTGGAAATCAAAACCCAAGCTGAATTTGCCAAACGATTTGATATTAAGGATCCGGCCACACTAACAGACTGGAATAAAAGAATAGAAAAAGATGGATTGGTTCCCAGTATAAATGAATGGGCTCGAAAATTAACACCAAATGTCCTTCTCTCTTTGTATAAAGCTATTGCAAAAAACGGCAAAGCATCAGAAGTAAAAGCTTGGTATCAGATTGTCGAGGGAATTATATAAAAATATGGAAAATCAAAATACAAAAATGAGTACAGAAGAAATGGCAAAACTTCTTTCTCAAACCATGAGAGATGTGGTGGCAAGAAAGATTACCCTACGTCATGCCTTGGCAGTTTCTCGTATTGCCACTTCTTTAGCCAGAGTAATTGAAATTACAGACTTAAATAAGAGGATTGAATTTTTAGAACAAGTTTTAAAAAAGAGAAAATAATATGAGAAAATTTGTTAATCTATTTGAAAAAGGAAATTTAACCCCCAGAGAACGGTATCTGATGTTGATGCAAAATAACTTCACTAAAGTAATCACTGGTGAAGAATCTTTAACTGTAGCCGATAAAGGTGCTTTAGAAAGCTGGAAACCAAAAAATAATAGAGAGGTGGATGAATGGAATAAATATGGCGAGGGTGATCTACTGATTAGTAATGCTGGTTTGGAAGTAGAAATTTTATATTTACAAGCCAAGGCAGAATATTTCAGGAAATTTTCTCTGGATATGCAATTAAGTTTCTATCCTTCTAATCAAAGAATTGAAAATATTTTAGAAGAATTAGAGATAATAAAAGTTGGAAATGTTAAAGATGACATATTAATACTAAAAACAATTTTCAAATCAATGCAGTTTATCAAGAAAATTGAAGAAAATGGCGAAACTATTTTGGACTTTACTGAGACAGCAAAAATCATTTTCAAAGAAACACGAGAAAACCTTATTGATTACTATTCTAAATTATTGGCTTTTCAAAAAATATTTAAAAGGTTGTCAATAGTTTACGAAGTGGATATGCTTTATTTTATTAATGATCACATAAAAGATGTTACCCGTTTTATAGAAGGCAACAACGACGCCTTAAACAGGGCAGTTTTGAAGATGAAAGATAATTTACTTATAGACAAAGACAGTATCTTGCCAGATACCGAAACATTGGAAATCTGGACTAAAAAATTTACTGAGATTTTGGGCGATGAATTTTAGGGAAAATACTTTTATTTAGCGTGAGAAATAAAGTTTATGTTTGCTCCCCAAAAGTGCTTGAAGTCGATACTGCATTTACTCATTTGCGGATTGTTTGTCATCATAACTTTAAATGGAGACGTCTGCCCGGGCATAATCGGATTATAGTCGATTAAAGAATCCGAAGAATTTACAAATTCTCCGGTTTTAGTATATGCAGTGCCCAATGCTTCTACATCCTTTAATGATTGACCGCTGATATTTTTCACTTGCCCAACGATTTGGAAATAATCATATTCTTCGTAACACCTATAACTAAGCAATTCTAGCTGTGGTTCATTATTAGCGACGGAGTTTGTTGTCGATTGAGAACTACTAGAACCCACTGGTACGTTGCTTGAACTACTATTGATCACAATAATGAGAAATACAAAAATAATAATCCCGGCCGTTATCTTTTTACCTTTTGTCCAAACATACATTTTCCCCTGGCAATGAGGACACCTAGTTGCCATTAAATCTACTTCCTTTTTACAATGCTTGCACAGTTTATTTTTTTCTTCCATAAAATTATTTTTTAATTGATAATATTCGACGACCCACCATCCTAGCTTAGATTGATTGATTTGTGTAGCGGAGTTACCAACAGGTCAAAATATCAAGCACTTTAAGTATTTTTGGGCTATTTGTTGTATTCATAGCTTTGTTTAATAAGCCCCATAACTTTATCTATGTCCTCTTTTCTTTCAAGTTTTACCTCGTAGTCGCCATTACCCCAATGGCCGATTACTTTAGGTTTTGTTAGATTACGGGCCATGCCAGCTGGATTATCTAGTTCTCCACTTGGCACATTTAAGAAAATTTTCAGCAAATCGTGCAGAATAACTATGTCGCAAAAATTAGTGGTTAATTTATAGGCAATATATTTTGATTTAGGTTCTTCGATGATTGATTCATCTAAAGCTGATATCCTCTCTTTAAGGACTGCAAATATTTCCTTAACATTAATGTTGGCAGATTTAAGGTGATCATCAATGGTATATTGTATTTTTTCCTTGAATACACTTTTTTGTTTTTCTCCTTTTCCAAAAATTTCAGAGGTGGAAATTTTCACTTTGCGTTGGTTCTCTGATTCCACCAGCAGGATATTATTCTCATAGAGCCGGTAATGAAGAAGCTCAATATTCATAGGCAGTAAATCAGCTGTATCTAAATCGAATTTGTTATAACTTTCCGCAACACAGATTACTCGAGGTGACGCCCAATCAATCTCTATATTAATATTCGCTTTATGTACTAATGCCTCAAAAGCATCTTTGTGATCCAACAGCCAACGTAAATATGATAGTCCTTGATTGATGACGTTCTCGTTCTGAGATAATTTATATTCAATGATAACCGGTGAGCCGTTGTTATCAATTCCCACCGTATCCATTCTCCCACCGAAGCTAGTTGAATATTCAGTTGCTAAAAATGTAATGTTCAATATCTCGTCAAGATTTTTCTCGAAGATTTTTTGAATATCCTTTTCAAGACCAACTTTAACGATTGGGATCTTTTTTGCTTTTTCGTTTTGGGTAAAAAATAACGCCATGTGTTTATTCCTGGCGTGAGGTTTAAACACTAAACCCCGCACCAGCTAGGTCTTGCGACCCCATACCAGTTTCCCGATACGGCCCTTGGAAGAGTTGCTGAACGCGGGGTTCAGTATCTTCCAAGGGTCTTTGGATCATGCCGTAAACTACTTCACGGTTTAGATCACTCATATTTAATTTTACTCTATAAATGTATCAAAAAATGTGATATATGGCAATGATTCTTAGAATTTTTTCGTGGTATTTTAGATGTTTTTTTGTTAGAGTTAACTCATGATTCTTCCACTAGAACTAACACCCTCAGACATAATGACTGTACCTTTACCATCTGGAAATACAGTGGACTTGCCTGTTTGTCACCCTACTTTTTCAAGCTGGTCAGAAAAATTGCCAAACTTTGATTTTGGAAAGAAACCTATCGTGAATTATAAAGGAAAAGGTGTTTTTGCTGAACTTGCTATTTTAGGATTACTTATTGACTCGGGATGGAATGGCATTTGGGTGGAAACATATGGAGGTATTCACTTTCTAAAAGATATGCCGACTAGTTGGAAATTATCACAACATAATATATCTATAACATTAGACAAAGAAACTTTACTTAAAAATATTTGGAAAACCGGAAAAACCACAGCTTGTTTTGATGTTTTCGCGTGGAAAGATAATGACATTCTTTTTTGTGAAGGAAAGCATAAAGGTAAAGATAGATTAACTAAAGCACAAACTAAATTTATTGAAGGAGCGTTGGCTTGTGGAGTACCAATACAATCTTTAGTGATTGTTGAATGGAACTAAAAAGATTTTGTTGTTCTTTTATTCATTTAATATATTAATTTCTGGTTCTAAAATTTCGATAACGGTTTTCATTTTATTCACTGCCCAATTTTTTAATTCATCAGTCATCTTTCCTTCATTTTTTTCTATATACATCCTAGACCAAGTTTTCCCCCAATCTTTTTCAACAATAACTTTTTCATTTGTTGCTTGTTCAATTTTTTCTTTCAATTTTTCAACTCTCCTAAGGGCTGTTTCATTAAATTGCTTGTTTCCTTTTTCAAAATGAACCTCAACACCAAAACTATTTCGTGGCCTACCGTGGAATCCCCACTCAAAATGTACTCCACTCACTACTGTTGGTATTTGGCAGTATGATTTTGTGGTTGGATTTGCATTATAGCTCGGAAGAACTGCGTTTAGTTTATTTTTAAGTTCACTGTAAAAATTAAGGTATTCTTCTTGTGAAAGAGTTTTAACATGTTCCATATTTTCTTTCTTTTCAGATTGAATTATATAGTCTTTTGCCTCTGGAAGTGGAATTAAAATTGTTGATTCAAAACCGATTGTATCATTATCTAATTCATAAGGAGTTAATTTTATACAAGTTATATCGATTCCAAAATTTCTTAACCATAAAACAGATGCCGTAACTTCAGTTCTATATTCTTTTGATACAATAATTATTCTAGGACGATCTGACAGTTCTTCAAACTCATTATTTTCTATAAAATCAACAATTTGTTTTTTAGCTTCTTCTTCGTTAGTTATTTTCCCTTTTTTAGAAAGATAATTTTGATATTCTCTTACAACTTCACTTAAAGTTAAAGTGGAGCAATATGCTGCATATTGTATTGCCTGTAATTCAACATTTTTTCCACTATCATCACGTTTTAACTCAACCACAACCAAATTGCCGTCCTTATCTAGTGCCAATAAGTCTAATCTTTCATTTGTCTTATCAAATTTATTATACTCAGTACTAATTATTAGCAACTCTTCACCTAAAATATCTGGATAATTTTCAACCCATTTCTCTATATCTTGTCTTTCAAGAATATTATGAGTTTTTAAGTCTGTTTCATTGTAGGTAGATATTTTTTTTGAGTTTTTATTATATGTAAATAACATATTTTTATTATATCACTTTATAATTCTTGCCAAACCTCTAATGCTTCATCTCCCTCAAGTCCTGTTTCATCTTTAAAATCCTGAAGTTCTTCGGCTTCTTCTAGACTCAAATCATTCTCCTTGGCTGTTTCAAATGTTTCTTCGTCCATGTTTTTTTATTTTAATTTCTCTAAAACAAGACGCCTTATTTCTTCTTTATTAAAATTCCCATTATTCCCAAATCGTAAAAGTGGCAAACCAGCGTCACTTAAAATACGCTCAACTTCTGCATCTCGCATACTTCTATTCTCTTGTTCGTGTGTTCTATCATCTAATTCAATCGTAAGGAGTGGTTTAATATACGCTTTATCACAAATAACAAAATCAACTGATTTTTCGTCGATATGGCGAAATGCGCCCTTCCAATTCTGTCCTACAACCTTATTATCTAAAATAGTTGGTAAATGTATTTGAGGGAAAACATAATATTGAATTCCTACTATATCAACAAGAATATCAAAAAATTCATGCTCTGCTCGGCTCATCAAAAAATCTTTTCGCTTATAACGGTAAAAAGGTTTATTTTCTTTGCCCGAAAGTCCTTCAGGAATAAATACCTTAAAAGCTATGACGACAACTATTACTAAAACTATAAAAATTGTTAACATTCCCATAAAATTATTTATCACCGAATAAACTGATCAATTCTTTAAAGTCTTTTGCTTTGTATTTCTCCCAAACCTCTTGTTTAACATATAATGCTTTATATACCGCTCTACTCTGTCGAGCATTCACATCTTCACACCACAACTGAAGTCTTTCAAATTTAATTTTATCGTCCTCTTCTTCTCTACCTTTCGTTTCAATAATATAAATTGTTTTGTCATTAACTTTAACAAAGAAATCGGGGTAATATGTCGCAATTAATCCTTCAGCATTTTTATACTCAATTCTTAAAGCATTGGCTTCCTTATTGATAAAATTCTTTGCAAAAGAAATAACATCGTCACAACCCTCTAAAAATTCAGCAAAAACTAATTCAAAATTACTATCACCAGCAATCCTATTAAATACTGACTTCTTAGGTATCAAGAAGGATTTATCATTGACCACAAATGGTCTTGATTCACTAATCTTTATGTAATTTTTTATTTCTGTATCTCCCTTATCTTTAATAGTCAATTCATTAATAGCTTTCTTGAAAGATTCCTTAATTGCCCTAGTGACTTCTATCTCTGATAAATTAGTTAATATATTTAGATCATTTAAATCTACTTCCTTCTCAAAAAGATAATGCTGTATAAATTCTTTTACTTTCCCATATAAAACATCATAACAACCGAAAAGACGAAGGTCCCGCATAATTGCTTGCGTAAAGAATCCAACCACTCTTTGATAATCTACATTGATATTTCCATCGAGTTCCGTCTTGTGATGGAATTCTTCTCCCAACAACATCTTTAAAGATAATCTCTCTCTTTTCTTGTTCGCTGAATGTCTTTATTTTTACTTTTTTAATTTCAAATTTAGACACATCCAAGTCTGAAAGATTTTTATACTCTCTTTGAATTCTTGCTGACATTGCTGGTATCTCAATATCGAGTTTCTCAATATCTTTTTTAGGATTATCTTTATCAACCTCAATAACCATCGGAGTAATTGGTTTTGCTCCAGTACCCATTAATCTCTTTTCAAGCAAAACTCCTTCACCCTTAATAGATTTAACAAAATCCATAAAAGCAGGTGTTCCTATAACACTTACATATTCTTCTACACTCTCATCGCCAAAATACATTCTTCTTAAACCTCTTCCAAGTGTTTGTTCTGGAAGAATCTTTGCATCAGATGTATATGGACGAAGTCCGACAATAGTCGTCACATTTTTTACATCCCAACCCTCTTTGAGCATCAAAACAGAAACAATAACCTTAAAAGGACTTTCCCAACTATCTATTTCATTGGCTTGCTTTCTTAATATATCTAATTCTTCTTTACTCTTTCCAGTTACACTTTCTGAAATTTCACCGCTTTTATTAGTATGAATAGTTAAAACTGCATCTTTTAAATCAGAGAAACTACCTCTAATATATTCTGCCACATCATCACAATTCTTAGTATCGTCTGTCATGATAAAAAGAATAGATTTCTTTCCCGTTGGTTTTAGATATTCATATGTTTTTCTCCATTCTTCTACTCCTAAATTTATATAATCACGATACTTCTCACTAAACAATGAGCTTTGATTCTCTTTTAATTTTCCACAACTTGCTTCGTCTGGCACAACAGGATTTTTAACAATTCTTTGATGTATGGCTTCAACTAAAGGATAGTCTGAAATTGTTTGCACAAAAATAGATCCATCATTCTTTTTTGGAGTAGCTGTCATATCTACTTGTAAAGCAAGTTTTGTGCCTTTACCTTTTAAACGATTGTGAATATCTTGGATAGACTTAAACCAAGCCATCTTTTCATCGTGAATATGGTGAGCTTCGTCGTTGATAATAATAAGCTCATCAATATCACGAACAATCATTCCTAAATCAACTTTAGAATCATTTGTTTTTGCAACTGGTTTCTCTCCAAGAAAATACTCACTTGTATCTTCGTCTTCTGCACTTGAAACAGAAACATCGCTTTCATAAACTCTGTGTATGTTTGTTAAAAAGATATTACCTGTATCTGAAACACTTTTTAATTCGTCCTGTAAGTGTAATGTTATTTGAAAATCATCATTCCAATTTTGTCCTGCATAACCATTCTCTGGCAACACAGGATCATTATGGAATATTTTTAATCCTTCAAAATCATTCTTTATTCTTTCGAAGACAATAACGTTGGGCGTTATCAAAAGAAAGTTTTTAGCCAACTTAGAATCTTCTTCATATTTCTTATGGAAATAGGCCCAAGCGATAACTAAACTCATTACTTTTGTTTTACCTGCACCTGTTGCCATTTTAACCACAAAACGAAGCCAGTCTTCAGTAAACATATCTGCGCTTAATACTCCAGTAGAATTGTATCTAAGTAAATCATATTTATCTTTTACCTTAGCAACTTCATAAAGCCAAATGATAGTTTCCATGGCTTCTCTTTGCGCAAAATAATATCGGAAATTATAAAAAGAGCCATCTTTGTTATAGATAATATGTTCTTCTTTAAACCAGTAATTCAAAAGTGCCTTGGATGTATCACTAGCATCTTCGTATTTTTTATCTCTCCATTCTTTTACTTTCTTTCTAAGGTCAGCAACAAGAGGAGGAATAAGTTTATCAAATCCTTTTTCTCGCAGATCTTCGTCAGCAGGAAACCACCTAATGCTAGGGTCTAAGATTGCGTATGGGTCTTTTGGAAAATTTTTATGCAGTGCCATATATTAGTATACTTTTTGGATAAGAGAAATAAATCTATCTAATTTTTCAATTAATTCATCAACTGATTCTTTTATTACAACATTTTTTGTATATGAAGCATTGGCACTATTCAGACTTTTAGGGTGAATTGTATTTCTTAAATGATTTATATCATCAAGGTAAGTTTTCCAACTTTGATTTCTGAAAAAACCCGCTTTATTGAATATATCTAATAAATATCCCAATCCCGTATTTTTATTGCTTAGTTTTTCAGAAGCAATGACACTACATAAATCATTTTTCTTTTTTGCGTTTGTTCTGTGTTCAAACAAATCAAAAAGCAATCCTTCATATATGGAAGCAGACAACTGACAAAGAACAAGTTTGTGTTGCCAACCAAAAGTAAGTCCTGGTTTTAGAAATTCATATACACTTCTATGATAATCTAAACACATTCTTAGTTCAGCGAGATTATTTCTTAATTCAAAATCTTTTACAAAAGAAAACATAGGACGATAATGACTACCTAAATTTTTACTTATTTTTCTACCATCAGATAATTTCATTTTCCAATAGCAAAATCTATCTGGTAAAGATTGCAAATTATCGTGCACTGTCATAAAACAATCTTCGGTTGAATGTTCTACACTACTCATATTTTCACATCAATTACTCTAGTAGTATCATTCCCGAAAATATCGACTACTTTTACAGCCACTTTATAAGTTCCCTTAGGTAATTCTTTTGGAGTAGAAACTAATTCAAGATTTCTTTTCTTCTTGGTTCTAAATTCTTGCCATTCATTGTCAAAAACATAATCGCCAGTCCAAACTTCTTTCTCTTTGCCATCCTCAATAACTTTTACAATTTCTTGTCTACTAGAAAAATCATAATCAACTGCCCAATAATCAATCCAATCACTCCATTTTTTAGTCAAAGTTTCTCTTTCCACAAGTTCAGTTTTCTTATCTTTACTTATCTTTATTACTTGACCATTTTCAACAACAACCTTTGAGCTTCCAGCCTTCAATCCCTCCTCTATTTCTCCAGTATTGTCTTGATTATAGAAAACAGAGAAATCTGTTAACTCAATAGAAAGCTCTTTGTTATTTCCTTTACCTTTGATAATTGGCTTTATTTCAATAAACGCAACATCGTAGAATTTTACTTGTCCTTTTTCTACAGCTCTTTTATCAAACACTTCTCTAGGAATTATTTTGAAGGCAATATCAATTCCTTCATCTTTATATTCCTGGAAATCCAAACCCATTTCGTAATCAAAACCAAGCACATCAATTTTGGTAATGCTCTTTTCTTTGCACTCTTTAACTATATCTTTTACTAACTCATGAGAAACAGGAGTATTTATTGGACCAACGGCAATCAACCGATCTCTTTTCTTCCCAACAATATTTACAAATGATTCTACTGGTTCAGCTTTATAGGCAGAAATAATTAATTTAATAAATTCTCTTTCTTTTCTTTCAGCTTGTTTAGCTTTTTGTTCTGCCCTTAAATCATTATTTAATTCAAGAAAACTTTCTCTTTCATATTTACCAACATTTAGGATTTCAAAAGCTCTAAAATTCTTACCTTCTTTTTTAAGTTCTCTTTGAACTCCAATAAGTCTCTTCCTTGAGGTATGAGTAGCAAATTTACCTAAATCAGATCCAATCCACTTTCTATTGAGTTTTTCAGCAACAGCCATAGTTGTTCCAGAACCACAGAAAAAATCAGCAATTAAATCACCTTCGTTTGAAGATGCATTTATAATTCTCTCTAATAATTTTTCAGTTTTTTGTGTTGGATAACCTAATCTTTCCTGAGAAGTAGAAATCTGTTGAAACGACATAATATCACTCCAAACATCCC
This sequence comes from Candidatus Nomurabacteria bacterium, assembly GCA_963842815.1. GTDB lineage: Bacteria > Patescibacteriota > Minisyncoccia > Phycocordibacterales > UBA9973 > UBA9973. Next base: position 114,705 of record CAWJHU010000001.1, read on the forward strand.
CAATTGCTTTACCTTTAGCAAGAGTTTCATCTAAATATCTTTTTTCTCCACGACCACCAAAATATCTTCTACCATCTTCATCAATTTTATCAAATCTATCTATATATTCTTTTCTATGTTCAGTTGATAATTTATTAAAAATAAAAGAATCTTTATTTTTTGAATAAAAAAGAATAGTATCGTGACCCCTTATCCAATTTCTTGCAATACTCTTGTATCCACTTAAAACACTTATATCCCAAATTATTTCTCTTTGGAAATTATCTGCCCCAAAAAGCTCATCTAAAACTAAGCGAATATGGCTATTTACCCTGTGGTCACAATGAACATAAATACTTCCATCTTCTGCAAGTAAATCATACATCAATCTTAACCGTTCATAAATCATGGAAATAAAACTATTTGCTCCATTACCCCAAGTATCACGAAAAGCAACCTCTTCTATTACTGAAGGTTTTTTAGTAAAACTTTCCTCTTCCTCACCATCACCAATTTTTATATCCATAGAAAAATCTGCCCCAACATCAAAAGGTGGATCAATGTAAACAAGTTTAAGTCCTCCTTGTGCTTCTATCTCTTTTCTAAGTGGTCCGTTTTTAAGAGAAGAAAGGATAAGCTTGTTATCGCCCCAAATAAGTTTATTAGTCCAGCCAGTTACTTGTCTTCCAGACATATCAAAAAGAGAATCCTGTAATCCAATTTTATCTTCTCCTCTAGGCTCATCAATTTGTTCAATAGTTTGAAAAGGTAAAACGGTAGTCGTTACGTCATTTGTTTTACCATTCCAAACAAGCTCTACTTCTCTGTCATCCTTGAATAGCAAAAACCGATATTTATCTGGTAATGACTTACCAGCTTCTAAGAATTTTACTATATCTCGTTTTTCATTGTCAGATAGTTGCATATAATTATCTAGAACTTGGTGGAGATCTTTTTATAAACATTGGACGATAATTGGGGTCAATTTGTACACTTTTATTTTTACATAAAGGGCAATCAAAAAAGGCAGGATTTCCACACGGTTGCATTCTTATGGTCTTTTTATTATCATCCCAACAACTAGAACAAAGTGGACCATCTTTCTTGCCATCCTTAATAATCCAGTATGCATTATTCTCGTAAGCTAGGCTCTCTTTCGTTTCTAATTTTTCTTTTAAAACTCGATTTTCTGTATCTAGCTCAGAAATTTTATTCTGCATTTCTAAGAGTTTTTCCTGTATACCCAAAATTTGCTCATATTGTGGGATTTTGTCTGCTTCTCTAAGAGTTCCTGCTATGGATTTTAGTTCGTCAAAAATTACCATAATATTTTTATCCTAGCACTTTTTGACCTAAAAATAAAGGAGTTTTTGATGAAATTAGTTACCAACATTTTACCAACTTACCCCTCCTAGACTCTCAGGCGGGGTTGCGTCATTCCTTAGGTATATGAATACATCACAAATGCCAGTTGGAGCTATGGCGAGAGAAATACAAGCCCCAGTAAAGGTGAAATATTGCCTTTATGCTAGAAAATCTACGGAAAGTGAGGAGGCTCAAATACTTTCCATAGATAGCCAGATTAAAGAAATGTTACAGATGGCGGAACGCGATCACCTTGAGGTAATAGAAATAAAAAAAGAATCACACTCGGCGAAGGAAGCCGGACAGCGGCCAGTTTTTAATGAAATTGTTGATGAGATCAAACAAAAGAAATTCAATGGAATCCTAACATGGAACGCAGATCGTATTTCCAGAAACGCTGGAGATCTTGGAAGAATTGTAGACTTGATGGACGCAGGAATATTACACGAGATACGTACCTTTGGGCAGAAATTTTCAAACAGTCCGAATGAGAAATTTCTGCTGATGATTTTAGGGTCACAAGCTAAATTAGAGAATGATAACAAAGTAGTAAATGTTAAAAGAGGACTCCGAGCAAGATGTGAAATGGGTCTCTGGCCATGCACTGCCCCGACTGGATATCTCAGCAGTAAAAACACCGACAAACGATGTCATGTTGAAATTGACCCACATCGGGCGCCGATTATCAAAAAAATGTTTGAGAAAGTGGCATATGAAAAATGTAGCGGGCGAAGATTGCACGCATGGTTAAAAGATGAAATGAAATTTAAGACTAGGAACGGAAAAATTTTCAGCATCAGCAATATTTACATAACTCTCAGAAATACTTTCTACTACGGCAGTTTTGAATATCCAAAGGGTGGCGGGCAATGGTACACCGGCAAGCATACGCCAATAATTTCTAAAGAATTATTTGATAAGGTACAAGAACAAATGATGGAGTACACAAGGAATAGTGAACACAAAGAATTTGCCTTTACTAAATTAATGACCTGCGGACTGTGTGGATCGGGCATAACGGCTGATGAGAAATTCAAAAAACAAAACAATGGAAATGTGCATCGGTATGTTTACTACGGATGTTGCAGATTCCAGGACAAAAATTGTAAATCGGGTTACATGCGAGAAGAAGATTTGATTGAGCAACTTGCAGGACTGATGGATGAAATTGACCTTGATGAGATCGGGATGAAGCAGAAGATTAAAGACGAAATTGAGCGACATAAGAGATTCAATATAGGCATACTCGGACTAAAAGAAGCAACCGTCAAAGTTGCAGATGTTGATATACGAAATTATGCTAAACATGTTCTGCGAGGTGGTAGCCTGGAAGAGAAACGAGAATTGCTGACTTGTTTAAGAAGTAAAGTGGTTATGAATAATAAAGAAGTAAGAATTAGTTAAAAGTATCTGGGCTTTTTTGTCATTCCTGCTACAATGCGCTAATAACCTGATGAAAATACAAGATGTAAAAATTGGAAGAAACGACCCTTGTCCATGCGGCGAACTTAAACCAGATGGAAAGCCAAAGAAGTATAAAAACTGTTGCTTAAATAAGGAAACGCCTAATAAAAAGAAAATGGTTAAAATGACGATTAGTAGAAGAGATTTCATATCTGGACCATATAAACAGTGCCCAAAATGCCTAAGGAAGAGCTCATTTGGGGTCTTTATACCAACCTCTGGTACACATAGCTATTCTAGAGAGTGTGTTGAGTGCGGACACAAACAAGGATACCCATTGCCGAAAATAAAAAAGAAGATTTTATATTTAGATCAATTTGTAATAAGCAATTTAATTAAATTTCTGGATAAAGATCACCCAAGTCACGAAAAAATTAAAAAGGATCCTTTTTGGAAAGAATTATTTATAAAACTGGAAGCTGCTTCAAAATCACAAGCAATCGTTTGCCCGGACAGTTTTTATCACCGAGACGAATCGCTTGTCGGATCCACTGATTTTAAACTAATGAAAAGACTCTATGAGCATTTTTCAAGCGGAAAAACTCTTCATTCTGGTAACGAGATACAACGAATGCAAATTTATGAACACTTTGAGAAGTGGTTGCAGGGACAAAAGGCAAAATTTAATTCTGATCCAAAATATATATCTTCAGAAGATTTAGACACTTGGTCGGTAGGATTGCATATAACAGTAAATATGCGCCCATTCCCCGGAGAAGTAGATAACCTTCGAGCTACAAACACTAGCACAAGAGAACAACTAAAGAATATATGGTCTATGTGGCAATCAGAAAAAGATTTCAAATTTACAAATAAAGTAAAAGAAGAAACTCTAGGATTGGGGAAAGGGCTGATAAGCGTAGCTCAAAAATTCCAGCAGAAAAGAGCTGACGCAATGAAAAAAATGGAATCTGGTGAAGACTATACTCTTGATCTTAACGATATTTTACCACCTGAATCTAACGGAATTCTTGATGATTTATTAAGACTTTCCAGAACGCATGGTATTTCTGAAGAAAATCTCTTAGGTACTATTATAAAATACTTCAACGATGTTGATGCCCTTTTAGAAATACCTAAAATCCGTATAAGCTCAGTGATGTTTGCGGGTTTAGCCAGAAGAGCCCAAATGGGTAAGAAAGAACCCCCAAAATCTTTTACGGATGTTGAGTTCATATCAAGCTATTTACCATACTGTGATGCAATGTTTGTAGATATAGAATCCGCAACGATTTTAAAAGAACCTCCCAAAGAAATACCATTAAACTTAAAACTAAAAGAATTCCCAGCAAAAATATTTTCGCTAAATCAAAAGAAAGAATTTTTAGATTACCTTGACCAACTAGTTAAAAAAATTCCAGCGGAGCAAATGGAAATTTTGAAAGACGTAACCGGCGACAACCATGACAAGCCCTATTGGGATATTATTGAACACGAAAAGAGAGAAAGAGACTAATTCTTTTTTTACAATTAAAAAACACTTTTAAGCCTCTCGGTCGGTCTCACTAACGTGTGCCCCTGGTAGGAATCGAACCTACATCGACGGCTTAGAAGTCCGCAGTTCTATCCATTGAACTACAGGGGCCTGGTGCGCGGTAAGGGACTCGAACCCCTGACCTTCCCGGTGTAAACGGGTTGCTCTACCAACTGAGCTAACCGCGCAATAAACTAAAATTAGCATCTTTACAACGACGGGTCAACGATGGGCGAAGGAGAATTTAATATCTCAGTGGATTTTTTTTCACGTTCTATAAAATATTCCAGCACTTTATCAATTCTTTCTTTCTTTATCATATCTTGTCCGCTGATATTCGCGACTGGAGAAACAGGTTCTTTATTTATTTCCATAAAAAGATACAGGCCAAAAGCAAAAGCAAAAAGAATCAGGATAAAAGTTGCGGAAAGAATATATTTCCAATAAAGATCGGGTTTAATCCAGGTGCCTCCTTTTCTAAATTTTTTCTTCTTTTTTAAAAATTTTATTTCCATATTTATTAATTTACTGATTTAAAAAACTCAAAAGATTTATTTGAAAAGTCGCCGTCCATTGCGGAACTTTAGTTTTGCTATTTTTCCCGGCAGAGGAATCTCCCCCGTTGGCATTCTGAATATCCACCGAAACAAATTCAAGGTCGTAGGGAGAATTTTCCAAAAGGGTTATTAATTTATAAATAACACCAAAACTTCCCATTGTTTTCATTTCAACCATAAGCGAAGAATTATCCTTGGCGGGTCCAACGGAAGTAACTTCAGCGACAATTCCCACTTCCTTGGCTAATTTTTCAATGGTGTCCAGGAAAGGCACAACATCGGAATTTTTTACAAAATGTGTTTCCAATAGGGCTCTTTCGGGCTCTATCACTTTGATGGAATTGGCCAAAGATATTGTATTTTCCCTCTGCGCATTTTCTATCTGCCATTTTTCCTGCGCCAGTTGGGACACTTCTTTAATACTTCTTATATTCGTATATAAAAAGATAAAAGCAAAACAGGAAAAAACAAAAAGTATTATTGAGAAAATCAGCGCCTTTTTTTGAAAAATAAATTTCATATTATGATGGAATTAGGCTTAAATTAAATTTAATGTTGGACCCCTGCACAAAATTTGAAATCGGCAAATCCACTTTGGAAAAAGCAGTATCGTCTTCAAGCGCCTGGCGGAATAAAAGCAGAGCTTCGCGGTTGGGCGCTATACCATGAACATTTATGGTTTCCCCCGTTTGTAAATCCTTTTGGTAGGAAATCCCCACAATTTTAATTTGAGGTGTTTTTTTGAGAATAATTTCATTTATCACTCTTTGGGAAAAAGTTAATTCATTTTTTTGCGCATTTTCAATCAGAGTCAATTTATTTTTTAAATCTTTAATGACTGTTAAGGTTTTTTGGTCGGGCAAGATATTGGATTCACTCGCCTGGGATTTTAATTCCGTATTGATGGAATTTTCTTCCGCCGAAGAAATAAAATAGGATGGCAAAATGGCTATGGAGGCAATCCACAGAGAAACACTGAGCATTATAAAAACCACCGTGGTAAGTCTAAAATAAAAATCTTTAGACATTTTCTTCTTATCTTCATTTGGAATTAAATTAATCATGTTCAAAATCCCTCAGGGCAAGCCCCAAAGTGGTGGCAAAGGCCAATGATTGGTTAAATTTCATTTCCGGGGTATGTTTTTCCGTTTCTGTTATATTTATCCAGACATTGGCCACCTCTACTCCAATTTTCATGCTGGTGGAAAGATATTCCGGAAGCCCTATTAAATTGGAATCGCCACCGCAGAGAATTATTTTTTTAATGGGTGGCCTGTCTTTCCCTTCTTCATCTTTGTGGGTATGCCAATATAAAAAATGTTTCATCACTTCATCCCGCAAAACGGAAATACCACTTAAAAGCAAGGAGGAAGTTTCAGCACTGCAGGTATTATTTTTCAGTCCACACTCTATTTTCTTTTTTTCCGCTTCTTCAAAAGTTATTTTTAAATCTTTTTCAAGCATGTTGGTAAGCATCACTCCGCCCATGTCCAAAGTGGAAGTAAATATAACGATGCCATCAGATACGATAAAAATACCTGTGCGTTTTTTCCCAAAATCCACTATCATGTAGGTTCCCGGGTCGCCCCTTTTTACAACTGCCCGAACAATAGCCTGGGCTTCCAGTTCAAACGATTTGGCGGATATCATGGAATTTTTAAAAATAGAAAGATAGCCTTCAATCACATTTTTGGGAATGGCGGCCACCTGCAGTCTTAAATTTTGCTCATCTTCGCTCAATAATTCGTAATCAAATATCGTATCCTGGGCTGAAATGGGTATATATTCTTCAAGAGAAAGTTCTATGGCCTCCCGAACATTTTCCAATCCCGGCTTCCCCAATTTAAGATTAAAAAGATATACCTGTTCCTCCGGCAGAGAAACGCGGACAGACCTCAATCCCTCTTCTTTCCGGAGCAGTGTTAGAATTTCTTCCATTTTCTTGGAATCCTTAATCTTGCCGGATTCAATAATCCCCGGCGGAATTTTTTTCTCTCCAAAACGGTTTAACCGGATGCTGTTTTTTGTTTTAACAAGTTCTATAAATTTAATGGACTCGTCCGAAATGTCCAGACCGAAAGAGGGCAATACGAGAAATTTAGGCGTTGGGAAAAATCTTTTTAATACGTTTCTGAACATTCTAATATTATACAATATCTTCTATGTTCCTGCTATTGTTTTATCTCGCCTTGGCCCCGGCTGGAATTTCATTGTTCGGCTCCAGAAGAGAAAATTTGCCGTCTTCGGTGGAAACCGCCAAAATCATTCCTTGGCTTTCAATCCCACGTATTATTCTCGGTTCCAAGTTGGCCACAAACATGCATTTTTTGCCAACCAAAACGCTGCAATCCGGAAAATACAACGAAATACCTGAAACTATTTGCCTCGGTTTTTCTTCTCCCAAATCAACGGACAATTTCAAAAGTTTATCTGTCTCAGGAATTTTTTCCGCGGATAAAATTTTACCCGTCGCAATCTCAATTTTTTTAAAATCTTCAATGGAAATCATATTATTTTTTTATATTATTTATTTTATCCAAATATCTTTGCAAAATCAACGCCGCCGCCGAGGCATCTATGCGTCCGCTTTTAATTTGCTTTAATTTGCTGTGCGCCTGTGATTGACTTAAGTTTTTTTTAGTATCTCTGGAATTACGAGCCTCCACCGAGGTTAAAAATTCTTTCTGCTTATGAACCGGCAGTTCAAATTTATTTTGAAGTTCCTTTATAAAAATTTCAATCCTGGCCGATAAAACATTTAATTTGCCGGAAAAATCAACCGACTCTCCCACCACAATTTCCGAGATATTTTCTGTTTTTATAATTTCCCCGATTTTTTTAAAACTATTCGGGTCATTGGCTACAATTTCTTTCGGAAAAGCCAACATACTCTCCTCGTCCGAGATAGCTATGCCGATTCTTTTTGTCCCATAATCAATGCCTAAAAACTTCATACATTGATACTAGCATAAAATTTTACTTCTGGTATAATATATCATTATGAATCAATATAATTTGTTTTTGGCGGGTAATAGCTGGGTACTTATTCCTATTATGTTATGGGTCTTGTTTTGGAAAGGCTGTTCTTTGTGGATAGCCGGCAAAAGAGACCAGAAATGGTGGTTTGCAGCGCTTCTTGTGTTTAACACCGTTGGCATCTTAGAAATCGTGTATATTTTCTTCGTAGCCAAAAAGAAATGGAGCGACATAAAAGAACTCTTTGCTAAAAAAGCACCAGTTCAAAATCCACCAATGAATCAATAATCTAAAAGCCTCCACAAGGGGGCTTTTTAGTTTCCAAAACTTGTAAAAACTCTTATAATAAAGTAGGGTTATGAAACGGAGGGTTCGCCTAATGGTATGGCAATAGTCTTGAAAACTATCGGGAGCAATCCTTTAGAGGTTCGACTCCTCTACCCTCCGCAAGCGAAAAACATTATCAAGGACGATATGGTATAATTCTTAGAGTCTAATATTTTATTAACTTAACCTAACTATAAAAATATGATAAAAGGAAACTTTCTTGGTGCGGCGATTGTTGCGATAATTTACACGATTTATATTTTAATGAATCCTGGCGCAATGCATTCAAAAACAGCATTTGTATTGGCATTAGTGATTTTGAATGCTTTGACTATCGTGTTGCTGGCTTTTGCATTCAAATGACAGATATTTTCAAACAGATATCGCAAATAAATTTGATATAATACAAACATGAATGAATTTTTAAAGAACAAACAGGAGGACTTGGGGGCTTTTCACGCCGAAATAGCCATGTTAAAAAAGTTGGAGGAAAGAGAAAATGTAGCCCATCTTCAGAAATGCAATCCAGCCGAATTGGGAGAAGAAGATAAAAAAATTTATGAAAAATTAAAATCAGGCAGTTTGACCAAAGAAGAATTGTGGAAACACCGGGACGAAGTGTTGGAATCCGGCAATGAAAGTCGGGATGCCTTGGCTTCCTATGCGGCAAATAAAATTATGATAAAAAATATTTTAAAGAAATAATTATGAAATTTTTATTATCCATAAATTATATTGTTTGGTTTGAATATAAAAAAATAATAAATAAAAAAGACAGACGTACGGCGTCTGTCTTTTTTATTTTAAACTAAATTAAATTAAAAACCGAACAAATGCGAGAAGAAGGAACCGATTGTGCCGAAGAATCCTTTGTGTTCTCCATTATTTGTTCCCGATGTTGCAACCGGCTTGGTTTGGTCAATGATGCTTGAAGCTGTTACTGAAGTGCCATTAATTGCCCCTTGGACAACTATGTTGTCCCCTACTTTAACATTGGAAATTGTGGCGCTTGTTACCCCTATTACAACAAACTTAGCGCTTGAAACATCTACCGCATAGGTGATATTGCTTTTATTTGTGATGGTAATAGTGTTTCCATTTATTGCAGTTATGCTTCCTGCAATCACCGGTTGTCCATTGCCAACAATTGTGGAAAGGTCTTGATTTGGTTTGTCGGTATTATCCGGTTTCTTCATATTGCCCGAAGCGCCATTCATAACGCCATCACGAATTGTCGTGGCCACAATATTTGTGCCGGTCATTGTCCCTTGCACAGCAATCGTATCTCCTACAACTATACTTGCGATAGTTCCCGCAGCATTATTTTTTGTAATTTTTGCGTTGGTTGTATCCACCGTATATGTGGCAGTAGTTGAATTTGCGCCGAAGCCTTGTCTGCCAGCCATGGTTATAATGTTGCCACTTACGGCTGAAACTGTGCCAAACACGGAAGGCTTCATTGTTCCCCGGCCATGCATTCTTCCGTTAAAAGAAGCGTTATTGCCTGGCTGATTGTCCTCCTGGGCGGAAACAGAAACTGCCCCAGCCAAGGTTGCTATGGCTATTAAAGCTATTAAGGTATAAACATATTTCTTATTTTTCATATATTTTTTTATTAACTAATAATATTGATACAAAATATAGCATATTCTGTATGTACGGATATATACGTTAAATGGGGCTAAAATGGTGCATAAAAATGTGGATTAAAAACAAATACTGAGGTATAATTAAATTAATGGATCCGAACAAAAAATTGGAATGGACTGCATTAGAATACGAGGAAAAGGAACGAGGAAATGATTGGTTCTGGGCGCTCGGCGTTATCGTAGTGGCAGGTTCTGTCGCTTCATTTATTTACAGCAATTATTTTTTCGGCTTGCTTTTAATCATCGGTGGAATATTGCTTGGGACTTTTGCCGTTAAAAAACCGGATTTGGTTTTTTACGAACTGAATGAAAAAGGATTAAAAATAAAAAACCGCCTCTACCCCTACGAAAATATAAAAGCTTTTTGGATAAAGGAAATGGGAGAAAAGCCCGTGCTTTTCATAAAATCGGAAAGATTATTTATGCCCATAATCTCCATGCCCATAAAACAAAATCTGGCGGGAGAAATAAAAAATCTGATGCTAAAAAACGATGTCTCGGAAGAAGAAATGAAAGAACACGTATCCGAAAAAATAATGGATTCTCTGGGCTTCTGATTTGAGTTTTTTAATAAAAACTGTTAGTCTTCAATTGCGGAAAATAACGCCCTCATAGTTTAATGGATAGAATGCGAGCTTGCGGAGTTTGCGATGTAGGTTCGATTCCTACTGAGGGCACCATTAGGGAACTCATCGGTTTTTTGGAAGCCAAAATGCGGGACGCGCGAAGCGCGTCCCAAGGATTCCCGCCGAATTCCCCCAACGAATTCAGAATTTTTGGCGCGCTGGCGCGCACTGTTTTTTCGCCAAGAAGCAGGTTCGAGCCAAAGATTTCTTTGGCTACAGACCTTTTTAGCAAAAAGGTCGGAATCAGAATGCAATTTTGTCCAATGCTTGTGCGTCTTTTACCCAGTTTTGGAAAGGTTCGAGCCAATCATTTTGCTTGTGTGAAAGAGAAGTCATTTCTTCTTCGAGCGACTTCTTTTGCAAAAGTAGTTTTCCTTTTTCAGAACGATAAATTTCTTTTTCAATATCTTGGTCAAGATATCCAGTAAGAAGTCGCTCTAATTTTTTTGAAATGAAGATATTTTTTCTTCTTTCTCTTTCACACAAGCAGTCAAAGACTGGGCGGAATTTTTGTGGTCTTTTTCTGCCATTTTCAATAATTCCTCCGCCCAGTCTTTGGGCAAAGAAACTTTTTGAATGAGTGATGATAACTGATTATCTAATTTTTCTTGGCGAATACAAGGTTCGGGACACTTCAAACTTTTAGTTTTTCTTCGTGCAGTGATAATAAACATATTCGTGAACATTTCCATTTTTCTGTTTCTTCACCTTGTATTCGCCAGTTATCATCATTCCGCATGAAGCACAGGAAATAAGTCCGCAAAAAGGTTGAGGTTCATTTTTTGGTTTTCGTTCAGGTTGTACCACGTTGTTTCAACATTTCCTGTGCTTCATCAAAAAGTTTCTTTGAAATGATTGGCTCGTGCTTTCCTTCGTGGAGTTCACCACCATATTTAAATAATCCGATGTAAAAAGGATTTGAAAGAATAAAAGACGCTCTGGTTTTGTGAGATTCTCTTTCCGGTTCTTGAATATAATGCCGGTTTTCGCCAAAAAGTTTGAAATATCTTCCAGCCGTATGATTTCCTTTCACGTATTTTCAAAAGCCAAGCGGATAATTTTAGATTTCTTTTTATCAACCACAATATGTTTTTGTTCTGCGAATCGTTTAAATATCCCACTGGCGCTTGGCTTGGAAATATTCCCATTTCTAACTTTTTGGCGAAGTCCGCGTTTCGTATTTTCGGAAAGAGAATCTACATAGTATTTGCTTTGTCCGAAAGCCATATTCAACATAAATTTTCCTTGTGATGTGTTATCACACCAAAATGTTGGAAATTTTAGGCTCGCAAGTTTCCCTGTGTCGAGGAGATAAATAACTTTGACCTCCGTCCACCGAATTGCGGGCAAGACGATCGGGATTCCATGCGAGAATGTTTCCGCCGAATTTTTCAATCTCATCTCATCATTTTATTAAAAATCGGACGACCTGGAATTTTCGCAGATTGTTTTTCAATACTATTCGGCGGAAATTTCAATATTTTCTCGCTTGGCATACTCCCGCAATTCGGTGAGTTGCGCGTCAATACTTAAAACTTGTTTATCCTCGACATCAGTGGACTTGCGAGCATACAAAAAGAATTTTTGCATATATTTTTTTATAAAGCAGAAATGGCTACTCTAGTGTTGAAACCTTAACGAAAAGTTAAGATAGCTAGAATAGCCATTTCTGCTAACTTTTCTAATAATCGGTTTCAACATTTCTAGTATACCAAAAAATATTTTATATCAAAAATTCTTTTTGTATTTTCTGACAAAGCAAATTCGTCAAAATTGCATTCTGATTTCGAACCTGCTTCTTGGCGAAAAAATAGTGCGCACCAGCGCGCCAAAAATTCTGAATTCGTTGGGGAAATTCGGCGGGAATCCTTGGGACGCGCTTCGCGCGTCCCGCATTTTGGCTTCCAAAAAACCGATGAGTTCCCTTATGGTGTCTCTATTGTACCAAGTTAGAACCTATTTTCAAAACAAAGTATCCTAGCGTTCCCCCGCGTGCTAAAGCACCTCTGTGCAGAAGCACAGAGCTTTCTCAAAGAGAAAGTGCGGGGAAAACGCTGAACGGCTCAAATACTGGGAAATGAGCCGTTCAAGAAAAAATGGACTCGGTTTTGCGAAACAATTTTGCGGGAGGAAGGATTCGCAAAACCGAGACTAAAGTTTTTTGAAATTCGGCGGGATTCGGGTTTCCGCCCCGCAGGAGGGTGCGGGAGGAATGCGGGGCGGGCATTTTGGATTTTTGGGCGGGCAAGTAGAAAAAGAAATACAAAAATGGTAAAATCTTTCTATGAAAGATTTTGATCAATGGAATGAGCTAAAAAAGAAAATTGAAGCCGAGAAAAATAATCCTGAAAAATTTCCCAAAGAGGGAGAAGTTTGGATGAGTAATGTTGGCAAAAATATTGGCTTTGAACAAAATGGAAGCGGAGATAATTTTTCTCGTCCTGTTTTAATTGTGAAGAAATTTAACAATCATATGTTTTGGGCTATATCACTTTCTACCAAACAAAAAGATTTTGATTTTTATTTCAATTTTACTGATTCAAATAATCAAAAAGTTTCCGCTATTTTGGCACAAATGAAATTGATTAGTGTTAAAAGATTGAAAAGAAAACTTTATGATATTCCAAATGAACTTTTTGATGAAATGAAACAAAAATTAAAATCTTTTCTCTAGAAACTCGAAACCCCGCTTTTGGCGGGGTTTCTCGGAGCCTTTCGGCACTTTGTATACTAAGTATAGCAAGCCAATAGACAAAGTCAAGCGAAATTTTTGAATTACTAAAAGCTTGGCTTTTTGGCTTGTTTTTTATATAATAAAAGCACAATTTAATATGAAGACCTAACCCTTTGTTTTTTCATTGGCATGGTCAAAGAAACTCGCTACAAGATAAAAAACTCCTCGTCAGAGTACTTGTAGCGAGTCATAGCTGGAAACGGCTGTGGGTAGTCTTTGGACTATCGGCTGGCGGGGATTTTTGTCAAAGTTTTCTTCTAGTTAAAATAAAAATCTCGCTACAATATGAAAAATAAATTTTTAAATTATTGTCTCATTTTTTCCTTAATATTGGTTGGTTATTTTTTCTTTATTTCTAAAACATCAGCCGAAGAATCATGCACAGTACAGAATGCAAGTTTTTCACCCAGTGGAACTTTGCCAGATTTCTTAAATTCGGGTGGTAATATCAGTATTAATGTTGAAACTAATAACTGTGCTGGAAAAACAATTTTACTCACAGTTTTTGGAACACATGAACATTGGATCGGGCAAACTTCACTTGCGGGGCAACTAACATCACCACTTGATGTTTCCGGTTTGCATAATAAACCTATTACTGTTCCAAACTCTGAAAACTTTAAAATTGATTTAATTGCAAATGAGGAATCTTGTATAGGCCGTAATTCTTTTGTTAGTACATTGGGTGGACAAGCAATATATGCCACTTATGACTGTGCCTATTATTTTGAATTTGGTGGAGCAACAAATTTTAGTTCAATATCTTTTCCAAGTGGTGGAATAATTTATAACTGTAACGGTGAATGTGAAGATCAACAAAAACCTTGGAGTTTTATTTCAATGACTGAACTTACAGCAGGTGGTGGAGGTGGTGGAGGACAAGGAGGTGGTGGTTCAGGTGGAGGTGGAGGAAGTGGTGGTGGAAATTATACTCCACCAGAACCTGTTGATCTTTCAACAAGCGGAGGAGGTTTAAGTGCGGCTTGTCCAAAAACTGGATGTGGATTTAATGAATTAATGGAAATGGTTAATAAAGTTATTCACTTCATACTTTTTGATTTAGCTATGCCAATCGCGGCTATAATATTTGCATATGTAGGATTTTTACTTATTACAAGCGGAGGTAATCCAGAAACAAAAAACAAAGCCAAGAAAATTTTTTGGAATGTATTTATTGGATTTGTTATTGCTTTAGCCGCTTGGTTGATTGTTAAAACAATTCTTTCAACTTTAGGATATACTGGCACATCTTTTTTGGCTGATTAAAATAATTTTAATCTTTTGTTGCCCGCCCAAAAATCCAAAATTCTCGCCCCGCATTCCTCCCGCACCCTCCTGCGGGGCGGAAACCCAAATCCCGCAGAATTTCAAAAATCTTTAGTCTCGGTTTTGCGAATCCTCCCTCCCGTAATATTGTTTCGCAAAACCGAGTCCATTTTTTCTTGAACGGCTCATTTCCCACCATTTGAGTCGTTCGGCGTTTCCCCGCACTTTCTCTTTGAGAAAGCTCTGTGCTACTGCACAGAGGTGCTTTAGCACGCGGGGGAACGCTAGGATACTTTGTTTTGAAAATAGGTTCTAACTTGGTACAATAGAGACACAATTTGAAAATTAATTTCTATTTTTACTCCGCGTTCATTTTTATTTTAGTCTTCGCTCCCACAAGACCATCGGCTACCAAGCCTTGGGCTTTTTGCCATTTCTTGATGACAGCAATTGTCTTCGGACCTAGTTTCCCATCTACCGCCAAGCCCAGACTTAATTTATCATTCAGGAATCTTTGCAATTCCATAACGGCTGCTCCTCTGCTTCCGTTTTTCAAGGTGACCGTACCGAAGTTGTAAGTAGCTGTTACGCCTGTGCCTGCGTTTCCCGCACAGGATACGCCGGTGGTTGTGCTGAAGCCGGTGGTTCTATTGTCACAGCCGGGGATGGTGGTTTTCGTACTGAGAGAAGTTGTTGTTGTTGCCGGAGGATAGTACCCTCCTCCACTTCCGCCGCCTCCGCCGCCAGTAGTGGTAGTTGAGGAATTTGTGTTGCTTCCACTATTATTGCCAGTATTAGTGGTGCTTGTTGAAGTTGAAGGAGGGGTGGTTGTAGTGGAAGAAGGAGGAGTGGTGTCAGTTGCGGGAGGAGATGCAACAACAACAGTAGTATTCCCAACCGATTGAGCTACGGCTTCCCATAATGGATTAGAAGTTTGCAAAGTAGATTTATTCGGAAGCCAACCGGCCGGAAAATCATAAATCATAAAACCGCCGAAGTTTTTTTGCTTGACCCATTGCATAATTGCGCTGACAGACTGGGGAGTTTGCACGTCATATAAATAATTATTCCACAATGCCCAGGAAGCTTCGGCTGAACTGTCCCATTGAAAAACAGCGGATGGGTCGTTTCGCATGTCGTTTCTCGCTTGAACGTAAGCCCAGGAAGTGTATTTGTCTCCTGGTTTTGTTGCTCCTCCAAATTTTATAGATTCAAAAGAAATTGAAATGGCCATTTTGGACACATCATAGCCCCCGGTGATGAAACTAATTGCATTATCATTTAAAGTACATCCTGCCAATCCAAGATACTGGGTTGATTTATATACGGGCGTTCCATATCCGGCGACGGGACCTCCGCAATTAACCCACATGGTATAGGTCATCGCATACATTTGGTCTAAATCCGCGTTCATCACAAGCGGGTCGTAAGCATTATGAAATGTTGCCATATCCAAGGACTCAACCAGAATTCCGCGCGTCGGCCATTTGTTAAGTTCCGTACGATAATCATTCAAAAGATAACTATGCTCGCTTTTAACATTGGGCCATTCCCAGTCAATTTCAATTCCGTCAAACCCATTGGCTTGGGCATAGGCGGAAGATTGCTGAACCAGCATATCAATTTTGGCCGGGTCGGAAGAAATGGCATTGAGGTTCGTCCCCGGATATACGCTCGCGACACTTAGCAAAACTTTCACGTTATGACTATGAGCTGCCGCAATGGTTCGGCTCAAATAGGACCTTCCGGAAGAATCTTTGAAATCCAAACCGGAAGATGAAAAATATGGAGCGCTTGTAATTACTCCTCCCCCTGTAAACAAAACCATGTGAGTCATGCCGGTCCAATCTATATTTTCCGGGTCCAAAGTGCCCCACCACCAATCTGGATAATATCCCACAAGCCACATTCCACTTGAAGATGATGAACTGCCGCCGGAAGTAGTGCCGGAAGAAACAGGAGGGGTTGAACCGGAATTCGTGTTGTCCACGGGAGGAGGATTAGAAACCACCGGCGGAACAGTCCCCGAAGGAGCAGAAGACCCGGCCGGGACAAATTGAATTTCATCCAGATAAAATGTTCTCGGTTGCCCACTTGTCTCGGTAATATAAAAACTATTTATCGGATGATTTTCCGGGTCAAGGGTGCTCATCGGTATATTAAAAAGAGTCCAGATATTGGCTGGAGCGCTGGCAGTATATCCAGGGAAAGAATCTCCGGCATCGTTTTCAAATTTAAACTGAAGGGCAGCGCCCTGGGTTCCTCCATAGACAGCGACGGAAAAAAAAGAATATTGGCTGGAAAGAATATTGTTATGAACCCCCCAATTGCCATTTCTTGCCCTGAAAGCTCCCCAGATGCCGTTGATTACTTTTATGGATGTGGTTCCGGCATAGGCCTGTTCGGTACTGTTAATTACCCTGGAGCTGGCATAGGAAACATCCATCCAGGGAGAATTAAGAGATGAATCCTGATAAACATAAAGGGGGGCTGTTTGACCATGAACGAAAACAGCCGTTCCTATAAAAATTAAAGTTAGGATAAAAAGAAGCGCATAAAATTTTTTTGTTAATATTTCCATATTTTTAAATTATAATATTATTTTTTATTTATTTCCATAAAACTTCCGATATTTGTGTTATATTTAACTTATGTCATTTGATGAAAATGATGAAGAAATAATTATTTTATATAAAAATGGCGAGGAAGAAGCATTTAAGGGTCTGATAGACAAATACACTCCCCTCCTTTACAATTTTGCCGCACGCTTGACCGACCGAAATAACGCCTCTGATGTAGTTCAGGAAACTTTTATAAAAGTTTGGAAAAACTTGCACCATTTTGATTCTTCCAAGGCCAGTTTCAAGACTTGGGTTTTTACCATTGCCAAAAATACCGCCACCGATTTTTTAAGGAAAAAAAAGAGCCTGCTTTTCTCCGAGATGGACAAGGGTCTGGATAAAGACAACGATGAACATAACGTTTCTTTCTCTGAAAATATACCCGATGAAAAATTAATTCCTGATGAAGCTCTGCAAAAATTACAAGATTCGGATTTGCTCAATAAAATACTGGATAAACTGCCAATAAGTGAAAAAATTATTCTGGTGCTCCACTATCAGGAAGAGATGACTTTTGATGAAATAAGTAAAATTTTAAGCAAACCTTTAAATACAGTCAAAAGCCAGCATCGCCGGGCCATAACAAAACTCCGTAAAATGCTATAATAAACTTCATGTCTTACATTTTGGCTTTGCTCATACAATACAAATATCTGATTCTTTTCCCGGTTATTGTCATTGAGGGCCCTTTCGCCACAGTTATCAGCGGTTTTTTAATTTCTTTGGGAATTTTTAATGTCTTTATCGCCTATCCGATAATAATTCTCGGGGATTTGGCTTCCGATTCCATTTTTTATTTTATCGGGAGATTCGGCAGTAAATCAATCAATAAATGGATGCTTTACTTCGGGGTTACGCCGGAAAAACTTGAAAATGCAAAAACATATTTTACAAACAACAGCAATAAAGCCATCGTCGCTTCAAAATTTATTCATGGCGTGGGAGTAAGCGGACTGATGGCTGCAGGATTATTAAAAATTTCGTATTTTAAATATGCCAGAGTTTGCTTAATCACGGACATATTGCAATTCGGAGTCTTTCTCGCAATAGGATTTTTCTTCGGCCACGCCTACAAACAGATAGCAATTTATTTGGATAATTATGCTAAGATAGCAAGCATTGTCGCCCTGGTAATCATTCTTTTGGCAGTGGTAATATATAAATTCAGAAAAAGAGAAAAAACAATTTAAGATTTTATGCAAGCTAAGAAAGAGGAGAAGAAAAAATTAAGCATAGCTATGATTTGCGACCCCATCGGCAATAATAAATCCGGCGTAGTTGTTTCCACCTTGCGATTCGCAAAATTATTGAAGGAACGGGGACACAATGTCATTTTTATTGCTGCCCGTTCCAAAGAGCACAAAAAACACAGCTATCACGACGGCATAAAAGCGTATCGCTACAGAAGCCTTCCCGTGCCAAAATCATGCGGATGGTATCTGGCCTTTCCCACCGTTAAAGAATTAAAAAAAGTTTTTCAGGAAGAAAATATAAATATCGTGCATATTATTTTACCCATGTCCGGCTCAATCATCGCCATAAAGGCGGCTCGTTCGCTTAATATTAAAATAGTGGCCCACTCCCACTCCCAACCGGAAAATCTTTTCATGGATATGCCGAAATTAATACGACCAACTTTGAATCGCATGTGGAATTCATATCTCATGTGGACCTATGGCAAAGCTGAAGCTTTGATTTATCCGTCAGAGATGGCTCGCTCATTATTGAATAAGCTGAGTAAAAAAAATCAGACATCGCATGTTATCAGCAACGGTATAAATATAAAAGAATTCAGGCCTCTTCCCATTGGAGATTTTCATGAAAGATTCGGCATTCCAAAGAGCACGATTAAACTGCTTTTTGTCGGCCGTTTGTTCCCGGAAAAATCCGTTGATACCATTCTTAGGGCAACGCCTCATATCCTTAAAAAACATCCAAATATTCATGTAATGATTGTGGGCGATGGCTATCTAAGGTCAAAACTGGAAAAATTAGCCCGCGGTCTTGGCATAGAAAAATTTATAACCTTTCTGGGATTGGTCAGCGAAGAAGATAAAATTTTGGCCTATAATGCCAGCGATATTTTTGTGCTTCCCTCTTTTGCGGAACTTGAAGGAATGGCTGTTCTGGAAGCCAAAGCCTGTGGTAAACCCATTATTATTTCCGATTCCGAAATGAGCGCTTCCCGTTTCTTTGTGGACGGCAACGGTTTTCTGTTTGAAACAAAAAATCATGAGGACCTGGCAGAAAAGGCAATTCAATTGATTGCCAACGCGGAGCTTCGTGAAAAAATGGGGAAAGTGAGTTTGGAAAAAAGCAAGAATTACGACATAGAAAAAAGCGTTGATAAGTTGGAAGAAGTTTATTGTTTAGTTTTAAAAAAATGATGCACGAATTATTTTTTAAAGAAAAAGGGCTCTATTACAGGATAAACGATTTCAAAAAAGACAGGCCGACGATAGTTTTTGTGCACGGCGTGTATGGCAGTTCTTCGGCCTGGGCAAAACATGAAAAAGAATTTTCCCAAAAATATAATGTTTTGAATTACGATATGCGGGGACACGGAGAATCCCGGGTATATAGAAAATTTGAAGATTATGAAATAGAAAAATTCGTGGAAGATTTGAATGACCTGGTTAAATTTCTAAAAATAGAAAAATTTATTTTAATCGCCCACTCCATGGGTTCTCTGATAGTCTTGGACTATCTGCTCAAACACCAGGAAAAAGTAATTTCCGCGATACTATTGAGCCCAAATATAAATACAGGAAACGAATGGCTGAAAATTGTCATTAATAAACCTTTGATGTGTCTGATAACAGCCATAGAAAATAAATTACCCAAATGGAGATTGGGCGGACATGTTGATTATTCCAAGTACCCGAATTCCAGCGATTGGGCTGTAAAAAGATCTATAGCCGATTTGAAAAATACCGGGCTTTCCACTTATTTATATTGTGTAAAACATTTTTGCGGTTATGACCGCAGAAATTGTTTGGGAAATATAAAAGTGCCGGTTCTTATCGTTCATGGAAGAAAAGATAGCATTTTCCCGGTAAAAAATTCCATAGAAATGGCCCAAAAAATTCCCAAATCCAAACTTGTCATCCTAGAAAACGCCGACCATATAATTGTCATCAATCATTTTGACGAAATTTCTAAGATAATTGAAGGTTTTATAGAAGAGACAAAATAGCTTGATTTTTAAAGGATGTTATCTATTCTATTTGACATTTTGTTTCATGTATGCTATACTGTACAAAAGTACATAATAAATAATCATTTCCCACAAAACTCATCATGGAGGTTTTATGAAAAAATCTGAGATTTATATGCAAAAGACAGTAAGCTATTTCGACAGAAATTGGCTTATTATTATGAGCGGTTCGTTTGGGGTAGGCGGGGCAATTGGAGTAGTAAGAAATGTTGCTTCTGGTGATTACAGACGAATTATTTTAGGTCTTGTGATTGGCCTTCTTGTCGGAAAGATTTTAGATGTAATTATAAAAATTTTGATGAGAAGGGAAACCAAAAAAATCGAAGGGTAAGCCTAATAATAAAATTACCCAAAAAGCTAACAAAAATTTGTTGGCTTTTTTTATTTGTAAAAACTATTATTGATTATAAAGTATTTTAGTAGTAAACTTCAAATATGGGAATGGAAAATAATTTTAATAATCCTATCAAAACTAAAGAAAAACCGGAACAAATAACATTTCCTCATGCGGAATACGGTTTGAAGTTATATGAAAAAGAATATGGGAATAACCCAGAAGAGATCAAAAGAGTAAAAGAAATTTTTGACACTTTTTTAAATCAAGAAATAGAAAATATTAAAATTTATAATTCGGAAAAATTCGGTGTTTCTCTCCCCTACACCAGCATCAATGCAGGCGATTTTGCAAAAAAGTTTTATGAAAAATACACCGGGGAAAAAGCGGAAATAAAAACTCCAAAAGAGAGTCTCGTAGTAGAAGGTAATAAAAAACATATAAGCAATGAATATATGTTTCCCGGGGCTCCTCTCAACATGGAATTGCTTGATAATGGTCCATTCCACTACGTGGGAGAATCCATGCGCCAATGCATAGAAAAACTTCCTGCCGCTCTTGAAAAAATAAAAAATGGTGAAGAACCCGATGAATTTGAGGTATTTACGATGGGCACACCAATCAACGAACTTGGCAAAATGTCGCCGGGATTTTTGGAAATTTTCAAGAAAAATCCGACCGGAGTGATGAGCGAGGTTTTTGCGGAATTCATAAAGAAAAATAGTGAAACAAAATACAATATGGGGAAATTGGATATTGAACTTTTTGGAATCTCATGGGGAGGAGGTGTTGCTTCAATAGCCGGTGAAAAACTCTTGGAAACTGGCGAATTTACGCAAGATTCCGAAGAATCAGAAGAAAAAGGAATCCCGAAAATCGCGATAAAAGCACAAAACCCCGTTTCGCTCAGCCGTTCAAAGATAAAGGGTCCGCAAATTTGGTTTGGTTCTCCTTTAAACGATCCTGTTTCGGGAGATCAGTATGGACCGACTATGGGCAAAGAAAATCCGGAATTCGCAAAACAAATAAATAAAATCCTGGAAAAACGCGGAATATATGCAAATAAATCCGAAGAACAGCAAAAAATGAAAAAGAAAGCGATGCTGGATATTATTCTCTCTTTCAGAAAAGGATTAAAATTAAAACCGGAAACAAAAATAACTGAAATCTATGGTTTGCATGATTTGACAACCAAAACTTCCAGTCTTACAAAAGAAGTAAAAGAGCAAATGAAATCTCATCCTGATTCTCTGGGACAAAATTTGGCAAAACCCCAAAGAGAAAATTCAAGGGTTTTCGGTGCTGATATGTTTCATGAGTTTCCTTGGTTTAGAGAGACCGAATTAAGAAAAATTAAAAAAGCCGCAGAAAAATTAGAAGAATTAGAAAAATCGAAATAATCATGAAAATCTGGATGCAAAAATGGAAAGACTTGGCGCAGGATAAAGAATTTATTAAATCTTTGATAATTGGATTTCTGCTTCTTGTTTTGAGCCTAATAATCAATTATATCGCCGGCACCTACGCCACGGAAAAAGCCAGCCTGCCGGTAACTGATATTATTTTGAGCAACATTCCCGTTTTTGACGTTGATGGCATTTTTATTTACGGGTCAATCATTTTTTGGATTTTCGCCATAGTAGTATTTTTTTACAACCCTAAAAAAATCGCTTTTGGTTTAAAGTCTATCGCTCTTTTTGTCATCATCCGGTCAATTTTCATCAGTTTGACCCACCTTGGGCCATTCCCAACTCAAATGGTTGTTGACAACGTAAGTCTTTTCAATAAACTCACTT
Source organism: Candidatus Nomurabacteria bacterium (assembly GCA_963842815.1). Taxonomy (GTDB): domain Bacteria; phylum Patescibacteriota; class Minisyncoccia; order Phycocordibacterales; family UBA9973; genus UBA9973. The sequence goes on from CAWJHU010000001.1 coordinate 137,090, forward strand.
TCGGTGGAGATTTATTTTTTTCAGGGCATACGGGTCTTCCCTTTCTGCTGGCTCTGACTTTCTGGCAAGAAAAATATTTGCGCTATATTTTCATAATTTCATCAATTATATTTGCCGCAGTTGTTTTGATGGGACATCTGCATTATTCCATAGATGTTCTGGCTGCCTTTTTCATTACCTATGCCATCTTCCATATGGCAGAATTTTTGTTTAAAAAAGATAGGGAGAAATTTTTGAGTTAAATGCACCAAAATGAGCTTTCCGCCGTATATACAAACATATGGAAAAGGAGCTAAAAAAAGTATTTCAAAAGGCTAAATATGAAGAGAGCTCCGGCTTAGCTTCGGGTATTTGGCAAAACATAGCTATACGTAGTAAACGTAAGGCTCGTTTTGAGTTATGGGCTTTTTCTTTTATAGGAATTATTTCCTTAACAGGGCTTGTCCCAGCTTTGAAAGCACTGTCGAACAATCTGGTTCAATCCGGTTTTTATGAGTACTTCTCTTTAATATTCTCTAACAGCAGTTCCCTTCTTTCCTACTGGAAAGAACTCGCCTTTTCCATTGCCGAATCATTGCCGGTAATGAGCATTGTTTTGTCCCTTTCCCTTGTTTTTATTTTCTTTTTGTCAATCAAATATGCAACCAGGCAAGTTATTAGAGGTCAATTATCATTATCATTTTAATTAAGCAGTTTTCATAAAATAATATGAAAAAAATATACGAGGACATAAAGAAAATTTTTGACTCAAAAATTTCAACCGGCATTTTGGCCGCCGTCGGATTTTTTATAATCGCTGTTTTAATTTTTTCTGCCGGAGTTGCCGTCGGTTTTCACAAAGCCTCTTTTGGCCGGGCCTGGGGAGAAAATTATGAACGCAATTTCGGCATGAGACCCGACCGTCCCATCTTGGGCGAAGATAACTTTCCGAATGCCCACGGCGCCATAGGTAAGATTATAAAAATAGAATTGCCGACAATAATAGTGCAGGACAGCAAAGATAATACGGAAAAAGTGGTTTTGATAAAAAGCGATACGCAAATACAGAAAATGATGACAACTGCAAAGACAAGCGACCTTTCCATTGATGATTTTGTTGTTGTAATCGGTTCGCCGGACAATCAAGGCCAGATAGAAGCGAAGTTTATCAGAGTAATGCCGGCCGGGATGCCTGTTCCTCCGCCGTCGCAAACGCCTGCCCCCATAAAATAATATGAAAAACTATTTTGATAAAATCAAAGCTTATATTTTTCTGCATAAAGTTTGGAGCGCAATTATTTTGATAGCGGTCTTACTGGTAGGTTATTGGGGATATGGAAAAATGACAAGCACCAGCGGGGAAACCAGATATGTTTTGGCTGCCGTCACCAAAGGAACTATTATCTCATCTGTTTCCGGAAGCGGCCAAGTTTCCGCTTCGGATGAAATTAATATCAACCCGAAGGTTTCAGGCACCATTACCAGCGTAAATGTTAATCCGGGAGACCAAGTCAAAGCCGGCAGATTGCTTTTTGTGATTGACGATACAAATGCGCAGAAAACAGTTCGCGATGCAGAATTAAGCCTGCAAAATGCAAATTTGTCTTTGCAAAAACTTCAAATTCAGAATTCGGATACGAATTTGAATGCCAATTTATCAAAAGCCTATGATGACAGTTTCAACACTGTTTCAAATGCATTTTTGGATATGCCTTCCATTATGAACGGGCTTACCAGTATGTTCTTTCAAAGCGACCCCAAAATTGACGGCCAATGGTATGCCAACTGGTATGCCGGACAAGTTTGGAAAACAGATGTGGATGCTGCTCTTGTCTATAAGCAAGATTTGATAGACTCATACAATCTTGCTCTGAGCGCATACAATAAAAATTTTAATGATTACAAAGCAATTTCGCGAACTTCGGATTCGTCTGCCATTGAAAATTTAATATCTGAAACCTATGATACAACCAAACTTTTAGCTGACGCCATAAAGAGCGCCAATAATTATATTGATTTTGTAAATAATTCAATGCAAACAAATAGTTTTACCATCCCGGCCATAATAAACACCCACAAGGCCGTGTTAAATACCGACACATCTCAAATTAATTCACACTTAAGCGACCTTCTTTCGGCAAAAACAAATATTCAGAGCAGCAAAGACGCCTTTTCAAATTCTGACCTTACCACCAAGACCACCGAGCTCAGCATCAAACAAGCGGAAAACTCTTTATCCGATGCGCAACAAAATTTATCCGATTATTATGTAAGAGCTCCTTTTGACGGAGTAATAGCAAGTGTTCCCGTTCAAAAAGGAGACAATGCAAGTTCCGGCACAACTCTGGGAACAATTATTACCTCACAGCAGGTGGCAGTAATTTCTCTAAACGAAGTGGATGTGGCAAAAATAGCGCTTGGAGAAAAAACAACTCTCACTTTTGACGCTATCCCAGATTTAACAATTTCAGGAAAGGTTGTCCAAATTGATTCTTTGGGTACTGTTTCCCAGGGAGTCGTCAACTACAACGTAAAAATAAGTTTTGATATGAACGACGCCAGGGTTAAACCGGGAATGAGTGTCAGCGCTGAAATTATTACCAGCGTAAAACAGGATGTTTTGACGGTTCCCAATAGCGCCATAAAAAATCAAGGAGGCACAAGCTATGTACAAATGTTTGACACCGCCCTGCCCGCTCCGGCAACCGGAGTACAGGGTTCTGTTTCCGTTACTCCTCCCATAAATCAAACAGTTCAGATTGGCGTTTCTGACGACACCTCTACGGAAATCGTTTCGGGATTGAAAGAAGGCGACCAAGTAGTAACTAAAACAATTACTTCTGCCACTTCTACAACTTCTTCTACCCCCAGCTTACTTAATGCGGTAAGTGGAAATAGAGGAACAACAGGAGGCGGGGCTACCAGAGTGCTAAGAGGCGATTAAAATTCTTAAAATAAATAATGATTGAAGTAAAAAATATCACAAAAGTATATAAAACGGGCGATGTTGAATTTCAGGCTCTTGCCGGAGTAAGTTTTGTCATAAAAGACGGAGAGTTTGTGGCCATCATGGGTCCGTCCGGGTCCGGAAAATCAACTTTGATGCATATCCTGGGCGCCCTGGACAGTCCCACCAGCGGAATATATTTTTTGGACGGAAAAGATGTTTCCACTTTGTCCGACGATGAACTTGCGGACATCCGAAAAGACAAAATCGGTTTCGTGTTTCAATCATTTAATTTATTGCCCCGAACAACAGTGCTTCGCAACGTAATCCTCCCGCTTGTTTATGATGGTATAGATAAAAATGAAAGAGAAAAAAGGGCAAAAAAATCATTATTTTTGGCCGGACTTGATGAAGAGCATTTTCACAATCTTTCCAATCAGCTTTCCGGCGGACAGATTCAGCGGGTGGCCATAGCTCGGGCTCTGGTAAACGAACCATCTCTTATTTTAGCGGACGAACCCACAGGAAATCTTGATTCTAAAACAAGCGAAATTGTTCTGGGCACTTTTCAAAAACTAAACAAAGAGCTCGGACGCACCATCGTGCTCATTACCCATGAACAAGACATTGCCGAGCATGCTGACAGAATTCTTTTTATCAAGGACGGCCTTTTGCTTGAAGACCGCACCACTCATGTTAAAAGAATAGCCAATCAAAATTTAAAATAAATATATGAAAACTTACGACATTTTACATGAAACATTTTCTTCTTTGACCGCCAATAAAGCCAGGTCCGGACTTACCATGCTTGGTATTATTATAGGCATCGCCTCGGTGATTGCCATGACTGCCATCGGCCAAGGGGCGCAAAATTCCATATCATCCAGCATTCAATCAATCGGAGCAAATTTGGTTATGGTTATGCCCGGAGCTGCCCGCACTTTTGGCGGACCGAGCGGGGGCCGCGGAGGAGCACAGTCCCTCACGGTGGAAGATGCCGACGCAATTTCTTCGCAGGTTTCAAACGTGGCCGGAGTGGTACGCGAAGTATCTTCCCGCAAGCAGGTGGTGGCCACCGGAACAAATACGAACACAAGCATTATCGGCACAGAACCTTCCTATGAAACGGTTAGAAATGTTTCCATTGACGAAGGAAATTTTATATCGGACCAAAACGTATCCAATGGAGCGAAGGTGGCCGTGTTGGGGCCGACCACTAGAGATGATTTGTTTGGTGTGGGCGCCACAGGAGTGGTTGGACAAAAAATCCGCATAGCCGGCATAGAATACAATGTAATCGGAATAACTTTATCCAAGGGCGGTTCCGGTTTTAGCAACGCCGATGATGTAATTTATATTCCCTACACCACTGCCCAACGATATCTTACCGGAAATAAATATTTAAGCGAGATTGATGTTTCGGCGCAAAGTTCCGATGTCTCGGCACAGGTACAAGCTGACATAACCACATTGCTGACCCAGAGGCATAATATTACGGACCCGACAAAAGTTGATTTTAATACGCTCAATCAAGCCGATATCATAGCAACCGCTTCAAGTGTTACCAGCACTTTCACCACGTTGCTTGCCGCCGTAGCCGGCATTTCCCTTCTGGTGGGCGGAATCGGCATTATGAATATGATGCTTACCACCGTTACCGAACGCACCAGGGAAATAGGTTTGCGAAAAGCCATCGGCGCAAAAAAACGCGACATTAACACACAATTTTTGACGGAAGCGATTCTGCTTACTTTTACCGGAGGATTTATCGGAGTAGTTCTGGGATGGCTCATATCATTCGGCGTGGGATATTTTAATATTCTACAGGCTTCTGTTTCTCTGTCTTCTATTATTCTTGCTTTCGGAGTATCAGCCCTTATCGGTATTATTTTCGGTTATTATCCTGCCCGTCGAGCAGCCAACTTAAATCCGATAGATGCTTTGAGATACGAATAGCTGAATGCCGAGAAAAAATTTATTATTAATTAACAAAAATAAAATTATGAGTAAAAATAAAAAAATTGTTTTCATAGTGGTGGGTATTATAGTTCTAGTGGGAGTGTTTTTTATAGGTATGTCTTTCGGGAAAAGCCAAACAACAGCCGGCGGAGCAAATCGAACCGGCCAATTTAGCGGAATGAACAGAAATAACAGAACAGCCGGCGGAGGATTTGTCTCCGGGCAAATTATTTCCAAGGATGCCAACAGCATCACCGTGCAAATTATGAACGGAGACCCGACTGCAACCAATACTTCAACCGGGTCAAAAATTATTTTCCTTGATACGAGTACGGCGATTTCAAAAATGGCTACCGGGTCCTTGAACGACTTGGCAACCGGCACAGAAGTTTCAGTTACCGGCACCACAAATGCCGATGGAAGTATCACTGCAAAATCCATTCAGATAAGACCTCAAATAAAACCGGGTATGCCAGCTCAGCAATAAAAATTAGAGTTAAAAAGTTGTTTTTTCTAAAAAGTCAGCCCCGCCAGCTAAAAAACGGCGGGGTTGACTTTTTTGCACGAAATGATATACTGATAGCAGAAAATTATTAATTCTTGTTCATCAAAATGAAAGGGTTGGTATATGAAAAATGTCTTTGTTTTGTTGATGTTTTTGGGGATAACACAGTGTTTGTGTTTCACCCAAGAAGAAATAAGGAAACAAAATATGTGGGTGACCAAAGATTCTTGTGTTAACGCATATGGATCAAATGCGTATATTTTTTATCAATCAAAAGATTTCCGCAACAAAAGGAAAAACCCCGCAAACGGGAAAGATCGAGTGGTAGCTCCCACCACTGAAAATTATGGATTCGAAATGATAACAACCAGCGGTCGCCGGTTTGTAATACTTGAAGCCGGAACTATGTTGCGTTGGCAAAAACAAAAGGATAATACTTTTATGCCTTATGCAAAAGATGATTGTGGAAACAAAATTTTTTCATATTTTTCACTGACAAATAAGCCGGGGGAAATGGTAAAAAAAGAAGTTCCTGCAAAAAAATCAAGTGCTCCCCTATTTTCCCATTTTCGGATTCCTGAATCAAAAAATTTTCATAGGGAAAATTTTCACCGAAAGGAAATAGCTGAGATTAAATCTTTTTCCCCCACCCCGTATATTATTGGAGGGTTGATTGTTGGCGGGATAGTCTATGCTGTTTTAAGTAGTCGTCATCACAACAATAACGACTATCAAAATTATTATTCGCCAACTCCACAAGGCCCTGGAGTTATTACTGGGCCAGCAGGCCCCGGAGTAAATACTGGGAGTGCAACAAAAATATCTCCCAGACCCATCCCCATTTCGGTGGGGATTAGAATAGGTTTTTAATTTTTAGAGAAGAGTATAGAAAGAAATTTTTAACTCTTCTCTACTCTTCAAAGCTATGAATACAAAAAATAAGCGCTTGTATCCATATTTTTGAAGAGTAAAAGTTATTTTTACTTTTAATTTTAAAAAATTTTAACAATTTATAAGAAAAAATTATGAGCACAAAAACAAAATTATTTATAGTCAGTTTGATAACCCTTTGGGGAATTTTTGCCAGCGGGAGCCTGGCTCTTGCCCAAACCGTTGTTCCAACCTGCAACAGCGCCACAATTTATGGAACGGTCACAACAAATGGCAATCCGACCGACGCTTGGTTTGAATGGGGTCCTACCCAGTCTCTTGGCAATTCAACAGCGCACCAAACTTTTTATTCGGATTCAAATTTTAGCCAATCAATTTCCGGCCTTGCCCAAAATACTACCTACTATTACAGAGCAATGGCTTCAAATGTTTATGGAACTGCCGTTGGCACTATAAAATATTTCACAACATCTACGTGTTCCGTTACCCCCATAACCAATCCAACCGCTAGTTTAACCGCCGATAATACAAATTTGACTTACAACGGTTCCACTTATTTGCATTGGTCATCCACCAACGCTACTTCCTGTGTAGGAACAGGTTTCAATACCAACAACACTACTTCCGGAAACTATTACACAGGGGCTTTAACCAACACCACAACCTACGGTATCACCTGTTATGGCGGAACCAGTACAACTCCTGCCTATTCTTCGGTAACGGTCATCGTAAACCAACCTGTTGTAAATCCTCCAACTGTCACTTTAACAGCGGACAATCAGAATGTTCCCTATGATGGTTCAACATATATTCACTGGACACCTACCAATGCCACTTCCTGCACCGGAAGCGGTGGAGCAAATGGATGGTCGGGAACAAAAAGTATTACCGGTGGAAGTTTTTATACCGGCGCTTTAACTTATACGGCAACCTACAATATCAATTGTACAAACAGCGCCGGGCAAGCAAATGCTTCGGTAACGGTAAATGTGCCCAGCCAATCCATAATGTCCGGAACTCTTGCCTTAAATCCATCTTCTTGCATCATTCAATCCGGAAGCGGAACTTGTAGCTCAATTCTTTCCTGGAGCACTACTAATCCGCAGGGAACTTCTGTTGTTACTTCTTCTTATCCCAGCAGCAACACACCCGTTGCCACGGGAAATTCGGGTAGCCAGTCGGTAGCTATTCCATATAGTTCCAGGTCATTTTATCTTTACAATAATAATATTCTTCTTGACCAAAAAACGGCGACATCCAGCTGCGCCTCCAATACTTCTTGGAATGGCAGTATCTGCGCGCCTTCCACTTCGCAAAATCCAACCGTCAGTTTGACGGCGGACAATCAAAATGTTTCCTATGGCGGTTCAACTTATCTTCATTGGTCATCTGCCAATACTACTTCCTGCGTGGGAACAAATTTTAATACCAACAGCGCCACTTCCGGAAGTTATTACACCGGCGCTTTAACTAACACAACTACCTATAGTATTATTTGTTACAACACAAATGCTATTGGCAATCCTTCCATCAGCGACTCGGTAACCATCACGGTAGGAGGCCAGCCCGTTTCAAATCCAACCGTCAGTTTGACGGCGGATAATCAAAATGTTTCCTATAATAGCGCCACATATCTTCGTTGGTCATCCACTAATGCGACATCCTGTGTTTCAAACGGCGGAAATTGGAACGGCAATCAGGCTTTGTCCGGAAATTTTTACACCGGAATTTTACTTAACACCACAACCTACAACATAACCTGCACGAACGGCAATGGTTCAGCCACCGCTTCCACAACAGTTACAGTTGACAATCAACCTTCTTCAAATCCAACGGTCACTTTAACGGCAATCAATCAAAATGTTTCCTACAATGGTTCAACATATATTCATTGGACATCCACCAGCGCAACTTCCTGCGTAGGGACAGGATTCAACACAAGCGGAGCAATTTCCGGAAGTTATTATACCGGCGCCCTAACCAACACTATGAATTACGGCATTATTTGTTACGGAGCCAATGGCACTTCAGCCAACGCTTCCACAACCGTCGTTGTTGGGAATCAGCCATACGGAAACATAAATATCACCACAAATGGAGCCACCAATGTGGGCACCAGCTATGCAACTCTTAATGGTTTTGTCAGTTCCAATGGCACCATTAGTGTAAATGCCTGGTTTGAATGGGGAACGAGTTCATCCTTCGGCAATCAAACAAATCAAATAAATTATGGCATGACCAGCGGCACCAGTTACAACTATTATTTAAGCGGCCTCATGCAAAATACAACTTACTATTATCGAGCGGTGGCCCAGGGCAATGACGGTCAAATCGCTTACGGCAATTCAATGTCTTTTACAACCACAAATGATTACAGCGGATGTACTTACAATTGTTATTCGGGTCAGCCCATGGTGACCACCTATTCCGCTACCACAACCAGCACCACCAGCGCTATTTTGAATGGCTTCGTTGACCCAAACGGTTCTTCCGCCACAAGGTGGTTTGAGTGGGGCAATTCTTACAGTTATTTATACACTTCAACAAATAAAACATATCAGGGGTCCTATGCAAGCAACTTCAGTGAATCAATATACAATCTTGTACCCAATACCATTTATTATTATCGGGCAGCGGCTCAGGGCAGTAATGGAGTAATTATTTATGGCAACACTTTGACTTTTACCACTTCTTATTCCGGCGGTATATATAACTATAACAATGTCTGCGATTCCTACGGCGGCGGTTATTACGGTTATGGTACCTGTACTCCGACAGCTACCACCACTCTTGCCACAAATATTGGACAATCCAGCGCCAGATTGGGCGGCCTCGGCTTGGTAAACGGTAATATTTACACTTCCGGATATTTTGAGTACGGAACATCTCAGGCGTTTGGAAGCACAACCACCACCATGAGCATAGGTACTGCTTCATCCAATCCATTTTTCGCAGATGTATATAATCTCGCATCCGGCACCACCTATTATTACCGAGCAGTAGTTACGAATCAATATGGAAGTTCCTACGGAGATACTTTGAATTTCACCACTCTCAGTCCGACTTATGTTAATTCAAATCCGGGACCTGTTTATACAAAGACAACGGTCGTTACGAATACGAGTACTGCCGGTACCGCGGTAAATTCAAAATCATCTTTGGCGCTACTTTCTGTCAGCCGGGATGGTGAAAATATAACCAAAGGAGACACCGTTGAATATGTAATTAATTATAAAAATGTTTCCTCAAAAAATCTTAAAAATGTTGTTCTGCAGGTTGCTATTCCCAAAGAACTGGAATTCGTAGAAACAAACAGGGGTTATTTTTCCACGGACAACGGCACGGTGATAGCCAATATCGGCGGTCTTAATTCCCAAGAAGAAGGAAGTGTAAGCATTAGAATAAAAGTAACAACCGATGCCCAAACAGGAAAGATTGTTGTGATCACAGCGAATCTGGCCTACACAAGAACCGACAATAATACCCAGGAAGAAGTTTTCGCCTATGCTAAAAATACCGTTCAGGATTCGGGAGCAGTTCAACAGGGAGCCTTGGCTTTCTTGTTCGGAAACGGTTTCTTGCCAACAACTCTGATTGGCTGGCTTCTGCTTATTTTATTGCTTACTTTGGTTGTTCTCGCCGTAAAAAAAGCATACTCTGAAGCCAACTTTGTTTTAGCTCCCAAAAGTTCAACAAAGAGCCATAGCTAATGGAAAATCTATATCCGATGAGGATAAATAAATACCTAGCTCTTAAAAAAATCTCCACCAGGAGAGGGGCAGATGAATTGGTAGAAAAAAAGAAAGTTTTTATCAATGGCAAATTGGCAATTCTCGGCAGCAAAGTGAAGGAAAATGACGTGGTAGAAATAAAAGGAGCGGAAAAGAAAAAATATATTTATTTCGCTTACAATAAACCCATAGGAATTGAAACCGGCTCTCCCAGAGAAGGATTGTTCCCTCTGGGAAGATTGGATAAGGCTTCCCATGGACTCATGATTTTAACCAACGATGGACGTATTACGGACCAATTGTTAAATCCAAAATATTTTCATGAAAAAGAATATGTGGTTAAAACTCTGAATAAATTACGTTCAAATTTCAAACAAAAAATGGAAGCCGGAGTAAATATTGAAGGCTACCTGACAAAAAAATGCAAGATAAAAATCCTGGATGATTTTACTTTCAGAATAGTGTTAACCGAAGGTAAAAAACACCAAATCCGCAGAATGTGTTCAAATTTATTCCAAGAAGTGGCTGATTTAAAACGGGAAAGAATTATGAATATAAAATTGGGTAATTTGAAGCCCGGTGCTTTGCGAGAAATAAAAGGCGATGAATTGGCCACCTTGTTGACAAATTGATTACAATATACTATACTTATAGGACAAAGTAGGTGCGAAAAGAGTCGATTTCTAAAGCAATCTTAATTTGTATTTAACAACTTAATTAAAAAATCAATGACTGGTACAATAAAAAGACTCACTGATAAAGGTTTCGGTTTCATCACCGGAGAAGGCCTACAGAAAGATTTATTCTTTCATAGTAATTCTCTCGTCGGCGTAAGCTTTGACGAATTGCATGAAGGCGATGCTGTTTCTTTTGAAACAGAGCAATCCCCAAAAGGATTGAATGCGGTAAACGTTCAGCGCGCATAATAACCTTTCCATTAAAAAAGCCCCCGCTTGGGGGCTTTTTTAATTTTATGATATAATTCTCCCGTGTCTAATATTATTGAGGTAAAAAATTTAAAAAAGCATTTGATGATTTTGTCGCCGTGGATAATATTTCCTTTGAAGTCAAAACAGGGGAAATTTTTGCTTTTTTGGGGCCAAATGGCGCCGGGAAATCCACCACCATAAAAATGCTGACTACTCTGCTTCATCCGACTTCCGGCGACATACAATTAAATGGCAATAATCCTGTAAACAATCCTAACGCGGTGCGCCATTCATTCGGCATTGTTTTTCAGGATCCGAGTTTGGATGATGAATTGACCGCTTGGGAAAATTTGGAATTTCACGGAGTGCTTTACAACATACCCAAGGCCATGCGCCGAAAGCGAATTGAAGAATTGATGAATTTTGTGGAATTGTGGGATAGAAAAGACAATTTGGTTAAAGAATTTTCCGGCGGAATGAAACGCCGTTTGGAAATAGCCCGCGGTCTTTTGCATCACCCAAAAATTTTGTTCTTGGATGAACCGACCCTAGGGATTGGACCCGCAAACCAGAAACCATATGTGGACATATTTGGAAGAACTGAATAAAAGCGAAGGCATAACGGTTTTTTTTACCACTCATTATATGGAAGAAGCCAGCCGTATTGCGCAACGTATTGCCATTATTGACCACGGAAAAATTATTGCCACCGGAACTTCCAGATGAACTTCAAGCTAAAACGGGGACCGCTTCCCTGGAAGAAGCATTTTTAAAATTTACCGGCAATGTCATCCGCGACGAAGGGGCCAGTTCCACCGACCGTCTCCGGGCGCACAGGCATTGGCGGGGCGGAGGAAGAAGATAATAAATAATAATTTAAAATTTTTATGAAAACTATTTACATCATGTGGCTTCGGGAAATCAAACGCTATCTGCGTTCCAAATCCAGAATTATCGGTTCGCTGGGCCAGCCGCTTCTTTTTTTGCTGGCCTTGGGTTATGGATTGGGGTCGGTATTCCAAAAAGCCGGCCAAGGAAATTACATTGATTTTTTAGCTCCGGGTATCGTCGGTATGAGTATTATTTTTACTTCTATTTTTTCCGGTATTCAGGTTATTTAGGACCGCCAGTTCGGATTTTTAAAAGAAACCATGGTTGCCCCGGTATCGCGTTTTAACATTATGATCGGCAGAACTTTAGGCGGAGCAACCGTGGCTACCATTCAAGGAATCATAGTTTTATTGCTGGCTTTAATCCCCGGCTTTCGCCCCCAAAATTGGTTTATGATTTTCCCTTTAATTTTGGTAATGCTTTTGGTTGGGACAATGTTCACGGCTCTGGGCACAGCCATCGCATCCCAGCTTGAAGATATGCAAGGCTTCCAATTGATTATGAACTTTTTAGTCATGCCATTATTCTTTTTATCCGGCGCGATATTTCCTCTCTCGGGACTTCCGCCGGTTTTGATTACCATTACAAAATTTGATCCATTGTCCTATGGCATAGATGCGTTTAGAGTTATCTTGTCCAATTCCGGACACTACAGTTTGACCTTGGACATATCCATCTTGGCAGTAATTACTTTAGTATTTTTATCTATCGGAAGTTATTTGTTCTCCAAAGTACAAATATAAAACGGACGCCAAGCGTCCGTTTTTTTATTTAACTAGTCTTGCTAAACGGGATTTCTTGCGGGCAGCATTGTTTTTCTTAATAACGCCATTCTTGGCTGCTTTATCTATAATAGCAAAAGCGGGACTCAATAATTTAACTGCCTTTCCCTTATCCGTTTTGGCGGTTTTTTCAATCTTTTTGATTACATCTTTCATGGCATGCTTTTGGCGGTCATTAAAGGCTTTCTTTCGCAGAGAACCGCGAATTGCTTTTTTAGCTGATTTTATTATAGGCATCTATGTAATCTAACAGAAAATTTTATAAAATGCAAATTAAATTCGGATGAAACTCTAACTTTTTTATATGCTATAATTAGACTATGATTGGAAGTATAAAGGGAAAAATAATTCTAAAAACCGACAAGTTTTTGATAGTGGAAACGGGCGGGGTGGGCTATAAAATAAGCGTATCGCCGGACACATTATCTAAATTAAAGAAAACAAACGAGGAAGTTTTTCTGTGGATCCATACCCATGTGCGCGAAGATATATTAGATCTTTATGGATTTCTGGACCGCCAAGAGTTGGACTTTTTTGAAATGCTCATAAATGTTTCAGGCATTGGGCCTAAAGGAGCCCTTAGTATTTTAGGTGTTGCTTCCATTGAAACACTAAAAAAGGCCATCGGCACCGGGGACACGGCCTATCTTACGAAAATTTCCGGTATTGGCAGAAAAACTGCTGAAAAAATAGTGATTGAACTTAGAGATAAAATGGGTGAAGAAAAAACCGGCTCTTCCCTGCAGGGAGAATTGGATGCTTTGGAAGCATTGAAGTCTCTCGGCTATTCTCAAAATGAAGCCCGCGAAGCCTTGAAGAAAGTTTCTCCCGAGGCAAATACAAATATCAAAATCCGCGAAGCGCTAAAAATATTATCTAGTAAATAATCATGCCCGAATTACCAGAGGTAGAAACGACAGTGAGAGCTTTAAAAAAGACAGTTGTGGGTCTTGTTATAAAGGATGTTTGGACAGACCTCAATACAAAAGATAAACGCAAGATAGACACGGTTGCAAATCCCAAATATTTTAAATTTTTTAAAAAAGAAGTCATCGGTAAAAAAATTCTATCCGCAGAAAGACAAGCAAAAAATATTTTAATAAATTTGTCCGGCGGCAAAACCATTCTGATTCACATGAAAATGACCGGACATTTGCTTTACAACAACCGCGACAAATATGTTCATGCTCTTTTTACCCTGTCGAACGGAAAACCCCGAACTAGAGCAAGCTCAGGACAGGACAAGTTTTTGGCTTTTTCGGATATTCGTAAATTTGGCAAGATAACTTTGCTCCATACAAAAACCGCCCACGACTCAAAGCATCTGGCTGGAATAGGTCCGGAACCTTTGGATAAAAAATTCACCCTACAAGATTTTACAGATAGATTAAAAAAGAAACCGAATGGAAAAATTAAAACGGTTTTGATGGACCAATCGGTAATAGCCGGCATCGGCAACATTTATTCCGATGAAATACTTTGGAAAACTACGGTGCATCCGGAAAGAAAAGTTTCAAAAATAAAAGAAAAAGAGTTTAAAGAAATGTTTAAAGCAATGCGAGAAATTCTGGCCAAAAGCATAAAGCTTGGTGGAGATTCAATGTCTGATTATATAAATCTATCCGGGAAAAAAGGGAAATTCCAGTTTTACCATGAGGCCTATAAGAGAACCAGCGAAAAATGCAGAAAAAAGGGCTGTAGGGGCATCATAAAAAGAAAAGTTGTTAATGTCCGCAGTGCGCACTTTTGCTCTATACACCAAGTACTCTAAACAAAACTATTCCGCAAGCGACAGAAACATTTAAAGATTCTTTTTGGCCCCGCATTGGGATTTCGGCGATTATATTGCACTTTTTTAAAATGTTTTTTGGGATTCCAGGCACTTCGCTACCCAGAATAAAGGCATTCTTCCTTTGCAATTTCACTTTTTTATAATCAATGGAATTTTTCGCCTGTTCCACGCCGATAATCAAATATTTTTTTCGTTTTAATTTGGCAAGCAGAGCAGAAATACTTTTTTTATATTCCCAGGGCACGAATTTTTCCGCCCCCAGGGCGGATTTGGTCATATCTTTGCGGATTCTGCCAAAACGGTCCAGCGGAGTAGGCGTATAGCCCGTCAAATAAATTTTATTTATACCCACCGCATCGGCAGTCCGAAACATCGCCCCCACATTGGTCACACTCCTGACATTATGAATTATTAAAATATTTTCCTGATTCTTTTGCATTTTTTAATTAAAACAGCCTGGCTTGAACATCTTCCATTCTTTTCTGCGGTTCAACATTTTTTCCCTCCACTTTTGTAAAATCGCCCTTGTCTATTTTGGCGAGCGCGCCGGGGATTCTTTTAAAACTTTCCTCGAACATTTTCATATTTTCATTGCCCCGCAGGGCGGCAGCCGGGTGGAGCAGGGGCAGAATAAAATGTTTTTCAACCTCAAAGAGTTTGCCCTGGTCCCTCGTAATTTTAGCCATGGGTAAAAAATAATTCATAGAAAATCGTCCGAGAGGAACAATGATTTTTGGATTTATTATTTCTATCTGCTTGGCCAAATACGGTTTATATTTTTCTATTTCTTCTTCATTCGGGTCGCGATTTTCCGGAGGCCTTCGCTTTACTATATTTGTGATATACACATCTTCTTCTTTCCAACCCAACTTGCGTATATTGGTTCGGAGTAATTGCCCGGCCCGGCCGACAAAAGGGCGCTTTTGCACGTCTTCATTAAAACCCGGCGCTTCGCCTATAAAGAGAATTTCGCAATCCGGACTGCCTTCGCCAAAAACAAGATTGGAGTCCTGCAGGGGTAAGGTTTTGTCTTCCGCCATTTCCTGTTTTAATTTGTCGAGTTCGACAAGTTTGTTCATATTTATTTTTGTCCGCCCGCTCGGGATCGAACCGAGGACCTTATCCTTAAAAGGGATCTGCTCTACCAGCTGAGCTACGGGCGGATGCTCTCATCCTAACAGATTTTTAAAAAGCATCAAGTAAAAACTGTTCAAAGACTGTTTCCGCATCAAGTCCTTTTTTGCGTGCCTCCGGTAAAAGATAAGAAAGTTTGCGAGCAAATTTTTTAAGTTCCTCCTCGGAAAACTTGTTAAAATCTTTCTTTAGCATCATATCTTTAACCTTCCAAAAAAGAACCCCGATAAGCGCTTCCATTTCTATTCCCCTTTCTAGCGCCTGCCGAAAATAAATCCACAGATTAAGCTTGTCTCTGCTGCCAAAGGCATTGGCCAGCAAAAAACTGTTAAATTTTTCTATTTTCCCTTTGGGTAATTCAAAAACATTGATCTCCGCTCTGGCTTTTTTAAAAGCGTCCAATATTGATTTGTTTAATTTCCCTTCTAAAAAAATAAAGTCGTTCTTTGATTCGCCCATGAGATTTAATTTATTCAAAATGAAATTTAATGTTTCTTCTTTTTCAAAAATATCCGTAAAAATTACCATGCATTTTGTAAAAAAAAGTCCGGAGCCGGAGTATAAGCTTTCAATTTCCATCGGGTCAAAATCATTTTTGCCTATAAAAAAAGTCTCTGTGCCCTCCGCCACAGATTTTATAAATTTTTCATAACTGGAATGCTTATTTTTTACATCCTCCCCGCAAAAAAGATAAATCATATTAGAATTTTATCGATTTTTTGTATTCCAAATAAGGGGCGCCATACTTTTCCGCAAGAATTTTTTCTTCTTTTCTAAGAAATACAAACTTGCCTAAAATAAGTGAAATGATTGAAAAAACAACCACAAAAAGGGCGTTGGTTATAATGCCAAAGCCAAACACCAAAAAGAAAAGTCCCAGGTGCGTTGGACCCCTGGTATAGCGATAGGGACCCTGACAAAATGTTTCTTTGCTCAAATTTTCTTTATCCAAATCCAGAGAAGTTCGCTGGGCCCAAAATATTAAAAATGTTCCCAGGGCCAAAAAGAAAACACCTGCCAGAGAGAAGGCGTAATTTTCAAAAACTTTAAGCGGGAAAAGAAAATCCAAAAAAAGGCTGAATAAAAATAAAAGGAAAAAGGATAGGTAGGAATAGGCTAAAACTTTATGCACTTTATTTTTGTGCGAATTCTCAGTCCCCGGTTGTTCTGTTGTGTTTCCTATTTCCATCACTTTATTGTATCACAAAATATACCCTTATTTAACCTCTCCCAGATTATTCCCCGAGCCGGAATGCACTATCAAAGGAATCTCGGTTTTATAATGCAAATAGGACCGTTCCAGCACCGTTTGCATGGCATTTTTGATTATTTTTTCGGCCTCCGAAAGCGCTTTTTCTTCCACTTCATAAACCAATTCATCATGTATTTGAAGCACCAAATGCACCCTGTCCAGAAAACTTTTTCTTTTTAAATCTTCTTCCGCAAATCTTATGGCCAGCTTTATTATGTCTGCCGTGGCTGTCCCCTGAACCGGCGCGTTGGTGGCGGTACGCTCGGCCATGTTTTTCAAAAATGGAATTCTGGAATTTATATTCGGGAAATATCTGCGCCTGCCGAATAATGTTTCCGTGTAGGAATGTTTCATGGCAAAAATTTTTACCTCTTCCAAATAATCCCGCACTCCGGAAAATTGATTAAAATAATTATCATAAAATTTCTGCGCTTCGGGACGAGTGCCTCCCAAACTTTTGCGTAAAGAAGAAACTCCCATGCCGTAAATAATGCCAAAATTTATTACTTTTGCCTTGCGACGCATTTCACTGTCTACTTTGTCCATGGGTACGCCAAAAACAAAGGAAGCCACTCCCGCGTGAATATCTTTTCCTTCGCGGAATATTTGGGTCATTTTTTTATCCCCGGAAAGCATGGCCACCACCCGAAGTTCAATCTGGCTATAATCAAAAGCTAAAAGTTTGTTCCCTTTCCCTGCGACAAAACCATTTCGTATTTTTTTGCCCAGTTCGGTTTTTATGGGCAAATTTTGCAGGTTAGGGTCCTGGGAAGAAAATCTTCCGGTGGTCGTGCCGTTTTGTAAAAATTTTGCGTGCAAGCGGCCGTCTTCGCTCACCATTTTAGGGATTACGTCAATGTAGGTGGAGAGCAATTTTTGCAACTCCCTATAAAATAATATTTCTTTTATGATTGGATTTTCTTCTTCCAATTCTTCCAATACTGAAACCTTGGTAGAAAAGGAACCGCTGGCATTTTTCTTTTTGCTTGATTTCATTCCCATTTTGCCGAAAAGAACTTCCCCCATTTGTTTGGGCGAATTAATATTAAATTCCGTGCTGGCCATTTTATAAATTTTAGCCGTTAATTTGTCCAATTCCTGGTGATATTCTTTTGACAAGTTTTCAAAATATTTTTTATCTATGAGAATACCATAGTCCTCCATATCTTTTACTATGGGGATTATGGGTTTTTCTATTTCTTCATATACTTTATCCAGGTTCTTTTCTTTTAATTGCTTAAAAATATATTCGCGGGCCTTTTCAAAATCATCTGTTCTGGCAAAATGTAAAATATCTTCCAAAGATGGGTTGGTTATGTCTGAATTTACAAGCCAAAGAGCGATGGAAGTTTCTTGGAGTTGTATGGGGGAAATTGGAGAAAGCAAAGTTTTCTCGGGTCCTCGGTTCCCTGGGTCCCCTACCCCAGCCAGACCAGCTCCAAAACTTTCTTTCTCCAATTTCCCAGAAAAAAAATTTTTTAATCTGGCAAACAGGCTTCTAAATTCAAATTCGGAAAAAACATTTTCAATTTTCTTCAAATCCGCATTTTCCCAAAAAGTTTTCTTGGGCAATTTAAAATTTATGGGCGCGTCGGTGCGGATTTTTGCCAAAGTTTTCGAAAAAAGCGCCTCTTCCTCATTGTTTTTTATAAGTTCCAGCATTCTCGGAGAAATTCCGCTTTTAACAAAATTATTTTCATCTTTTTTTAACTTTTTATAAATTTCTTCGATGGTTCCAAAATTGGTAATCAAACTGGTCGCGGTTTTTTCACCGATTCCCTTAATTCCTATGATATTATCCGACGGGTCGCCTCGCAAACCTTTATAATCCGGCAAAAGTTTCGGCTTAAATCCAAATCTTTCAACTACCTTGTCTTCATCGTATAAAATTGTGTCATTGATTCCCTTTTTAAGCGTGTATACTTTAACTTTTTCTCCATCTATCAATTGCATCGTATCCATATCGCCCGAGGCAATAATTATATTTGTATTTTTGTCTTTCTTTAATTCTTCTACTATCGTACCTAACACGTCATCTGCCTCAAAACCCGGCGCATCATAAATAGGAATATTGAATGCGTCAAAAATCTGTCTGGAATTTTTTAATTGCACCACAAGGGCTTCGTCAGCCTTGGCTCTCCCGGCTTTGTATCCCGCATAGGCTTCATGCCTGAAAGTTTTTTGAGGAAGGTCATAGCAGGCTACAATATAATCCGGTTTTAGGTCGGTAATTATCTTCATCAGCATGGTGGAAAGCCCGTACAAAGCCCCTGTGGGCTCTCCTTTGGTGGACAAAAACTCCGGCAAGGCATGATAAGCGCGGTGGATTATCGCATGGGCATCCAATAATACTAATGTCTTGTTTTCTTTAGCCATTGTGTAAATTATACCATTTAAGCTATAATTTATTATTAATGGCAGACTTTGACGAAGAAAAACAAAATAAACAGCTGGCTGATTTGCGCAGGCAAGAGGAGGAGGAATTGGTGGCAACATTGGCGGAATCAAAATATAAGCTTCCTTATATTGATTTGGCTCGTTTAGGCATAGACAATGAAGCGCTTCGGGCCATATCCGAAAAGGACGCCCGGGAAATGAAAGTTGCCCCCTTTAAGCTTTTTGGTAAAAATATTTTTATAGCCGTCCGTTCCCCTTCGGATGAACTTTTGGCAAAAATAAAAGACCAAATAGAAAGAGAAAATTTAATTCCCACTTTTTATATGGTATCCATGGCCAGCCTGGAAAAAGTTTGGGGCAGATACAAAGAACTTTCTCTGGCTGAAAGCTCAAAAATTGGAGGAATAGATATTTCCGGAGAAGTTTTGATAGAAATCGCCAAGGACATCAAAACAATGAAAGATATAGAAAAATTAATTCTGGACACGACCCAGGGAAAATCAATCCATAAAATTTCTCATATGTTGGAAATAATATTGGCCGGAGCCATCGCCATCAAGGCTTCCGATATACACATAGAACCGGAACAGGACAGAAGCAGACTGCGACTCCGTCTGGATGGCGTTCTTCACGACCTGATGTTTTTTGAAAATAATATTTATCATCTGCTGAATTCAAGAATTAAACTGCTTTCCGGAATGAAATTAACCACCACCATCGCCCAGGATGGACGTTTTAGCATTATGGAAGGAAAAGAAGAGTTGAGTATTCGTACTTCTCTTATTCCCGGCGCCTATGGCGAATCCATAGTGATGCGTATTTTGGACCCGAAATCTATTCAGGTAAAACTTGAAGAGCTTGGCATAGAACCTTTTCTTTTTTCCGTCATAGAACAAGAAATTGCAAAACCGAATGGCTTGATTTTAGTTACCGGCCCCACCGGTTCCGGAAAAACGACCACTCTCTACGCATTTTTAAGGAAAATTTATTCTCCGGAAATAAAAATAATAACCATTGAAGACCCGGTTGAATATCATTTGAACGGTATAACTCAAACCCAAGTAAATGATGAAAAGGGCTATACTTTTTTGGAGGGATTGCGTTCCGCCCTGCGCCAGGACCCGGACGTGGTGATGGTTGGTGAAATCCGAGACGCCGAAACGGCCAAGACTGCCATAGAAGCGGCCTTGACCGGGCATATGGTTTTTTCCACTCTGCATACCAACAACGCAGCCGGCGTTATCCCCCGTTTGATTGACCTGGGAGCAAATCCTAAAATTATGGTTTCTGCTCTTTCCCTTTCTATCGCCCAACGCCTGGTCCGCAAACTTTGTCCATTTTGTAAAATTGAAAAAGCTCCTACCGAAAACGAAACGAAAACTATGAAAATGATAATGGACGGAATAAAAGCGGAAGGCAAAAGTCTTGCCAATTATCATATAAATCCCGACGCACCCATTAAATTTTTCTCGCCTGTGGGTTGCGATAAATGCAATATGACCGGATACAAAGGACGAATAGGTATTTTTGAAGCGATTAAAACCGACGAGGCCATAGAAAAAATAATGCCCCAGAATCCGAGCGAACGCGAAATAAAAAAAGTGGCGCGCGTTCAGAGAATACTTTCCATGCGCCAGGACGGCGTAGTAAAAATTTTAAACGGTATTACTTCCTTTGAAGAAGTGCTAAGTGTGGTTGATTTAAACGAAGAATAGAAGAGATAAAAAAACACTAATCTCTAAACAATCCTTTTGGGGCTAAGCCCCGAAAGTAACAAATCATTAGAGGATAGCCCCAGGAACTCGTGAGAGCACCAGAACGTCCTACGCAAATTTATATAACCAAAGGCTGATTGCTTAGAGATTAGTATCTTCTTTTTTAAAAAACAAAAGAGATGTAATCTCTTTGTGAAAATAATTATACTATGGTTCCAAATCAAGCAAATGCTATAATGTGGATATAGCTGTGGAAAGAGTGTTGATTACCCAACCACATATGAAGCATAGCATAATATGAAAAAAATGTCAAGCAAAAAAGCTAAAGAAAAAAAGGGGTCGCCTTTAGAGAAAGAATCCAATATTGGAGACTCTTTTCTGGATCAAGCCCTTCGCCCCACTCGTTGGGATGAATATATCGGCCAAAAACACATAAAAGACAACGTTAAAATCCTTTTACGGGCTGCGGAAGAAAGAGGACATATTCCGGAACATATCCTTTTTTATGGGCCTCCAGGGTTAGGAAAAACCACCTTGGCACACCTCATAGCCAAGGAAACAGGAAAGCAGATGAAAATCACTTCGGGGCCAGCTATTGAAAAAGTGGGCGATTTAGCCTCTATTTTAACCAATCTTTCTGCTGGGGATATTCTTTTTATAGATGAAATTCATAGACTGAACAAAACTGTGGAAGAAATACTTTATCCAGCTATGGAGTCCGGCGTCTTAGATATAATTATTGGTAAAGGCCCTTCCGCCCGTACTATTCAATTAGAACTTCCTCCTTTTACTTTGATTGCGGCCACTACCCGGGTGGCCCTTGTTTCTTCTCCCCTTCGTTCTCGTTTCTCTGGAGGGGTTTTTAGATTGGAATTTTATTCAAACGAGGAAATAGCTAAAATTGTAGATAGATCTAGTAAACTTTTAGAAATAAAATTAGACGAAGACGCTTTAAAAGAAATTGCTAAAAGAAGCAGATTTACTCCTCGTACCGCCAACTATTTTTTAAAAAGAGCTCGTGATTTTGCGCAAGTAAATAAAAAAGACGAAAAAAAATTTCTGAATCAAAAAATAGTAAAAGATGCCTTAAATATGCTGGCTATTGATGATATTGGTTTGAATTCTTCTGACAGAAAGTTTTTGGAAGTATTAATTGAAAAATTTGATGGCGGTCCGGTAGGATTAAAAACAATGGGAGCAGCTATGTCCGAAGAAGAGGCCACCATAGAAGAAGTCATCGAGCCGTATTTAATTCAGCTTGGCCTTTTGGAACGCACCTCCCGTGGTCGTGTCGCCACCCCGAAAGCCTACGAACATTTAGGTTTTGATAATAAAAAAGAAAGGCAAAATAAATTAATTTGATATGTCTGGACATAATAAGTGGAGCCAAATTAAACACAAGAAAGATATTACTGATGCCAAAAAGAGCAAGATTTTTTCAAAATTAGTGCGTTATATCAATGTAGAAGCAAAACTCGTCAAGGGAGACATAAATGCGCCCGGACTTCGGGCTGCCGTAGAAAAAGCCAAAAAAGTGAATATGCCTTCCGAAAATATTGAAAGGGCTATTAAGAAAGCTTCGGAGTCGGGAACCCAAATGGAGTCAATTGCCTACGAAGCCTATGGTCCCGGAGGAGTCGGTATTATTATTGAAACATTGACAGATAGCAAAAATAGAACTGTGCAAGATATAAAACATATTTTAACCAAAAATGGTTTTGCGCTTGGTGGTGTCGGATCCGTCGTTTGGTCATTCACAAAAGAAAAAACCCTGGAAGGAATAATTTGGAAGCCGAATATGTTTACTCCAATTTCCGATACGGATTTGGAATTATTGGATAAGCTGGTGGACGAATTGGAGGAAAATGACGATGTGCAAGAAGTTTATACTAATGCGGAATAAAAAATTATGAAAATTTTAGGCATAGACCCGGGGTTTGAAAGATTAGGCGTAGCTATTCTTGAAAAAAGAAAAGGCGACAAAAAGGAAAAAGTTTTATTTTCCGAATGTTTTAAAACTTCCGCCAAAGTGGAATTTTCTGAAAGATTATTTCTGATTGGGAAAGAAATAAAAAAAGTCATAAAAAAATTTAAGCCGGAAGTTCTGGCCATTGAAACTTTATTTTTGACCACCAATCAAAAAACGGTCATGCACGTGGCAGAAACACGCGGAGTGGTGATTTATGAAGCATCAAACGCGGGGCTGAAAATTTTTGAAGCTTCCCCTCCTCAAATAAAAATTGCCACAACCGGCTATGGGAAAGCCAACAAAGAACAAGTAATGAAAATGGTAAAAATTCTAGTTGAAGTAGACAGTCTAAAAAAGTCCGATGATGAATTGGACGCCATCGCCATAGCTTTAACAGCCTTTGCTTGTATGGGTAAATGCTAGGCTTTTAAGTTATCCACATATTTAACTTTTTAGCCTTGCTAAACAATTCTGTTTTTGATAAAACTAAGGAAAATAATTTTTGTTTTATTAAACTAGGTCGATTAATATTTTTTAGAAAGTAAAAAATATTCCACATATGAGCTACGACGAAGAAGATGAATTAATGGCGAACGATGATTTGGAAAGCGAAGAAGAGCCATTAGATTTACCGGAAGAACCTCTTGAGGATTCCGACGAAGAAGAATTTGACCCTGATAGCAGATACCATTAAATAAAAAACCACCCCCACGGGTGGTTTTTTTATTATTTAATTTTTATAAATCTTCTTTTCCCTATTTTGAATTTCATCCCACTCTGGGGAATAAAATTTACATTCTCTATTTTTTCTTCATCTATAATTACTTTCATAGCTCAAATTATAGCATATTTTGTGATATGATTAAAAAATGGAAAAAGGGCATAAAAAAATAAAAATCCCAAAAAACTTCCTGATGCTGGTGGCGGGCATTTTTATTTTAATCATAGGATTATTTATAATTTGGGCCTCTTCTTTAAAAATCCCGGATTTTCATTCTTTTGAAGATAGAAAAGTCATAAATTCCACCCAAATATATGACCGCACAGGGAAGGTTTTGCTTTATGATATACATAATGACATAAAAAGAACGGATGTTCCTTTCGAACAAATGAGCGCGAATATCAAGAACGCCACTGTGGCCATTGAAGATTCTGAATTTTATAATCATGGCGGAATAAGAATAACTTCAATCATTAGAGCCATTTTGTCTAATTTATTCAGCAGTGGAAAAACCCAAGGGGGTTCAACCATAACCCAACAGCTGGTGAAAAATACGCTCCTAACTCCCAATCAAACCATTGCCAGAAAAATAAAAGAATGGGTCTTGGCCATAAAAATAGACGGCTCCATGCCCAAAGAAAAAATTTTGGAATATTATTTAAATGAAAATCCCTACGGCGGAAATGTTTACGGCATAGAGGAGGCTTCTAAAACTTATTTTGATAAAGATGCGCAGGATTTAACGCTCGCCGAGGCGGCTTATTTGGCTTCCATCCCCCAGTCTCCGACCACCCTTTCTCCCTATGGAAAAAACAGAGACAAATTGGATGCCAGAAAAAATTTAGTTCTTTCCAGAATGCTGGAATTAAAATTCATTACCCAGCAGGAATATGATGCGGCTAAAAACGAAGTTGTTGCTTTCGTTCCCCAGGCAACTGCCGGCATTAAAGCGCCCCATTTTGTTTTCTTCATTAAAGATTATCTTGAACAAAAATATGGAAGCGAAGCGGTGGAACAAGGCGGGCTGAAAGTTACCACAACTCTGGATTATGATTTGCAACAAAAAGGAGAGCAGATAGTGAAAGATGGCGCCCTGCAAAATGAAAAAGATTGGAATGGTAAAAATGCCGCCCTGGTAGCCATAGACCCCAAAACTGGACAAATTTTAACCATGATAGGTTCCAGAGATTATTTTGATAAAACAATAGATGGGAATTTCAATGTGGCTACTGCCAATAGACAGCCTGGGTCCTCTTTTAAGCCCTTTATTTACGCCACGGCCTTCAATAAGGGGTTTACTCCGGACACGGTGCTGTTTGACCTGCCCACAGAATTTCAAACGACCTGCGATGCCTATGGTAAGGCGCTCCCGGGGCACAATCAATCGGATTGTTATATGCCATCCGATTATGATGGAAAATATCGCGGACCAATGAAATTAAGAGATGCTTTGGCCCAATCCATAAACATCCCGGCAGTAAAACTTTTTTATTTGGCAGGACTTAAAGATTCACTTAAAACAGCCGAAGATATGGGTATCAGTACTTTGACCGATATAAGCCGTTATGGGCTTACTCTTGTTATTGGGGGTGGAGAAGTATCGCTGCTTGATATGACTTCCGCCTATGGTGTTTTTGCCAATGATGGCATCAGAAATCCATATACCGGAATTTTAAAAGTGGAAGACATGAATGGAAATGTTTTGGAAGAATATACCCCCAACTCCAAAGAAGTTTTACCCCAGAATACCGCCTTAACTATTTCGGATATTCTTTCGGATAATGTGGCGCGCATTCCAACTTTTGGCGCAAATTCTGTACTCCAAATCCCTGGTAAAAATGTAGCGGTAAAAACCGGAACCACAAATAATAATAAGGATGCTTGGACCATCGGCTATACTCCCTCCATTGTTGTTGGCGTTTGGGCCGGCAATAACGACAACATCCCCATGAAAAAAGGAGGCTCCGCGGTGGCAGGGCCAATTTGGAATAAATTTATAAATGAAGCGCTAAAAACTTTGCCAAACGAAAAATTTGAGAAGCCGAATTTGACAACCGACCCCAAAACGGTAAAACCTGTGCTTCGGGGGTATTGGCAAGGAAATGAAAACTTTTTTATAGATAAAATTTCCGGAAAATTAGCTACGGAATTTACTCCTTCGGAAACAACTGTGGAAAAAGTGGTAACCAATGTGCACTCTATTCTTTATTGGGTAGATAAAAATGACATTCTGGGGCCGCCGCCCATAAATCCAAGCGATGACCCGCAATTTGAACACTGGGAAATCCCGGTGCAAAATTGGTGGGCGCAAAATAGCGCGAAATATAATACAACAACCTGGGCCGAAAAACCAACAGAGTTGGACGATGTGCATACCGCTACCTCAAAGCCAATGGTTTCAATAATAGAACCCGACACAACAACAATTTATCCCGTGGACCAAAAAATACAATTAAAAATATCCAATGCGGGGAATTTCCCTCTTCAAAAAATAGATGTATTTATAAATGGCACTTTTATGGATACCATAAAAGCCCCTTTTAATTTTTCTTTCATTCCGGAAGAATTGGATAATTTGAAAACTCAAAATGAGTTAAAAATAATTTCCTATGATGCTGCCTATAACCGCACGGAAAATACTTCAACTTTTAATGTAAATCAATAATTCATTAAACTATCTTTTGGGGCGCTTTTTTACCCAAACTTTCTTTTAGTTTTGAATAAATTTCATCTTTCTTGAGAAGAATTTCGTTTTTATAAATGGGTTTTATGTTTAGAAAAACTGTATTGCTTTTTATTTTTATGTCTTCTGGTTTTATTTTTACCCCAATGGTCTGATATAAAATTTCTATAATGGAGTTCTTTTTAACTTCTTCGGAGAAGAGAAGATTGTTAAATCTGATTAATAAATCTTTTATTTCAATCATCTATCTATTCATTGGCATTATAAGATAAATAAAAGAGTTGTCGGAGATTGCCTGATATCACCATGGGCTTTGAAGATTGATTTAGCCTGATTAAAATACTGTCCGCATTTATGGACTGAAAACAATCCAGAAATATTTATAATTAAAGCCGAGAACAACCTCTTCTCCTTTTATGGCGGCATCCAGATATGTCTTATTTTCTCCAACATCGTTATTCTGAGAAGAAAGCTCAAAGATTTTTTCCTTCGGTTTGATTAAAAGATTTATTTGATTGAATTTATCCGAAAAAATATTTGAAAGCTTAAGCGCGTTCAATAGATCTTGTTTTAAAACCACGGCTTCAATTTTAAATTCTTTGGGAATAATTTGACGGTAATCCGGGAAAATACCGTCTATAATTCTGGAGGTCAGATAAATACCATTGGAGGAAAAGGATATTTGATTCTTATTAAAACAAACCTTTACAGTATCTTGTAATCTCCCCAAAAATCCTCAATATTTCAGGTATATTTTTAAAAGGGATAAGTATCCCGGGGATTTCTTCAATTCCTTTTATTTTAATTTTTTTCTCCGCCAGCCTGAAGGAGTCGGTTGAAACAAATATTAAATTATCTTCGTTGGAGTATATATAAACACTTGAAATTTCCGGTTTTATGTCGGAAGGAGAAGAACTATAATATACCGATTTTATGCCCTCTATTAATTTTTTTGATTCTATTTCAAAAGTTTTCCCCTCTACCATGGGGATGGTAGGAAAATCATCGTGGGTTTGCCCTTTTAATTTTATTCTGCTTTTTTTTGTTTTAATTAATAAATTCCCGTCTTCGCTTTCAAGATGAATATTTTCATTTTGAAAAATATTAGAGAAAATGCCCGCCAAAGTTGCCCCAGAAATGGCAGCAACCCCCTCCTTTTCAATTTTTGCCGGAATTTCAATTTCAACACCCAAGCTTAAATTGGTGGCGCGCAGTTTTAAAGATTTTCCGGAAGCAATAAAAAGAATTGAGTTTAAAATGGGCAGGGTTAGATTTTTGCCTGTGATTTTTTCCACTTGTAGAATTCCGCTTTTAATTTTTTCAATTCCACATTCTAGTTTCATATGTTTATATATTATATATTTAATCTATTAATACTATTAATGTTGTTGATAAGTGGATAAATGAATTTTGTGTTGTTTTATATGGTTATTTTAATGATTTAATTTTTATTATAGGTATGATAATTTTTTATTCCCACGGTGTTTATTTTTTGAAGTACATTTTTTGATAATTTGTGTGTTCTTTATAAACAGTTTTTACTTGGATTAATCTTATCTTTTACCTTTTTATCAACAACTATTTAAACAGGATTCGTATTTGCTCCAACTCCTGTAATAGTTGGGGATTATTTTTTAAATCCGTTTTGATTTTTAAATATGAATGTATCACCGTTGTGTGATCCTTCCCTCCTAATTTTTGTCCAATCAAAGGATAGGATACATTAAAATCTTCCCGAAGCAGATACATTACAATTTGTCTTGCTTTCACTATTTCTTTTCTTCTGGTTTTTTCATAAACAGAAGATTCTTCCAGGTTATAGTAGTCGCTTACTATTTTTACCACATCTTTTATGGCTATATTTTTTTTTGGTTTCATGTTGTTTTTTAACAGATTTTTAACTTCAGACACCGAAAGAGGCTTATTTTTCAAGCGATATTGGCAAATAATAGTATTTAAACTTCCCTCAAGTTCACGAATATTCCCCTGAATAACTCCAGCCACGTATTCTACTATTTCCTGGTCCAAATCAATGTTAAGTTCTTTTAGTTTTATTTTTAAAATTGCCAGACGAGATTCATATTCCGGTTCGGAAACATCCACAATCATCCCGGCTGCAAAACGCGATTTTAAACGGTCTGCCAACTCGGGAATATAATTGGGATGTTTGTCGGAGGAAAAGATAATTTGCTTATTGTTTTCATAAAAAGTATTAAATGTATGGAAAAGTTCTTCCTGAATTTTTTCCATTTTACCGATGAATTGAATATCGTCTATGATTAAAAGGTCATATTTGCGATATTTTTCTTTGAAAGAGTTTGCTTTGTTGTTTTGCAGGGAATTTATAAAATCAGTGGCAAATTTTTCCAAAGTCAAATAATGCACCTTTTTATTGGGATATTTGTCTTTTATGGAATTTCCCACTGCTTGAATCAAATGTGTTTTTCCAAGTCCGGTGCCTCCATAAACAAAAAATGGGTTGTATTTGGTCCCCGGGTTTTCTATTATGGCCTGGGAAGCGGCATAGGCAAGTTCATTAAAAGCTCCCACAATAAAAGAATCAAAGCGATAACGTGGATTTAAATTATCATCCGGGTTTATATATAAATCTTTCAAAGGCAGTTCCTTATTTATATAAACTTCATTTGTTTTAGGTGGTTCTTGTTTCCCGGTTTCTATTTTAGTAATGATATACTCCACCGCCCGCATATTTTCATATACATCGGCTATTGTTTTGGTGATAAGCTTATGATATTTATTTTTAAGCCAGTCGCGGACAAATTCATTGGGTACCCCGACATAAACAATGCCGGTTTCCTCTTTTAAAATGCATGTATTTTTAAACCAAGTACTGAAATTTGCCTTAGAAACTCCGGCTTCAATTTCAACCAAGCAATTTTTCCAAAGCTGTTTCGTATCCATAGGTTATAGATTATACTACACAAAATTTTAATGCAATTTTAAAAAACTTAGTAACTATGTTGATAAACTGTTGATAATGTTATATACTCTTTTTATGTCGCAAACATATCAACCTAAAAAGAGAAAAAGAGCCAAAGCCCATGGATTTTTGGTTAGATCCAGGACTAAAACCGGTCAGAAAGTGCTTCTAAGAAGGAGAAGGAAAGGACGCGCGAAGCTCACTGTGTCTTCATAGTTTTTGTTTATATATAATGCTTCCCAAAAAGAATAGGGCGGACAAAAAAACCATAGAAAAAATCTTCAAAGAAGGGAAATTTATTAATTCTCCTGTTTTAACTTTTAAATTTATCAAAATTTCCGGGGATAAAAAACAAATATCTTTTATTGCTCCCAAAAACATAGCTAAATTGGCGGTTAAGAGAAATTTATTAAGGAGGAAAGGTTATATTGCCTTGAGAGAATATATAAATCAGTTCCCTGTTGGGGTTCTAGGGGTTTTTGTCTTTAAAAAACCGGAAGAAAGTATTTTAACACTCAAAAATGAAATTAAAAACATACTCAATAAAATTAATTAATTTTTATCAAAAATTTTTATCTCCAATATTTAAGAAATTTTTGAATACTTTTGGCTTATTAAGAAATAATTCCTGTGTTTTCTATCCCACATGTTCGGAATATACAAAAGAAGCCATAAAAAAATATGGAATCATAAAAGGTTCGCTACTAGGATTTTTACGGATTATTCGCTGTCATCCTTGGCAAAAAAATCATATTGACCCCCTAGAATAAAAACCAAATTATAAAAGTTTTCTGGCGGACAAAACGAAGCCAGTGCCCGCAGGCGAAAACTTTTATAATTTGGTTTTTTTAACGTTTTCATATAGAATGGGAGAATGCTATCAAACATTTGGAATGTTGTTTTATATGGGCCACTTTTGAATGCCTTGGCCTTTTTAGTCTCTATTATTCCCGGAGGAGATGTTGGAATTGCCGTTATTCTTCTCACTATTTTTGTTAAAACCATATTATTCCCCCTTTCTCAGCGCTCCATTGAAAGCCAGATCAAGATGAATTTACTGGCTCCGGAGCTTAAAAAAATAAAAGACGGCGGGGCCAGCAAGGAAGAACAAGCCAAACAAACTTTTGAGCTTTATAAAAAACACAAAACCAACCCTTTTTCCGGATGTCTTTTAATTTTTATTCAAATTCCGATTATTTTTGCCTTGTATTATGTTTTTATGAAAGGAATAAATCTGGAAAGCGGTTTATATTCTTTTATTCACGCGCCGGAACACATTAATATGATTTTCTTGGGCATTTTAAATATTGGCCAAAAAAACTTGCTGGTTTTAGCAATACTGGCAGGCATTTCTCAGTATTTTCAAGCAAGTCTTATGCCCAAGCCGGCTGTTTCGGAAGGAAAAGCAAAGGCTTCCTTCCAGGAAAATATGACCAACAGCATGCAAACGCAAATGAAATATATTTTTCCTTTTGTCATTGCTTTTATTGCCTACAATGTTTCCGGGGCGGTTGCATTATATTGGATTACGAGTAATATATTTGCCATAGGCCAGCAAATGTATGCAAATAAAAAGAAACGATTGGCCATTGAAGCAATAAATAATATTCATGAATAAAACCGAGATGCAAAATTTAATAAAGGAGCTCATTGAAAAAACTACAATAGCTGTGAGTAAAATTTCCGTTGATGAAGATAAGCCAACCTCGCTTCATTCCAATGAGGATAAAACCACCTGGTTTTCAGTGGAAGTAAACCAGCCTCATTTTTTCTGGGAACGCGGAGGAGAGGCGCTTTTTGCCCTGAACCATCTTGCCCGCAGAATGATTGAAGCTAAAATTTCCCCTGACCCTGGGTCAGGGGAAAAATCCAAACAAGAGGGCTTGGGAATTTTAATTGACATTAACGGTTTTCAAAAAAAACGTATAGAAAATATTCATGCCATTGCTCATATGATGGCCGAGAGAGCCAGATATTTTAAATCAAACATAGAAGTTGACCCGATGCCGGCTTTTGAGCGCAGAATAGTGCATGAATTTTTATCCGACGCGACCGACCTAAAAACCGAATCCCAGGGCGAGGGGCCTTCCCGTAGAGTGGTTATCAAATATATTGGCGCTATTTAAGACTAAACTCCCAAAGATAAGAATCTTTTTTGTTTATAAAAAAGAGATAATTTTGATTGCTATCCAAAGCAAGTTTTGTGGCATCCACCTCTTCTCCGCTGATTGAGGCCGGGTCTCCAATTATTGTTGTATTTCCGCTGGCAACATCTATTTTCCATAGGGCGTCCGAGAAAGAAATTTCTCCCTGATACCAGGAATCCGGATATTGAGCTTGGCTGATGGATTTAGGAACAGCGCAATAGAGAATATCACTAGCGGGACCCCAGACACATTTTTCAGGTAAAGTTTTTACTCCCAGCAAGACAGAATTTCCCGTACCTATGTTAAAAATATTCAATGATAAATTATTATCTCCATAGAGAACCATTTTCCCATCGGGGCTGGTAAGGGTCGTTAATCCGTCTATTCCACTCAGAATTTTATTAAAATCTTTTTTATCAGGATTAATGGCATACATATATCCCGGAACATTCACAGAAGGTTTAGTGGTAACTGTAATCATTTTATTATTAGGCCAAAAAGAAAGCCACTCGGTAAAAGGAGAATCAAAAACCTGAATTTTTGTACCGGTTTGCAACGCCAAAGTTACACCTACCGTGCTATCCCCTGTATTAAATAAATAAAATATTTTTGAAGCGTCGGGCGAGATACTTACATCAGAAATATTTTCCGGCAAGAAAGAGCTTGTAATTTCATTTTTCCCGGACGAATCAGCCCCTAGATATTCTTTCGGAAGGGCGCCAACAAAAGTTTCTATGGTTTTATAATCGTCTTTTAAATATCGCATAATCACAGACTCCCCATTGTTACCCAAATAAGCTTCATATACCTTAGGAATTATTGTGGAGGAAAATTGTCGTTCGTCTATTTGGTCAGCGAAAGTTTGATAAATATTTCCGGTGGCTTTATTTACATACCTTAAAGATGGGGCGAATTCGGTCAACGGAGCGGTCGGTTTGGTAGTAGTTGTAGTGGGGGTTGAAGTAGAAGCAGGGGTTGTTGTTGGCACATCTTTAAATCTTTCTTTCATAAATACCCCATAGCCGGCGATGGGAAAACTGGAAACTTTTTTTAGGATTGCATTGGAAGTTGTTTCAGTTGGCGAGACATAGCCTGAAACATTTACCGGAGTTGTTGTGTTTGTGGGTGCGGTGGTTGTGCTTTTACCGAATGGCAAGAAGTTTGCCAAAAAATTTGTGCCTGTTACGGTTCCGGGCTGACTAGCTGGCTGATAGAAATAAAAGAAGCCGAAAACAACCACCACAATGATGGCCAGGACTATTATTAATAAAATGACGTTTCTTTTTGACATAAAAATTTAATTAAGGCCAGTAAACATATTTTATTCTACTTTGAATAGAACTCAAATCTCTTATTGCAGTAGGGTTATTTGTGTCTTGTGTGTCTAGTATTTTCCCATTTCCTAGCCATATTGCTACATGCCCATTCCCACTTGAGTCATCACTTGGTTTCCACCCCACCAAGTCCCCAGAATGTAACTGATTAAAGTCATAAGTTGCTTGGTTTATTGCAGTCCCTTTTGAAAATATATCTGCAGTAGTATTTCCTGGGATAGGCAATCCAGCACAAGAATATACTTGGTCAACAAAAGAAGAACAATCAACAAATATTGTTGATGAATTAGTAGTATTTCTTTTATCTTGACTATATTCTGTTTGGGGAATGAATTGCTTACCGATATTTATCACTGCGCCTTTTCCTCCAGTGCCATTACACAAAGTAACACCAAAATTATTTTGCAATGTCGCTTGGTTTATTGGCTGAAAGGGTGTTGTTGTGTTTTCACCACCGAGACTGATAGTTATTGTTGCCGTTGGCAATTTATCTAAACACGCGCTAAGAAGTTGAGGGTTTATGGTATTTAAAATAAGGAAAGCACCTAGGGCCAAAAGAAGTCCTAGCACTGCATGGGTAATTCTTTCCTTCCCAGCTTCCTTAGAAGAAATAAGTTCACTGGTCATATATTCTATTCCCCCTGTCACTATCATTACCATAGCCAAAACTGCCGCAAAGCCGATGACTATTTTAATCATTATATTTAAATAATTTCCAAAGGGGCAAGGATTAGTGCAACTTCCCGGTATGATATTGCCATTCGCGTCTCTTTTACAACCCGCATCAGTTTGAACACAAGAACTTCCATCTGTATTTTTACAACCTTTAGTTTCTAGCCCAGGCAATGGCGCAAGTGGAGTGTAGGTTGTGTTTGTGGGTACTACACAAGCTGTTTTATCAGCATTTAGTACTGCTGGCGATACGCAATTTAATGGTGTTACAGGCACTCCTATACTATTAGCCATTATTACAGTAGTAGCACTAGGTGATGGGGTTGAACCATTGTTCCATGTAGCATTTATGGTAAAAGTTTTTTCAGTTTTAGGAATAAGTACAATATTGCAGGAGGTATCTCCTGCTTTTATTAAACATGTCCTAATGGGACCCTGATATGTTCCATAAGAAAGAGTATAATCTACGTCCTCTGTTCCGCCAGTAATGCTAAAGGTTATTAATCTATCTTTTGTATCTGTTGTAGCCAATGTTGCTGTTATAGTTGTTTGATAAAGCAGTTTTACAGTACTAGGATTTGTCGATAATGTTATTGCATTATCCGCAAAAGTTTGATTAAGGGGAACAAGTAAGCCGGATAAAAATATTATTAAGAAAGTCAGAGCTATTGTTTTTTGGAAAAGTTTTTGCATATTAAAATGATACGGTAATTTGTTTTGTTAAACTTTGGAAAAGCGTATTGGTATTATTAATATTGACACTTATGGTGGCATTCCCGGACTGCCCAGCTTCCGGTTTGATGGATAAAATATTTTTAGGATCTGGGGTTGCTATTGTTTGCCCATTCAAAGACCAGTCAAAAGTAAGGGAGGAAGAGTTTAAGTCTCTAGGGGAAAAGAAATAAGGCGCCACGTTCAGAGTTTCTCCGGCAGAATTTATTTTGAATCCGTCGGACAAAGCGTTCTCCCATTTTACTCCCAAGATGGGGTCATTTTCATAAAAAAGTATTTTAGGATTAGCGGTATTTAAAGTTATTTTCCCGGAAGCATTGGTATTACCGGAAATATCGGATACATTTACTTCCACAATATTTCCCTTGTCCAGGTAGCTGTTCTGAAAAATAAAATAACTTTTACCCCATCCCGAGGAATCAGGCTGAGGGTTTCCGTCCAAAGTCCAAGCATAGGATAAATTATTTGCATTCACTTTCCCATATTGATTTGTCAGATTTGGTATGGCTACCACCTTAAACATTCCCTGGCTGGGAGCCAATGCTTTTCCTTTGTAAAAAGGCGGAGTAAAGGCATCATAGGCCCCCCAAAGCATATCTACCCCGGCGGAATTTATGGTCATTGTTTTTGAAATACTTTGTCCGCCAATTATATCTATGGTTGCAGATAGGGTGATGGAAGCCCCCGCACTTCCCATGGTAAAAACAAAAGATTTTTTCCCGATCCCCATACTTGATTCCTGACCGTTTACCGACCAAGAAATATTTGCTTTATCAAGACTAACAACATAACTGCTTAGGGTAGCCGTCACATTTTGATTGGGACTGGGAGTTTCGGGGGTTATACCGAGAACAATATCCGTGTCGCGCACTTGAGCATGAGCGAAAAATCCCGCGAAGGCGATGAAAAGAGATATGGCTAAAATTAAATATTTTCTCTGCATTTGCTTAATTATATCATTTTTTCTCTTCCGTCTCTATTCTTTCCAAGTCCTCTTTTGCCTTTTTGATGGATAATATTTGGGACGGGTCGGAGGTAATGATTTGGTCTTCCGTATAGGAAGCAATGACCTTTATAGCCACATGTTTCAATCCTGCGAAAAAGATTCCCTCTCCTACCCCTGACTCCAGAAGCAAATATTTTTCTTCATCGGTCAGATTAAAAGTTTTTTGCAGAACATCAATAGTGGTTGGCGATTGTTTCAGAAGAAGCTGGATGGAAGAGTTGGTAACGATTGGAACTCCATAGGGAGATTTCATGAAATCGGAGGCATCTTGGGTAATAGTGGAAAGACCCAAATAATATTTTCTGCCTCGTTTGGCGATGGAATAAAGAAAAGACGCCGTATCTTCGGATTTCATCATCCACCAGGCTTCATCCACCACCAAAAGTCGTTTTTTCAGATTTTTGCGGACAGCTATCCAAATATAATGCATTACGATATACATGGCGACCGGTTTTAATTCATCTTCCATATCGCGTACGGAAAAGACCACGAATTTTTTATTGATATCCACATTGGATGGCCTATTCAAAAAAGTGGACCAAGAACCCTTGGTATATTTGACCAATCTTTGCATGACCGAATCGCTTCCCTCCATCCCCCCCAGCACCATTTCAAAATCCGAAAGAAGCGGAGGTTCAATATTTGAAAAATCCGAATCCGGAGTTATGTCTTTCATGGCATAGGTTTCCGAAATAGCGCGGTCCACCATGGAATCTTCTTCCGGAGTAAGTCCGCCCAGCATCAATCTGAAAAGCCCAACCAAATTAATGATATTTGACCGCAAAACATCTTCGGCGGATTCATCTTCTCGGGGAATGGGCAGGTCAAAAGGATTAATGTGATGGTCCGAAGAAAGAGAAATATTAAAATATCTTCCTCCCACCGCTTCGGCCAAATATTCATATTCCCGTTCCGGGTCAATTACAATGACATCAATATCAAACATCAAAGACCTTAAAATTTCCAACTTGGTGGCATAAGATTTTGCCGGAGCCGGACTTGGCAAAGGTCACGGAATTGTAATTTTCCAAAGAAAATCTGTCAAAAATTACCAGGCTTGAATTATGCCTGTTAACGCCGTAAAGTATTCCCATATCGGAGGTTAAGTCAAAGGAAATAAAAGGGAAAATACTGGAAAGCGGTTCGGAATTCAGTTTTTGATGGATATTCAATAGGTCATTGCCCATAGGCATCACGCTTTTAAAGCCTTCTTCCTGCTGAAAAAGCGCCGGCTTTATATAAATTAATTTAGATTCAAGAATTGATTTTATTTCATTTTCTACCTTAAAAAGTTCCAGCTCGTTGTCGGCGTAAACCGTGATATAAACACTGACATCAAACATTTTTTGCTGTGCTTGAATCAAGTTGTCGCGAAGTCCTTCCAGGTCTTGATAGGCAGTATCCAGCATTGGGTCGCGAACCATCCCCTTTCCTTCGCGCACATTTATCTGACTTTGGACCTCGGCCACTTTTTTCTGAAATTGTCGCAGGGCCAGGGAAGTGTCTATGGGATGAACAAAAATTGAAACGTCAAAAACTTTATCCAGATTGATTATCGGAGAAAACCAATTGTCGCTCAGAAATCTCGGATAGGAAATAATGAAAAAAGTACGGGCAATTTTATCTCCCAGATTTATGGATTTGGATTCAATCTTTAAAGCGGATGGGGCGATAACATCCTGAAGTTCCAATTTAGCCGATTCATAGATTTCTTCCGGCAAAACCGCCAAAACGGAGGCGTTCGCTCCTTTTGTTTCATCGATTTTCTTTTTTCCCAACAATTTATTAAAAAAATCCATAATATTATTTTCCTATTTCTATTTTACCTTCTAATTCTCCCGGATTGAAAACTTTATAAAATACTTCCACCACTTCTTCCGTGCCCAATTGGGCCGATTTTATACCACAGCGGGAAAGTCCCTGCTGAATGACACTGACCCTCTCTTCCAGTTGAGACCTTTTTTCTTCAAAGTCCAGTTGATTTTTTAGCTCCTCTTCTTTTTTATTTTTTCTTGAGAAAATTTTTGAAAATATTCCGGATTCCGATTTTAAAGTCACATGGGTGTAAGGCACTACGACAAAAAAGTTTTTGGTCATAATACTTACGGACTCGGTAAAGTTTCTGATGAATTCTATATATTCTTTTGTTTGCAATTTAAGCAACGGTTCGTTTTGCACTTTCATTCTATTTTCCAAAAGCAAAAGATAGGGTCGGATGTCCAGTCTTCTTGATTGAACCGATATTTGGATAGAAAAGTCCAAGGTATTCAGAAAATTTTGGAACTGGAGCAAAGTTGCCTGTTGTTCATCGTTTGATTTCAGAGATAAATTGATTGAATTGGCCAGCACAATTGCCCGAAGTCCTCCGTCTTTCAGAACGACAATACCATCACGGACTTCCTTGATGGGCACGAACTCTTGAGTTGCTTTTGCTTTTAATGCCATATTATTTCTTTAAATCCAACACATCCAAACTCCATGCCAAATCTCGGAGCTTGCTTCCACCCAACCTTACCCCGCTTTGGTTCATGGTCTCTTTTTTTAATTCAATTGCTCCTGCCATTTCTTTCTGCTGTTCTCTTTTTACTTTGATTTCGTGTTTTTTCCAAATGTAAAGTTTGCTCTGCAGGGCATATTTTATTCCGGCTTCAATCATATTAATAAAAGGCTTGCCGTTGGGATGGTAAAAAGTAAGAGCTGCCGACAATCCCGCCACAGCCAAAATTGGTATGGCGCCCAGCCATATTCCTAATAATTTAAACAAGATATAGCATAACCCCGCTCCGCCTACCAAATAGACAAATTCCTTGAAGGTAAATGGGCCAAAAATCTTGTCTTCTATTTCCAAAAATTGTGGGACTTTGAATTGCATATGAATCAATTATAAACTACGAACCGCCAGCTCCCTAACACCTAATCTATAGGCATTCTGTATGGATCTACTTTTGGCAACTTGGTTTTTTCTTCTCCGGAATCCTTGGACATATTATTAAGCGAATGGTCTGTTTCAACTGTTGGGATTTGAAATGCCCCGGAAAACTTTTGCGTTAATATTGAAGGTGCTTTTTCTTCTGTCGGCGGAGCGGGTAATTCTTTTTCAGCCGACAAATCGGGGGTTTCCCCGCCTGCATCAGCCCAGCCCACATTGCTACGCAAAGCGTTGCTGGCGGGTGTGCTGTAAGCATTGCGGGCAGGTATTGTTTTTAATATTTCTTCCCGGGATTCTAGGGGTTGTTCATCTATACCATCTCCAATTTTATCAGTTTTTTCATAAACTTCTTTTAATTTTTCTCTAATTCCACTAAGTATCTGTGCATTAACATCATTTACTATATTATCTACTTTTATATCATCTATTTTTAATTGATTTTTTAATTCGTTTGGATAGTCATCTGGATGAACCAAGCCAAGTAGCATTAAATTAGTTTCTGTTTGGAATATTCCAAGTTGTTCTATATTAACGATTCCATTTTTTTTACCTATATTTAATATCTTATCGCCTAACCCTGGGTCAGTAAAAAGATTCCTTATTTCAATTGGCAATTTCTCCATTTGTTCCTTTATTATTTTTTCTGTTTCTGGGTCCATGTTATTTTTATTTATTTTAATATTTAATGATGTCCGCTAGTTGGTGTTCCTCCCCCAATACCACTGCCAGTTGGTGTTCCTCCCCCAACACCACTGGCCGGCTTAGGAGATGTAGCTTCTCCTGTAGTTGCTGCAATTAAGGCATCTTGCAGTTTCTTTGCTTTATTTCTCGATGCCTCTCTTATTCTAGTAGCCGCTATTTTATTTGCTGCAGATTTAGGTTCACCTATACTCCAACCTTTTTCTACCCTTGTAGCACGAGTAAGTGTCCTTTCCCTGTTTATTTCATCAATATTTCTTTTAATTTCTTCTGCTTCATCCTTAGTCTCCATTCCAGTATAAGTTAATTTTTCTCCATTTTTACTTCTCTCATATCTCTCCTTTTCACTCATAGCTAGACTGTCTGCGAATTTCTCTTGTTTTTCTGAGTAATCTTTTCTTGCTTTAGTAAATCCACCAGCTTGTGCTTTTCCTAGAGTACTTGGCAATCCCATACCGCCAACCTTTATACCACGGACATCAAAACTTGCTGACCCTATTCCTCTTGTTGCTTTCAACATTCCGGAACCAATTTTGCTTTTGGCTGCGAAGTCTTTAAAGTATTGTTTTTCTGAGATATTTGAAGCAACCCTACCAATTGTTTGTCTTCCTAATAATGCTGTTCCACCCACTATTCCACCCACAGCTACTCCGCCAATCATTGAACCAACCTTACCTACAGCCTCACCCATTTTGCCGGAATATGTAACCGCTAATTTCTTAGCCATTTGCAGAAGAATAAAGATAATAACGAAAGGAATTACGGTTTTCATAGCTGAATCAAGATAACCACCTAAATCGTTGGCAGTGCTACTGACATCGTATGGAATATTTTTCATTGCATCTCCGAAAAGAATTATGACATAAAGAAAGAATATAAATATAGGAGCAAGAAACGCATTCTTAAATAAATCACTCCACCATTCTTTGTGCCCAAATCCTGGCATTTCAAAAGGTACGGTATAAGATATAAATGCAATGGGTGAAAAAATCATAGAAAGCCATAGGGCGACAACTCTTGTAACAAAAAGTAAAGCAACGGAGAAAAATATATAAATCATAAATCCCATCAATAATATAGATAATAAAGTCACAAAAATAAACAATCCTTCATGTCCCTTAAAAGTATTGTTAGCGAATATTGTCTGAGGATCAAATTGTTTAACCAAACCTACCGAAATAGATTTTTGTCCGCCACCACCAGGGTCTAGAGTTTTACCATTTTCGTCTTGGGAAGTTATATTATTGTAAAATACTTTTGCCAGAATGTTTGATGTGTCGATAACCACTTTTGTGGCAAATAAGCTGAAATTGATAACTAAGGCGATTATGACAATATAACCGATTAACTTTTTATTATCTGTAACATTCAAACCGAGAATTGTTTTGATTGCCACATAGAGTAAGGCAACTATAAAAAATATATTGGCAATATCCCGCACGGCGCCCCAAGCTTTAGCAACAAAATCACCATTATAAGAAGTGCTGTTGGTGGAATAGTATACAAAGAAATCAAGAATTTTTGCTGCCATCCAAGTAAAAGCGGACATT
Organism: Candidatus Nomurabacteria bacterium; assembly: GCA_963842815.1. Taxonomy (GTDB): domain Bacteria; phylum Patescibacteriota; class Minisyncoccia; order Phycocordibacterales; family UBA9973; genus UBA9973. The sequence continues at coordinate 177,377 of CAWJHU010000001.1, forward strand.
GGTGTAAAAACAGCAAAATACAAAAGAGCAGCAAGTTTGCATGTTCCATCGGTCCAAGGCAGGAGACCACTACAATCAAAAAAAGAATCTGAATTGGTCCACTTTCCAGTAGTACAATTTGTCTGTGTAGTCTGGGTTGTAGTTGTCCCAATTGTACATTGCCCTAATGGATCATCCGCTCTTACCACATTCACTTCCACCTTTGCCACCAAATTATTATTTTTATCTGTTTTAATTCCCGCCGAAATAGGCGCCAGGAAAATGGCTACCATAATTACCGAGATTAAAATTTTTGATAAAAGTTTTTTCATTTATTTTTTGAAATAATATTCATAACCGGAAGCGGTTTTGAAAACCGTGGTCAAATTTCGGACATCCACTATTTTATTATTGTAATATTCATACACAGTTAATTTATCGCCGACCTGCTGAAGCTGATAAGCGGCCACATCCGGCAAGCTGACTCGTATTTCTTCACCGTTCGGGCTGACGTAGCCGAAGGCTCTGGCCAATTGGTCTGCCAAATCCCAAGCAAAAGTTTGCAAATCAGCCCCATCCCGATAGCCATACATTTTCGCGAAAGCGGCATCCGCCATTATTTGTCGCGTGAAAACTGTTTCAATGCCTTCGTGGTAATGCACCACATCATCCACCGGCGGAGTAGCTGTTTGTCCCAAAACGAGCGATGTGGCATTGCTTGTACTTATTATTCTGTTGCTGCTTGAGTTGCTACCCGTACTGCCTGTGTAGCCATTTGAAATTCCACCGCTGAAATTGTTGCTGTTGTTGGGCCCATAACAGAAAGGATATACTCCGCCGTAGGTGCAAGTTTCTCCGGTTGATGGTCCATTACAGACGGGGTAAGTTCCACCATAGGTGCAAACTGGGCTGTTGTTAGGATTGGAAGGGTCGGGGGTGGAAGGACCGTAACAATCAGGAGATGTTCCACCGTAAAGACAAATTGAGTTATTTAAATTTGACCCTGAAGAAATTGTTACAGTTATAGAATTTGAGGCGCTTCCTCCAGGGCCTGTGCAGTTGATTGAAAAAGTGGTCGGCGATTTTAGAGCGCCTGTTGTTATGCTGTCTCCCGTGCTATTTTTTCCCTGAAGAGTATACGGACTTTGGGCAGTGCAAGCCGTTGCATTAATTGTGGACCAGGTGATGGTGGAGGAACTGCCGGGACTAACCGGCGCAGGACTGGCTTGTAAATTTATAGTTGGGGAAGAAGTAATTCCGCTGTTTCCGCTTCCGATTACCGAAGCTGAAGCAGTTCCGTTGGCGCTAAAACATTTGATTGAATAGGTTGTGTTTACCGAAGGAGTCACCATGATGCCAGTGTTATTATTTGTGGCACTATGCGTATCAAAATTTGTTCCCTGACAACTGGTCGTATTGGCTGAATACCAAGTGAGAGTGGATGAGCCGTCAGAATTTGAATTAGCATAGAGGGTGACATAAGGAGAACTGTAAGTGTTATAGGTAATAGGAACATAATCGCCGGTGGTGTCGCTGCTCCCACTATTGACGTCTTGGCCGGCAATTTTTACCGTCGTAAATTTTAGAGGATTATTAGCGCGATAAACCATTTCTTCTGTTGTGTTTGGATTATTTTTTACCACGGACCTGAATTGATATTCTGCGTTGGGGGTCAGACCCGATAAATTAAATTTAATGTTTCCATAGAGATTGGAATAATCATTCATATCAAAATTCTGTTCACTTCCCGGAACCAGAGTCCAAAATGGCACCGAACCCCCGTAGTTTGAAAGTTCTTGATATTCAAAATAAGTTTCAACTGATTTGTTTGTTGTTCCGTCCGTATTTACGTTCGGAGAACAGTAATAACCGTTTAAAACAGCGGAATCAGAGCCTATGGTCGTAGCGGGATTTGTTTGTACTGTCGTATCGTAGCAATTGGTACGAAAACTTTTTACTATACTGCTTCCGCCATAGGCTATATTCAGTGAATTTGAAATTATGGCGCAATAATAATATGTAGTGTTCGGGCTCAAGCCGGTTATTTTTGTGGAGAAAGGTTGTGAAGATGTGGCCCCCAGTGATGCTCCATTATCGTCTGTTTTTATATCTCCCGTTGCCATCATATTCGTGCCATAAATATCATTGCAGTAAATCGGTGAAATTTTTGCCTTGGAATATCTGAAATATGCTGTGAGCGGAAGTGTTGATGTTGACGAATCAACATAACCTCCAATACCATGCAGAACTGCTGTGGTTTGAGTAATGTCTTTAGCGTCTGAGGTGGAGACAGAAATTTCCGTATCGCACGTGCCGGTTGCGGGGTTGTAAACTTTTGGATAGGGACAAGCTACCGAATTGACGCATTTATTGGCAAATGAATTGTAAATCTGTGAAGAAGGACAGCTTGGCGGAGTAATGCAAGCATTAACCGCAGAACTATAAACCTGTGGAGAGGTGCAAGCCAACGGAAGAACACAAGTATTAACAGCAGGACTATAGACTTTTGGAGAAGCGCAGACCAGAGGAGTAACACAAGTACCGGTTGCAGAACTATATACCTCCGGAGAAGGACAGGAAATATCAATGGATGCTGTGGCTACCGCCCAATCGTTTTCACCAAGACCATTAAAACAATAAATTTTAAAAGTCATCGGAGAAGTTATAGAGGGGACAGCTTCGCTTTTTGATGTTGGGGGTGGTGAAATGTTGCCGAAAGAACCACTTATAAAACCATTGGGCAATTCCGACGAAAGAGTACAAACCGTAATCGGGTTTGTGTCAGTTAATGACCATGCCAAGGTGGAAGAGCCTTTGTAGGGTACAGATGTTGGGTTGGCGGAAAAAGTTATAGTCGGGGGTGTTGCCGAAACATTCTGCGCGAAAAATATTCCCATTGCCAGAATAAATATTGCTACCCCGTATGAAATCTTTTCTGTTTTTTTTATGTTCGTCATAATTTTCTACTTTATAACTTTACAAACTTACTTTATGAACTTGATGACTATTTAATAAATTCCGATTGTTTTTTCAAATAAACCTTCCGAAACAACATCGATTGAACTTGCTCCTAGGGAGTCAAATTGATTGCCAGGAGTTTCATTAGCCCCTCCTGCTGGGACTAAGTCCCAAAGTTTTAATCTTTCTGGTCCCGTTAGTATTTTTTTATTTGTAGCATCCCCGGCATCCGATGAAAAATAGACAAAACTTAAGAAACCTGGACCAAGAACACTGTATTTATTAACAGGAGTATGGGTAGCAGGATAGCCACTATTCCATGGGTCTGGCAAAGCGGTTCCCGCTTTTATAAAATTATTATAATCGTAAATTATAGGCAACGATGATGGATAAGTCATTCTTTCAACGGAATTAACATCAAAATTATCCCAGTTAGCTGGAGGATTGCCAATTCCATTTAAGTCTACATGGGGAAATTTTAATGGCCCCCAAGTTCCACTCGCATTTATCCCGCCATATGTAAACGTGCCTATCGTTCCTGCTTCCATCCCCCCCAATCCCGGTTCCCACACAGGGCGGCTTATGACAGTCCAAGTTCCTGCCCCCGTTAAACTTTTCCAAGTTCCTACGCCATTTCCTATGGCCTTCCAAGTAGCAGTTCCTTCCCCTCCTGTTCCCGTAATGGCTGTCCAAGTTCCCGAATAAATTCCGTTACCCCAATCCCCATTGCGCGGATTTTCAAGTTGCGCTTCGCAGCCGTTGGGTCCTTTTAGAAGAGTGTTGTACACATAATTTTTTTCATCAACTATTTGTTTTGTTAAATTATCAACGCTGGCGATATCGGCTCCATTAACCATTTCCGCAGACAATCTTCCGAATGCGTCTATTTGAGGTTTTAAAAGACTTTCATATTCATCTCCTTTGGCCGGATAGCTATCATTCAAATCGTCCACTTGTTTTTTTATATACTCAAGAGTGTTTACAACACGCTTCAATGAAATTATTTTATCTTCATTGTCTTTTATCATTTGATTGTACCCCGTCAATTGATTAAAGTCATTAGTTGCTTCCTTGGCGACATCGGGCAAATAATCCGGACTAGAAAAATACGTTTTATCCATAATATCAATATATCTACCTAATATTATATTCATAATATTAATGACTCCTTCTTGGCTTGATATGTTGTCATTCGTATTTGATGTTGTGTCCATAAAATTGGGCATATAACCTGTTAAAGAAGCAAACTCACGAGAATAATAACCTCTCATATAAAAACCAGCCATTTTGTCACCTTGGGTCCCTCCTCCCATTAAACTACTTAGAAATCCGCCAACAACAGGGATATTACTAACGATGTTGCTGACAACACCACCAATCGTACTCCCAGTGCTGCTATCGCCCCTATCTGCGCTTTTCATTGATGATGTAACGTTTGTTAAAGTTGTTTGCGCGTCTTGTTCCCACCCCGGATGTGGTCCCGGGATGCAATAATCCAATTGATAGATTGCCGGAATTAATCCGTAGGCATTGGTAACTCCCGTGCTAGGGTCAGTCGCGTAAGGCTTATCATCTGTTGTGGAATTTAGCTCTTTATTTTGCTGTATGAGCTTATCGGAATAAGTTCTCTGTTCATCCACCAGAGCCTGGGTAAGGTCGGTGCGAATATCAAAATCCGGATTGGCCGCCAGCCAAGAACTTGTCAGTTGAGATGGCGTATAATCTTTTTCCGTTTGAGTTTGATATGCAACGCCTGAATCCACTGTACTGGTAGTGTATAAGGTTCCATCCGCTCCTTCTTCACTCGCATTAGCAAAACCTTTTTCCATAATAGTGGAAGAAAATTTAGACAAAAGCGCGTCTGTGATGGCGGCAATGGCGTCATTTAAATCCTGCACATTAAAATAACTGGTACTCTGATAACTCATTACGTTTTGAGCCGCATAGGCCACCATAGAACCCGGCGTAACGTATTGCCAAGTTCCGCCTCCCTCTACACAAGGGTCTGGTTTTCCTGCCGCCAAAGCGGTATTTTTTTGTTGTAATGTAACACCTATGGTGCAACGATAATCTCCCAAAAATCCCTGAGCCTGTTGCAGAGTGTCATGAAATTGTTGGGCAGTTGATTGAACTGTTCCCGCTAGTCTTTGTTGCAGTTCATTATCAGCCATCAATTGAAAACCAAGAGGATTATTAGCTGGAACTTGAGTCATAGCTGTCCAAGCATTCCATCCGCCCTGGCTAAAATCCGCCTTAAAAGTTTCACCGGAATATTCCGGAGTTGTTTGTTGAACAAGTTGGTCTAAAGAATATCTTACATTGTCTTGAAATTTATTATTGAAAGCGGCTGCCGTATTTTGCAACCAACCTTTACTGAATGGACCCACTCCTTTTATTTCCAGACCGAATTGCAATACTTCATTTTTAGCGATGTCTCCGAAAAATTTGCTCGGATTTTGCACAAAAGCCGGACTGCCATTGAAACCTTTCTTAATCCAGCTGACCGTGCTTTGTGTTAATTTTTGCAAAAGCATTTTAATCATCAGCCGTCCAATGCTGGCTATGCAAGTAGCATCATCAGAATTTGCTTTATCAGCCGCAGCATTAGCAGCCGAAGAATTGGCTATTTTCTGTAATAAATCGTTAGCATTTGGGCTATTGGTTTCAATGGAGGTAGCCGTACTTGCTGCTGAACTGGCTGTTTTACCTAAACTTCCCGTTATTTCCCCGGGAGCGACAGGGTTGCCGTTGCTATCAACACCTGAACTAAACAAATTTCCAACCCCGCTAAACAAATTATTTATTGAACTATTTATTACATTCTTACATTGTGGCAGAGCAGCGATAGCCGGACCAAGTCCGGTTGCATACCCTGTCATGCTTTGCGCTTCAGCTTTTTTAGGAATCAAACCCAAAGGCATCAGTATTGTGCTTACAATCAATAGAAATGAAATTATTGAATTATTAAGATATTTTTTACCCATTTTACTTTATTGTATCATTGTTTTGATAGAAAAGTCTCTAAATCTCCCACTGCCGTGACTAAATCATTGCTATATTTTTGATATTCGGAAAGTCCGGAAAGCCCAACGATGGGGTCACTTGAAATTTCCCCCAAATTTGAAACACTGATGCCGGTGTTGTTGGCGCTATTGGCTATGCGCAAATGATAATCCGCCAAACTTTGCGGAACGCTCATATCCATTATTTTTTTAGCAAAATCTTCATAGGCGTTTCCAATTGCCGACAATTTGCTGTATTTATCGGCATTGTCTGCCGTTCCGCTTGCAGGACTTGCAGCAAGTCCGTTGCTTACAATGCTTAATTCATCCCCCAACCCGCTGTTTGCCTGATAGTTTTTAAATAAATTTTTCACATCCTCGTAGTATTTTTGTTTGGAAGCAGAATCATCAGTGGTGCTCATTTTTACATCCGCTGCCGAGTAGCGGTCAATCAAATTTGGATTCACTATATTTTGTCCGAGAGAATTGGAAAAACTATTTATGGCATCGCTGTCGCTTTGTCCGGAAGATTTCAATGCCATATAGCTAGCAAAAAATTGCTGAGCGAATTTATCCGTCTCGGTCATATTTTGTTCTTCTGCGCTGGCGCTTTCGGATATATTCAATTCTTTCTTTTTATTTTCTATATAGGTGGCATCCGGAGTATTATTGAAAGTCATTTTTTTGTTCGGGTCCAGTACCCCAAAGAGCTTCTTCCCAATCCGGTATGCCGTCGCCGTCGGTATCCTTTTGAATCAAATCCGCAACGGATTGATTTTCCACCTGAAGAGCGGTTGCGTTTTTATTTCCCGTAATGGAAAAACTTTCTCCCCGAGAGGACATAAAGAAAATCACAAAAATAATTATTCCCAGAACAAAAATCATGCCCGTTATTATTGCAAACTTTTTGCTCGGCAAATATTTTTTATATTCTTCTTTTATTATTTTTTTTGCTGTTTTTTTGAAAAATTCTTTCATATTTTTTATCTGGATGTTCCAAAAAGATTTATTGTGTCTAGACTGACAGTTTCAACACATACCGAAGGAGGACAAGGCCTCGTGCAAGTTATCATTGATTGCCCTTCATATTTGCCTAGGATTAACCCGCCCATTTTTGGGGTAGTTCTGGTTTTAGAAGTTATATAAGAGGGAATAAAATAATTAATCGGGGTGCTCGTCTGGGAGCCAAGGGGTAAGATTGAAATTGAGGTACCAAACATAGGGCATGTGTAGCCAGCATCCTTAAGTGCCTCTATTGGGATAGCGGTTGTTTCAATTACTCTCCCGCCAAAAAACTTTCCCAAGGAAAAAGAAGCGGAAACTACCCTAGTACTGGCAAATACCAGAAAAACGATTAGCAAAATAAAAATTATGCCTTTTTTCACATATATATTATAACAATATTAAAAGATAGGTGCTACTCTTTTTTGTTGATATCTGCGTCTTTTACAAGATAAATCCAATCCATAAGCGAAAGTTCTTCCGCTCTTTTGTTTTTAAGGGTATTTTCAGAGGATTTTTTTAGAAAAATTTGTGAATTTTTCAAATTTGACGACAGTTTTTTCCTTTTGTGGGCAAATCCGGCGCGAACTATCTCCCAAAATTGTTTTTCATCTATTTTATTTTCGGTAAAAAGTTTTCTGGAAATATTTTTTATGGCAATTACAGCTGAATCCACTTTTGGAGCCGGTGAAAAATATCTTGCCGGCACCTTCATAATCATTTAGGTTCTCCATATGCTTTTACGGAGATTGAAAGAATACTTTCTTTTTTATCCCGAGCCATTATTCTTTGGGCCACTTCGTTTTGCACCATCAGAATCATTCTTTCCGGCTGGTTTTTTTCCGTCAGAAATTTTTTCAATATGGCGCCGGTAATGTTGTAAGGAATATTGGCGATAATTTTATAAAAACATGGCATGAAGTTTTTTTCATGGTCTGGCCGGGATAGGGACCCGGGGATCCGAGGACCTGAAAAAAATTTGCAGGCCATGTTTTTAATATCAGCGTTCAAAATATCTTCATTCATTAAAATTAATTTTTTATTTTTGATTTCCTCGGAAAATTTTTCTTGAAGCAGTTGAAAAAGATCTCGATCTTTTTCAACTGCAATTACGCATCCGGCTTTTTCCAAAAGTTTTTCCGTGAGTACCCCTTTCCCTGGTCCGATTTCCAAAATAATATCTTCGCTCGAAATTTCTCCGGCTTCAACAATTTTATTGAGCGCAGGAATCTGATTTCAAAAAATTTTGCCCCAATGATTTTTTTGCTTTATGTATCATATGTAAATTGTTTTTATTCCACCCTTCTCTCCTTCCTTTTCTAATAAATCTCCCGGAATATCGGAAATAAATTCGGAAGGAGTATTTATTTGGCGCGAACCGAAAATGGTGCGGAAATTCGCGAAAGATAAAAATAATTTTTCTTTGGCGCGAGTAAGGGCGACATAAAAAAGCCGGCGTTCTTCTTCTCTATCTTCGGCAGTTTTTATTTCACCGTCTCTTTCGTGCGGGAAAAGTCCGTCTTCCAGGCCGGTGATGAAAACATATTTAAATTCAAGTCCTTTTGAAGCATGCACAGTCATTAATTTCACCGCATTTTTTCGTCTTTTTTATTTTCCGTAATCATTAGCGAGTCTTGGTCTGAGGCCAGAGATGCATCTTCCAAAAGTTTTTCAATTCCCATTCCATCCTTTAAATTATCATATTTTAAGGCCAAAGTGGCCAATTCCTTTATGTTTTCCAATCTTTCCATATCTTCTTCCGTTCCCGCTTTAAGTTCATCTTCAATGCCGGATTTTTTTACCGTGAATTTTATAACATCGGATGCTTTTTTATTTTTTATTTTTTCTTTTATTTCTTCCAGTGTTTTGTAAAAATTATCAATTTTTATTTTTATTTTTATCGGCAAACTTTCTTTTTCTCCGGCAAAAATTTTAGCAAAGTCACTTTCCCTATTCCCCGTGCCGGGAAATTTATAATTCTTTTTATATCCGAAAGACTTTCCGGATTAAGGCCGCGCGAAGATAAGCAAGAGTGTCTTTAATTTCTTTTCTCTCAAAAAATTTAACACCCAAAACTTGATATGGAATATTGTATTGAAGCATTGCTTCTTCCAGCGCGCGCGATTGAAAATTTGCGCGGTACAAAATTGCAATTTCAGACATCGACTCATTCGATCCTATCTAGTATTTCCAAAATTTTGTCGCGACAAATCCGCTTCGTCGTTTTCGTCTAGCGCTTCATAAAAACCATTTTTTCGCCATTTTATTTTTGGTAAATAAATTTTTATCCGGCCTGATATTTATTTTTCTTTGATTATTTCATTGGCCGCTTCCAAAATATTTTGCGTGGAACGGTAATTTTCTTCCAATAAAATTATTTTCGCTTTCGGATAATCTTTTTCAAAACTCAAAATATTTTTTAAATTTGCTCCGCGCCAGGAATAAATATTTTGGTCGGCGTCTCCCACCACGCAGATATTTTTATTATTTTCCGGAAAGCAAGTTTGGACATCAAATATTGCACTTCATTGGTGTCTTGATATTCATCAATGTGAATATATTCCCATTTTTCCTGATAAATTTTTCTGATTTCTTTATTTTCTTTCAGTAATTTTGTCGCTTTCAAAAGCAAATCATCAAAATCCAAAGAATTTTCTTTCGTTTTTTTTTTTTCATACAAACTCCACACTTGCGCCACGATTTTACCCAAGTAATCCGTTGCTTTTTCTGCATAATCTGCAAGATGGGTAAATTTCCCTTTTTCCCGGCTGATTATATTTTTTATTTTTTTCGGGTCGTATTGTTTCGGGTCCAATCCAAGTTCTTTCATGGCTTCTTTTATCAAGGTCGTTGAATCTGATTCATCTAAAATAGTAAAATGTTTGGTCAGCCCCAACAATTCGCGCATTTTCTTTGATTATATAAACTCCCAGAGAATGAAAAGTGCTAATAAAAGGCCTACTAACAACTTCGCCGGTAATACTTTTTTGAATGGTCTGGCCGGGATAGGGACCCGGGAATCCGAGGACCTGAGAAAAAGCATTACCGGCGAAGTTTGTTTTTATTGCCGAATTAATTCTTTCTTGCATTTCCTTGGCGGCTTTATTAGTAAAAGTAACAGCTAAAATTTTCTCCGGCGCCACCCCGTTTTTTATCAGATTTAGTATTCTGTGCGTGATTGTTTTAGTTTTCCCCGCCCCCGCTCCCGCCACAATCAAAAGCGGTCCCTCCATATGCATGGCCGCTTCCCTTTGTTTGTTATTGAGTTCCGATAAATGGTCTGACATTCATCCAATATAACATAAAAACTCATTTTGTTATTGATATTACTAGATTTATCTAAAATTCATCTCTAGGCTGGAGGAAGCTAGACTTTCTCCGGTTATCCACACCCCGATTGACTTGAGTGAGGAAGTGAGCTACCCTTAATGTAGCCCTGGACAGGAAGTATGGAATAAATTGGCTGAACGGGCGAAACGACAGTAACCATCGTGAGAACCTTATCCGCCATATGGCGGGTGCAGTACAATTCAGGTCGTCCTGTAATTCTACCCTTATATACTAATGTTTTTTTTGGGGTAAGGAGGAAATCTCGCGGTAATTAATTTGTTTTATAAAACCTCAATTTAAAATATACAGCTTTATTCTGGCCTTTTCCCTGTTATCTGGGGTGTTTTTTGCGCCCTTTACAGCAAAAGCCGGTTTTTTCTCTGCCCTTCTAGGAAACGAAGCCTCGGCTGATGCAACAGCAACAGATTCTTCCACCAAAAATTGCCAAACGATGAATCTTCTTCAAGCAAATGTCTCTTCTGCCCCGATTTTACAAGACAAAGACAACACGGACAATGACGGAGGGGTTAAAAGCGACACAAATGTTAACATTTCTGGGAACGCTCTTTCCCCCGCAACCAGCCACGTCGGAGCATCGGACAATTTAAACACCGGAGATTCACCCACCGACCAAATAAGTGTTTACGTGGTAAGGAAAGGCGATTCTATTACTTGGATAGCGCAGACTTTCGGAGTTTCTGTTGATACCATCTATTGGGCCAATAATATGAAAAAAGGAGACAAGCTTGTCGAGGGAGACACGCTTTTTATTTTGCCGGTTTCCGGGGTTAAGGTGACAGTTGCTAAGGGAGATACATTAAAAAGCATAGCCAAAAAGTATAACGTGGATGTTTCCGATATAGCCGGCTATAATGGAATTCCTGAAAATGCAAAATTGGCAGTTGGAGATGAACTCATTATTCCTGATGGGGAAATGGCGGATGAAGGTTCGGCTGTATCAGTCCCGAAAACAAATTCTGGCAGTTATATAAGAACCCCTATTGTTTATATTCCGGGATACTTTATTAACCCTGTTCCTGATTATAAATATAGAAGTCAGGGTCTTCATGACCACGGAGAGGCTATTGATTTAGCGGCAAATAAAGGATCATCCATATTGGCTTCAGCCGCCGGAACAATTATTTTTGCCCGCAACGGTTATAACGGAGGCTACGGCAACATGGTTATCATTGACCATCCGAACGGAACACAAACTCTCTATGGTCATATGTCAAAAATTTTAATTCATACCGGCGATGATGTTTATCAGGGACAATTAATCGGCTTAGTTGGTTCTACTGGCCACTCAACCGGACCTCATTTGCATTTCAGAGTAATGGGAGCAAGAAATCCCGGAGGAGATACCCCTATGTCCTGGGCAACTCAATAGAGAAAAAAGAATATTAATGCTTTTTAGAAAATTTCAAAAACAATGTTTTTAAGGGGTTTCGAGCGCGACGGCGCGAGAATTTCAGGATTTTTTAAGCTTCAAAAAATCCGTACCGGCAAAAATATTGTTTTTGAAATTTTTATACTCCTGCCAATTTTATTGCACTGTATAAAACAGTGACCCCCAATATTGTAGCAACTGTGGTCCACATTGTGGGGTGATTATGATGGCTTTCAGGCAGTAAATCCGAGGCTCCAATATACAGAAAAAACCCACTAAATATGGCTAAAATCACGCCTAGAGTGGCTTCAGAAACCGAAAAAAACAAAGTAGAAGTTATTCCCAAAACCGGAGCAATGGCATCAACAGAGAGCCATTTGAATGCCTGTTTTTGTGTACCAGAATTTTTTAAAATCATATTTACCGTATTTATTCCGTCGGAAAAATCATGTACCAAGACGGCAACAGCTACAATGGCGCCGACGGCGCTTGATACTTGAAAAGCCAAGCCGATGGCAACGCCATCCAAAAAACTGTGTATAGACAAACTTCCGGCCCCGAGCAACCCCCTCCTATTAGGAGGACAATTTTCGCTGTTGTGGTCGGAATGCGAATGAAAGAAAAAAAGTCTGTCCAAAAGCATGTAAACAATAAAACCAAGAGCCACAATGGAAGTAATAAAAGCGATATCATAACTTTGTTTCCCTAGGCTCAATGCCTCCGGCAATAAATCAAAAAAGGCTACGCCGATAACTGCTCCGGCCGAAAAACCTAAAATCAAATGTAACTTATCTTTAAAACGCAAAGCAAAAATTCCGCCTAAAAAAGTGGAAACCAATGTCGCTATGCTTATCAAAATAATCATGTGCGGGATGGGAGAATCGAACTCCCAACCTCAGTTTGGAAAACTGACGTTTTACCATTAAACTAATCCCGCAAACATTTATTTTTTGTCGAAGAGTCGGGCTGCTGGGAATTGAACCCAGTCTAAACGCTCCCAAAGCGCTTGTACTACCGGTATACTACAGCCCGATTAGATAAAAGTATCATAAAATTATATCTTCCACAACTTTTATCCTCGCTTTTTTGTTTTTTATATCTAAAAAAACCACTAATAAATCAACCTGCCATTCCTTTTCTTCGTTCACTTTTTCACTTAAAAGATAAGTTTGAATTGTCCGTGACATTCTTTTCAATTTCCATGGATGCATATTGTCTTCCGGATGGTAATTGTCCATCGTTTCACGATTAACATCATCCAAGGTTTCACGCGAAACACTTTTTACCTCAACAAAGTGCAACTTCCCTTCTTTTTCAGCCACGATATCTATTTCTCCCCATTTTTTAGTATAATTACGGCTCAGTATTGAAAAACCATGTTTCATGAGAAACCTTACGGCGGTGTTCTCGCCAATTTCCCCTATCTTTTGTGTTTCTGAAGTAAAAACCTTTGGCATTTTCTCTTTGTTTCATGTAAAACACTCAAAATAGTGTTTCACGTGAAGGAAATTACTTAATTTTATGTCTTTTAATATAATATCCTTATTTTGTAACGTATTTTTGATAAATTGGCCATAAAAGACAACATTTCAATGTGTCCTTTATGAACATTACCAACATAGTTATCCACAGTTTTTAATAAAATCCTTATGAATAAAGGAGAAACTAAAAGACACATAGTTGATAACTAAACTTATCCTTTTTTATGTGCACCCGGAGGGATTCGAACCCCCAACAACTGCTTCGAAGGCAGGGATGATATCCATTTCACCACGGGTGCAAGGCTGTTTATTATACTATAATTTTTTTTAATTAACAAAATTGCAATATTTTTACTAAAATATTATAATTGACTGACTTATTATTAATAAAACAAGTATAACAAATAATAGCGGTTATGGTTTAGTGGTAGAACACGTCCTTGCCAAGGATGAGACGGGAGTTCGATTCTCCCTAGCCGCACAAAAAAGTTTTTATGATTAATTCAAAAACTTAATATCTAAAATCCCTAAAGAGGTTTCATATGTAACGGACACGCTTGAAAAAGCTGGTTTTGAAGCATACCTGGTTGGCGGATGTGTTAGGGATATTTTAATGGACAGAGAGCCAAAAGATTGGGACGTAACCACTAACGCCAAACCGGAACAAATCATCAAACTTTTCCCAAAAACGGTCTATGAGAATGAATTTGGAACCGTAATGGTTATTCAGGAAGATGTTCCTTATGAAACATTACGTCAAATAGAGGTTACGCCATATAGAATTGAGACAAAATATAGTGATTTTAGACACCCAGACGAAGTAAAATTCAGCGACAAATTAGAAGATGACCTTAAAAGACGTGATTTTACTATAAATGCCATGGCCTTTAGAAATACAAAAGGCAATTCTAGTATAACGGACATGTTTGATGGATTAAAGGACATCAAAGATAAAATGTTAAAGGCAGTAGGGAACCCGGATGATCGTTTTAAAGAAGATGCTCTCCGAATGTTGCGAGCTGTGCGCATAGCTTTACAGCTTGGTTTTTCTGTGTCCTATGAAAGCAGTGAAAGTATTTTAAAAAATGCAAATTTAATAAAAAAAATTTCACCGGAAAGAATTCGCGATGAATTTACAAAAATAATTTTATCGGAAAATCCGTCTGTAGGAATTGTAATGCTGCAAAAATTGGATTGCTGAAAAATATAATTCCAGAATTGGAAGAGGGGATTGATTGTGAGCAAGGAGGGGAGCATATTTACGATGTTTTTAACCATTTGCTTCATGCCTTGCAACATTCGGCGGACAAGAATTGGCCTTTAGAAGTAAGGCTCGCAGCGCTTTTTCACGATATTGGGAAACCAAAATCTAAACGACTTGCTCCGCAGGAAAATGCTCTCCGTCATTCGCATTCCATCCTGGAAGGGCAAGATATTTCTGGCCGCAGCGAAGATTCCTCCGAGCATCTTCCTGCTACGCGAAAACAATTTACATTTTACGGTCATGAAGTTGTTAGTACAAAAATGGCAAAAAAAATAATGGAGCGATTAAAATTTTCCAAAAAAGAGATTGAATTAGTGGAAAAATTAGTTCGCAATCATATGTTTTTTTCCGATACGGAATTAATTACGCTTTCCGCGGTGCGAAGAATTATTACCAAAGTTGGCAAGGAAAATATTTGGCTCCTGATGGATGTCCGTGAGTGCGATAGAGTGGGAATGAAGAAAAAAGAAACGCCCTATCGTCTGCGAAAATATTTTGCCATGATAGAAGAGGCATTGCACGATCCGATTTCTGTCGGACAGCTGAAAATTAATGGAGAATTTATGATAAAAGAGCTGGGAATTGTCCCCGGACCAAGAATGGGGTGGATTTTACATGCGCTTTTAGAAGAAGTATTGGATGATCCGAAAAAAAATACCAAAGAACATCTTTCAGAATTAGTTAAATCATTAAATGTACTTCCTGATGATGCCTTAAGGACATTGGGCGAGCGCGGAAAAGAAAAAAAAGAAGAGCTGGAAGAAAAAGAAATAGAAAAATTACATACAAAACATGGAGTGAGGTAAAAAATATGTTAAGATAAAAATATGAAGATTGGAATTTTTGATTCGGGGGTGGGAGGGCTGATTATTGCCAAGGCAATAAGAAAAGCGATGCCGGAATATGATTACGTTTATTTGGGAGACACAAAAAGAGTGCCCTATGGCAATCGTTCACACCAGGCTGTATTTGAGTTTACCAAAGAGGCGATGAATTATTTATTTAAGAAAGAAAATTGCGCCATTGTTATCATTGCTTGCAACACCGTTTCAGCCAGAGCGCTCCGAAGAATCCAACAGGAATATTTGATTGATTACAACAATACCCGCAGATTGATGGGGGAGTCTGTTGAAAGAAAAATACTTGGAGTTTTAATTCCTACAGCCGAGGAATGCGCCAAATATGGAAGAGTGGGAATTTTAGGAACTTCCGGAACCATAAACTCAAATACTTTTCCGAAAGAGGTCAAAAAAAAGAATTCATTACTTTTTCACGGCTCGCACTCGAACCTGAATGTGGTTCACGAACCTAATATTGCGTATGCCGAAAAAAGTAAGAATTCTTTTTCTAGAACAAAAGTTTTTCAAAACTCTGCGCCTATGCTGGTGCCTTTGATTGAAGAAGGGGAGAAAGTTTTGGCCAAGGAATTTCTTAAAAAATATTTAAAACCATTTTTAAATAAAAAATTGGATGCAGTTGCTCTTGGTTGCACTCATTATCCATTTTATAAGAACGAAATTAAAAAAATTCTCGGCAAAAAAGTAAAAGTAATTTCTCAGGATGAAATTGTTCCCAAAAAACTGAAAGATTATTTTGTCCAGCATCCGGAACTTGTAAAAAGATTGGCCCAAAATGGCAAAGCCAAAATTCTTGTTACCGATATAACTCCCAATATAATAAAACTGTCTAAAAAATGGTTCGGTAAAAATGCAAGGCCGGAATTAATTGAAATATAAAATAAAATGCCGTGGTGGCGAAATTGGTAGACGCGCTAGTTTCAGGTACTAGTGGAAGCAATTCCTTGGGAGTTCGAGTCTCCCCCACGGCACAAAAAATTTTTACATCTCCAGCCAAATCGGGCAATGGTCGGAACCGTAATAATCGGACATTATGCCTGTACTTTTTATTTTAGGAACAATTTCAGAACTGGCGAAAAAATAGTCAAAACGCCAGCCGACATTTCTATCCCTGGCAAAAGTTTTCATGTCCCAATAGGTGTAGGCGCCGATTTTATCCGGATAAAATTTTCTGAAAACATCTATAAAATTATTTTTAATTACTTTATCAATCCAAGCGCGTTCAATGGGTAGGAAGCCGGTATTTTCTTCGTTTGCTTTCGGACGAGCCAAATCTATTTCTTTATGAGAAGTATTTACATCTCCGCAAAAAATAACGTGTTCGCCATTCTTTCGCAATCTCAGGATAAATTTTAAAAAGGCGTCATAAAATTCAAGTTTGTATTTCAGGCGCGCCGGACCTTGTCCGCCGTTCGGGAAATAAGCAGTGATTATAGTGAAATTTTTATATTTAGCGCCCACCAGTCTGCCTTCATCGTCAAACTTTTTGATGCCCATGCCATAAAAAACTTCCTTCGGTTTCTCTTTGGAATAAATTGCCACTCCGCTGTAGCCTTTTCTTAATTTGGAAGAAGAAAAATAAGAATAATACCCGGGCACATTTCGTGTTTCTTCTGTAAGTTGTTCCGGCTCCGCTTTTGTTTCCTGCAGACACAAAATATCCGGCTTCCCTTCGGCGAACAGGGGATTAAAAAATCCTTGTTTGGCGGTGGCTCTTAACCCATTTGTGTTCCACGAAACTATTTTCATATATTATTATGATAGCATAAAGTTTCACGGATTTATTAGTAAAAAATAGGAAAATATCTTTTTAAGGGGTTTCGAGCGCGACGGCGCGAGAATTTCAGGATTTTTTAAGCTTCAAAAAATCCGTACCGGCAAAAAGATGTTTTTTATTTTTTACTTTCTGCTGTGAAACTTTTTATGCACATCCAATAATTGTTTGTCGGTAACGTGCGTGTAGATTTGAGTGGTGGCAATATTTGAATGCCCTAGCATCATTTGTACACTCCTGATATCTGCGCCATTTTGCAATAAGTCGGTAGCGAAGCAATGTCTGATAATATGCGGAGTAACTTTTTTTGAAATGCCGGCCCTGATGGCATATTGCTTTACGATTCTCTCAATGGATCTCTTGGTCAATGGGCCGGTTTCTTTTTCAGAAGTTTCCTTTCCTACTTTTACAAAAAGGGCGTCGTCCATATCTTTTCGCAACGTCAGATATTTTTTAATAGCATTTTTCGCTTCTTGGGATATAAAAACTACGCGAACTTTTCCGCCTTTTCCGCGAATGGAAAATTGTTCAGAATGGAGATCAATATCATTAGTTAAACTGCAAAGTTCCGAAACGCGGAGACCGGTAGAAAAAAGAAGTTCCAAGATAGCTTTATCTCGGAGTGATTTTATATCATTTCCTTTGGGAGCATCCAACAAACGGTGGAGTTCTGTTTGAGAAATTAAATCCAGAGATCTTTCGCTAATCTTAGCCAATTCTATCCGCTCGGCGGACATAGTTTCTATTTCTTGCCGTGCCAGATATTTTAAAAATGCCCTGATGGCTATCAGGTAATAATTTTGAGTTTTCTTAGTTAAAGTTTCGCCGGTTGCCCTATTGTTGCCGGTGGATTGGCGGTTGAGCCAAAGGCGGAATTCTCGCACCACATTGTCGTTTATTTTTGCCGGATTATCATTTTTTATAAAATCTAAAAAGCGAGTGAGATAATGGTCGTAGTTTCTGACAGTATTGAGCGCTCGGCCTCTTTCTATTTCCACATATTCCAAAAATTGAGTTTTGAGCTGTTTTAAAGATGCCATAGTTTAAGTATACCAAATATTGTGCGACATCGCTGTTTTATCTTGCAAATTCAACGACTTTATGCTAAGATGAAGCCCATGTTAACTACCAAGAAAAAGCAAACAGTTATAAAGAAAAACCAAGTTCACGAGAAAGATACAGGCTCTTCCGAGGTGCAGGTGGCTGTTTTGTCTACCCAAATAGAGGAGTTAGCCAAGCATTTAAAGAAACACAAAAAAGACAATAGTTCTCGCCGGGGACTCATTAAAATGGTGGCTGACAGACGCACTCATTTGAAATATTTGGAACGCAAAAACAAGCCCCGCTATAATGCACTCATGAAGAAGATGAATCTCTCCTAGTTTTTTGCTATACTTAATCTATGACAGTTATAAAAAATAAGGAGCAGAGAGTAGGAGTTTTTATTGATACGCAAAATCTATATCATTCGGCTCGCAATTTATACAACGCGCGGGTAAATTTCGGCGCAGTTCTGAAAGAAGCGGTAGCGGGCAGAAAACTTGTCCGGGCGGTGGCTTATGTCATTACTTCCGAAGCGGGTGATGAGAAAAATTTTTTTGAAGCGCTGGAAAAACTTGGCATTGAAACAAAAACAAAAGATTTGCAAGTTTACGGTGGCTTTAAAAAAGGCGATTGGGATGTCGGCTTGGCAGTGGATGCCATTAAGTTTGCGCCCAAATTGGATGCTGTCGTGCTTGTCGCCGGTGACGGCGATTATGTGCCTATGGTTGAATATATTCAGAACATAGGTACGCAAGTGGAAGCTATTTCTTTCGGCAAATCAACTTCCGGCAAACTTCGCGAAGCGGTGGATGATTTTATTGACCTTTCTTTGAATCCGAAGAAATATTTAATAGGGGTGAGGTAAACCTAGGTACTAAATTTAATGTGTGGGTAAATGTATTGACATTGTCATTACATTAATATATGCTTGTATTATATGAATACAACAATACAAATTAGAATAGATTCACCTACTAAATTAAAAGCCCAAAAAGCATTTAAGAATATGGGACTAGATTTATCTTCTGGAATTAAATATCTTTTAACTCAAGTAAGCAACTCAAATAGTCTTTCTTATATTTGTGATTTTGGATATTTACATAAATATACTCCAGAAATGTTGAAACAATTCCAAAAAGAGGAGAAGTTAGCTTTAAAAAAGAAACCACGTTTTTCTTCAGTTAAGGAAATGTTTGATGATTTAGAAAAATAAATGCTAATTCCCGAATACTTAAATTCTTTTAGAAAATCTTATAAAAATTTCCGTCGGGGTGGAAGAATATCTCGTGCTGATGTGGAGGATATTGTTTTAATGATTACTCAGGGAGAAATTCTCCCAATAAGATGCAAAGATCATAAACTAACAGGAGAATATGAAGGATATAGAGAGTGTCACATAAAAAAAGATATTTTAATTATTTACAAAATAGATAAATTACGCTCCTTATTAATCTTGAGAAATATAGGCACCCATTCAGAACTTTTTTAAGAGTATTGAACTAATTAGAATTATTGATTTTCATCAATCTTTAAAAGCAAAGATTCTTCTTCTTTTAAGATACTGTCTAAAGAAATTTTATTTTTAGTTTTAAAAGCTTTACTTTTTTCCATTATGTTCTTAGTTAAAACATCAAATATAGATGGGTCTTTAGTTAATATTTCTGCCATGTCTTTTAATTGGTTATCGCTGAGACTAACTAAAAATCGAAGCCATATTTCCTTTTGACTAGACGAAACATTTGATGCCCTAAGCAAATTTCCAATAGGATGAGGTATTTTTTTGTGCTCTGTGTTAATAATCATGATTGTTTATTATACAAGATTATTGTTCAAAATTCGGAGGGATGACCACCCCTTTGGTTTCTTCATATGGTTTTCCAACAACTTTTGTTAATTCACCATTATTTACTAAAACAACCTTTGTGGCTCCGTCTGAAAAATGCATTATAAAAGATGTATAAGAATTCTTATCATCTTCTGCTAACGGAACACCTGGCGTCACTTCTACACTATCTATAAATTTGCCATCACTAAATTGTTGACTAAAATCTATTAAACTTCTTTTTATTTCAATATCATATGCTTTTCCTATTTGCATATCTTTTATCCCTGGTGTTGCACTCAAAAGTTCAAAGCTTCCGGTTGTTTCATTAAAGAAAATACCCTCAGGTAACTGTTCTTTTGAACCATGTTGGTTTAACTCTCCACCTAAGATTTTCGCTATTTTTATTTTTAATTTATGCTGACCTTCATAAAAAAATTCCTGAAAATCTTTTTTAACTTCGGGAGTATTTCTATGTTGTTGAGCAATTGCTTCTTGTGCAGTAAAAGAAGTTATTACTAAAAGAAGCCCACCTATGGTTTTCGCAGTCGAAGAGTGCATCTTTTTTAAGAAAGCTGATTCTTTATTTTTTACATTATTTTCAGAGTTTTCTGGAGATTCTATGTTGTTTTTTCTTTCAAAGGAAAACATGGTAAAACTATATCATAAGTTAAAAAAATATGGAAGATCAGGTGTTTATATTTTTAAAATAACAAAAAGCCCTTATGAATTCAGGTCCATATTTTTGCTTTTTTGTTTGAATAATGTTAAGGTGGTAGTAGTTTATTAGTTAATCCGTTCGCCTTTAGATAGAGATAGTGTCTCACTTTATGGTGAAACAATACTTTATTCTGAAGGAGAACTAAAAAAATATGAAGAAAAAAGAGTATTCAGTCGAGATTGGCGGCAAAACATTGACCGCTGTTTTCTCCGATTTAGCAGAGCAAGCGCATGGTTCGGTAATTTTAAAATATGGCGAGACGATTGTGCTCGCTACTGCCTGTATGTCTAAGGACAAGCAAGAAGGGCTCGGATTTTTCAATTTAACGGTGGATTATATGGAAAAGTTTTACGCGGCCGGGAAAATTTTAGGATCTCGATTTATGCATAGGGAAGGCAAACCGTCGGAAGACGCGATACTGGCTTGCCGGGTCATAGACAGGACTCTGCGTCCGCTTTTTGACCAGTCTATTCGTCATGCGGTGCAAGTGATTACCACAGTTATCTCTTTAGATGTGGATGATCCTACAATATTGGCCATTAATGCTGCTTCTCTAGCCTTGGCTGTGTCCGATATTCCTTGGGCAGGACCGATAGGGGCTGTGCGCATTGGGAAATATAACGATGAAAATCTAAAAATAAATCCTGCACAGGCTTTAAGGCAAGATGACACAAAGTATAAATTTGACCTGACTATCTGCGGGAAGGGCGGGAATATAAATATGATTGAGGCATCAGCTCATCAAATAAAGGAAGAAGAATTGGAAGAAGCATTCAAAGTAGCAAGTGAAGAAATAACTAAATTGGAGAATTTTCAGAAGAAAATAGTGGCTGAAATAGGTATTCCGAAAAGAGTGATAGAAAAAGAGAAAATTGGAGACGAATCAGTAAAATTATTCAAAGAAAATATTTTGCCCAAGATGGAAGGCGCTTTGTTTGCCGGAGTGGGAAAAAAGAAAATAGATGAATTGCATAATGTCTGGAACAAAATGGTGGCAGAGAAATATTCGGATAGAAAAGATTTTGCTTTGGAAGACAATCTTTTTGATGATACAGAAAATGATATGTTGCATGAAAAAGCTGTAAATGAAAATAAACGTGCGGACGGACGAGCCATGGATGAACTTCGTGATTTGTATGTTCAAGCCGGAGGAATTTCTTCTATCTTGCATGGTTCAGCGGAATTTTTTATCGCGGAGGAACGCATGTGCTTTCCGTGCTTACTCTCGCCGGTCCTGAAGAAAAACTTTTGGTTGATGGCATGGAAAATAAAGAAGAAAAAAGATTTATGCATCATTATAATTTTCCGCCTTATTCTTCCGGAGAAGTGGGCAGAATCGGTACGACTAATCGCCGGGAAATAGGACACGGGGCTCTTGCTGAAAAAGCGCTGACCATGGTCTTGCCAAGTGTGGAAAAATTTCCTTACACCATGCGCCTAGTTTCCGAATCAATGGCTTCCAACGGTTCCACTTCCCAGGCTTCCATCTGCGCCTCCTCGGTTGCCCTGATGGACGGAGGAGTGCCCATTAAAGCGCCGGTGGCCGGTATTGCCATGGGATTGATGTATGAGAATGATAATAAATATAAAATTTTGACCGACATCCAAGGTCCGGAAGACCATCATGGCGATATGGATTTCAAAGTTGCCGGCACCAGGGAAGGTGTCACAGCTATCCAGTTGGATGTAAAGGTGGAAGGAGTGCCGATAAAAATATTGGGTGAGGCCATGAAACAGTCCCAGAAAGCGCGACTCCAAATTTTAGACACGATTGAAAAAGAAATTCCTGCGCCGAGAAAAGAAATTTCTCCAAATGCGCCGAAAATTTTAGTTATAAAAATCAAACCGGATCAAATCGGCATGGTTATAGGTAGCGGAGGAAAAGTCATTAAAGAAATAAAAGAAAAAACCGGAGCCGAAATAACCATTGAAGATGATGGAACAGTGTATTTAACCGGCAAAGACGACAAAGCCCAAAAGGCCAAAGCTGTCATAGAAGAAATGACCCACGAATTCAAGGTGGGAGAAATTTTGAAAGGCGAAGTGGTAAAATTAGCGGATTTTGGAGTCTTTGTCCGACTGAATCCTTTTACCGACGGAATGGTGCACATCTCCGAGATGGCTCCGTTTCGCGTAGAACGAGTTAGCGATATAATAAGAGAAGGAACGATCGTGCCGGTGAAGGTTATAAAAATTGATGAAGAAAGAGGGAAAATTAGCTTGTCCATCAAGGAAGCAGATAAAAATTTCTTTAGAAAACCATAAAAATTTTCAATGGATGAAAATAAATTAAAAAGTAAAAATGTGGAAACCTATGCGGAAGATATGGCCAAGGCCATTGGGGGCAATAAAGAAGGATTGATAAAAAAAATAATCCACGAAGAAGAAGAACACGAAGCCCAAAAGAAAAATTTATCTCCTAAATCTCAAAAAAATAGAATATTTATGCTCATCGGCATTATTCTCATAATTTTTGCTTTGGCTATTTTAATTTTTTTGGCATTTTTTAATAAAAAAATTAACACTGTTTCCATTGCGCCCCAAATGGCTTCCCTTATTTTTACCGATCAGACCGATTTCAAAGCAATTGATGGATTTAACGAAAATAAAATAACGGAAACCATTTTAAACCAAGTTAATAACACTAAAATAAAAATTGGCGGAATTGACGGAATTTATCTGACTGAAAATAATAAAGTTGTAGGGTTTAAAGAATTCAACTCGCTCATAAAAAGCAGTCTGACTCCCGACCAGGTTAACTTAATTGGTGATAATTTTTTGCTTGGCGATTTTTACAGCGGATTGAAGCAAACTTCGCCCACAGCCGGGGATTTATTTATGCTTCTCAAAGTAAATTCTTTTTCCAGTGTATTTCCGATGATGCAAACTTGGGAAAATAAAATGCTTTATGATTTAGGCGGATTTTTCGGAGTAAATATAACTCCTGACACAAATTATTTATTCACAAAAAGTTTTGAGGACGGCATCGTGGCCAACAAAAACGCGCGAATGCTCAAAGATAACAGCGGAAATATCGTATTGATGTATGTATTTGCCGATGATAATTCTATAATCATTTCCAATTCCACGAATGCGGTGAATGAAGTAATTTTGCGATTGAATTCCAGCAAGATAAAAAAGTAAGCAGGCAGAAAACACAAAATTTTAGAGCCCGAGTATTTTTCTGCTGAAAAATCTCTCAAGACTCGCGCCGTCGCGCTCCGTAGTCTCTAAAATCTTGTGTTTCCTGCCTTTTTAAATATAGAATATTTGCTTTTTTTAATGAAAATGCTAGGCTTTAGGGATGTTAGATAAGAAAAAAATAAAAGAAAAATTGGAAAGTGAAAGAGATGTTCTTTTGGGACAGCTTCGCGATATCGCAAAATTAAATCCGGAAACGAATGAATGGGAGGCGACCCCGGAAGAATTGAATTCCAGAGAATCGGACCAAAATGATATGGCGGACAGATTTGAGGATTTTGAGGAAAGAAGCATTATGATTAAAGCTTTGGAACCAAGGCTGAATAATATTTTGAGCGCGCTGAAGGGATTGAATAGGGAATCTTTCGGCAAATGTGAAGTGTGCAAAAAAGAAATTGAGATGGACAGGTTGGAAGCAAATCCGGCAGCTAAAACCTGCAAGAAGCATTTAAATAGTTAAAAAATAAAAAATTAATGTCTTTCGCAAGAGTTTATTCGGCACAAGTAAACCTCCTTTCCGGACAAATCGTAACGATTGAGGTGGATTTATCGCGCGGATTGCACACTTTTAATGTGGTTGGCCTGCCGGATAATGCCGTAAATGAATCCAAAGACAGAGTCAGTTCGGCTATCAAAAATTCCGGTTTCAAATCTCCCAAAGCCAAAAATCAAAAAATAATCGTTTCTCTTTCTCCGGCGGACCTCAAAAAAGAAGGGCCGTTTTTTGATTTGGCCATCGCTCTCGCTTATATGTTGGCCTCGGAGGATTTGAAATTTAATCCGGAGAAAAAGATTTTTCTGGGCGAACTCGGGTTGGATGGAACGTTGCGCCGGATTCGGGGCGCCTTGCCTTTGGTGCAGGAAGCAAAACGGGCCGGTTATGAAGAAATTTATTTGCCGAAGGAAAATGCCGTTGAAGCGGCGCTGGTAGAGGGTATAAAAATTTTTGGCGCGGATAGTTTAAAAGAAGTAGTAGAGCATATTGATGAAACGAAACCTGTTCGTGGCACAGAAGAAAAAAACAAGGAAGATAAAAGAATAAAAGCTCAACCCAAAACGCAGATAATTTACAAAAGAGAAAAAATGAATTCGGATTTTTCCGATATCAAAGGGCAAGAAGGCGCGAAACGCGGACTTGAAATAGCGGCTGCCGGCGGGCACAATATCGCCATGTACGGTCCGCCGGGCACCGGCAAGACGATGTTGGCCCGGGCTTTCTCCCAGCTCTTGCCGGATTTGTCCCTGGAAGAAGTTTTGGAAATTACCAGCATTCATTCCGTGGCCGGAGTGTCCCACGGCGAACTCGTGTCTCTTCCTCCATTTCGTTCTCCGCATCATACTTCTTCCTATGTTTCCATTATCGGCGGAGGAACTTATCCGAAACCCGGGGAAGTGACCTTGGCCCATAAAGGCGTGCTGTTTCTGGATGAATTTCCCGAATTTGAAAAAAGAGTAATAGAATCTTTGCGTCAACCGCTGGAAGACAATATGGTTTCCATTTCCCGCGCCAAAGGCACTGCCTCTTTTCCTTCCAATTTTATCTTGGTAGCAGCCATGAATCCTTGTCCCTGCGGAAATGCCGGAAGCAAACAGAAAGCTTGCATCTGTCGGCCGTCGGATTTGGACAGATATAAAAGAAAATTATCCGGACCGATAATGGACCGCATAGATTTGTGGGTTTCCGTCGGTAATGTGGATTATAAAAAGCTGGGAGAAGACGGAGATAAAAATAAAAGCGAGCAAAGCGATAAAATAAAATATAGAGTAACCAATGCGCGCAAGATTCAAGAAAAAAGATTTGAAAAATTTGGTAGAAATATAAAAACAAACAGTGAAATGAATGTGAAAGATTTGTCCAATATGATAAAACTGAAAGAAGACGTCAGAAATTTGTTGGATGACAGCGCCGAACGTCTGGCTCTCTCCGCCCGGGCCTATCATCGAGTCATCAAAATCGCCCGCACCATCGCCGACCTTGAAAATTCGGAAGAAATTAATTCAAATCATATTCTGGAGGCAATACAATATAGACCAAAGGTGAATTCTTAGTTATCCACAGGTGGGGTGTTGACAGTGAACGCTCGTTCACTTATACTATTTACATAGGTTAGTCGGGACCTTTTATAAAAATAAATAGTATAAATATATGTCACAAAAACAATATCTTAAAACCATAGAAAGAGAAATTAATAGAATCAATAAAATTATTGATTTGAAAATAGTCCGCGGGGAAGAGTATTTTAGAGAAGCCAGAGACCACAAACTTCTCCTGAAAAAATTGCGTTTTCAAAACAGGCAGAACTTTTTTAGGCGCTTGTTTCCCAAATTTCTTTCACTCTAAATTAAATGACAAACCAGTATCAAGCAAAATTAGAAACTTTCTACGAAAAAAATAAAAGGATGCCCACCTATTCCGAAATGATGGAACTTTTCAGTTTCAAATCCAAAAATGCCATTTTTAAAATCGTAGAAAAACTCGTGGAAGCGGGGATTGTCGCCAAGGACCACTTGGGCAGGCTCGTACCGACTAAAACTTTTAGCGAAATACCAAAGTTGGGTTTTGTCACTGCCGGACTTCCCGCCAGTGTGGAAGAAGAATTGACTGATACGGTGAACTTGGATGACTTTTTAATAAAAAATAAACCGTTGACCTATATGTTGGAAGTAGACGGCGATTCAATGATAGACGCGCATATAGAAAAAGGGGATATGGTGCTGGTGGAGAAGACCAGCCAGGCTAAAGACGGACAAATCGTCATTGCCGAAGTGGATGGGGAATTCACCATGAAATATTTTCACAAAGATGGCCCTAAGGCCTGGCTGGAACCGGCCAATAAAAATTATAAACCAATCTACCCGACCCAGAGCTTGAATGTGATAGCAGTATTAAAAGCAGTGGTTAGGAAATACTAGACTAATTTGTGTTAAAATTAGTTAATGGCAGATAAAGATACATTGGGTATTAATTTCAATAAAATATTGCGGATGATGAGTTTGAATAATTTCGCAATGGCATTTGTGTCTGTTTTCATACCGATTTTTTTATTAAAGCTTGGGTATTCTTTTCAAATGGTTATGTTGTGGATGATCATACAACATATTTCACTCCTAGCCACCGCTTTTATTACAGTATATGTCTCCAATCACATTGGATTGGTTCATTTATTTCATGTCAGATTTATTCTTCTTTTAACGTATTTTTCTCTTTTATTGTTTTGGTTGGAAGGTTCCCCAATACTTTTTTATTTTATTCCGATATTAATCGGCGCCGAGGGGGCATTTTATTGGATGCCACTCAATATACTTTTTGTTCGAAACACAGAAGAAGGTAATATGGGCAGTTCTATAAGTAAATTTTTTACTATTCCTAAAATATTAGCCATATTGAGTCCCGTAATTGGAGCACTTATCATAGTACATTTTGGTTTTACCGCATTATTTTCTTTTGCGATGATTTTGTTGTTTTTGGTATTTATACCAATACTGTCACTGCGATCTGAAAAAACTAGATTCATATTTTCATGGGAAAGAGCTGTGGAAATATTTAATAATAATAAAAAGTATTTTATTCCTGAAGTTATAGATAATATAGCGGAAGATGCGATGGTTATTTGGTCGATTTTCATTTATTTTAAATTGGCAAGCACCTTGCAAGTAGGGATTATAGGGGGGATTGTGTCATGTGCATCATTATTTTTTACCCTAACATTAGGGAAATTGACTGACAACTGGAATAAACATAAGCTTTTGAAAATTGGGGCAATCCTTCTAAGTCTGATGTGGGTAGTGAACTTTATTATAGGAGGATCTGTCCCAAATAAGTGGTTGTTTTATATCGGAACAATTTTGGTAACATTATCCTTAAATGTGTTTCTTGTCCCGTATAGTTCGCTTTTGTTCAATAAAGCTAGAAAAGACGATGCTCAATTTATAATTTTGCGTGAGATTCCAGTAGTTCTTGGAAGAATCATTTTATATGGAACGGCGATACTTTTATATAATAAACTACCAATCCTATTCTTATTGATAGGAGTAATATTTATATATTTTTGGTTTTTGGACAGTAAAAAATTAGTATAAACTAAAAAATCCCCCAGAAGGGGATTTTTTAGTTTCTTTAATCTCGAGATAAAAGATTAGGCAACTGCATCCTTCAAGGCTTTTGCAGCTCGGAATTTTGGAACTTTCTTGGCAGCCACTTTGACTTGCTCTCCGGTCTTTGGGTTGCGAGCCATTCGGGCAGCGCGTCCTTTTACGGAAAAGATTCCGAAACCAGCGATCGATACCTCTCCGCCTTTCTTCATGGTGCTGATGATGTTTTCAAAAACTCCATCCACGATTTCCTCGGCTTGTACTTTTGTACCGCCAAGTTTACCGTGTACCCATTCAGCTAATGCTTGTTTATTCATATTTAATAAGGTTATTTTTATTAATCTTCGACCTTGCCCCGCCGAAGGCGGTGGCCGTTTGTTTAATAATTACTACCAATACATTATATATCAAGGGTTTTTTAAGGCAAGCCTTGTATTTTATCTAGCGTATTCAATGATTCTGGTCTCCCGAATCATCGTGACCTTGATTTCTCCTGGATATTTCAATTCTTGTTCTATTTTAACGGCAATATCGTGCGCCATTATCTTGGCTTCGGCATCAGAAACTTTTTCCGGAGTGACAAATATGCGGATTTCACGGCCGGCTTGCAAAGCGTAGGATTTTTCTACCCCAGGAAAAGCGTTTACCAGCGCTTCCAGCTCCTGCAATCTCTTCAAATAATTTTCCACTGAATCTCGGCGAGCTCCCGGACGTCCGCCGGAAATGGCATCGGCTGTCTGAACGATAACCGCTTCTATGGTTTCATAAGGATAATCTTCATGGTGCGATTTCATGGCGGTAATAATGCGTTCATCTGCTCCGAATTTTTGCAGAATTCGCATACCTATTTCAATATGTGTACCTTGCACTTCATGGTCCAACGCTTTTCCTATGTCGTGTACCAATGCGCCTGCCTTAGCTATGGCCACATCTGCTCCAAGCTCTTCAGCCATCATCCCGGCAATGTGCGCCATCTCAATGGAATGCTGAAGAACGTTTTGTCCGTAGCTTGTGCGGAAATATAATCGTCCGATGATGGCAATAATACGCGGGTCAAAATTAAATATTCCGCATTCATACACCGCCTGCTCGCCTTTTTCTTTGATTATTTTGTTTATTTCTTCTTTGGCTTTTTCCACCAGCTCTTCAATCTTGGCCGGCTGAATGCGTCCGTCCAGAATCAAATTTTCAAGCGCCAAACGGGCCACCTGGCGTCTGATAGGGTCAAAGGAAGAAATGATAATGGAACCCGGAGTGTCGTCCACAATGAGTTCCACGCCCGAAGCTCGTTCAAAAGCCCTTATATTTCGGCCTTCTTTTCCGATAATTTTGCCTTTAATTTCATTGTTTGGAATGTTTACAATGGTGGTCATCAATTCTGACGCTGTACTTGAAGCCAAACGCTGAATGGAAGTGGCCAAAATATCTTTAGCCCTATTGTCCAATTTTTCTTCATTATTATTTTCAAGTTTTTGGATTCTGATTAAAAGGTCTTCTTCGTATTTTTTTTCAATATCTCGCATCAGTACTTCCTTGGCCTCTTCTTCGGTCAATTTTGAAACTTTTTCCAATTCAACCCTTTTTTCTGCCTCTATGCCGGACACTTTTTCCTGAATCTTTTTTATCTCTTCCACTTTGAGTTTTATGTTTTCAGCTTCTTTGTTTATTTCAACCTGCCGAACATCCAAAAACTCATCTTTTTTGATAAGCCTTTTTTCTGTTTCTTTAAATTCTTCCTCTTTTTTCTTTTCTTCTTCCTTTAATTCCGCCAGCCTTTTTTCTACCTTATTTTTCGCTTCGTCCGTAATCTTTTGCGCTTCTTCTTTGGCGCCGACCATCATTTGTTTGATGTCTATTTCTATGGATTTTCTTTTCCCCAGGGCGACAATGACTCGGAGATAATATCCGATGCCCGCGCCCAAAAGGAGTACTGCTACTCCGATTAGAATTATTATTAATGTGCTCATAAGCCTTTTCTCGGCCTATAAAAACAAACCACTATATTTGCATTAGATTTCTCTACTGGCAATTTTTGCAAAGATTTGAAAATTTCCCTTTAAAAACTTCATAAATATATGGAATATTCCTATAAACCGATCGAAAATAAATTTGTAAATTTCAACGAGTGAAGTATAACAAATTGTACTTATTTTGTCTATGAGTTGCTTTTTTTCATGAAATGTGTAATAATACTGGAGAGTTTAAAATAAAATGTTCTTCTAACAAACTAATTTTTTCACTTTTTATTTTTCGGAGGGTTGCCACGTGGAAAAAATGAAAGAAAGAATTCAAGGACTGCTAAACGGAGGAAACTTTACAGGAGCAGGGAGTTTGTTGTCGAGGGAAGGAGGAATTCTACCTCCAAATGTTTTTAATGATTTCAACAGAAGAATTAAAAACAATTCTATATGCTCCGGAGCAAGAGGAGGAAATGCTACCGGCAGTAGAACAATTCCCAGCAAAAGAGCACAGCAGGGAAGAAGATAAATAATGTAAAATACAAAACCCCCACCAACTATTATTGGTGAGGGTTTTATTTTTTTATATTAGTTTAAGCTTTTGGCAGAGGGGCTTTTGATTTAGTGACTATTTCGTCAATAATGCCGTATTTTTTAGCTTCTTCTGCATTCATAAAGAAATCTCTTTCCACGTCTTTTTCTATCTGAGCCAGAGGCTTGCCGGTATTTTTCGCCAAAATTTTATTTAAATTGTCTTTCGTTTTCAAAATATGTTTAGCGGTGATGGCGATGTCCGTCGCTTGGCCTTCTACTCCGCCCAACGGCTGATGAATCATAATTTCCGCGTTTGGTAAAATAAATCTCTTTCCTTTTTTACCCGCGGACAAAATAATGGCTGCGCCGGAAGCGGCAACGCCTACGCAGAAAGTGGAAATGTCGGGGCGGACATGATTCATCGTGTCTACGATGGCCAAGGTGGAAGTGACAGAACCGCCGGGAGAATTTATATAAAGAGAAATATCTTTTTTTGAATCTTCTGATTCTAAAAATAAAAGCTGGGCGATGACAATGTTTGCCACGTTGTCGTCAATGGGTCCGGCCAGAAAAACAATTCTTTCCCGCAAAAGCCGGGAATAAATATCATAAGCTCGTTCGCCAAATTGTGATTTTTCAATAACGGTTGGAATTAACATATGGCTTTATTATAACACTATTTTTGTTCTTCCAAAAACTTAAAGACGGCTTCGTTGGTGAGAACATTTTCGGCATGCATAGTGGCTCGTTCGGGGTCGGCGTCTTTGTAATGTTCCAAAATATGAGCCACTTCGCTGGCCACTTGTTCTTTGTTTGCGGAAATTTTTTCCACTTCGGCAATTTTATTTAAAATAAGGGCAAGCTTGGCTTTCTTTTCGGCGTCGGTGCGGAACTCTTTTCTCAAATCCGGAACAGTTTTGTTAAGATGTTTTAGATAATCCTCAAATTTCAAACCCATTTGGGTGATGTCGGATTCCATACGATATAAAATTTTATCCAATTCCACCTCAATCAAAATTTCCGGCAGTTCCACTTTCAGCTCATCAATTATTTTTTCCACGATTTTCAGTCTGGTTTTTTCTTTCAGTTGATTTTCTTTTTCCAGTTTTATATTTTCTTTCAGTTTTGTTTTGAAATCAGCCACATCTTTAAAGGGCCCCAGTGCTTGCACGAATTCGTCATTAAAATCAGGTAATTCAGGTTTCACCTCATCCCCCGCCTTCTCCGAAGGAGAAGGGGCCTCTCCCTTTTGGGGAGAGGTTTGGAGAGGAGTTGAATCTTTCACGTGAATTTTTGGCGCGCGTGATTTTCGGATATCCATAATGGTATCTTCCACTTCTTTTTCCGTTACCTCCGTGTTTTTGTCCTTCTCTGCCAGTCCGGAAATTATTTTTTTGGCGATTTGCTTATAGTCGGGGAGTTTCATCTCCGGCAAGGTGGCGGTTTTGATTTTGAAACCGAGTGGATTTTTGCGAGCCAATTTAGTAATGGAAATTTCCGGACGGCTGATGGCGTCGATTTTATTTTCCTCCAAGATTTTCGGATAGTGTTCGCTCAAAGCAAGCTCAGCCATCTCTCCCAAAATTTGAGCCTCGGGAACTTTAGCCAGCAAAACATTTTCCGGAATTTTTCCTTTGCGAAAACCGTCTATTTCCAAATTCTCCCCGATTTTTTTCAGGGCTTTGTTGAAATATTTTTCAAAAACATCAGCTTCCAATTCTCCCTCAATTTCCACTTCGCTTTTGGGCAGTTTGTTGATTTTTATTTGCATCCTCCTACTTTATACTAAAAAGTAATATTTTTCAAATATAATAAAAACTTTATTTTTCTATTTTTATTTAGCAGTTTGGTTTAGTGAATTAGAAGTTTGATTAACATTCTGGGTATTTTTCATTTCTTGTATTTTCATGAAAAATAGATAAATTCCGCCGATTATCAGAATTATAATAATGACTATTGAGCCGAAAAGTGCGCCGTTTGATTTTTTCTCTTCTGGTTCCATAACCCAATCATTATAGCAAAAAGAATGCAATTAATAAAGGGTTATTGCTTTTTAATTTAAAATTGATATAGTCATTTACAGTCAATAAATTATAGAAAGTCGAAGATCTATAATCCTTTATTATTAATTTTTTAAAAATTTATGTTATCAATTTCGTTTGTTATTTCTATTCTTGCTTTGCTTTTTGCCGGTTATCTGGTTTTTTGGATTAAAAAACAGGATATGGGAACAGCCAAAATGCAGGAAATATATGAGGCCATTAAAAAGGGGGCCAATGCATTTTTAAAAAGGCAATATAAGACAATTGGGATAATGGTGGTTATTTTAGCTTTAATACTTTTCGGAGTTTACGCTTTGAATGGCAAGCCGACTTCCGGCCTGCAAGTCAGCCTCGCTTTTATTTTGGGCGCTTTTTGTTCTTGTCTTTCCGGCCTTGTGGGAATGTGGATTTCTGTCCGCTCAAATATCCGCACAGCTTCCGCCGCTCAAACAAGTTTCAGTAAAGCTCTAACTATTGCCCTCCGCGCCGGAGCAGTTTCCGGCATTACCATCGTTTCCATGAGCTTAATTGGCATCACCGGACTTTATCATATTTATGGTCTCTTGGGTTATACAGCTATAGAAATTCCAGCTTTGCTCGTTGGTTTCGGATTCGGAGCCAGCTTAGTGGCTTTGTTTGCCCAGCTCGGTGGAGGAATTTATACCAAAGCGGCAGATGTCGGAGCGGACCTTGTCGGTAAAGTTGAAAAAAATATTCCGGAAGATGACCCGAGAAATCCGGCCGTTATCGCAGACTTGGTTGGAGATAATGTCGGAGATTGCGCTGGCCGTGGAGCGGACCTTTTTGAATCAACAGCCGCAGAAAATATCGGAGCGATGATTTTGGGTGTGGCCCTTTTCCCTCATTTTGGAATCAATGGAATTATTTTCCCGTTGGTCATCAGAGGCTTCGGATTATTGGCAGCTATGGTTGGAGTTTTATCAGCTAGGGCCAAAGAAACAGACGAACCATTGAAAGCTTTGAACAAAGGATATTTCATAACCTGCGGTTTGGCCACTATCGCTTTTTATTTTGTAACTATGCACATGTTGGGCAATGTTTTATACTTTTTCGCCGGACTAGTCGGCATAGCAGCCAGCATTGCTTTCGTTTTTATCACTCAATATTATACGGAACACAAATATAGGCCGGTGCAATCAATTGCCAACGCTTCAAAAACCGGACACGCCACAAATATAATTGCCGGACTTTCTGTCGGATTTGAATGCACTGCTGCTACGGTAATAACAATTTCCGCCGCTTTGCTTGGGTCATTTAAATTAGGAGCAATGACCGGTTTTGTATCAGGCGGACTTTATGGAACAGCTGTTGCCACTATGGGAATGCTGGCTACCGCCGCTTATGTTTTAGCTATGGATACATTCGGACCGATTACCGACAACGCCGGAGGAATTGTTGAAAT
This sequence comes from Candidatus Nomurabacteria bacterium, assembly GCA_963842815.1. Lineage (GTDB taxonomy): Bacteria > Patescibacteriota > Minisyncoccia > Phycocordibacterales > UBA9973 > UBA9973. The sequence goes on from CAWJHU010000001.1 coordinate 211,251, forward strand.
GTCCGGAGCTTCGGAACAGGTGCGCGCAAGAACAGACAAACTTGATGCTGCCGGAAATACAACCAAAGCTTTGACCAAAGGTTATGCCATGGGAAGCGCCGCGCTGGCTGCCTTTTTGCTTTTCTCCGCATATTTACAGGAAGCGGGAATCACAACTGTGGATTTGGCAAAAGTGGAAGTCTTCGTGGCCGCTTTGATAGGAGCAATGTTAATCTTTTTCTTTTCCGGTTTAACTATGAGAGCGGTAGGAAAAGCAGCCGGAAAAATTGTGGAAGAAGTCAGACGCCAATTCAAAGCTGACCCTGGGCTAATGGCCGGAACCAGCAAGCCGGATTATGCAGCTTGCGTGGATATCACCACCAAAGCAGCTTTGCGAGAAATGGTTTTGCCGGGAGTGCTTGCCGTGCTGGTCCCAATACTCGTTGGAGTCACCATGAAAGCCGAAGCGGAAGCCGGGCTGATTATGGTTGGCACCATTGCCGGAATTCTATTGGCTACTCTGATGAACAATGCCGGAGGAGCTTGGGATAATGCCAAGAAATATATTGAAATGGGAAATTTGGGCGGCAAAGGCAGTGATGCGCACAAGGCAGCTGTTACCGGCGACACCGTCGGCGACCCATTCAAAGATACAGCCGGTCCATCGCTTCACGTATTGGTAAAATTGCTTGGAACTCTTTCTCTCGCCCTAGTTGCGTTGTTTATGTAGGAGTTTTTAAAAGTGGAGCAAACATATTGACTTATTATAATATATTATGTATTATATAAAGTAAATAATGTTGTTTAATAATTTAATAAGGAGATCTTAATATGATTAATAGTGAAAAAGAGTTAAAAAGTAAAGAGGCTGATTTCGAATTAATACATTTGACTCAGACAGTACACTCTGTGCATGATGTTCAAATGGCCTGCAAGTGTGAAGCATCAGAGGTAATAAAAACCTTAATCTTTATTGGAAATAATCCAATCGTTGTGGTTTTGCCTGGAGATAAAAGGGCAAACATTGCAAAGATTGAAGAATTCACCGGAGAACGAGGTTTGCGAATGGCTAAACCAGCAGAAGTGCTAGCGCTAACTGGTTACGGAGTAGGATCAGTATCACCGTTTGGAATTAATCCTACAATCAAACAAATTGCAGATAATTCTATACTTACACTTTCATCTCTGTTTCTTGGAAGTGGAAAAAGTGATGTTCTTATAAAAATTAGCCAGACTGAATTTAGTAAGTCATTTCGAGGTACTTTTGCATCGATCTCAGACTAAAACAATCAATATCTAGAAAGGAGATATTAAATGAAAATCTTGTTTATAAACACAGCAGATACTTCTCGGCATGTTTCGATAGCATAAATTGTTTCTGTAACTACGCCCTCAATAACATTTTCAACTGCTACTACCCCATACTCAACCTCTTCTTCGTCAGTTGCCTGACAAATTTCAGTATGATTAGGGTAAGGGATAAATTCAACACCTTCTTTTCCACTGAAAAACTTTTCAGCAGCCATAAAACCGAAGGTGGTTTTTCCGGGTCCTAAATAACCTATTTTCATAAGAATCTCCTTTATTCCACTTTCACTCGATGGTGTTGTTTTTTCCCATGGCGAATCATACAGACGCCACCAGAAAAAGAGCTTTCATTTATCACCGCATTAATTGTAGTGATTTTTTTGTCATTGACATATGCTCCGCCTTGTTCAATCAATCTTCGAGCAGCATTTTTTGAAGGCGCAAGCTTGATTTCAACAAGCAAATCAGCTACAGGAATTCCTGCACTGACTCTTTCTTTACTAACCGTTGTAGTTGGAAGTCCTGCGTCATCTCCTGTTTCCTGAGAAAAAGTAGCTCTGGCAGTTTTTTGGGCTTTTTTCGCTTCTTCTTCACCATGGCAAAGAAGGGTCGTTTCAAAAGCAAGCTTTTCTTTTGCTTGGCGAATAGCGGCACCCTCAAGTCGTCCGAGCTCTTTAATTTCTTCTGTCGGAAGGAAGGTAAATAACAACAGAAATCGAACAACATCGCGGTCATCGCAGTTAATCCAATACTGATAGAAATCATACGGGGAGGTTTTATTGGCATCAAGCCAAATTGCCCCGGCTTCAGTTTTACCCATCTTCTGGCCTCTGGCGGTTGTAATAAGCGGGAAGGTTAAAGCAAAAACTGCTTGCCTTCTCATTTTTTTTGCAAGATCAACACCAGCGAGAATATTTCCCCACTGGTCGTCGCCTCCCATTTGTAATATACAACCGTAGCGGTCAAATAAAACGAGAAAATCATAGGCTTGCAAAAGCTGATAATTGAATTCAATGAATGAGAGTCCTTGTTCTTGTTCAAGACGTTTTCTATAACCCTCATTTTTAATCATCTCATTGACTTTGAAATATTTACCAACGTCCCTGAGAAATTCAATGTAATTGAGTCCGACAATCCAGTCGGCATTATCAACCAACAAGCCCTTCTCGCCATCCAGGGTAAGATAGCGGTTAAACTGTAAAGATAATTTAGCCATATTGCTGGCAACATCTTCCCGAGAAAGTATTTTTCTTAATTCTGTCTTTCCGCTAGGGTCTCCAATCAAACCAGTGCCACCACCAATAATTGCTATTGGTTTGTGGCCGAGTCGTTGAAGGTGAGCCATTGCCATAATAGGCACCAAGCTACCAACGTGGAAGCTTTCAGCTGTTGGGTCAAACCCAACATAGTAAGTAATTTTGGATTTAGAAAACAAATCGCTCAAACCTTTTTCGTCTGAACATTGTTGCATAAATCCTCTTTCCTTGAGAATCTCCAATGTGTTCATATAATCTCCTTTATACTACATTGTTTGTGAAAAGTAAATCATTTATTAGGTTTTTTCGTTGCATTCTCTATATTATTGTCAACGAACATACACAAATTTTATTCTACTTAAAAAATCAAGATTGTCAAGTTTTGCGAGTAACGTGCACACATACGGCGGTTTCTTCTATAATAAAAAATAAGCATATATGTGATTACAACAATCAAAGAAAATGGAGATTTACCTATTTTGAGTATAAAATTTTAATAAATGATATACTTTTTATATGGCAAATAATTTAATTGAGGTTGAAATAAAATTTCAGATACAGGATTTATCTATTTTGGAGGAAAAAATTAAAACTGTTGGAGGCAGAGAACTATTTAAGAATGTTTTTCAAAAAACAATTAGAATGGACACTTCAGAAGAATCATTGAAAAAGAAAGGAATATTTTTGCGTGTGCGTGATGGGGAAAAGAAAATAATTACCGTAAAATCTAAATTGCCAAATTCTGATGAAAATTATAAAGAACGACAAGAATTGGAAATTGAAGTCAGTGATATTGAACTGGCGGGAAAAATTTTAGTTGCTCTTGGTTTTACTTATAAAAGAATTATGGAAAAATACAGAACGGAATATAAATTATCAGGAACGATATTAACCTTGGATCGTTTGCCTTTTGGAAACTATTTGGAGATTGAAGGAGAAAAGGATGCAATAGAAAAGGTAATTAAAATATTGGGGTTAGAAAAAGAAACAAGATTAGTCCACAACTATTGGCACTTGTTTGAGGATTATAAAAAAGCTAATAATTTGACCGGGGAAAATATAGTTTTTAATAAATAAAAAATATCTTCTTTATTCCTCTTTCACTTCCACTTTGTCGCCGTCGGTGGAAGCGACTGCTTTGCCATCGCCTTTGATGTCTATTCTCCAACCGGTGAGCTTGGCGGCGAGACGCACATTTTGTCCGCCCTTGCCGATAGCCAGAGAGAGCTGGTCGTCAGCGACTTCTATCACCGCTTTATGTTCTTTTTCATCCAGTTCTATGGAAATGACTTTGGCTGGGGAAAGGGAATTAGAAACAAATTGTTTTGGGTCTTCGGACCAAGGAATGATATCTATCTTTTCGCCCAAAAGTTCTTGAGTAATGGTATTGACCCGAGTGCCTTTTTGCCCGACACAAGAACCGACTGGGTCAATGTGTTCATCGTTGGAATGTACGGCTATTTTGGAACGGGCGCCCGCTTCGCGCGCTACTGATTTTATTTCCACCGTTCCATTTTCCACTTCCGGCGCTTCCATGGCAAAAAGTTTTTCTATAAATTTAGGATGAGTGCGGGAAAGGCGGAGGTTGATGCCTCTAGGCGAATCTTCCACCGAATATAAATAAGCTCGCACCCGCTGGCCTCTCTGGAAAAATTCTCCCGGAATCTGTTCTTCGGCAGGCAAAATGCCCGTGGCGCGATTGAAATCCACATAAACATTTCCTCTTTCTATTTTCTGCACGAGGCCGGAAACTATTTCTCCTTCTTTGGTGCCATATTCGTCAAGGACGGAAGTGCGTTCAGCTTCGCGGATTCTCTGAATGATGACCTGCTTGGCGGTCTGGGCGGCGATGCGTCCATAATCTTCTTTGGCTTCCAATGGGAAAACAACTTCATCGTTCAATTGCACACCTTTTTTTATTTTTTTTGCGTCTTCCAGCATAATATGATGCTCGCTGTTGAAGCGAACGCGTTCATCGCCTTCTTCTTTGACCGAATATTCTTCCTCCGCATCATTTCCTTCATCCATTCTGGCGATAGTATCGTCCACCACTATTTTTATTTGAAAAAAGTCTGTCTTGCCGGTTTCCAAATCAAACTTAGCGCGAATGATTTGTCCTTTCTTGCCGTAATCTTTTTTATAGGCGGCGGCCATGGCCTGCTCTATGGCATCCAGTATTTTTTCTTTTGGAATTTTCTTTTCTTCCTCCAACTGCTCCAATGCCGACTTGAATGTTTTTATATCTAACATAGCTGATTTATAGTGAGCTAAGCGAACATATAAATCGCTACCCTGTAAAACAAAAATCATTTTGATTTTTCCTTGCCTTTGGCAAGGGTTTTACTGGGGTTTTAAAATTATACTCGTTTCACTCGTTAATTTAATAAACAAATCATTACCCTGTTAAATACGATTTGAGCCTATTTCTTAAAAACTGTTTACCTAAATATGTTTTTAAATATTTTTCACGATGCATTGCATCATGTTTATTTAAACAAACTTCAGAATAAATCAATTCTAAGGGTCGGCGTTGTTTAGTAGAACTTACTTGACCATTACAATGTTGCTCAAATCGTGATTTCAAATCTTCTGTATATCCGACATAGAAATCCTTATCTTTATCAGACCTTAGAACATATATGTAGTAAAACTTTTTTACTTGATTTGAAATCATTTAACAGGGTTAATAAAATTATATTCACTCCGTTCATTAATTTTAATTAAAAAGCCCTGTTGCGACAGGACTTGTACAATGCATAGATTAGCATAATGTGTGGTTAAATGCAAGGCATCATAAACCCCCTCCCAGCCTCTCCCTTATCAGGGCGAAGAGAAGGAAAGAAAAAATTCCCCCTGACAAAAGGGTTAGGGGTTATACCCCATAATATAAAGCTAGAATGGAGCTCAGGGATAAAAGAAGCCAGGGTGTTTTAGGTTGCAATTTTTTTAATTAATAGTAAAGTATATTTATGGATTCTCTCAAGAAAGTAATCGTATTGTTTTCCGGAGGAAAAGATTCTTCGGCTGCTGTTGTTGAAATGATACGTGCTGGATATAGAATTAAGTTATTTACCTATTCAGAATTTCCAGGATTAGTTGGTCCAAATGGCGATTCCCCCTCTAGTATTAGGTATAAAGAATTGCTAAATTCTTTTCCGCAATATATTGACACTGATCGGGTAATTAGAATAAATTCGTATCTAGTTAGAAAATTAGCAATAGAAAAAACAAACAGCACTCACATAGTTTATCCAATAGCACTTGCGCTTGCAATACACGTAGATGCAATTTTATATTGCTTAGAGAACGATATTTATGATATTGCTTCTGGAAATTCTGGATATCAAGCAAAAGAGGATAGATATATTGAACAACAAAGCAACTTCTGTGAACTTATGAGAGCTTTTTTAGCGGAATATGGCATTACATACCATACACCAGTCATAAAAAAATCAAAAAAAGAAATAATGGATATTTTGGAACAATGTAGCATTAGTTCAAACTCGCTTGAAGGTAAATCTGTATTCGGTGCTGTCCCATTTGAAGTAGATAAAGCATTGGATTTTTGGGAAGAATCTATTCCTATATGTAGAAAATATATTGCAAACTTTAGTCATATAGAAAAAAAAGAAAAAAATAATTAGAAATGATGATTTCAGAAAAAAATTATTTAGTTATAAGCAAGAAATTATTAGATACTGCGCGCAAAGATGGCATAGAGCGAAAATCAGTAAAACTTGTAATAAAGAAAAAAAATACTGTGCTTATGTTAAAGCGAGCAAAAAATGACCACTTCCCGGATTTATACGAGTTGCCTGGAGGTAGTCTTAATGAAAATGAAGATATTTTTACAGGAGCTAAAAGAGAACTATACGAAGAAACGGGGTTTCTAATACAAGATTTTATTTCTCAGCTTAAAAACATTGATTTTAATTCAATCTCTAACCAAAAAAAATGTCGCCAATATACATTTATTGTTTTACCTATTGGAAAAGACATAATTTTAAATCCAAATGAACATAGTGAATATAAATGGGTATCTAGCGCCGAACTGGAAAATTTATATATATTTCCTAAAATTAGAATAATGATTAAAAAAATTCTTTGAAAATAAATTGCTATTGCAATTAATTATAGCAGTCATATAAAAAAGAAAACCTGTGACAGAGTGTTGCATATGCCACAGGTCTCACGAACAATATTTTCTACGATGATACTCTCCATGAAGTAGTTCGTTTACATCATTAAAAGAAACGGTTGTGATTTGTATTTCAAATGACACTCCGTTTTTATATGCAATGAATTGCAGAAGTCGTAGCACTTTCCCATTAATGCTGGGACATTCTTTTGGTTTTTTGATGTAATCATGATCAAGAAAACCGGAAAATGTTTGTGAAATTTTTTCAAGAACTGCATACGCCTCATCAATTGATTCCACAAGAATGCGTATGCCATACACATCATCAATGGAGAAAATATTCTTTGTATTTTTCAGACACATCTTTTTCCTTAATATCTCTGAATCTTTTATGCGGGAAATGATGAACAGATTTTTTACAACAGCACCCACGATACTTTTTACTTCTTCCGCAAGCATATCAATCGTACAACCTATATGCTGTTTATATATTGATATATTATTACACATGGCTACAGTTGCCTCCTTTCTGTTGTGAATGTGTATACACAGAGAAAATTATTCTCTCTGTTCTCCGTATATTACTCTAAATTGTTTTAATCATTTTGTCAAACTTGCCAAGCGGAACTTATTTCTACAAGCTCCAAACAGGAGCCAATGTAGAAACAAAAAAGATGCTTTTAGTTAAATAAAATACAAACCAAACCCGTAAGTTTGGTTTTTTATTTTTCTTTTATGATAAAATATAAAAATATGGAAAAAGATTTTGATAAATGGAACGAATTAAAGAAAAAAATAGATGTTCGTAATTCAGTATATGTGTCTGAAAGGGATATATGGTTTTGTTCCGTTGGTTTAAATATTGGAAGCGAACAAAGCGGCAAACATGAACTTTTTGAACGTCCGGTTTTAGTTGTTAAAGAAGTTACATCAAATACATTTATTGGCATACCTTTAACTTCAAACAGAAAGAAAGGCTCCTGGTACGTGGAAATAAAATCTACTGACTCCTCCGCTATTATTTCCCAAATAAAATTATTTGATACAAGACGGCTTGCCCGTAAAATAGGGGTTATTTCAATTGAAGAATTTGAAATTATAAAAAAGAAATTAAAAGATTATATATAAACAACGAAACCCCCGTAAGGGGGTTTCTCGGAGGCCGAAGCCAAAGTTGTCTACAATATAGCAAAATCAATATTGAAAGTCAAGCAAAAATATGAAGGCCATTAATTTTGGAAGATTGGGTACATAAAAGGCCACAAAATAAGGCTAGAATTGGGGTTGGGGATAAAGGGGGCTAAAGGGCTTGACATTTGGGTTGATTAGGTGTATTATAATACACAGATAAAGGTTTGTCAATTTTCTTCGAAAAATAAAACAGCTTTGGCGGATATCCCGCACAAGGCATCACATTTAACTTATAGGAGGCGTTATGAAAACGTCATTAAGTATATTAGTTCTTTTGGTAATTTTTGCAGTCGTATTCTTTACTTCTGCTTTCTCGCAACAACAGATTCAAAACAATGTAGTTAGCAGTAATTGGGGTTTCAATGGTGGGTATTATAATAACCTTGATGCCCAATATACTAAATTTTTACGGGACGCCGATGGCGGAGCTGAATTTTGGATGTCTGGCGGAACGTTCTCGTTTGCACCTAGAATAATGGGTACAGACATGTGGTTTTTAGGGACTTTTTCTTCTCCATGGCTTCTCGGCGATTCGCTTTCCCTTGAAGTTCAACTTCAATGGAAAGCAGGTGATATCAAGCGCGTTTCTGTTCACATAGGTCTTACGGATACATCCATAGGCTCATATTACCCGGGGGAATACAAAATAATTACCTTAGATTCATCCAGGCAAAGACTTTCTTGGGATATGTCTGAATTAAAAAAAGCAGGATGGCGGTCAATATCCCAAATGGATTTAGCCTTTGACGCAATCACAACGGATTCTTGCAATGTGGTGTTGCGGATGAGAGGAATGAATATGGTTTCCACTGACAGTCTCAGTAGAAAAACCGATATTGCTTTTAATCTCATTTCCACCGGAGTCAAAGAAGTTTCTGCTCAAACTCCAAAAGGGTTTGCTCTGGAACAGAATTATCCCAATCCGTTCAATCCTTCAACGAAAATTTCTTACTCATTAAAAAACACAGAAAAAGTTTATCTTTCAGTGTTCAATACATTGGGTCAAGAAATTGCCGTTTTGGTAAATGACACTCAGAATGCCGGATCTCATGAAGTTATGTTTTCCGCATCTAATTTACCAAGTGGAACATATTTCTACCGCCTGCAAACAGGAGCCAATGTAGAAACAAAAAAGATGCTTCTCATAAAATGAGAAGACATCTAGAATTACAGTGCCCGACCTTACAAAGGTTTGGGCATTTTTTTTTATTTAATAACTAAATTCAAAAAATAAATTGTTGCAAATCTGTACTGCCAAATACTCTTTGATAATCACAATCTTTTATTAAACCAACTGAAGTAGAGTTTGAAAACCCAACATATTCAACTTTTTTCCCTTTTGATTGAACATATTTAATTGCTGGTATTAAATCTGTATCCGAGCTAACAATTATTGCTGTGTCATATTTATTTTCAATTCCATCAATTACCAAATCAATAGCTATTTTTACATCAACTCCTTTTTCTCTTATTTGATGGTCATAAACAATTTTTCCTCTCTCTATAACAAAACCGTCATTTTCAAGTATTGATAAAAATTTTTGTTGATTAGCCACCATTTCTGAAGATTTTTTGGTATGGTTATAGTTTCTTACAATTCCCACATAATACCCCTTACCGCATAAATTTCTATTGGAAGCCAGAAAAAGAGCAAACTCTTTATAATTAAATGCTCTTCCGGCAGGTATAATTTTAGGTATTATTGATTCATCTTTTGAATTTTTAGATTCCTTGAAAAGAGCTTTATATGTATTGCCTCCATCTATATAAATTTTTACTCTCTCTGGTGTCATGCGGAATATTATATCATATATAAAAACAAAACTGCCCTTGTCTTGCGACAGTGGCAGTGAGCTTAGTGATAGTAGTATATCACAGGTAGCAAGAAAAAGTCAAGTTATAATACAAAAAAATAATTTTGTCAATTTTTTCGTAAATCTCGGCAGAGAAGACAAAAAATAAACAAATATTTAGCAATTTTCAAATCTTCCCACTAAAATAAGGCTAAAATAGGGGCTGGGGATAAAGGGGGCTAAAGGGCTTGACATTTGGGTTGATTAGGTGTATTATAATACACAGATAAAGGTTTGTCAATTTTCTTCGAAAAATAAAACAGCTTTGGCGGATATCCCGCACAAGGCATCACATTTAACTTATAGGAGGCGTTATGAAAACGCTCGTAAATATATTTGTTCTTTTAATAGTTGTTTCTTTGTCTGCTTTATCTCAGCAGAAGATTCAAACTGAGAATGGATGGAATTTCGCTGGAGCTTATGGTTACCTGGATTCTACTCAGACTAGGTCCTACGAAACCTCTACAGGCAGTCAAGTATTTAAGTCTTATGGAGAAACGGGAGGGGACTTGGTTTTCCAAACAACTTGGTCTAAAGATTTTAAGAATTTATTAATGCCTGATACAATTTCCATAGATTTGGAATTTCTAAAAGGAGTTAATAATAGGAAAACCACTTGTATTTTCCTGGCGGTGCAAGAATCACCCATTGGACTTTATTATTTTCTTGGAAAGTATCAACCAGTTTCCTCTAGTGGAGAATGGCAAAGGTTCTCTTGGGATATGTCTCTAGCGAAGATTTACAACATGAAATCACTTTACCGAGTCTATCTCATTCTTGCTACAGAAACAGCAGATTCCATCACTTACACTGGAATGGAAGTAGAGTTAAAAAACTTGATTGGTATTGATAGTCTGGGAGTAAAGACTTACATCGACCTTGGTGCTATTGCCACCGGAGTCGATGGAGTTTCTGAAGTAAAACAAGTTCCTTCTGGATTTGTTTTGGAACAAAACTATCCTAACCCTTTCAATCCTGATACAAGGATTTCTTACTCACTGAAAAATGCAGGAAAAGTTCATCTTTCTGTATTTAACATGTTGGGTCAAGAAGTTGCAGTTCTAGTGAATGGCACTCAAAACATAGGAGCTCATGAGGCCACGTTTAATGCCTCAAACTTACCAAGTGGTGTTTACTTGTGTAGGCTTGCGGTTGATAACAATGTCATTACAAAAAAGATGCTTTTGCTAAAATAATATTTAAATACTAAACATAAACCAAACCTGCAAGTTTGGTTTTTTATTTTTCCGTGATAAAATTTATAAATGAATAAAGAAAATAATCTTGCTTTTATTGATGGACAAAATTTACACATAGGAATAATGCAAAATGATTGGAAGATTGACCATAATAAATTTAGAATATATTTAAAAGATAAGTATCATGTATCAGAAGCTTATTATGTTTTAGGCTTTATTTCAGAAAAAGAACAAGATTTATATAACAATCTTCAAAAGGCAGGGTTTATAGTTATATTTAAAGAACACAATCCTAAGCTTTTAGCTAAGAAAAAAGGAAATGTGGACACCGACATTGTTTTTGAAGCAATGAAAAATCTTATTGATAACAAAAATTTTGATAAAATAGTTTTGGTTTCTGGCGATGGAGATTATAAAAAATTAGTTGATTACTTAATTACAAAAAATAAATTTAAAAAAATACTTTTTCCAATCAAGAAGTTCGCGTCATCTTTATACGATGATCTGGGTTCAGAATTTTTTGATTATTTAGAAAACCTTAAAACATACATAGAATGGCATAAAAAAGAAAAGGGCTCCTAAGGCACAAACACCTTTCGGATCCCTTTTCGTATAAATATGCCTTGATTGTATCATGTATCTCGCATCTATGCAAGGGATTTTGTCTATTTTATAGGACTTTTGCTCCTTAAGCCAATATCCCCCACAAAATAAGGCTAAAAAGGGGGTTGTGGATAGATTGGGGATAACTTAGGCTAAGGGGACTTGACATTTGGGTTGATTAGGTGTATCATAATACACAGATAAAGGTTTGTCAATTTTCTTCGAAAAATAAAACAGCTTTGGCGGATATCCCGCACAAGGCATCACATTTAACTTATAGGAGGCGTTATGAAAACGTCATTAAGTATATTAGTTCTTTTGGTAATTTTTGCAGTCGTATTCTTTACTTCTGCTTTCTCGCAACAACAGATTCAAAACAATGTAGTTAGCGGTAATTGGGGTTTCAATGGTGGGTATTATAATAACCTTGATGCCCAATATACTAAATTTTTCCGGGACGCCGATGGCGGAGCTGAATTTTGGATGTCTGGCGGAACGGTTTCATTTTCGCCTACAACAATGGGTACAGACATGTGGTTTTTGGGGACTTTTTCTTCTCCATGGCTTCTCGGCGATTCGCTTTCCCTTGAAGTTCAACTTCAATGGAAAGCAGGCGATATCAAACGAGTTTCTGTCCACATAGGTCTTACGGATACATCCATAGGCTCATATTACCCGGGGGAATACAAAATAATTACCTTAGATTCATCCAGGCAAAGACTTTCTTGGGATATGTCTGAAATAAAAAAAGCAGGATGGCGGTCAATATCCCAAATGGATTTGGCCTTTAAGGCAAATACAGTGGATTCTTGCAATGTAGTGTTGCGAATGAGAGGAATGAATATGGTTTCCACTGACAGTCTCAGTAGAAAAACCGATATTGCTTTTAATCTCATTTCCACCGGAGTCAAAGAAGTTTCTGCTCAAACTCCAAAAGGGTTTGCTCTGGAACAGAATTATCCCAATCCTTTTAATCCTTCAACGACTATAAGATTCTCTGTTCCCCAAACGGAACAGGTGAGTTTGAAAGTTTATAATTCATTAGGGCAAGAAGTTCAAACCCTGGTGAATGAAGTGAAAGGAAAAGGAAATTATGAAGCGACGTTTAATGCTTCTAACTTGCCTTCCGGAACATATTTCTACAGACTCCAAGCAGGAGTCAATGTAGAAACAAAGAAAATGATGTTAGTAAAGTAAAATTTAGGGTCTGGAACAATTTATTGTTTCGGACCCTTTTTCGTTTCCAGACTTATCAACAGTCTTATTAATTTTTTCAATTTGTGGTGTATAATATAAATGTATTTACTAATTAAAACTAGTTTTAAAAATATGCATACATATAAAAAATTTTTAATAATCTTTATTTTTACATTTGGAATATTATTGGCGCGGAATGCCTCAGCTACTGCTCCGGATGCTTTTATTTCCGCCGGTTCTTCTGGCACTGGAACAAATGTCCAAATAACTATCCCGAGCGGGAGTAGAACCACAATCTCTTGGGGGACAAACAATGGAACTAACTGCGCTGCTGATGACACGGACCATTCATCTCCCGAAGCGATTAGTTTATATAATGCTTTTTCTGCGGTAGTAGGAAATTTGTGGGCCGGGTCTTATTTAACACCTTATTTGACTAGCACCGCTTACTATAGTGTGCATTGTTACAATTATTATAATGAAAAAAGTGCCATAGTAACAGCTACGATTTTAATTGGCACAAATGGTTCTTGTTCGTCAACTCCCTATGGTTGTTCTGCGGGGACAAGTGCTAATAATGCGGAGAGTACCACTTCTTGGACTTGGACTTGCGTCGGTTTGGGCGCGGGAACGAATGCTTCTTGTTCACAAACAAAACCCACTGGCACCCTAACTGCTGCTAATTGTACAATCCCTGATGGCTCAAATAGTTGCAATTCAACAGTTAATTGGACACAAACCCCCAATATAGCTTCTTTTGCTACTATTTATGCTGAATCTCCAAACTGGACTGGTCTTACTTCACTCTCTGTTCCTCCTCCTTCTTCCCCAGATGGAAGTTCAGGTTCTTTTTCAGCTTCTATCCCATATAATTATGAAAAATTTTATCTTTATGCCCTTAATGGTAGTACTATTCTTTCTACAACTACTGTTACGGCCAATTGTGCCTCAGCTTCTTCTTGGAGTACCAGTAGCAATACCTGCGTGCCCAAACCCGTCCTAGCTCTTTCAGCTTATCCCGCCACTGTTTATCTCCCAGTAGGGGCACTCGCGCAATCGGCATCAACAATAACAACAACAGCTGGGAGTAGTGTTACCGGCATTAATTATGCGCAACCTATGACAGACTCTGACAATGGTAAATGCCTTTTGACTACAAAGTTGCTTGATAGGAGCGATGGGAACAAAGACCTTTCCATTGATACAACTAAGGCAACAAACAGTGACTGTAAGCCTGGATACGTAAATGTAACCGCAACAGGAAATAATGGAGCAGTTTCTAGTTCAACAACCGTAACTGTCAACATAATGTCCGGCACACTCACACCAAATAATTCATATTGCACTATTTCCGAAGGGAAAAGCAGTTGCAATGTGGGCCTGACTTGGAAGGTGACGAATCCCACGGTTCCCGGTCCAATTTCTGCCGTCACTTCTTCCATAAAAGACGATGGGACCGCTAATAACAATACTCCTGTTTATTACAATGATGATGCGGACAGTAGGTCAGTTGTTGTTCCATACAGCAATACTCTTAAGCCGGATGTTCATGGCAGAGATTTTTATCTTTATAACAATGGCTATCCTCTTGCCCAGACTTCTGTTACGGCTAGTTGTGTCTCGGGTCTCAACTGGGACGGAAGCAAGTGTGCCTTGTCTGTTCCAGTCCTTCCCATTCCCGCTTCTCCTTCCATTGACGCTACCACCGGAGCCTGTGGAGGAAAAATCAATTTGGTTTGGGAGGCTGTCTCTGGAGCGGCCAGCTACAATGTATATCGCGACAACTTAAGTACTAAATTGGCCGCCGCCGGAAACAGCGCGCATGATTCGTCAAATCCATATGTTGATACCGGACTTGCGCTCGGCTCCAACCATACCTATGGCATTTCCGCTTCAAATACGAGCGGAACTTCTGCTGTGTCTTGGACTAACAACGGTATTATGGCTTCAGGCGCTTGCACTCAATTATCCGGAACGCTTTCCGCGGATTCTCCTTCTTCACCGTTGAATTCTCTTCTTTGCATCATTCCCACCGGACAGAGCAGTTGTTCCGTGAACCTAAGCTGGGACACTGAATTCCCTTAAAGTATCTATCCTATTAATTTTTTAAAATTACAAATGATTAATAAAATAAAAAAACAAAATATGAATAAAAAATTTTTAGCGATATTTATTTTTGCGGTCGGAATTCTTTTTGCCAATAACGCTTTGGCAACTAACGGCGCCTGTGGTCCGGCTAATGGAACGAACTCCTGCCTTGCCCCTACCAGCTATCTTTGTTCTGCCGGGACAGCTTCAGCAGTTTCCGGAAATGGTTCCTCATGGACTTGGGTTTGCACGGGTAATAACTATGGAACCAATGCGTCGTGTTCAGCAAATGTAGTATGTCCAGTCAACGGCACTTGCTCATCCCCGGCTACTCACTATACTTGCGCTGCAGGCACAAGCACCAGTAATGCGGAAACTTCCAGTTCTTATACCTGGTCCTGCCAGAGTTCCAACGGTGGAACCACTGTATCCTGTACGGAAAGCAAACCGGCAGTCAATGGCGCTTGCGGTTCGGCCAACGGACAAAGTTTTTCTTCTACTCCGTCTTCAAATCTTTGCAGTGCGGGTACAGCAACCGGCGTGACAAGCGGAACTAATTGGACTTGGTCTTGCCAGGGTTCCAATTATGGAACCAATGCGTCCTGTACGGCGTACAAAACTACTTCCGCCATTACCAGCTCTATTACCGATGCCGGAGCTGTTTCCACTATTTCTACCAAAACAGTCTACACTGGAAATTCGGGTACCAGCAAATCAGTTGTTATCCCGTATATCAATAGTAATGATACTACCCATAGCCGAACATTTTATCTTTATAATAATTCCATTCTTCTCAATCAAAAAACTATCACGGCAAGCTGTAGTTCAACTGATTATTGGGATACTGTTTCCAAAACATGCCAGCCAAATACCAATAATAACGGATCCTGTTCAGCCACTCATTATAATTGTATTAAGGGGACAAGCGCTAATAACATAGAAGGAACTGACGCCTACACTTGGATTTGCGAAGGCGGTTCTGGCGGAACTGATGCGTATTGTTCCGAAAACAAAACCGCTCCTTCCGGCACGCTGTCCGTTACTTCCTGCACTATTCCAAATAACGCATCCACTTGCTCTGCAAAAGTTTCCTGGACCACCGCCAATTTAATTTCTGGCGCCGCCACGGCGGTAACCAGAGACAATCCCGCGAACACTACTGTTTCTTCAGCAACCTCCGGCACCAATGTAAGCAATACTGTTAATTATGGGACGAGTAATTTTTACCTTTATCATAATGGAACAGAACTTGCTCAAGCCACCATTACCGCAAACTGTGTTTCAGGCAATTGGAATAACAGCAGCGGAAAATGCGTAGTTGCTTCTCCTCTTTCTCCGACTGCCGGCATTTTAGTCAGTCCTTCATCCATAGCCTCGGGCGGAAGCGCAACCGTTACTTGGACTTCAAGCAATACAAACTCTTGCACGGGTACCGGCTTTGATACGGGCGGAGCCACTTCCGGCAGTGTTACGGTTAGTCCAACGGCAACCACCACCTATTCAATCGTTTGCGACAATGGAACAGTTCAGGCGTCCGATCAGGCGACGATAACCATAACGGGGACAGGCACAGGGACTAAAAAACCGGGATATAAAGAAAATTAAATTATTAATTAATAATTGGCAAAAAAATCTCCCATTTGGGGGATTTTTTGCTATAATATTAATATGCAGATTGATAAAGAGCAGTTGAAAAAAGTTATTTTGGAATCGGGAATTATCTCACGCTCCGAACTGGATGAAGCAATTGAAAAAGCCGAAGCAAAAAAACAAAAGCTCAGCAATATTTTGTTGTCCGACGGAAAAATATCCGAAACCGATTTGAAGCGGATGGAAGCTTTTGTTTTGGAGATACCTTTTGTCAATTTAGTTAATAAAAAAATAGATTATGCCACCCTTTCTCTTATCCCCGAGCCCATTGCCAGGAATCACAATATTATTGCCTATAAAAAAAGCGAAACGGGATTGGAAGTGGCCATGCTGGATGTTGATGATTTGCCCATAATTGATTTTATCAAAAAACGCGCGGAAGAAAAAATTTTACCCCGATTGACTGATGCAGATTCCATCAAGTTTGCCCTTACCCAGTACAGAAAAAGTTTGCAAGCGGATTTTGACAGTATTATTAAAAAAGAATCCGCTTCGCTTAAAACCGATTCCAAAAACGAACCCGAAAAAACGGCGGAAGAATTGAAGGCCCTGGCGGAAGATTTGCCGGTCATTAAAATAGTGGATTCTTTGATTTCCCATGCCATTTTACAAAATACTTCCGACATTCATATTGAACCCGGAGAAAATGACTTGACCATAAGATACAGAATAGACGGCATCTTGCATGATGCCATGATTTTGGATAAAAGCGCCGCGCCCGGCATAACCACCCGCATAAAAGTGCTGGCCAATTTGAAACTGGATGAAAAAAGATTGCCCCAGGACGGCAGATTTAAAATAGAACAGAACGGAGAAAGAGTTTCTTTCCGTGTTTCCACCTTGCCCACTTTTTACGGCGAAAAAACTGTGGTCAGAATTCTGAAAGAAAACGCCCACGGCTTTTCTCTGGAGACGCTCGGTTTCCACGGCGAAGGATTGGAGCGAATTCATGATTCTTTGAAACAGAGAATCGGCATGGTACTGGCCACCGGGCCCACCGGAAGCGGAAAAACAACCACTCTTTATACCATGCTGGAAATTTTAAACAGGCCGGAAGTAAATATTTCTACAGTGGAAGACCCCATTGAATATCAAATGCCCAGAGTGAATCAAACCCAGGTAAAACCGGAAATTGGTCTCACTTTTGCCAATGGACTTCGCTCTCTTCTACGCCAGGACCCGGACATAATCATGGTTGGAGAAATTCGTGATGGCGAGACGGCTGGGTTGGCGGTAAATGCCTCGCTTACCGGGCATCTTGTTTTGTCCACCATCCATACCAACTCCGCTTCCGGAGCAATTCCGAGATTGATAGATATGGGTGTTCTGCCGTTTTTGATAATTTCAACGGTGAAGACCATTATTGCCCAAAGATTGGTGCGAAGGCTTGTATCCAGCAAAGAAAAATATTTCTTGTCGGCGGATGAGCTGAAAAATCTGGCAAAACTTGTTGACCTGGACCGAATGCTTCTGATGCTGAAGAATGAAAAAATTATCGGACCGGAAGATACCTGGAAAACGGTCCCTTTCTATAAGCCGGTAAAAAATAACGAGTCTCCGGACGGCTATTCGGACCGCATCGGCATTCATGAAGTGCTGAAAGTGACGGCTTCCATAAAGGAAATGATTATCCGCGGAAGTTCCCAGGATGAAATAGAAGTTCAGGCGAAAAAAGAGGGGATGATGACCATTTTGGAAGACGGAATTTTCCAATCGGTTTTAGGGAATACAAGTTTGGAGGAAGTGTTCAGGGTAGTTTCGGAGTAGCTTCGGAAATTTGAAACAATATGTTATTTTTATATAAAGCAAAATCAAAAAGCGGAGAAATTTTTGAAGGAACGATGGAATCAACGGACCGTTTTTCTCTTTCCCGGGAATTGAAATCCCGAGGAAATATTCCCATTTCCATAACGGAGAAAAAAGACAATGCTTTTGATTTTTCAAAAATATGGGGGCGGTTTTTTTTAAAAGTAAAAATTGAGGAGCAAATTATTTTCACTAAAAATTTAAGCGGGATGCTCCGGGCCGGACTTTCTCTCTACAGAGCCTTGTCCGTTTTGAAAAAACAAACGAAAAATAAAGAATTCAACAAAGTTTTAACTTCGCTTTCCAATGAAATAAATGCCGGCGGGACGCTTTCTTCGGGGTTGGAAAAATTTCCGGATGTTTTTTCAAAACTTTTCGTTTCCATGTCCCGGGCCGGCGAGGAATCCGGCAATCTTTCCGATGCGCTTTCGGAAGTCGGTTCCAATTTGGAAAAAGCGCATTCGCTCACCAAAAAAATAAAAGGAGCGCTCATTTATCCGGGAGTAATTCTTTCGGCCATGGTTCTGATAGGGGTTTTGATGTTCGCCTTTGTGGTGCCCACCCTGGCCGGCACCTTTAAAGAACTCGGAGTGGACCTGCCGGCCTCCACGAAATTCATAATTTTCCTGGGAAACTTTTTTTCCCAATATTTAATTTTATCCTTTGCTCTCATTATCGGGTCTGTTCTGGGAATAGTTTCACTTTTGCGGGCCGATTTTATGACTAAATATGTTGATTTTATAATTATCAGACTACCCATTGTGGGGAAAATATCCAAAGAATTGAACACTGCCCGCACCACCCGCACCATGTCTTCGCTCTTGCTGTCCGGTGTTTCCATTACTCGGGCCATAGAAATAACCGGAGATGTGGTGCAAAATATTTATTATAAAAAAGTTTTACAGCAAGCCAAAGAAGAAATAGAAAAAGGGGCGCCCTTTTCCAAAGCTTTTGAAGAACATCCGAATCTTTTTCCCATAATGATGACGGAGATGATTCAGGTGGGAGAAGAAACCGGGAAATTGTCGGACATGCTGGTTCAGGTTGCTTCTTTTTATGAGGAGGAAATAGAAAATAAAACCAAAAATCTTTCCATAGTTATTGAACCGGTGCTGATGATTTTTATCGGCGCCGCTGTGGGCTTTTTCGCCATCTCCATGATTTCGCCTTTGTACTCGGTGATGGACAATATAAAATAATTTCCCGCCTGCATTAGCTATGCTAAAAGCATTGCGGACAGGTTTAATTTTTCACTTCCTGCCAGGAGAGGATTTGATAGTTATCGGAAGTCAGAGGGAAACTCGGCGGAGGAGCGTAAAGCATATTGGCATCATAGGAAATATTTCTGGTTGTATAACCGGTTCCATCTGTGTAGGCAAAGCCATATCTGTCGTGGGAAGCAATCATTCCATAAAGAGAAATAGTGGAACGATTTTGATAAACGCAGTTGTCTCCCGAATAATAAGGTCTTCCCACCTGGTCGTTCTGGGCGATGAGAGCAGCGTCTATTTTTAAATTATTATCACTTGCCATTCCCACTAGCACTCCTCCTTGTCCGATTAATCCTATGGAATCCGTGCCGTCATAATTGCTGTAGGAAAGGTCATCATTCACTATAATATTTTTAAATTTTGACATGTCCGTAGGCACCGGCAAATCGGCAGCGGTGATTGTCAGACGGGCGCCATTTATTTGGCCGTCAACCACCACATGGTCCTCTATAAAAATTATTCCATTGGGAGGGAAAGCATAATTTCCCTGAAGTGTTTGCGTGCCGACGCTCCAGCTTACACTTGTTCCGGAACAATTTCCCAAATTGGCCCAGGAATTTATTTTGTATAAATCAAAAGTGCCGTCTGTTTTTAAAACTATATGATAGCCGACATATCCGGTTCCGGCTACGTCTCTGTAAAATCCGCTTGACTGGGCGCTGGATTTCAGGGTGGCCAAATCCGTGGTAAAACCCGAGAAATCAATAGTAGGCTGGCTTATTAAACGTCCAGCTTGAAAAACATCCGTCCGGGAAGGCAAAGTTGCCGGGGGAGATGGGTCGGCCGGCGAGATGCAAGTATGAACGCCGTAGGAATTTCCGGTGCAAGCATCGCTATCGGTATCCGTATAACTGGTTACACCGCTGGTAATAATATTATGAGCCAATCCGTCAAAACGAATGCCTCCATTTGAACTGATAGGTCCGAAAATTTCCGTACCCTGGCCGAAGCGCATATTGGAATTTCCAGCAAAAGCGTATTTGGCGATGGATGGCTTGGCCACTTTGCTTTCTATTTTTCTTAAGGCCGAAGAGTCTGCCAAAGTAAGGCCGGTGGATTTTATTTTAACTAAAGTTGACCCGGTGGTTGGAGCCGTGATGTCCAGGGAAAATTGTCCGATAGTCGTTCCATTTTTATCTTTCATCAAATGCACATAGAGTCCCGCTATTCCTGTTCCATCTTTGAAATCCGTCGGAGCATGGGCTAAATGCCAGCGATAATAATCTATTCCGGCTTCGGCTGTTTGGAAGGATTGTTCCCGATAAAAAGTTTCTCGTCCGCTTTTTATGGAGATGGCTGCCCAGCCGGCCAGGGCCGCAATTATGCAGATGGCCACCGCGCCGAAAACCAGCACATAGATTATGAGAATTCCCTTATTTTTTTGGCTGTTTCTTTTCTTCATAAATTATCTTTCAAATTTCTTATGGAAACCTGGGTGGTCATGGTTTCCGGCGAAGGCGGTTTGTTGGGGTCTTTATCTGTGACAATTGTTATTTTTATAAGGCGAACAACCGGGATGTTTATCGGAGAAGAAAGAGGAGAAGTATTCCCGTCGTAATTTTCATCGTAGTAATTAAAAATTGCGCTGTTGGTAACATAGGGAACAATGACGCTTATAATTTCATTGGAAGAATTATAGGAGAGTGGACTGCCGGTTGGTTTTACCACTCCTTTCTTGAGAGAGCCGTTATCAAGAAAATATCTTACCCTTTCTCTTAGCCCATCGTTGTTTATGTCCGAATAAAAAGAAAAGGTTGTGGCGTTTGCTTGATTGATGGTATAAGCTCCGGTGTCGGCCGGTCCGGCTGTTCGTATTTCCGCTGTCATTGTTTTCAGAGCCGTTCTCCCGGCGTCAATATCTCCCAAACCATTTGAAATAAATGTACTATATTGAAAAATATTTTTTGCAAAAAGAGTAGCTGCGATCATCACCAATATTAAAATTGAAATGGAAAAAAGAATTTCAATAAGGGTAAACCCGAAATTTTTTCTTATTTTATTTTTTTTATCAGTTTTCATAATTTATTGGGGCGTCAGGGTTATGCTTTTTTGTTGCCAGCCCGGAGAAGAAGAGGAAAGACTGATGGAACTGGTGGAAGTTTGATAGCCTGTTTTTGAAACAGTCAGGGTATAATTTCCCGTGCCCAGCCCGTTCCAAAATGCTTGGCCCGGAGCCGAACATCCCGTGGAAGAGGTAGTTTTGGTTTGGTCAAAACCGGATTTTTGCAGGCGAATAGTTGTTCCATCGGCTATGGCTGCCCCGGTGGAAGTTTTTACGGAAACCAAAAGCGCTCTGTTTGAATGTGCCACCGTCATAAATTGAACTGATTTATTTTCACCCGGATTAATAGGAAACGAACTGACGGGCATCGTTCCGGCTACATCATAGGTGCTTCCGGAAGGGGAAATTGAATAGGAATCCCATTCCAAATTGGGAATAGTTTTTTGGCCCGTGCTATCCGTGGTAAATGTTTGAGAATATTTTAATACCGAAGGCGTGCCTATTAATTTTGCTCCCGATAGGGTAAATGGAATACTTGGCAAGACAAGGCAAGTATTATCCACGCTTGAAACATTTAAAGAACCAAGAGTGTCTATGGCAAAAGTAATTTGAGTAACTTGCCTGGTTGCGACGGTTGAATCCGGCTTGACCGGACTTGAACCGGCTACTCCGCCAACCGGATATGTTTGATCTTGAGAATATCCAGATTTTGTTACCGTAATATTGTAAGCTTTCGTTCCCGGAATAGCGTCAATTATTTTTAGCCATCCGTCATTGTCCGTTATTTCATCTATTATGGTATCCGGATTTGTATTGGTGTTCACAATGTGAACGGAAGCCTGTGGAACCGGAGCCCCTGCGGCATTAAAAGCTCTGATAAACAATGCTCCGTTGCTGGAAACGCTTTCAAGGGCGCGCGGAGCAACCAAAGTTGTAAAATTTAACATTGAAGAATATTTGCAATTTGAACAGGAAATATCCAAGTCCACCATTTTATAGTCAGCCGGGGAAAGGTCGTTCGGGGTTCCGCCGAGAGTTCCGTCAAAGGGGTCGTCAATGCTTCTGATGGACGTTAAAATGGTAAAAGAATAATTGTCTCTTGTAATGTTTTCGGTTCTGGCGATTTTTCCGGCTGGCAATCCGCCCAGAATCCCCACGTCGTCGTAGGATAAATTGCGGATAATTTCAAATTTTTCATTGGCGATGGAGGTGGCGACAATTTTTGCCCGAGATACCGAGACGCCGTCCATCAGCACTCCGAAAGATTTAAAGGCAGCCAGCGCCACCAGAAGAAATACCGCAGTGCCCACCAGGGTTTCAACCAAAGTAAACCCTCTTTTTTGTTTTTTAGAAAAATTCATAGCCGATTATATTTTAGCAAATTATGATATACTTTACTATGTATGAAAAGAAGCAAAATAATTATAGGCAATTGGAAAATGAACCCGCTTTCTTTAAAAGAAGCGGAAAAATTGTTTACCGGCACGGCAAAATCCGCCTCTTCCATAAAAACAGCGAAAATCGTGATTTGTCCGCCGTCTTTATATTTGGAAAAGTTGAAAAAATTATCCAGAAAGATATCTTTGGGCGGGCAGAATGTTTTTTGGGGAGATGTGGGCGCCCAAACCGGAGAAATATCCGGAGAAATGCTTTACGATATCGGAGCAAGATACGTGATAGTGGGTCATTCTGAACGTCGCGCCAGAGGAGAAAATAATAATGAGGTGAATAAAAAAGTGAAAGCCTCAATCGGTACTGGACTGGTACCTATTCTCTGCCTGGGAGAGAGTGTTCGAGATGAAAATCACGAATATCTGAATTTTATAAAAATGCAGATAGAAGAATGTTTGAACGGAGTTCCCAAAGATTCCATTTCAAAAGTTATTGTTGCCTATGAACCGGTCTGGGCCATCGGCAAAGGAGCCCACCCAGCAACCTCGGAAGAATTTCGGGAGATAAATATCTTTATCAGAAAAATTTTAAGCGATAAATTCGGTGTGAAAGCGGTTGGAAACATTAAAATAATCTACGGCGGGTCGGTGGATGAAAAAAATACGGAGGAATTTATCAAAGAAGGCCAGGCCGACGGTTTTTTGGTGGGCAGAGTAAGCCTGAATCCGAAAAAGTTTGCGGAGATTATAAAAATATGCGAAGCATTGAGCAAATAAAAAATTTAAAAGGGAAAATTGCCTTGGTTAGAGTGGATTTCAATGTGCCCATTAAAAATGGGCGAGTTTTGGATGATTTCAGAATCAGAAAAGCCCTGCCGACAGTTAAATTTCTAGAAAAAAAAGGCGCGAAAATAATTTTGATTACGCATTTGGGAGAAGACGGCAGTAAAAGTCTTGAACCGGTTATCAAACATTTCTTTAAAATTTTCAAATGCTCAAAATCGCAGGTTGGTTTTTTGCCGAATATCAGAAAATTCCCCGGGGAAATGAAAAATGACCCGAATTTCGCCAAAAAACTTTCAAAATTGGGCGACATTTATGTAAATGAAGCTTTTTCGGTTTCCCATCGCGCCCATGCTTCGATAGTTGAGTTGCCAAAATATCTGCCTAGCTATGCAGGTTTACAATTTGAACAGGAAATAAAAAATTTGTCTCAAGTTTTTAAAAAACCAAAACGCCCCTTTCTTTTTATTTTGGGAGGAGCCAAATTTTCCACTAAAATGCCTTTGATAAAAAAATATTTGAGATTGGCAGACCAGGTTTTTATCGGCGGAGCTTTAGCGAACGATTTTCTGAAAGCCAAAGGCTGTGAAATAGGGCAGTCTCTCACAGATAATACGAATTATAATTTTAAAGAAATTCTTAAAAACAAAAAATTGGTTTTGCCGATAGATGTTCTTGTGAAATCGGGCAATAAATTAATGAACAAAGAAGCAAATAAAGTTAAAAAAGACGAAATTATTTTGGATATGGGGAATAAAACGGTGAAAATTCTGGAACAATTGGTTAAAAAATCAAAACTCATTCTTTGGAATGGACCATTGGGCAAATATGAATCCGGAGGGGCAAAAGCAACTGAAAAAATATTAAAATCAGTGGCAAAAGCAAAAACAGAAAGTATCATTGGCGGAGGAGATATTGTTTCTATGGTATCAAAAATGAAAATGGAGAAAAAATTCTCTTTTGTTTCCACCGGCGGCGGGGCCACCTTGGATTTTCTGGCGAATGGTACCTTGCCGGGAATTAAAGCGCTGAAATAATTTTTTTTGCTGTTTCTTTTATTTCTCCGTCTTTAGGTTTTCTTCCGGGCCAAAGGGGCAGAGCGTCTCCTTTAAGTCTTGGTATAACGTGTATGTGCAAATGAAAAATTACTTGTCCGGCATCTTTGTCGTTGTTCATCGTTACGTTCACTCCGTCCGCGCCGATTTTTTTTAAAGCAATACTTACCTTTTGAGCGATTTTCATAATGTAGGCAAGCGTATTTTCATCCACATCGTAAATATTATTGAAATGTTTTTTCGGCACAATCAAAGTATGGCCCAAATTAACCGGATTAATATCCAAAAAAGCGAGAGCTATCTCGTCTTCATAAATTTTTTCTGAAGGTATTTCACCCTTTGCGATTTTGCAAAAAATACAGTTTTCCATTCTGATATTGTATCAAATTATGCTAAAATTTGCTCTATGCAGAGATATGATGAACTGTTGCGGACAATTTTAGGGAAAAGAGGTATAAAAACTCCGGAGGAAGCGGAGATTTTTTTGAATCCGGATTTTGAAAGGGATTTGCACGACCCATTCAAGATGAAAGATATGGAAAAAGCTTGCGTGAAGCTTTTTGAGGCCATAGACAGCAAAGAAAAAATCGTTATTTATGCGGATTACGATTGCGACGGCATTCCCGGGGCGGTTATTTTGGAAGATTTATTCAAAAAAATCGGTTTTACGAATTATGAAATTTATATTCCCGGAAGAAATTCCGAAGGCTACGGGCTTAATCCTTCTGCCATAAAACAATTTGCAAAAGATAAGGTAAAACTTTTAATAACTGTTGACCTGGGGATTACGGCAGTGGCTGAAGTGGCCCAAGCGGAAGTTGAGGGAATTGAAGTGATTATTACCGACCATCACCTGCCGAAACAGAAAGTTCAGGGTGTAAAAAATTCTCCCGCCTTCGCCCTCGGAGACAAAAAGACAGGGGACCCACGGCTCCTTAATTTTTTAC
The DNA here is from genome assembly GCA_963842815.1 of Candidatus Nomurabacteria bacterium. Taxonomy (GTDB): domain Bacteria; phylum Patescibacteriota; class Minisyncoccia; order Phycocordibacterales; family UBA9973; genus UBA9973. The sequence goes on from CAWJHU010000001.1 coordinate 236,968, forward strand.
ACCCCGAACTTTCTTTACCGAAAGCTTATGCAATATTAAATCCGAAGGTGGATAATTATCCTGAAAAAATGTTATGTGGAGCAGGAGTAGTTTTTAAATTTGTGCAAGGATTTGTAAAAAAATACGGCGAATTTTATAAAATAAATATCGGTTGGGAAAAATGGCTTATGGATATGGCGGGGTTGGCCACTCTTTCCGACCTGGTTCCTCTTTTGGGAGAGAACAGAGCCATCGCTTATTTTGGGATGAAAGTTTTAAGAAAATCTTCCCGTCCCGGCCTGCAAAAACTTCTAGCCAAAATGAATATTGACCAAAAATATCTGACCGAAGATGATATCGGTTTTATGGTGGTGCCCAGACTGAATGCCGCTTCCCGGATGGATGACCCCATGAAGGCCTATGAACTTCTTTCCACAAGCGATGAGGTGAAAGCGGGAGTAATTGCCGGCCACTTATCAAAAATAAATGATGATAGAAAAATAATGGTTGCCGGCATTATGCGGGAAGTGAATAAAAAATTTGAAAAACGCAAAATGGGAGAAGTTATCGTGATAGGCAATCCGCAGTGGCGGGTGGGGGTTCTCGGGCTGGTGGCCGCCAAAATATCGGAAGAACACAAAAAACCCGTTTTCGTTTGGGGAAAAGATGAAAATGACCTTATCAAGGGTTCCTGTCGTTCCGATGGATCGGTGTCCGTTGTGGAACTTATGACCGAAACAAGTGAATTTTTTGCGGAATTCGGCGGACACGAATTTGCCGGCGGTTTTACGGTGCACAACGACAAAATTCATTTTTTAGAAGAAGCCCTTTCTCTTTCTTATAATAAAGTGAAGCGCGATAAAACGGAAAGTGAAATAGTTTATGATATTAAATCCGATTTAGGCGTAGTAAATATGAAAAATTGGAAAGAAATGGAAAAACTTGCCCCCTTCGGTCTGGCTAATCCCAAGCCAATTTTTCTTTTTGAAGGAGCAAAAATAGAAAATATTAAAAAATTCGGGAAAAACGGTTCCGGAGAACATTTGGAAATTACTTTTTCCGATGCAAGCAAAAATAAAGTTAAGGCAATTTCTTTTTTCTCAAATAATGAATCTTTTAAAGTTCCTTTATCGGAAAATTTAAAAGTAAATCTTTTGGCCACCTTTGATTTGTCTAGGTTTAGGGGCAAAGTTGAGTTAAGATTAAGAGTGGAAGACATTTATTAATAAAGATTATGGAAAAAGCAAGAACAATAATTTATACGGATGGAGCGGCAAGAGGGAATCCCGGCAAGGCAGGTTGGGGCGCTATTTTAATTGACGGAAAAAAAGTTTTTGAAATTGGCGGAGCATCAAAGCATGCGACAAATAATCAAATGGAGCTTACCGGGCCCATTGAGGCGCTGAAACATATTAAAAAAACGGAAAAAAATGTCTCCATAGAAATTTTTTCCGATTCAAAATACGTTATTTTGGGAATTACCGAATGGATTTTCAATTGGCAGAAAAATAATTGGAGAAATGCTGCCAAAAAGACGGTTTTAAATAAGGAACTTTGGGAAGAACTTTATGAACTTTCAAAATTATTTAAAATCAAATGGATTTATGTGGAAGGGCATAGTGGCCATAAATGGAACGAAAGAGCGGATGAAATAGCCACCAATTTTGCGGATGGCGTTGCGATGAAACTTAAAAAAGAAAAATAATTTTTAAATGCAAGAGAAAATCTTTTATGCATCTTGTTTTGGTTTTGTTCTAGGAGTGCTATTGCGCTCTTTTGTTTTTATAAATGCATATTTTGCCATTCTGCTGGGATTTATCTCTTTAACTTTGTTCTTATTTTTTATTTTTATTTCAAAAAACAAGTGGGGTGTTATTGTTTCTATTTTTATTTTCACATTTTCCTTCGGCATTTTCAGATTTCAAATGGTGGATGTTCCTGCGCCGATTATTTTTGAATCCAATGTGAACCAAAAGGTTTCTTTCTCTGGAGAAATCGTAGATGAACCAAGTATTGGAGAAAATAATCAAAAATTTACCGTGGAAATACAAAATGGCAAAGATAAAACAAAAATTTTAACGACCGCAGATATTAATATTGATTTAAAATATGGCGACCGGATAAATTTAATAGGAACTTTGGGAAAACCGGACAATTTTATGACCGACCAGGGCATTGAATTTGACTATGTGAATTATTTGCGCAAAGACGGAGTGTTTTACGTGATGCGTTATCCGAAAATTGAAATTGTATCTCGGGGGAATGGAAATTTTATAAAAAATGCGCTGTTTTATGCCAAAGAAATATTTTTAGCCAAAATGAATTTGGCTATCAGAGAACCCGAATCATTGCTCATGGGCGGGCTTATTCTGGGGGAAAAAGCTTCCTTTGACCATTCTTTAGCCCAGAGTTTTATAAATACGGGCACCATACACATCGTGGCGCTTTCCGGCTACAACGTAACCATTGTGGCCGAATGGATTATGAAACTACTTTCCTCTTTCCCAAAAAATATCGGCATCGGGGCTGGAATAATTTCTATTCTGCTTTTTGTCCTGATGACCGGCGGGTCTTCCACGGCGATCCGGGCAGGCATAATGGCGACTTTGGCTTTATCGGCCCGTCTTATCGGCAGAAATTATGACGTAGCGCGGGCGCTGATTCTGGCCGGGGTTGCGATGATTTTAATAAATCCATTTGTTCTGGCTTTTGATGTTTCTTTCCAGCTTTCTTTTATTGCCACAGTAGCTGTAATATTTTTTTCACCCAAAATTGAAAAGTATTTTTTATGGATTACGCCCCGTTTGGGTTTGCGAGATATCGTATGTGTGACTTGTGCTGCTTATATTTTTGTCATGCCCTTTATTCTTTATAAAATGGGGAATCTATCCTTGGTCGCGTTGCCGACCAATGTTTTAATTTTACCCATTATTCCGCTCACTATGATTTTCGGTTTTTTAACCGGATTCGCGGGACTTGTTTGGTATATGTTTTCTGTTCCGTTTGGTTTTATTTCATATTTAATGCTTCATTATGAATTGGCTGTCATAAATTTTTTCTCCAACGTTCCATTTGCCTCGTTGTCTATTCCAAATTTTCCATTTTTTCTGGTGTTGTTAATTTATATCTATTTTATTTACAAACTTTTTGGCAGAAGTATAAAAAGTTTTTTTATTGCGCCTCAATAAAATTTTTCTCAATATTTTCCCAATTTATATTCTCAAAAAAAGCATCTATATATTTTTTCTTTTCTGAGGTTGGGTAGTCATAAATATAAGCATGTTCCCACATATCAATACCTAGAATCCAACTGAGCCCATTTAATTGCCCCATGTGCTGTTCATCTATCCAGGCAGGAATAATTTGTTTTGTTTCTTTGTCCCAATACAACACTGCCCAACCAATACCGCGGGTCATCGCTAAATTTTTGAACATGGGCAGCCATTTTTCAAAATCAGGCACATATTTTTCTATGGCTTTTTTAAATTGAGAATTTACCGGCAGCGGTTTTGCTCCTCCTTCCAAAAATTTGAAGTAATATTCATGATTTCTCATGCCGTTGAACTCAAAACCCAATCTTCTTTGCAATTCGCCTATAACATAAGCATTTTTTTCAGGGTCGGCCATATATTCTGCCATTTTTTCAAAGATAAGATTGGAATGTTTTACGTAGCCAGCATAAAGTTTCAAATGTTCCTCCACATTCTTTTCCGAGATACCTTTCAGCTTGGGAATATTAAAAGTTTTTTGTTTAAACATATCCATAATAACTTTTATTGTATTACTTATCGGATGAAAATGCTATGAAGTAGCGTATTTCACGTGCTAGTATTACTAAATGTTTGAAAATTGTAAAAAATATTGGTTGACTCTCTTTGCTTTTTTGCTTTTGGTAGGAAATATTTTTATTTTTTATCTTGATTGGCAAAATTCTCACAGGGTTCTTACTTTTGCCATGCTGGATGTGGGGCAAGGGGATGGGCTTTTTATTGAATCTCCGACCGGGACGCAAATATTAGTTGACGGCGGTCCTCCCAAAAAAATTTTAAGCCAGCTTGCCCGAGTAATGTCTCCTTTTGACAGGGAAATAGACGCGCTCATTATCAGCAATCCGGATGCGGACCATATCGGCGGATTTTTGGATGTTTTAAAAATTTATAAAGTGGGTGAAGTGTTTGAGGCCGGAGCCTTGACCGATTCCAAGACATATCAAAACCTGAGAGATGAAATGAAAAAAGAAAATATTCCCGATTTTCTGGCAAAAAGAGGAATGAGATTGGACCTAGGCGGGGGAGTAATGCTTGATATTTTATTTCCGGACCGGGATGTTTCTTCCTGGGCGACCAACGACGGTTCCGTGGTGGCAAAACTTTCCTATGGCAATACTTCCGTGATGTTGACAGGCGACGCCACTTTCAAAACAGAAAAAATAATTCTTGGAGAAAATTCAGCGGCACAACTTCACAGCACAATTTTAAAAGTAGGGCACCATGGTTCCCGCACTTCTTCTTCGCCGGAATTTGTGAAAGCTGTTTCTCCGACCTATGCTCTTATCTCGGATGGCAAGGATAATAAATACGGCCATCCGCACCAAGAAACGCTGGATACTCTGGCTTTATTCGGTGCAAAAATTTTCAGGACTGATTTGCTGGGCACTATTGTTATGAAATCCGATGGCGTAAATCCCTTGTTTTATTTCCAAAAGTAATAGTGCTACAATAAAACTATGAAAGACAAACAAATAGAAAAGTTAATAAAAGCCGAAGAAAAAAGACAAAAAAAAGTCATTAATCTGATACCCTCGGAAAATTATGTTTCCAAAGATGTTTTAACTGCCCTAGGCTCAATTTTTGATAATAAATATGCCGAAGGATACCCTTTTGCCCGATATTACGGGGGGCAAGTGAATGTGGATAAACTGGAAACTCTCTGCCAGGAACGCGCCCTGAAACTTTTTAAATTAAAACCCGACCTATGGCATGTGAATGTGCAGCCGCTTTCCGGTTCGCCCGCAAATTTATCCGTATATCTAGCGCTTGCCCCCCGAGGGGGCAAGATTATGGGTTTACCTCTTTCTTCCGGAGGACATCTTACTCACGGACAAAAAGTTTCCATCACAGGAAAAGTTTGGGAACAGTTACCCATCGTTCTAAATTTAAAAACCGAGTTGATTGATTACGTAAAAATGAAAGAAGATGCAATGCGGGAAAAACCTTCTGTTATTGTCGTTGGTTTTACCGCTTACCCTCGCGTTGTTGATTTTAAAAAATGTCGCGAAGTGGCTGACGCCTGCGGCGCTTTTCTGATGGTAGATATGTCGCATTTTGCCGGATTGGTTGCGGGAGGAGTTTATCCGACGCCCTTTGAATATGCCGATGTTGTTACCACCACCACACACAAAACTTTAAGAGGCCCCCGCAGTGCCATGATTTTTTGCAGAAAAGATAAAAAAGTAGGAGATAAAAATATTTCTAGCCTGATTGATAAGGCGATTTTTCCGGGATTACAGGGCGGTCCGCATTTGGGGCAGATTGCCGGGGTGGCAGTGATGCTGAAAGAAGATGCTACTCCAGCTTTTAAAAAATACGCCAAGCAAATTATAAAAAATGCCAAAGTTTTTGCCGATGAATTGCAAAAACTTGGCTGGCGCATTGTTTCCGGTGGTACAGATTCCCATTTAATTTTAATGGATACCTGGATGGATGGAAAGGGCATTTCGGGCAAAGAAGCGGAAGCGAAACTTGAAAAAGCGGGTATTATTTGCAACAAAAACACCATTCCGGGAGAAACTCGTTCTCCATTTGACCCCAGTGGCATACGTATGGGCACTCCGGCCGAAACGACTCGGGGCAGAAAAGAAAAAGATTTCATCAAAATTGCCAGACAAATGGATAAAGTTTTGAGAGGAAAATAATTTATGGCAAGAAAAGGCAAACTCATAGTCATTGACGGCACAGATGGAAGCGGGAAGGCGACCCAGGTTGCACTTTTGGCGAAGAGATTAAAAAATGAAGGTAAAACAATAAAAATAGTTGATTTTCCGGAATATTATAAAAATTTTTTCGGTGCATTTATCGGGCATTGCCTTTCCGAGCAATATTATAATTTTTTAAATGTACATCCGAAAATTGCTTCAGTCTTATATGCGGCAGACAGATGGGAGACAAAAGAAGAAATAGAAGAATGGCTGAAAAAAGGATATATTGTCATAGCCAATCGTTATGTGAGCGCCAACCAAATTCACCAGGGCGGAAAAATTAAAAACGTAAAAAAGAGAAATAATTTTATAAAATGGCTGGACAAGATGGAATACGACGTTTTCGGTATTCCGCGTCCGAGCATTACTTTATATTTGGATTTACCGACGGAAATCGTTTTTAAACTATTAAGAAAACGCGACAGCAGTAAAATGAAAAGAGCTTATTTGAAGAAGAAAAAAGATGTGCACGAAGCAGATGTAAATTTCCTGATAAATTCCCGCAAAAGCGCACTGAAACTTGTCAAAGAAATTCCGAATTTTATAAAAATAGAATGTTCGGAGAAAGGAAAAATTTTATCCCGCGGACAAATTCACGAAATGATTTATGAAAAAATTAAAAAAATCATAAAATAAAATGCAAATAAAAGTTAAAAAAATAAATAAAGACGCAAAACTGCCGACGCACGGGCATCCTGGAGATGCGGGGATGGATTTTTATGCCCTAGAGAATGTGATATTTCCTCCTTTAAAACAAAGACAGGTACACACAGGAGTAATGGTTGAAATACCTGAAGGTTGTGTCGGTTTAATTTGGGATAAATCCGGGGTATCTTTCAATATGGGCTTAAAAATAATGGGCGGAGTGATAGATGCTGGCTTCCGGGGTGAAATAGTTATGAGTTTATTTAATACTAAAAACGAAGAGGTTGTTTTGGAAAAAGAGCATAAAGTTGCGCAAATGATTATTCAAAAATTTGAACATTGTGATATTGTAGAAGTTGAAGAACTTTCTGAAACTGTGCGTGGAACGGGGCGTGAGGGAAGCACAGGACACAAATAAAAATGCAAGAAAAAATAGAAAATTTAATAAAAGATGCTCTGGAAAATCTTAATATAGAATTCGGCAGTATTTCTCTTGAACATCCGGTGGACTTAAAAATGGGAGATTATTCCACCAATGTGGCCATGTTCCTCGCCAAGAAACTAAAAATAAATCCCAAAACGTTGGCGGGGAAAATAGTTAAAGAAATAAATAAAAATCTGCTTGAAGAAATTTTAAAAGTGGAAGTGGCTGGTGCGGGATTTATTAATTTTTATTTGAACAGGGAGTTTTTCATTAATTCCATAAAAGAAATTCTGGAAAATAAAAATTTCGGGCAAAATAAACTTTTTGAAAATAAAAAAGTAATGGTGGAATACACCCAGCCGAACCCTTTCAAGCCTTTTCATATCGGGCACTTGATGAGCAACGCCATAGGAGAATCCATTTCCCGCATCGTTGAGTTTTCTGGGGCGAAAACGATCCGCGCCAATTATCAGGGCGACGTCGGTCCGCATGTGGCCAAAGCGATTTATGAGCTTTTAAAATCCGGTATGCCTAGTGAAGATAAATCTATCGCCGAAAAAGCCGATTACATCGGCGATGCCTATGCCAAAGGCAATGATGCCTATGAAAATGATGAAAAAGCAAAAAAAGAAATTGATGAAATAAATAAAAAAGTTTACAACAAAAGCGACAAGAAAATAAATGATATTTATGATTGGGGCAGAAGAATCACCCTGGAAGCCTTTGAGGAAATTTATAAAACCCTGGGCACCAGTTTCAATTATTATTTCTTTGAAAGTTTGGTTGCTCCTATCGGCGAAAAAATTGTTCGTGAAAATATAGGCAAAATTTTTGAAAAATCGGACGGAGCTATTGTTTTCCATGCGGAAAAATATGACCCCAAATTGCACACCAGAGTTTTTATCACTTCCCAGGGTTTGCCCACTTATGAAACCAAAGAATTGGGGCTCACGGAAACCAAATTTGAAAAAGAAAAATTGGATATGTCTCTGGTGATAACCGCCAATGAGCAGGAAGAATATATGAAAGTAGTCAAAAAAGCGCTTGAAGTGATAAGCCCTGAAATTGCTTCAAAGATGAAACATATCGTACACGGCATGATGCGCCTGGCTTCCGGCAAAATGTCTTCCCGAAAAGGGAATGTGATTACCGGAGAATCTTTGATTCTGGAATCTTGCGCGGAAATTTCGGAAAAAATAAAAGACAGAGAATTTACGGAAGAAGAAAAAAATCAAATCAGCAAGGATGTAGGAGTCTCGGCTTTAAAATATTCCATTCTGAAACAAAACATCGGCGGAAATATTATTTATGATTTTGAAAAATCAATTTCCTTTGAAGGAGATTCCGGACCGTATTTGCAATATTCCTATGCCCGCGCCAATTCCATTTTGGAAAAAGCGAAAATGGAAAATATTTTGCCCGGATTTCTTTTGAATGATGAAAAATCCGAACCTATTCCTTTAGGAGATATAGAAAAATTATTGTATAAATTCCCGGAAGTCGTACTGAGGTCTGCAGAAGAATTCGGACCGCATCACATAGCGAATTATCTGATAGACATCGCCCGCGCCTTCAACACTTATTATGGCAACACTAAAATCATAGACAAAGATGACATGGAGTCGCCTTACAAAATTGCTCTCACTTTGGCTTTTTCCATCGTCCTAAAAAATGGGCTGTATCTTCTGGGCATCAAAGCTCCGGAGAGGATGTAATTTTTTAGAATTCTAAAAATGATAAGCAAAACTCCAAAATTTGATAGTGCCATAGGCGAAATTATGGGATCGCTTGTTCCTCACGCGCGAATATGCAAATGGAAAGGCATGCATCCTTACTGTGAAGGGGAATTCAAGATTGAGGAGGGAGATATTAAATTTCTAAAAATGTTTTCTGTGCCACCGCCGAATTTTTGCCCGACTTGCAGGAGAATACGACGGTTGATACATATGAATTTCTCCCGTCTTTTTAAGCGCGAATGCGATGTACCCGGACATAATGAGATGATGATATCGATTCTTCCGGAAGAATGCCCATTTTCTGTGTATGATTATCAATATTTTATTGGCGATAAATTTGACGCTTTTTCATTTGGAATTAAATACAAAGAAGGAGATGATCCAATGAAAAATTTATTGTCTCTCCGCAGGAAGTTTCCGATGCCGTCGTTTTTAAATCGGGATCCGTCTTCTGTGAACAGCGAATACTCGAATGGCGGACGCAATGTGAAGAATGGCTATTATGTCATAGCCTGTTATGGTGTTGAAGATGTTTGGTATTCCAATATGATTGATAAAAGCCGCAATGTTATGGATTCCTTTCAAATTTGGGATTCAGAATTCATATATGAATGCCTGTCCTCCGACCATTTATACAAGTCCTCTTTTATTTATTTTTCCAACAATTGCATGGAGGGCATGTTTCTTTTTGATTGTCATAATTGCCAGAATTGTTTCGGCTGCGTAAATTTATGGAACAAAAAATATTGCGTTTATAATAAACAACTGTCAAAGGAGGAATACGAATCGTTTATAAATTCAATTTATCCTCTTTCCAGAGAAATTCTTTCTGACTATGAGGGAAAATTCTGGGACTTGGTAAAATCACTGCCGGCAAATGGTCCAAGAAATATCGCCGTTGATAATGTTTCTGGGGTTAATTTAGCCAATTCTAAAAATTTATATGATGCTATCGACGCGGATAATTCTGAGAACATCAGGCATGGAGACGGCGCTCTTTCCCATAAAGATTCCATGGATTTCACTTTTTCAGGCGGTCATTCCAGTTTGTTGTATATGGATGTCAATATCGGCTCACAATCGAGCCGGGTAAAATTTTCCGTGTCCTCAAAATTCTGCACCGATTGCGAGTTTATTTTTAATTCAAAAAACTTGAATAATTGTTTTATGTGTTTTGGACTTCAAAATAAATCTTACTGCATTTTAAACAAGCAATATAAGGAAGTTGAATATTTTAAGATTATTGATGATATAAAATCGGAAATGCTTAAGGCAGGGGAATACGGAGACGGTTTGGGTTTGGAATTTTCAGCTCAGGCTTATAATTTTTCTCTGGCGCAGATCGCATATCCTCTTAGTAACGAAGAAATAATAAAGCTAGGTGGATATGTAGCAAAAGAACCGGAAACGAATGTTGGAAACATAGAGATTGTGAAATACAGTGATTTGCCAAAAACAATTAATGAAATATCAGATGATATTTTAAACAAAGCAATAATTTGTGAGGTAAGCGGTAGGCCTTTTAGGATAATTGTTTCCGAACTCGAATTTTATAAAAGAATTAATTTGCCCCTTCCTAACATACACCCGTTATTGCGCATAGAAAAAAGGCTTCATTTTGTAAAAGCTGGCAAAAAATATAAAACAATATGCGCAAAATGCAAAAAAGATATTGAAACTATATATGATCCATCAGAAAAATTTCTTATTTATTGTGAGAAATGTTACCAGCAGGAAGTGATGTAAAAGATAGTAAAAATCCATTTTTTTTGCTAATATCTTAATTATGGATGATAAAAGCAATACTAAGTCTGAAACAGCGCTTCGGGAAGAAGCGATTTTGGAATTCTGGAAGAAAAATAAAATTTTTGAAAAGTCTTTGGAGAAAAAAGCCCCGAAAGGGAAATATGTTTTTTACGATGGTCCGCCTTTTGCCACAGGACTTCCTCATTATGGCCATATTTTGGGGAGTGTGACGAAAGATGTCATTGGGCGTTATCAAACAATGTCCGGTTTTTGTGTGCCGAGACGTTGGGGTTGGGATTGTCACGGATTGCCGATAGAAAATATTGTGGAAAATGATTTGAAAATTTCCGGCAAAAAAGCCATAGAAGAAATGGGCATAGATAAATTTGTTGAATATGCCAGAAGCAAAGTCCTAATTTATGTTTCTGAATGGGAAAAAACAGTCAACCGCATCGGCAGATGGGTGGATTTTGATAATTCATATAAAACCATGGATAACACTTTCATTGAAAGTGTCTGGTGGGCTCTCGGAGAACTTCATAAAAAAGAATTACTTTATGAGGGAGTGCGCGTGCTTCCATATTGCCCGCGATGCGAGACGCCGATTGCCAATTCTGAAATTGCGATGGATAACAGCTATAAGGATATAACTGATATTTCAGTTTACGTAAAATCTAAATTAAAACCAGGACAAAAATTTGGAGAAGGGAAAATAACTAAAGACTCTGTGTATATGATTGCCTGGACGACGACACCATGGACGCTTCCAGGAAATACGGCCATTGCTGTAGGAAAAGATATGGATTATACAGCACTTCGAGTAAAAGGAATTCCGGAATTGCTTATTGTCGCGAGCGCTTGCGTTGAAAGAGTTTTTAAAGATAAAGAAATTGAAATAGTTCACAATGATATAAAAGGTTCCGATCTTATAGGCCTCTCTTATGAGCCAATATTTGATTATTATAAAAATATTGATATGCCAAATAAAGAAAATATCTGGAAAGTTTGGCATGCGGATTTTGTTACGACAGACGTAGGGACGGGTATCGTCCACGAGGCTCCTGCCTTTGGGGAAGACGATATGAATCTTGCCAAAGAAAATAATATTCCGTTCATTCGTCATGTTGAACCGAATGGTACATTTTCAAAAGAGGTTGTAGATTTTGCCGGGATTAAAGTGAAGCCAAAAGAAGACCATCAGTCTGCCGATATTCTCATAATTAAATACTTGGCCCATAATGGAAAACTATTTGAAAAAGAAAAGATAATCCACTCTTATCCTCATTGTTACCGATGCGAGACGCCACTCCTTTATTACGCCTTGCCTTCCTGGTTTGTGAATATTCAAAAAGTTAAAAAGGACCTGCTCAAAAATGCCAAATCCATAAATTGGGTTCCAGCTCATTTAAAAGATGGACGTTTTAAAAACACGATGGAATCTGCTCCGGATTGGACTATCTCCCGCAACCGCTATTGGGCGAGCCCATTGCCCTTTTGGAAATCTGCCTCCGGTAAAATAATGTTTGTAAATTCCTTAGAAGATTTAAAGTCAAAAACAAAAAAGTCCGGCAATAAATATTTTGTTATGCGGCACGGCGAAGCGGAAAATAATCTCAAAAGCGGTATCCATTATAAAAATGCCGAACTGAATGCCAATTTAACAAAAAAAGGAAAAGAACAAATCTTAGAAAGTTGCAAAAATTTTAAAGAAAAAATAGATATTGTTATTTCTTCTCCGCTTAACAGAGCAAAAGAAACTACCGAAATATTCTGTAAACAAATTAATTTTCCGTTGGGAAAAGTTATTTATGACAAGAGAGTTCGGGAACAAGAAACTAGCTCTATTTTTGAGGGTAAAAACAGAGCTACCTTCGACGAATATTATGATAAAGACTATTTAGATAAACCAACTGAAATTTTACCCGAAGGTGAAAATTTTATTCAAATGGTAAAAAGACTTGGCGATTTTATTTATGAATTGGAAACAAAATATGCCGGGAAAAATATTTTAATCATCGGTCATGGAAATGCGACCAACGCTTTGACTTTTTTAGTGGAAGGAATGACTCTAGACGGCGTATCAAGTAATAATAAATTATTCGTTCCCCTTAAAAATGCCGAAATAAGAAAATTTGACTTTATCTCGCTTCCGCACAATAAAAATTACGAGCTGGATTTACATAGGCCATATATAGATGCTATTACACTTATCGATGAGAAAGGAGAAGAGTACAAAAGAATTCCTGAAGTTATCGACTGCTGGTTTGAGTCCGGTTCAATGCCGTTTGCGCAGGATCATTATCCGTTTGAAAATCCGGATTGGAAAAAGAAAAATTTTCCAGCAGGTTTTGTCGCAGAATATATTGCTCAGACCAGAACTTGGTTTTATTACACTCACGTGATCTCTTCGATTCTTTTCAATAAGGCGCCATTTAAAAATATTGTTACTACCGGGACTATTTTAGCAGAAGACGGCCAGAAGATGTCCAAATCAAAAAATAATTTCCCGGACCCGTGGATTTTATTTGATAAATATGGAGTCGATGCCCTGCGTTTCTACCTTATGTCCTGTCCGGTAATGAAAGGAGAAGATATCAATTTTCTAGAAAAAGCTGTCCAAGATATTTCCAATAAAATAATAAATAGATTGAATAATGTCTTTGTATTTTATGAACTCTACCGCGACCATAAATTGGAAATTTTAGAATATAAAAAATCAGATGATATTTTAGATAAGTGGATTACTTCTCGCTTAAATGAAGTTATTTCTGAAACAACAAATGGAATGGAAAAATATGATCTGGCAATTGCAACAGGACCGATTGAATTATTTATTGAAGACTTGTCCACCTGGTATCTGCGCCGTTCGCGTGAAAGAATTAAAAATGGCGATAAAGAAGCCAAGCAGACTTTATATTTTGTCTTAAAAACTCTGGCAAAAATCATGGCGCCCTTCACTCCATTTACGTCAGAAGATATTTGGCTGAAACTAAAAACAAAAAGCGATGAAGAAAGCGTGCATTTAGTAAGTTGGCCTAAAAAACAATCTAAACTTTTCTCTTTTGGTAAACCGAAAGTTTTAAAAAATATGGAAGAGGTAAGAAAAACTACTTCAATTTTATTGAAGGAAAGACAAGAAAAAAATATTCCTGTAAGGCAGATTCTATCAAGCGCGACTGGTCCGGCATTTTCTCCAGATTACAACAATATAATAGCATCGGAATTGAACGTAAAGAACTATTCAGGTACGGGAGTAATAGGATTAAACACTGAAATTACCTCAGAACTAAAAACAGAAGGGAATTATCGAGAACTTACCCGGGCTATACAAGATATGCGCAAAAAAATGGGGCTTACGCCAAGCGATATTATTTCTCTTATTGTTGAGACTGGCGAAGAAGGTAAAAAATTAATCCAAAAATTTGAAACAGAAATAAAAAAGACTATTCTGGTATCCAAGATAGAATTTAAGCAAAATAGCGGTGAGGAAATAAAAATAGATGAACTAGCGTTTAAAATTAAAATTGAGAAATAAAATATGAAAACAATTTTAATAGATGCTGTGGATTGTTTTGTTTCAGATGGAGGTCAAATTTTTGATAAAATGTTTGGCTTACTTGAAACCTATCAAAATAAAAAAATTATTCTTACTGGAGCTATGCATGATAAATTTAAAGTATACAATTTAGACAAAATGCCATATGAGGTTTTCACGATGCAGCATAATCCAGAAAAAACAGATCCAAAATATTATGAAATAATGTTAAAAAATTTTAATTTAGATAAGAACGAAATAGTTTATTTTGAGCATGATATTGATGCAGTAAAAAGCGCGCAATCTGTCGGAATAAATACTTACTTTTACGACAATGATAAAAAGGATTTAAAAAGTTTAAAAAAATTTTTGGATGAAAACTTAAAATAAGATGCACCACATATATCACACGGAAGGAATAATATTGGGTAGCGGAAATTTTGGAGAAACCGGGAAATATTATGCCATTTTTACCCGCGATTTGGGGATGATTTATGCTTCCGCTCAGGGGGTGCGCAAAATGTGTTCAAAATTGCGTTTTGTTTTGCAGGATTTTGCCTATCTCAAAATTGATTTAGTGAAGGGAAAAGATTTTTGGCGAATTACCAATGCCTCCAAAACAAACAAGCTGGAAAATTTATCGGAACCCGGAACTTTTGAAGTTTTTGTAAATATTTCAAAATTATTAAAACGCCTGCTGGCTGGAGAAGACCCGAATAAAGATTTGTTTATGGATTTATTGAATGGATTGTCTATTTTAGGAAAATCAACAACCAAAGATGAATTGCGCAACATTGAAGCCATTATTGTCCTGCGTGTTCTAAACAATCTCGGATATATCGGAGGCAACGAGGTATTGCAAGATTTCATTAAGTCTCCATTTGAGGAAGAAATCCTCTTTAAAGTTTCTGAAAGCAGGGCAAAAATATTACATCAAATCAACAAAGCACTCAAAGAGACACACTTATAAAATATGATATAATTAACGGATGCCACCCTACGACGGAGACAAATTAAATAAGCTGGAAGAGTTGAAAAGCAAACTTTTTAATAAAGATTATCAAACAAGAATTGAACATCGGGACAGTTTCCCGCATTTCCCAAAAAGGGAAGTAATGGATTCCTGGGTAAAAAAAGAAGAAAATGTGTCTAGCTTTAGGGAAAAATTTTTTATGAAAACATCCATGTTTAAAAAATTTTTCATTTTTTCTATTATCTTTTTTGTTTTGGCTTTAGGTTATGCTTTCTATATGTTTTTTGCCAATGGCAATACCGTTTCCAATGATAATATTGATATTTCCGTTCTGAGCAATGCTTTTACGGCCGGTGGAGAAGATTATCCTCTTTTGCTTGAAATAACAAATAAAAATAATTCATCTCTTGAGCTTGCCGACCTGGTTATAGAATATCCGAAAAGTTCGGAAGATACCTTATCCCAAAACAGCGAACATCTGCGAGTATCGTTAGGAACAATTCCCGCTGGGGGAATAAAAAACGACAGTGAAACCATAGTGCTCTATGGCGAACAGGGAAGCACGCGTGAAATAAAAATTTCTCTGGAATACAGAGTGGAAGGGTCCAATGCCATTTTTGTGAAAGATAAGCTCTATGATGTTTCCATAAGTTCCACGCCGATAAATCTTTCGGTTGATGGCCCCACCGAAGCGACTTCCAATCAAGATATCAATCTTGGGGTGAAAGCCACCTTAAATTCTACTAAACCGGTTTCGCAAATTCTTCTGAAAGTTGATTACCCAATTGGTTTCCAATTTGAAAATGCTACGCCAGCGCCGTCTCTGGGCAATAATATTTGGAATTTGGGAGACCTTGCCCCGGGGGCGGAGCGGGACATTACTATTTCCGGCAAAATGATTGATGTTTTTGACGGAGAACAAAAAGTATTTCGGGTATGGAGCGGTTCCCAATCGCCGACGGACAAATCAATAATAGAAACAGTTTTTAATTCTCTGGAACATATTGTCATGATTCAAAAACCTTCCATTGATGCCCAACTTTTGGTGAATGGTGTGCTGAACACGGAATATGCCATAGATACCAAAACAGCCATCCAGGGACAGATACAATGGGTGAATAATCTGGAGACAAAAATAAATAATCTGAAAATCAGCGCAAAAATTTCCGGCAATGCTTTTGACCGCAACACAATATCTGCGGGGGAAGGATTTTATGATTCTTCACAAAATACGATAACCTGGGATAAAAATTCCCAGAGCCAGTTTACGGAAGTAAATCCGGGCGACTCCGGCTCCGTCTCTTTTTCTCTTTCTCCTCTTTCTCTTTTTTCCGCTGCCGGAGGAATTATATCTTCTCCTTCCGTTTACATAGATATTTCCATTACCGGTCAGCAGGCGCAGGACAGCGGAGTCACCACGGAATTAAGCAATTCGGACTCCAAAGTTATCAAAATTATTTCTGATGTTGGACTTTCCAACAAAGCGCTCTATTATTCCGGAGCCTTTGCTAACAGTGGCCCAATTCCGCCTAAGGTAGAGCAGAAAACAACCTACACCATTGTTTGGTCTCTTTCCAACACCGCCAATAATATTTCAAAAGTTAAAGTAAGCTCCACCCTTCCGCCCTGGATGCAATTTGCAGGTCCATTTTCTCCGGCCACGGAAGATTTGACTTACAATGATTCCACAAAAGAAATAGTTTGGGATGTGGGCGGAATTCCTGCGGGTACCGGCATTACCGAAGCGGACAGACAAGTTTCTTTCCAGGTGGAACTCACTCCTTCGCTTTCTCAGGTTGGGACAGCTCCCACCATTACCAATGACACGACTTTGACCGGGCATGATGATTTTGCTAATGTAGATGTAAGAGTTAATAAAGCCTCATTGGATACTCGGCTTCAGAATGATTCTGATTTTCCGCCCAATGGAGACAGGGTAGTGAATTAATTTAATTTTATGAAAAAACAGGACGAAAATCTGATGGAAAAAATTGTTTCGCTTTGCAAAAGGCGGGGATTTGTTTTTCCGGGTTCGGAAATTTATGGAGGACTTGGTGGTACTTGGGACTGGGGACATTTTGGAGTAGCTTTGAAAAATAATATTACACAATATTGGTGGAAGAAATTTGTAGATGGCAGGCGCGACATGTATGGCATAGATGCGGCGATTTTAATGCGTCAAGAAGTTTGGCAAGCATCGGGGCATGTGGCAGGTTTTGCGGACCCTCTTTCAAAGTGTAAAATTTGTGGACATAGTTTTCGCTCTGACCAAATTGAAGATAAAAAAGTTTGTCCAGATTGTGGTGGGAAACTTAGTAGCCCAACTAAATTTAATATGATGTTTCAGACAAAAGTTGGCGCCTCTGATGATTCTTCCGCTATTTCTTATCTTCGTCCGGAAACAGCCCAGGGAATGTTCGTGAATTTTAAAAACACAGTGGATGCTTTTCATCCGAAACTTCCATTTGGTATGGCGCAAATAGGTAAAGCTTTCCGCAATGAAATAACTCCACGAGATTTTATTTTTCGAGTTCGTGAATTTGAGCAGATGGAAATAGAATATTTTATTAGAAAAGAAGATTGGGAAAAATATTTTGAATATTGGAGAGGAGAGATACTTGATTTCGCGGAAGAAGTAGGTATTGATATGTCAAAAGTGCACGAGCTTGAAGTTCCAGATAGAGACAGAGCGCATTATTCTAAAAGAACGATTGATTTTGAATTTGAATTTCCATTCGGGCAGAACGAACTTTTAGGTTTAGCTTATAGGACTGATTTTGATTTAAAAAGTCACAAACTTGAATATATAGATGAAGAAATAGGAGAAAAAATGATTCCACATGTCATAGAGCCGTCTTTTGGTATTGGTCGCATGCTTCTTGCTTTGCTTGTTTCTGCATATACTGAAGATGAAAAGAACGGAGAAGTCAGAGCTTTTTTGAAATTCAAACCTTCCATGGCCCCTGTCATCTGCGCCGTGTCTCCTCTTTTAAAAAATAAACCTGAACTCGTTGAATATGCCAATGAAAAAGTATTTGCCCCGCTTAAGGCGGAATTTGGCCGGGTAATCTGGGATGACAATGGCAACATCGGCAAACGTTATCGTCGTCAGGATGAAATCGGCACGCCATTTTGCATAGTGGTTGATTTTGACACATTGAATGACGATACGGTTACTGTCCGCGACCGCGATACGGGCGAGCAGGAGAGAATAAAAGTGGAAAATCTAAAAAATTATATTAAAGAAAAAATATAAATGAAGTTTAAAAAAACTATCTTAAAAAATGGCTTGCGAATTATAACAGTGCCCATGAAGGACAACCCAACGGCCACTGTTTTAGTATTGGTGGAAGCGGGTTCCAAATATGAAACGAAAAAAATAAACGGCCTATCTCATTTTTTGGAACATATGTGTTTTAAGGGAACGATCAAAAGACCTAAAGCCATAGATATTTCCAAGGAATTGGATGCTTTGGGGAGCCAATACAATGCTTTTACCGCCCAAGAATACACCGGATACTATGCAAAATCGGATGCCAAGCATTTCAGGCAAATTTTTGATGTGGTCACGGATATTTATCTGAATTCCACTTTTCCGGAAACGGAAATGCAAAAAGAAAAAGGAGTCATTATTGAAGAAATAAATATGTATGAAGATATGCCCAACCGGCACGTGCAGGACTTGATTATGGAACTTCTTTATGTCAATCAGCCGGCCGGCTGGAATGTTGCCGGAGAAAAGAAAAATATTTTGAATATGAAACGCGATGATTTTATAAAATATAAAAAAGCGCATTATTTGCCGGAGGCGACCACCATTATAATTGCCGGACAGATAAAAGAAAAGGATGTTCTGAGGGAGGTAAATAAAGTTTTTGGGAAAATTCCGCGAAATAGAAAAACCCCGAAATTAAAAGTAAAAGAAAAACAAACCAAGCCGGCAGTTTTGGTTAAGTTTAAAAAAACAGACCAGACGCATTTTGTTCTGGGAGTGCGCAGTTGCGATTTGTTTGATAAAAAAAATGCCGTGCTTTCTGTTTTGGCGGGAATCCTGGGTGGGGGAATGAGCTCAAGACTTTTCCAAAAATTGCGTGAAGAAATGGGCGTTGGCTATTATGTGCGCGCCTACAATGACGCCTACACGGACCATGGATTTTTGCAGGTTTCTGCTGGCGTGGACAATAAAAGAATCAATGAAGTTTTAGAAGCAGTGCTTCTGGAATGTAAAAAACTAAAAGAACAAAAAATTTCCAAAGAAGAATTAGATAAAGTAAAAGAATTTTTGATAGGCAATATGAAACTTTCTCTTGAATCCAGCGACGATATTGCCAGTTTTTACGGCCTGCAGGAACTTTTAAAGCGTGAAATAGAGGAAGCGGAAAAGAAAGCCCGAGAAATTAGAAAAGTAACCGGAAACCAAATTAAATCTTTGGCAAATGATATCTTTAAAAATAGCAAGCTCAATTTGGCGCTCATCGGGCCCTTCCGGAATAAATCCAAATTTTTAAAAGTATTGAAATTCTAGGTATTTTTTTAATTAAGCGTTTGTGGTATCATATTTCTATGTCCGAGAAAAATAGTTTTGCTCCCATTTCCATAAGTACCGGCACCATAATCCGATTCTTTTTGGTGGCGCTTGGATTTTACTTATTTTGGTTTTTACGGGACATCCTTCTGGTCCTTTTAACCGCCATCATTTTGGCTTCCTTTGTGGAATCGGCTGTGCCTTATTTTAAAAAGATAAAAATTAACCGAATTTTAGGAATAGTTGTTTTGTATATTCTTACTATTCTTTTATTGGCCTTCCTCTTTTATCTTTTTGTCCCGCTTTTAATAACTGAAATTTATAATTTTTCCGTTTTCCTATCTTCCTATCTTCCCAATTCTTCAATTTTAAATTATTTCAAGAGCGATGCTTTTTCAGGAGCTAAAGACATTGTGAATAATCTTTCCCACAGCTTGTCTCTTACCACTCTTGTTTCCACCTCCAATGCCTTCATCGCCAACCTTTCCGGAGGATTTTTCCAGGTGCTTTCTACGGCCTTCGGAAGCATTTTTAACGTAGTCCTTATCGTTCTTATTTCTTTTTATCTTTCAATCCAGGAAAAAGGAATAGAAAAGTTTCTGAGAATTATTTTGCCCATAGAGCACGAAGAATATGTGGTGGATTTATGGGAGCGCTCGCGCCGTAAAATAGCTCTTTGGATGAAAGGACAAATGCTTCTGGGAATTCTCATTACTATTTTGACTTATTTAATGCTCTCTCTTTTGGGAATTCAGTATGCTCTTCTTTTGTCCATCATCGCTGGAATCATGGAACTTATTCCCTACGGTATTTTGGTGGCGCTTATCCCCGCTGTTTATTTTTCCTATCTTTCCGGAGGAGTTTCCAGCGCTCTGATGGTTGCCGGGGCCTATTTAATCCTTCATGAATTTGAAGTTTTTCTTTTTTCTCCTCTGGTTATAAAAAACGTGGTGGGTCTTTCCCCGCTGGTGGTGATTATTGCCGCCCTGATAGGTTTTGAATTGGGCGGATTTTGGGGATTGGTGCTGGCCATTCCCGTATCTGTTTTTATAATGGAATTATTGGGCGATATTGAAAAAAAGAAAGTTTCTTCCAGAACAAGTGAAGAACTCCGTTAGAAATTTTATGAAAAAAAACTGTTTTTATATTACGACAACTTTGCCCTATATAAATGCGCCCCTGCATATGGGGCACGCTCTTGAGTTGGTGCGGGCGGACGCCATTGCCCGTTATAAAAAACTTGCGGGCTATGAGGTGTATTTTAATACTGGCACGGATGAGCATGGCATGAAAGTATATGAAAAAGCCAAAGAAAAAAATCTGCCTATTCAGGAATTTGTTGACCAGGGGTTTGAAACATTTAAAAATCAATTAAAAATGTTCGGCATTACTTCGGAGGCGCATTTTATTCGCACCACCGACAGGCATCACGTTCAATCGGCGCAATATTTTTGGAAGCTTGTCGACAAAAATGGTTTTATTTACAAAAAAAATTATGAAGCGAAGTATTGCATGGGTTGTGAAAGCGAAAAAACCGATTCAGAAATTTTAAATGACGAATGCAAAGACCATCCCGGCATAAAATTAAAAATAATAAATGAAGAAAATTATTTTTTCAAATATTCGGCCTTTCAGGAAAAATTGCTTGAATTCTACGAAGAACACAAAAATTTCGTAATACCGGAATTTCGCTTCAACGAAATGAAAGCTTTTGTAAAAAACGGCCTGCAGGATTTTTCCATTTCGCGAATAAAAGAAAAAATGCCCTGGGGAATACCTGTGCCCGGAGACGATGCCCAGGTAATGTATGTTTGGTTTGATGCGCTGACCAATTATATTTCCACTTTCGGCTGGCCGGAGGATACGGAACAGTTTGAAAAATATTGGATAAAAGGAACTCCTACCCAATATTGCGGAAAAGACAATACTCGTTTTCAGGGAGCTATGTGGCAGGCGATGTTGATGGCGGCAGGATTGCCCGGTTCTCATCAAATAGTGGTGGACGGATTTATCACCGGCGAAGGGGGAATAAGAATGTCTAAAACTTTGGGCAATGTGGTTGACCCCAGGGATATTGTGAAAGAATATGGAACGGACGCTCTGAGATATTTTCTTTTGCGCGAAGTTTCTTCCTTTGAGGACAGTCCGTTTACTCTGGAAAGATTCAAGGATGCTTACAATTCGGGTTTAGCAAATGGATTGGGGAATTTATCTTCCAGAATTTTAACTCTTTCAGAGAAATATCTGGAAAAATCCCCGGAAATTTCTGAGAAATTAACTTCACAGGAATTCTCTGATTATCTTGAAAAATTTGATATTCAAAAAGCAACAGAATATGTTTGGCATAAAATAGGGGAACTTGATAAATCTATCCAGGAAACTGAGCCGTTTAAAATTGTTAAAGTTGACCAGGGAAAAGGCAAAAAATTAATTTCTAATATGGTTGTTCAATTGTGCGAAATAGCCAAAATGCTCAATCCAATAATGCCCGAAACTTCAGAAAAAATCTTAAAATTAATCAAAGAAAACAAAAAACCTGAAAAGCCGCTGTTTTTGAGAAAAGAATAAAATGACTCCTAAATATATTGATATTCATACTCACGTAAACTTCAAAGTCTTTGACGAAGACAGGGATGCGGTGATAAAACGCGCCCTGGATAATGACACTTGGCTTATGAATGTCGGCACACAAGTGGACACTTCTAAAAAAGCAGTTGAGATAGCCCATCAGTATAAAGAAGGAGTTTACGCAATTATCGGTCTCCATCCCATACATACAGATGCGTCTTTTCACGATAAGCAGGAATTGGGGAAGGAAGGAGAAGAATTTACTTCCCGCGGAGAAATTTTTGATAAAAATATTTACAGAGAGTTGTTAAAGGATCCAAAGACGGTAGCCATAGGGGAATGCGGACTTGATTATTATCGTACCGAGCCGGAATCAATTGAAAAACAAAAAAAGGTATTTATTGAACAAATAGAACTGGCCAATGAAATAGGGAAACCCTTGATGTTGCACATAAGAGATGCCTACAAAGATGCGCTGGAAATTTTGAAAAAATATGCAAAGGTGAAAGGTGTGGTTCATTTTTTTGTCGGCAATATGGAGGAAGCAAAAGGTTTTCTTGATTTTGGTTTTATGCTTTCCTTTACCGGGGTTTTAACTTTTACCCATGATTACGATGAAGTGGTAAAACATACTCCGCTCAATATGATACTGACGGATACGGATTCGCCCTATGTCGCGCCGGTTCCGCACCGTGGCAAACGCAACGAACCCGTCTATGTAAAAGAAGTGGTTAAAAAAATTGCCGAAATTAAGAATTTATCCGAAGAAGAAGTTGCCAGGGCGATAATAGCAAACGCCAAAAAAATTTTTGACATTTAAAATTAAAATTGCTACTATGGCTAAGTCTCATTTGTTCCGGCCTTGAAGTCGGAACACAAAGGTCCAAAGTGAGATTTTATTAAAAAGTAATTAAAATACTAGTTAAATGGAAAATTCCGATGAGAATATAGAAACAACTTCTCGTATTTACGAAGTGGGTTATCTTTTGTCGCCAACCATTTCCGAAGAAAATATGCCGGTTGTTTATGGTAATTTAAAAGAACTTGTGGTTAGTTTGGGCGGAGAAATCATTTCAGATGAAATGCCTAAAATGATAACGTTGGCTTACGCCATGAGCAAGGTCTTTCAAAATGTGCGAAATAAATTTGATACGGCCTATTTCGGCTGGGTTAAATTTGAGATAAATCCGGAAAAAGTTTTAGAATTAAAAAAGAAGCTTGATGTTGACCCCAATTTTATTAGGTTTTTGATATTGAAAACAGTCAGGGAAAATACTATCGCTGCCAAGAGATTTATACACAAAGAATCCAGAAGAAAAATATCAATCACAAAAAAGGAAGGAGAAAATGAAATATCCGCTCCTATCAACAAAGAAGAGATAGACAAAGAAATAGACGCCATGGTGGCAGTCTAAATTAATTATAAATTTAACAAATAAAATTATGTATTTAAACAAAGCAATTGTCATAGGAAATCTTACCCGCGACCCGGAAATCCGTTCTCTTCCTTCGGGGGTAAAAGTTTGTTCTTTTTCTTTGGCCACTAATCGTGTTTGGAAAGACAAAAACGGAGCGCGTCAGGAATCCACCGATTATCATAATGTGGTGGTCTTTGGGCGCCAAGCGGAAACAGTGGCTCAGTATATGAAAAAGGGAAGTTCTTTGCTGGTGGAAGGAAGAATGCAAACCAGAAGTTGGGAAGATAAAACAAGCGGAGAGAAAAAATATCGCACAGAAATAGTAGCCGACCGCACCCAGTTTGGTCCTAAAAGTGGCAGTACCGGAGCATCGGTCCAGAGCACAGAAACTGCAAAAACATCTGGAGGAAAAGGTCCCGAAGAAATTGATACCATAGAATATCCGGAAGAAGATATTAACCCTGAAGACATTCCATTTTAGCAATTAAGCCCCTGACCCAGGGTCAGGGGAAAACCATAAATTCATGAAACAAGATTATTTTTCAGCCAACAATATAAAATATATAGACTATAAGGATATTGAAATCTTAAAAAAGTTTTTAAATCCGAATGGTAAAATAATGAATCACAAACGTACCGGCGTAACCACAAGAAATCAACGCCAGCTGGCCTCCGCCGTCAAAAATGCCAGATTTTTAGGGCTTTTACCATTTATTGCCAAATAAATTTAAGTCCCCTGACCCTGGGTCAGGGGACAAGATCAAATATGCTTCAATACAACGAAATCAGAGAAAAGAAAATCATTATCTATGATGATGAGCCCTGTGAAGTGATAGAATCTCACGTAGCCAGAACCCAGCAAAGAAAACCGCAGAATCAGGTGAAATTAAAAAGTCTGATCTCCGGCAAAACAATCGCTGCCACTTTTCACGTTTCCGATACGGCAGACGAAGCGGACATAGAAAAAAGAGAAATAAAATTTCTTTATCACAACAGAGGCGAATATTGGTTTTGTCCTCCGGAAGACCTGAAAAACAGATTTAAATTGGATGTCTCTCTCATTGGAAACACGGGAAAATTTTTTAAAGAAAACGGCATTGTTACCGCATTGATTTGGACCAATGAAGATGACGAAGAAAAAACTATAAAAATAACTTTGCCTATTAAAATGGAATTTAAAGTGAAAGAAGCTCCTCCGGCTGTGCGCGGAGACACTTCCAAAAGCGGAAATAAAATAATCACTTTGGAAAATGGCACAACCCTAAATGCTCCCATGTTCATAGAAGAAGGGGACACTATTCGCGTAAATACCGAAACTGGAGAATATGTGGAGAGGGTTTAAATTTGTTCAGCAAATTTCTTTTTTATCTCTTTTAATATTTGCCCTGCCACCTTTTTATCTTCTTTCAGAAATGTGCGGGTGGAATCATAACCTACACCCAATTTTATTTTTTCTTTTGCTTCCCCATTCGGTAAATAGAAATACGAATTGCCGGTTTTTTCCACAATTTTAAATTTTTCGCCCAGGGCGATAATTTCGCCTTCTTTGGAAATTCCTTCATTATAAATAATATCAAATTCCGTCTGTTTGAAAGGTGCAGCCACTTTATTTTTCACCACTTTCACGCGGGTGCGGCTTCCGACAATTTCTTCTCCCTTTTTAATTTGGGCAATTTTACGGATATCCAGCCGGACAGAAGTATAAAATTTTAAAGCCTTGCCTCCGGGAGTCGTTTCCGGATTACCGAACATCACTCCGATTTGCATGCGGATTTGGTTAATAAAAATGACGACAGTTTTTGATTTTGCCACGATGGCTGTAAGTTTGCGGAGCGCCTGGGACATTAATCTGGCTTGTTTCCCCACATGATAGGCTCCCATATCTCCTTCTATTTCATCTTTTGGCGTAAGAGCAGCCACGGAATCAACCACGATTACATCAATTTTCCCGGTTCGCACCAAGCTTTCCACAATTTCCAGCGCCTGTTCGCCGGTGTCCGGCTGAGAGATAAGCAAATTATCAATATTCACTCCTAGCTTTTTGGTGTAGTCCGGGTCCATAGCATGTTCGGCATCTATGTAGGCGCAAACTCCGCCGAGTTTTTGCGCTTCGGCGACAATATGAAGCGATAGGGTGGTTTTACCGGAAGATTCAGGCCCGAATATTTCAATAATTCTTCCGCGGGGTATTCCTCCGACGCCCAGGGCCATATCAAGTCCGATGGAACCGGTCGGTATCGTATTAATATCCACTTTCGGCGAATCGCCGAATTTCATAATAGAACCCTCTCCAAATTTTGCCTGGATCGCTTTTACCGTATCATCCAACATTGATACCCCAACCGTCTTATCTTCTTTTTTTTCTTTTTTCTTTTGCATAACTAATATATTAACTTATAATTTTTTTCATCACTATTCCCAAATTCATCTTTGGCTTTTATGCTTATTACATTATAGCCTGAAAGCAGGGCAATTGTCTCGTCAAAATTTCCTTTTTGGTCTACTGAAATTACCCGGTCATTTAAAGTTAGATTAACGGCATTTCTGGCATTGCCCGTTATTTTCAGGATGTTATCCGTCATTTTTTCTCCATCTGTTATATTTACATTTTTTATTTTTACTCCAAAAATCAAATCTTTTGATATAAAAAATGCATAAACAATAATAAAAAGTACAAAAACCGCCAAAGAAACTATTTTTAATATCTTTTTTGCATCGGTGTTCATTAAATTACATTTTCCCCATTTTCGTCATGTGCAATTTTTTCCAAAACTTCTCTCGGCTTGGCACCATCCCCCGCACTGATTACTCCGCGTTCCTCCAATTTGTCCATCAGTCTCGCCGCCCGAGCATAACCCAATTTTAATTTTCTTTGCAGATAGGAAGTGGAGGCTTTGCCGGCTTCCACTACGCACAATCTTGCTTCCTCATACATTTCATCGTCGTCATCTTCGTTATCATCCAAAGTACTTTCAAAAATACTTTTATCAGCCGAGATGGAACCGGAGGTCAAAGATATTTCATCCGATATTTCATCTTTATATTCATCTATTAAATATTTCACTACTTTTTTTACTTCTGTTTCCGAAATAAAAGCGGATTGCAAACGTTCCGGCTGAGCATCTCCCGAAGAATACAACATATCGCCGGCGCCAAGTAATTTTTCCGCTCCGCCGGCATCCAAGATGGTGCGGGAGTCCACCTGAGAAGAAACTTTCAGGGCTATGCGAGCCGGAATATTGGCTTTAATCAAGCCGGTAATGACGTTTACTTCCGGACGCTGAGTGGACAAGATTAAATGTATGCCTACGGCTCTGGACATTTGGGCCAAACGAACGATGGCGGATTCCAATTCTCTCGGATAGGCAGTCATAATATCCGCCAATTCATCTATAACAATAATAATGTAAGGCAAACGGTCGGCATCAACTTCTGTTTTAATCCCTTCGCTGTTTGTGGTGGTTTTCTTTGGGTTTTTGCCGAATACGTTTGCATGGTAAGACTCTATGTCTCGTACGGATTCCGCTTCTAAAATATCATAACGGCGGTCCATTTCTTTGGCCGCCCATTTCAGAGCAAGAATTGTTTTCTTGGCGTCAGTGATCACAGGAGTAAGCAAATGCGGAATATTATTGTAAAGAGTAAGCTCTACCCGTTTCGGGTCTATCAATATAAGTTTCAAATCATCCGGTCCGTTTCTGTAAAGCAGGGAAGTAATCATAGAATGGATGGTTACCGACTTTCCGGAACCGGTCGTTCCGGCCACCAGACAGTGGGGCATTTTTGCCAAATTGCCGAATAATGCTTTGCCTGAAATTTCCCGACCCAGTGCCACAGTCAGAGGCTTGGAAGAATTTTGAAACTTGCCATCGGAGAGAAGAGTTGCCAGTCCGACGATTGATTTTGATTTATTTGGAATTTCAATTCCCACCAGAGACTTGCCCGGAATCGGAGCTTCTATTCTAATGGGATGGGCCGCCAAAGAAAGAGCCAAGTCATTTTGCAAACCCACGATGCGCGAAAGTTTTACTCCCTCGGCCGGTTTCAAAGCATAACGGGTTACCGTTGGCCCGACAGTTATTTCATCCATTTCCACTTCAATGCCGAAGTTTGCCAGGGTTCGTTTAATAATATTTGCATTTGCTTTGATGTCGCCGGTATTTGGTTTGCCCTGGTCTTCTTCCAGCAACGAAAGCGGGGGAGGAACGTAGGTGGAAATTAATCCGCCCTTTCTTTTTTTTATCGGCAAGTCTTCTTCCTCCCCGCCTGCATCAGCTATGATGAAAGCATTGCGGGCAGGCTCTTCCTCCTTAACTTTAATTTTTTCCTCCTTGGTTATGGACTTTTCCACTTCTTTTTCTTCATCTTCATTTAGAGTTGATTCGGGTTTCTCTTTTTTTCTTCTGATAAAATTCCAAATATTTTTCAAAAATGGGGCAAGGTCAGGTCTTGCGTCAAACATTACCAGAATTGAAATTATTAAAATTGCGCCCAGGAAAATTATGCTTGCATAAACATCAAAAAGAGAAACAAAAGGTGTTGATAAAATTCTCCCCAAAAGTCCGCCGGCATGTTCCTGCGAAACCACATCTATCATGCCGAGGCCGGAAAGCAAAAACATTGTTCCGCTCAGGGCGCGGGTCCATCCGATGTTCGGAGTTTCTGATTTTATAAACGAAAACCCAAGCAGGAGAAAAAGAAGAGGAAGAAGAATATATCCAATGCCCAAAAAATAATCCAAAATCTCGTAAGCATTTTTGCCGGCGACTCCTCCCATATCAAACATAGACATGAAAAGAAATAGTGCCAACACGAAGAAAAGAATTGCCCAAATGGTGTGCTTGGTTTCGGTTTTTAATTTATTTATTGAGGAGTTATTTTTAGAAAATTTCTGCTTGTCTTTTTTTGCCATACAGCTATTTTAACACAAATTACCCATATCAAAAAGACAGATTATTATTTTATACTGCACGGATATTTTTTTGCTAAAAAATTCCTCGTGCTCGCGCCGTCGCGCTCCCAAGGCAGTCTTAAACAACAATCTGTCTTTTTTAAAATTTGTATTTTTGCTTGCATTTTTATTTGTCCTATATATAATGGACAGCATGTTAGGGGAAAATAAAAACCTAAAAGACACCTCTAAAGATTCCATAAAAGACACTTCTTCTGCCTCCACTTCTTTGACTATGCCTTGGCGAGACCAAGCAGGGTATTTTAATAAAATAAACAAACTCATTACTGCCCTCTACATAGTAACAGACACGATGGAAAAAGATGAGCCACTGCGTCTAAAGTTAAGGACATTTGGAGTTGAAATTCTATCAGACATTGCTTCCTTGCCCAAAGGGACATTTGGCAACCTTGATGAAAAAATTACTGCAATTTTGTCCCTTTTGAATATTGCTTTTGACGTTAGAATGGTCTCTGAAATGAACTTCAATATCCTCAAAAAAGAGTTTTTGGAAATGAAGCAATCTATCCAAGAATTCACTAAACGCAATAATGCTTGGCTGGAAGAGTTCATAAATACTTCCTCTCCTTTTCAGGGGAAGACTGAGGAGGGGTTCTTGAAAAATTCACCTCACCCCAACCCTCTCCTGATAAAGGAGAGGGGGCAAGAAATTTCTAAAGGACAGGGTACCAGAATCGGTGTCCAAAAGGGAAGTACTTTAATGAAAGCTTTAAACAAGGTTGAAAGTGGAAATAACAATTTTGAAATAATAAAGAAGCAAAGAAGAGAATCAATAATAAAAATCATAAAAAATAAACCTATCGGCGCAAGCATAAAGGACATCATTCTTGCCGTTAGAAATCTCGGAGAAGAGATGGGAGAGAAAACCCTTCAAAGGGAGCTTGTCTCTATGGTAAAGGACAATGTCCTTAAGAAAACCGGAGAGAAACGTTGGTCTCTATATTTTATAAATAGTTAGGGCCTAAATTATTTATTTTAAAAACCGCGCATATTTGCCTGTTGGCAAATTGCTATGCTCGGCTACCCGCCTGCGCAATGCTTTTTAAAACAAACAATTTAGGCCCTATAAAAGCACCTTTTTGGGCCGTTTCCCCGTATACTCTTAAAGAGCCCGAATGACATAGTTTTTTATATTTGCATTTTAACTAAAATTATGTAAAAATAGGCTTATGGATACATGGCTTTTTAAAGCCTAATTTCGTCAAGAAAAACGAGCTTGCTCCTTTTGGGCGAGTTATCCACATAATATGTTGCTCTTCCTTAGAGCTATATATTATAATGTTTGAGTGATTACAGGTTATGCACTGAGAAGTGTGTTCTGTATTCGCAAATTGTATTTGTTTTCGTTCACGATTACATCGAAATAATCGTGAACGAAAACAACCAATCAAAGGTCGCAATTTTTGATTGGCTAAGGGCATGGTCATTGAAAATAAAATAGTTTTTTGTTTTCAATGTATTAGTTTAAATCTGTTCATTGTTTGATGTCCGTCGCATTATTAATTGTTTTAATTATAAGTTATAGGCGGATAAAAAATAATGATAGAAAAATACGCTTTTAGTTTTGTCGAAACTAATTAATGGCGTAGAAAAAAAATATGAGTAAATTATTAAAAACAAAATTTCTTCTTGGAATTGCGATATTCGCACTTGCTGCTGTTGTAACAACTTCAGCTAATGCCGCTATCACTTCCACATTGAAGAAAGGAATGAGAAGCGCTCAAGTCACAGAACTTCAGAAAGACTTGAACGTAACTCCAGCTACAGGTTACTTTGGTAATCTTACGTTAGCTGCAGTCAAGGCTTTTCAATCAGCTCACGGTTTAACCGCTGATGGAATCTTTGGCGCAAAGTCTCGTGCGGTATTATCAGGTGGTACAGTTTCAACTACGTTTCCGGCAGGTTGCACGTCAACCGCAGGATTCAGTTCTCTAACTGGCACTCCATGCAATGGCAGCACGAGCACTGTAGTTTCAAATCCTACAGGTCCTCTATCAGTGCAATTAGCTTCTGACAACCCAGCTTCCGGAGTGTTGGTCGGAGGTCAAGCAACAGGAGACTTGATGCATTTTACTTTCAGCGGTTCTGGAACAATCAACAACATTACACTTCAACGCACAGGTATTACAGCAAACACTGCTCTTACAAATGTATACCTTTACAATGGAGCATCTCGCATTACAGACTCAGCTTCTGTTAATACGAACGGTGTGATTAGTTTCAACGGTGTCAATTTCCCAGTAAATGGTTCAGCAGTTATTTCTGTCAAAGCTGATATTGATTCCACCTTGACTGGCGGAACAGTCGGCGTAGCTCTTACTGGTTACACAGTAGCCGGTTCAACTAGCGCTACAGTAGCAAATATCTCTGGTAACTTAATGAGCATTACTACAGGAACAAATATCCTCGGTAGTGTTAATTTTTCCACGATAGCTGGCACTACTCCTGCTGTTAATGCCGGAGTTTCCCAATATATTCTTTGGACTGATTCAGTACAAGTTAGTACTCACTCCGTCTTAGTGAAGAGCGCGTCTTTCCACTTTGTCGGTTCAGCTCCAACTGATTCATTGGCAAATGTTGGACTCTTTATTGATGGATCTAAAGTCGCATCTTCAACCGGTATAAATTCACTCGGTTATGTGGTGTTTGACTTAAGTTCAGTTCCATTCAGTCTAGCGACTGGTTCGCACACAGTGGATGTTCGAGGTGATATCATTAAAGGTTCTTACAGAAGCATTCAACTCACTTTGCAGAATGCCGGTGACTTCATGGCTACCGATTCTCAAATTGGCGTAAACATTGCTTCCAAATACAACAACTTGGCGTTTGCCCCAGCTGCTGGCCCAGCCATCAGTGTCAATCAGGGAACGCTTTCTTTCCAACTTGATCCTACCTTCACTACCATGACAAATGTCACAGGTGGCGCAACCAATGCTTTGATTGGTAAATACACAGTCTCAGCTTACGGGGAAGATATGAAGATTCAGACTATTGTGCTTACTCCTACCCTTGCTGGTACGGACAATACAAGCGCAAGAAGCATAAATAATGTTCAGCTCTTCTACAACGGTTCACAAGTTGGTTCAGCTCAGAGTTATGTATCTACAGCTCTTACCTTTAACCTTGGATCTTCCTTTATTGTTCCAGCCGGAACAGTTGGCACATTTGAGGTTCATGCGGATATGATAGATGCAGGTGGTGACAATTACATTACTGATACGATTCAAGTCACTTCAGCATCTGTCACAGTTGCTCAAGGTATGAATTCACTTCAGACGACTACTGCAGCTATCCCTGATTCTACAATCTTGACTGCTGTAACAGGAACACTTTCTGTTGCCGCAAACAGTGGATATACAGCACAGTCATTCAATCCAAACACAGCTAATGCGAAGATTGCATCATTTGTTCTTCAAAATCAGACTTCTTCTGAGTCAGTTCGTGTTACGAACTTGAAGATAGGAGTAACTGAAACAGATGCAACTTCCACAAACCTTACAAACTTGAAGACATCTGAAACATCCGGTTCAGGAGCAACTCCAATCGCTCTTGCCACAGCAGCTTCTACTGTTGAATCAGTAAACAACTTCTCAGTTGACTTTACTCTTGCACCAGGTGCAACTAAAGTAGTTGATGTGTTTGCTGATATCGGTGCTGATGTTGCTAATACCATAGCTACCCGTTTATCGGTTACAGCTCGTGGAGCAAGTTCAAATGTTAGTGCTGATCAAAACGATAAAGCAGGACAAGCCATTACTGTCGCTACTGGAACATTCGCAAACGCAGGAGTAGTTATCTCTTCTACCTCACAACCACAACTCGTGGCTGCTGGTAGTACAGGTGCTACTGATGCTACAGTTGCAACATACAACTTCAAGTCAGCAAGCGGTTCAGCAACCGTTTCTGAACTTAAGTTCTTGATTACGACCACAGGTGCTCATCTTTCCGTATCTTCAGTTCGTGTCGGTTCAGTTAGCGCTCCTGTCGTATCAAATATTGCTTACTTGACTAGTCTTAACATCGCAGTTCCAAATGGAGGCTCCGGTGTTAATGTCCCTGTCTACTTCACTTATGGTCCTGTAGGTACAAACGGAAACACTTCCGGTGATACATCCGAAGTTGAAATGACATACATTAAATACACAGTTGGTGGAACAACTGGTACATTAGTAGGTGGTAGTGCAACTGCAGGGGCAACAGCCGCTGCTACTGGCACTTTGCTTGCAACAGCAACCGCAGGAACATTGCCTGCACTTCTCGCAACGGCAGCCGATATTACTGTTAGTTCAAATGCATTATTGCAACCGGGTA
Source organism: Candidatus Nomurabacteria bacterium (assembly GCA_963842815.1). Lineage (GTDB taxonomy): Bacteria > Patescibacteriota > Minisyncoccia > Phycocordibacterales > UBA9973 > UBA9973. Next base: position 269,777 of record CAWJHU010000001.1, read on the forward strand.
TGAGGGTTATCGTTTATAACTCTTCCGTCTCTGCTACTATTCCTGATTCTATCGCTGAAGTTCAATCGCTTTCAGGCACAGCACATGTAAATCTTGTAAGCTTGAAATTAGGTACAGCTGCTCTTGGTGCTACATCTACTCTTAACTTCTTCTCAGTACCTATGAACCCAACTTATCCATCTGTTTCAGGTGGAGTTGCTACAGTTGGAAATGGTAAGAGTCGCGATATGGCTGGAATTACGGTATTAGGTGGTTCTACTTCTGGTCTTGCTGCTATGCAAATAGTAGGTTCTAAGCCATCTTTGGCAGTCATTGATGCAACCACTTTGCTTACCAATGGTTTGGTAAAAGTCGGTTCAGTTTCAGTTGCCGCGGATCCTAAGGGTGATATCTCAGTAAGTGCGATTCCTCTTCTCTTCGCTTCAACTGGAAATGTAGCATCTACTTTGGCAAATGATGGAACGATTGTAGTAAAGAATGCTGCTGATAACAGTACTATTTCTACATCGATTACCGATATCCATGTCTTAACAGGAGGGCTAACCGATGGTACCGCAACAGTCAACTTTACTGGTGGTTACACAGTAACCGCTGGCAACACTGTTACCTTTGATATCTATGTCAATACGACTGGTGTCACAGGCGGTCCTAGCGCAAATGCTCTATCAATGAAGCTTGGTACAAACACTTCATTCGTATGGACAGATATTGCTGGAAGTGCTACAAGCACAACCACAGGTAAACTTATCTACAACTACCCAACCAACTCTTCAGTCATTAACGACTAACAAGTTAGATTTACCTCTCCCAACCCTCTCCTTATTAAGGAGAGGGCGAAGGGTGAGGTCGGGAGTTTAGAATCTTAGTAAATAAATAGCATTAAGTAGTCGATTACTTAAAGCACAAAAAAAACCACCCTTCGGGGTGGTTTTTTTGTTTGCCTCACCCGGCATTCTGCCACCCTCTCCATTTTAATAAAACGGAGAGGGGAAAAGGGGGGTGAGGTATATTTTCGGGGAAAGGTCTTGCCTTAAAGAGAGCCCAAAGGCAAGTCCTTGAGGAGAAAATGAGTTAATTTGCGTTTTTTATTTGTGTTATGATATACTTTAAATATGGTTAAACATAATTTTACAGCTGTATACAAAAAAAGTGGAAAATGGTTTTTAGGTTGGGTAGAAGAAATTCCTGGCGTTAATACTCAAGGAAAAACCCTAAAAGAAACAAAAGCAAATTTACTTGAAGCAACCAAATTAATCATTGAAACAAATCGTTCTATAAATACCAAGCAAAGGAACCTTATAAAAGAACCTTTGATTTTCGCTTTTTAAGAGTATGAAAAGAATTGATTTTTTAAAATTCATAACCAAACAGGGTTGTGTTTTTCTTCGTCAAGGGGCTAAGCATAGTGTTTATTTTAACCCTATGACAAACAGGTCTTCAACAATACCAAGACACAACGAAATTGATAATTTTCTCGTCAAAAAAATCAGCAATGATTTAGGAATACCCAAACCATAGAATCCCCCTCCTTTACCACCCCCAACCCCCTCCTTAATTAAGGAGGGAAGTTATCCACATATCATATTTCACCTCATTTTTTAATGATTATGCTATAATATATGCGTCGAGTTTTGTGCTCAAAAACTTTAGATTTTATTATTTATTAACAAATTTAGAATATGAATCCCGTTAGAAATTCGCTAATCGGGAGAATATTATAAACATAAAAATTATCTGTCTTTATGTATATGGAAATTATATGTACGGATGGTATGATTTCTAAACGGGATGAAATTAACTTTAAAAAACGTTTTTCTTTCGGTCGGAATTTTCGCTTTCACTCTTGCCTTGGCTGGAGCTATTTCAGTAAACCAAGCGCAAGCGGCAGCGCTATGTACAGCTAAAGCTATTGGCGTTTGGAGTGCGTCTACTACGTGGACTTGTACCGGTACTACTGATACCACTCCAACTGCAAGTGACCCTGTAGTAATTGCTTCCGGTTTTACTGTGACTGTGGATGGAATGGATGCCGCTGCGTCTGTTAATATTAACAATGCCGGAGCAGCCACGGGCATAACTATTAGTGGTGGAAATTCTCTCACAGTATCGGGTGCAGTAAACTTAAACGCTCCATCAGCGGGAGGTACTACTACTCTGGCTGTTGGTATCGGCACATTAACTGTCGGCACCGTCGGCACTCCGGCTAATTTGACTATTACCGCAGGAGATGCAACTGAAATTTCAACTGTCACTCTTGGCACTACTGGAACCATAACTGTTCACGGCAGTATTGCTTTCGGCGGAGATGCTACGGCTGCCAGATTAGCCGTCACAGGCGCCGGCGCAATTAGCGTCACGGGAGATTTTGGTTCTAATGGAACTTTAACTGGTGGCACTAGTACGATTACTTTTAACGGAACCGGCGCCCAAGCAATGGGAACTTACACAACATACAAAAATGTTACTATTGCCGGAACTGCTAACACAGTAACTGCAGCTGGGGCAACAACTGTTGGTACTGTACTTACTGTTACGACCGGTACTTTAGATTTGGCGGACAGTACCTTTACGGTAACGGGAGCCACAAGTATTGCCAGCGGAGGAACATTAAAATTTTCTTCTCCAACCAACCTTAAAACTTTCACGGGTGATGTAACTAACGCAGGCATTTGGAATGAAACAGCTGCTACTGCTATTACTTTTGCCGGCAGTTTGACTAATACCGGTACATATACAGCAAGCTCAGGTGTACATACATTTTCTGGAGGAAGTAAAACTATTACCGGCACCGGAACTGCTGCTATTTCCATTCCAAATTTGACTATTTCCGGAGCAACAACTAATAGTGGTATATTAACCGTTTCCGCTGATTTGGCTGGTGCTAGCTCTTTGACGAATGACGCGGGAGCTACTCTAAATATCGGAGGTGTTTCAGATATCACTACTCTCATTCCAGCGGCAAGCGCCAATACTATTAATTATAATGGTACAGGACAAACCGTACACGCGGCAGGCACCAATGCTTACTGGCACTTAGGTTTCGGTGGTACAGGAGCAATTGCTCTTCCAGGTTCGGTTGGCGGAATAAGCGGGAATTTGGAACTTTCTAATACAGCTAATTTAACTACGGGGGCTAATCTCACAATCGCAGGCACAGTACACGTTGCCACTGGGAGCACTCTCACTGTCGGAGCATATACTCTTTCCGTTGGTGGAACTACTACTATTGACCAGAACGGGTCATTAGTATTTTCATCAGTTACCAACCCTGGCAAAACTTTCACAGGCGCGGTTACGGTCAATGGTGTTTGGAATGAAGCGTACGCTGTTACTCCAACCTTTCATGCCGGTTTGACGAACAATGCTACCACATGGACAGCAAGCACCGGAGTACACACATTCAACGGAACTGCTCAAATTATTACTGGGAATACTGCCACGGTTATTCCAAGTGTAACTATTACCGGAACAACAACCAATAATGGGACATTAACTGTCGGCACGGCTTTGGTTTGCACGGCAGCCCTCACTAACGGCACTACTGGTGTTTTGAATATCGGTGGCACGTCTTCCGGTACATTGGCGGCAGCTACATCTGGCAACACTGTTGTTTACTATAAAACTGACGTGCAGACAGTTTTGGCGCCATCAACAAGTTATTACAATCTTACTTTGAATGGCACTGGAGACAAAACTCTTACTAACATCGCAGTCTCTAACACGCTAACTGTAAGTGGAGCAATAGCGGATTTGGAAACCACGGGTTCAACAGCCAAATATTTGACATTAGGAAATGTTTTGATGCGCGCAGGTGTTTGGGGCGCAACTGGCTCTGGCGCAACTTATGTAAATGATACTTATTTTTACGGCAACGCAAAACTTACAGTTGCCTCTGGTAGAAAAATTTCCGCTACGGGAGATATAGATACAACTCCTACACCAACAGTTACAAGTTCAGGTACAACAACAACCACTACCACCACAACAACCACCCCAACTACGACAACTACCACTACGGCAACTGCTCCAGGTCTTATTATCACTGCAGTTCCAAATGCAGTAGCCATCCCCGGCTGTGACAATAGGACCACTGGCTTCAGCACCACCACCGGCGTATCCTGCGCAGGAAACGCAGGCACGGGCGTAACAGCTACTTACAACCTCGGTACGGTCACCTTGAAAAACGGAAGCAGAGGAGCAGCCGTTATGGAATTGCAAAGATTCCTGAATGATAAATTAAGTCTAGGCTTGGCAGTAGATGGGAAACTAGGCCCGAAGACAATTGCTGTCATCAAGAAATGGCAAAAAGCCCAAGGCTTGGTAGCCGATGGTCTTGTGGGAGCGAAGACTAAAGCGAAAATGCTCGCAACTCAATAATTATTATTAGAAACAATTTCCCCTGACCCTGGGTCAGGGGATTTTGTTTTGTTGCCTTTTTTAATTTTTTTGGTATAATAACCACTATGAAAAACTCAAAGGGCAAGAATGTGTGGATAGGAGTGGCCGTGATATTAGTTGTAGCCATAATTGTTTTTCTGTTCAGTTTGTTAAAAAAGGAAACCGTCGGAGTAGATGGAATAATTTCACCCAACAGTAACAATACTGCTCTTTTTCCTCCGTCAACCCTAGATACCAGCGGTAGCTCTGTCCAAGGAACAAAACCAATCTCTATTTCTTATATTGATGCCTTGGCAAAATATGCCAATAAAAGAATTCAATTGGATAAAAATTGTCAGGCTTTTCCAAACACTGTTACCTACAAAGACAACACGGGAATTATGATAGACAACCGTTCTCCGGAAGTTCGCACGATAAAAATCGGAACAAGCTTTACGATAAAAGCTTGGGGATTTAAAATAATTACTCTGCCCAACGTTGTTCTCCAATCAAAAACCATCTTCGTTGATTGCGATAAATCTCTAAACGTAGCCACCATTCTCGTCCAGGAATAAAAACTAAAATTCCCCTGACCCAGGGTCAGGGGAAGAGAGGTTTTCCACATAATTTAAGGCACTTGTAATGTTATAATAAGTAGAATGACATATAGAAAAACTCCTCTAATGTCTGGAGAATATTTTCATGTTTATAATAGAGGGAACAGTAAACAAGAAATTTTTTTAGATGATGAAGATAGGAGTCGTTTTGTAAAATTACTTTACCTTTCCAATTCAAAAAAGTATATTAATTTCCGTGACGATATAGTAGGGCAAAAAATAGACGCTTTTGATTTTGGAAGAGGAGAACCCGTTGTATTCATTGGTGCATGGGTTTTAATGCCTAACCATTTTCATATTTACATAACTTCCCCTGACCCTGGGTCAGGGGAAACAGAAGAAAGCAAGAAAAATAAGAGGAATAAAGAAAATATTGCCTTTTTTATGAATAAACTTTGCTCAAGTTACGCTAAATATTTTAATAAAAAATATAGCCGTACAGGGTCTCTTTTTGAAGGGCCATTCAAATCTACTCATATTGAGGACGATAGTCAGGCGAAATATCTTTTTTCATATATACATCTTAATCCAATAAAACTCATTGACTCAGGATGGAAAGATAATGGTATTAGTAATATAAAAACGGCGTTAGAACACTTGAATACATACAAGTGGAGTAGTTATCAAGATCATCGTGGGGTTTTAAGGAAAGAAAATAAAATTCTTAAATTAAATTCTTTTCCTGAATATTTTTCTGATATAAAAGATTTTGATTCAGAAATTATTTCTTGGTTGCAATATATGTAAATAATTTTTCCCCTGACCCAGGGTCAGGGGAAGAGAGGTTTTCCACAGAAATTGTTGGGATTGGAATGTTTTTAGAATATAATTAGAGAATGGAAAAAATAAAAATGTTCTTTGCTCACAAAATTTTTAAAATATTGAAGTGGGCTTTTTTAATTTTGGTCGGATTATATTTAATTCTGATTATCGGTCGGGTAATTTTTTTGAACAACAAAGCCAAAACAGATGCGCAAGTGATAAAAATTCATAATACCAAACTTACTCTGGATGATGTAATGGGCAAAAATCTTCCGCCAGACCCGGGGGCCCTAGCTGATGCGACCGTGCAGGGGATTGATGCAAATAATAACGGTATTCGGGATGACGTTGAACTGGCTATTTTTAATGCGTATCCAAATTCTGCCAAAACCCGCGCCGTGCTTTTGCAGTATGCGCTGGCGTTGCAGATGGAGTTTGCACAATCAATAATAAATAAAGAAATAGTAACAGTGGTCGCAGAAAAAACATCTGCTGGATATTATTGTATTAGTCAAATAACTTCCAGAGTAGATATGAAAAAGTTTATTGAAATTGGTGATAAATTACACAACTTTATTGAAAATAAACAAATAAATACAGAAGAAAGAAAAAAAGCTGAAACAGATTTTTATAAAGGCAACCTTGGTAGTTATGAATTACCTTCCGAATGTGATATAGACTTAAATAAATTACAAAATTAATTTTTATTTTTTATGAAATTAAAATCAGTAATCATATTATTGTTGTTTTTGTTACCACATTTACTTTTTGCCTCAACTTGTTCCAGTAATGGTTACACAGTCCTAACTGTTAATGGAATATTTACTGATGAAACTGGAGCAAAGAAAAATTCTGATAAACTGAAATATTATTTTGAAAATACTTACAACAACCAACCACTTATCGTTGATTTTCTTTATAATCAAACCCACCTCGCCGGTTTTGGGGATGTTATTGACTATGTAAAACAAGGGTTTTTTGATCAAAAATCGGATTATGACCTGGTGGAAATGCTGAATGACGCCAGTCAAAAAGTCACAACTCAAAAACTTCTCCTCGTTGCCCACTCTCAGGGCAATTTTTATGCCAATAACTTTTATGATAAAACTGCGTCACAGCCTGGAGGAGTTCCGAGCCAATCTATCGGTGTGTATGGTGTAGCCACTCCTGCCAATCGTGTGGCCGGCGGAGGAAGATATTTAACTTCCGATACGGATAAAATTATTGCTGGTTTGGTCGGAGGTACTTTGGCTAGAACTATTATGTCGCCTAACGCACACATTGTTTTGCAAGAGGGTGATGACAAAAATGGGCATGATTTTTCCGGTGTTTATTTAAAATATCAAAGCGACAAAATTGTTTCCGATATTAAATCATCCCTTGATAAACTTCAAAATAATGACGAGCAGGAATCGCAGGACCCTTGTATTTCTCCGCCGGAACTTACCGTTTTTCATAAGGCAGAAGGTGTGGCTCTTACGTCCGCTGATTTTCTTATAAATAACACAAAAAATGCTGCCGTTTATATTGGAAATGGCATATACAATACCGGCTTGGCGATTGGTAATGCTTTTTCGGGATTATTTGCCAATGTAGCCGAAATTTTGCCAAGTGGCAATAGTTTGACGACCCTTTCTCCCGATGTTTTGGAACCGACGGATAATCCTTTGGCAAGTTCTTTCCCGAATTCTTCTGTAAATCAGGAGCAGACATCAGAAATAATAGGAGAAACAGTTACAATTCCAACCACGGAGGCAACGCCTCCGTATACAGAAAATGTGACGAGTGACAAAATAATAACTACAACCGAATCCATTCCTGTTTCCAATATTCCCAAAGACGAAGAACCAATTTTTGAATTTCGCCGGGGTAATAATGGCGCATCAATATCTCAGTCTGAATCCCAATCTGAAACTAAATCCGGGACAGGTTCATCCGGAGAAGAACAGGGAGGACAAGGAGGAAATAATAATTCATCAGCTCCGGATATTATTCCTCCAATTATCACCCTGCTCGGCAATAATCCCGAAGTGGTTGTAAAAGGTTCTGCGTACACTGATGCCGGCATTATGGTTACTGATGCAGTTGATAGCGCACCCACTTTCACAATGGAAGGAACGGTAAATATCAATACTGTCGGTGTTTACACTATTACCTATACCGCAAAAGATTCTTCCCAAAATATCGCTACCGCAACACGCACGGTGATAGTTGATGATGGGGCAAAATTAAATAGTCCTAATTTTGTCACTGTCTCCGGCAACTATGCCTATGTGGTTTCAAGCGCCGGCAATTCTTTTGAAATTATAGATATTTCCAATCCTTCCACTCTAGTGCATAAAAGTTCTCTAGTGCACAACAACGACAACATACAACTTTATTCTCCCGGAGGAGTTGCCGTTTCCGGTGATTATGCTTACGTAGTTTCTTACAGTAATAATTTAAATGTTATTGATATCAGCAATCCTCTTTTACCTACTATTAAAAGCACTTTAAAAAACGGCGATGGCGGGGCGCAACTTATTCATCCGAATTTTATAACTATTTCCGGCAATTACGCATATATTATTTCCTATGGAGGACAGAATGTTGAAATAGTGGATATTTCCGACCCGATTTATCCTGCCCACAAAGGTTCGTATTATATAAATTCGCTTTCCGCGCCGACTTCTTTATTTGTTTCCGGCAATTATATGTATTTGACATTTTCTGTTGTAGGGCAAAGCAGCGGAGGTCTTCAAATTTTAGATATTTCTAATCCAGCGCAGCCTGTTTTAAAAAGCACCGTGAATGATGGTTCCGGTGGAGCAACCATTTCCAATCCGCAATTCGTTTTTGTCTCCGGCAACTATGCTTATATTGCTTCTCGAGGGACCAACACTCTTGAAATTATTGATGTTTCAAATCCCGGTTCACCGATTCACAAAGGAAAAATAACCGTTGGTGTTGCCCCGATTTCCGTATCCATTTCCGGCAATTATGCCTATGTAGCTTCTTTTGTCGGGAGCGCCCTTGAGGTCATAGATATTTCTGACCCAACTAATCCTATTCACAAAGGGAGTTTAGCGAATGGCGTTTATAATTCGGCTCTTTCTTACCCAACTTCTATTTTTATTTCCGGCAACCTTGCTTATATTTCTTCTTCAATGAGCAAAGCCTTGGAAGTTGTAAATATTTCCGACCCGGCTAATCCGATTCATTTAAACAAAATATTAAATGGCGAATTTAATCATACAGACCCGCCTGTCATAATCCCTTCAGCTCCTCCGGCAGATACTACTCCGCCTGTAATTTCTGCGCTTTCTATTTCTCCGTCGCCGGCTGTTTCCGGCTATGCGAAAATTGGCGACACCATAACCCTTTCCATCACCGCTGATTCTGCGGGATATACGGCGAAGGCTATCAGCATTAATAATGTTTCCGTAACAAATTTTACCGATAATGGAAATGGGATGTATACAGCTACCTACACTGTTTCATCCGGAGATAATGATGTGGTTTCCGGCACTATTCCTGTCAGTGTTGTTTTGACTGATGCGGCTGGAAATTCAAATATTGCATATACCACAGTGATAGCAAATAAATTAAAAATTGACGCCCATGAACCGATTCTCATTTTTGCCAATGTTACTTCAGCGACTACTATCGATGCCACATTCAGCGAAGATATTGATGGAAAAACAGTCAATTCTACCGGCACTGAATTTACAGTTTCAGGGCATCCGGTTTTGAGCGCTCATGAATTAGAAGGTGTCGTGACGTTAACTCTCGGAACGGCTATCGGAGCAGGGGAAAAACCCGATGTCACATTTCAAAGTACTTTATTTAAAGATGTTGCCGGCAATGAAGCCATAAGTCCGGCCACGGTAACGGCAATAAATGACGTGATTTCTCCTCCGTCTTTGGAATAAAGCCCCGTCGGGTGTTTTCCCTGACCCTGGGTCAGGGGAAACACAAAAAAAGGGGCTTTTGAAAAAGTCCCTTTTTCAAAAGCCCCTAATGAGTTAATCCCATGTGAATTTTTTTAAATCGTGTCTTGCTGCCCAAAAAAACAAAACATTAAAAAACAGCAAGAACAGTAAAACTAAGGGAAGATAAATTACGTTATCCTTTATTGAAAAAATAAAAGACAACATCAGAGAAAGAGAACAAGCTAAAAAGAAAACAAGTTTTAGACACTTAATTCTGACACACATAAGTCCCCAAAACAGGAAAAAAAATTTTGTCCCATTTTCATTTTTTATAACGTATTTCTTCAGATCTGATATCTTCCTGGCTGGTAAGTACTCTCTTGTCCAGTATTTTTCAGCCATCTTCGAGGAAATAAAAAATGAAAAAATTCCCAAAAGATTGATAGCAAAAGCAGAAACATAAACCACAATATTATTTTCCACAGCAATTCCTTTCTTTTTATATTTTCTTGAATTTTTTTAGTACACTCGTGGCCCAAAAGTCTAACCCGATATTAAGGCTTAAAAGCAATATTGAAACAATAAAAATAAAAAGCATTTCATTTCTGAAAATAAATCCGAAAGCACACGACAGTACGCCATAATTATAGTAATTATTACTTTTGTTTACAGCTTGCAGACCATTCACAAATAGCCATTTCATTATTGTTTTTTTCTATAGTTCACAAAAACGAAAGACTCCAACAAGGAAAGTTCACGTATTCCCGCTTGGTATTCTTTTTTTGCCAACCATATAAAACAATTTAAACTTAACACACCCTTTAGGCTCAAAAGAGTGAATCCTCCCCAAAAAATAAAAAGAAATAAATTCAGTGACATTTTTATACCCTCCTTTTTTTATTGACAGAGAACAAATTAATTAGTTTGTTCTATTATATTACATTTTTGTCTTTTGTCAAATAAACTTATAGGAAATACTTATGTTATAATCAAGACTAATGGCAAAACATTTTTTTAAAACATTGGTTATCTTTTTGGTAATTATAGTCCTGGGGCTCATTGGTATATTTTTAACAAGCAATTCCGGCGGAAACGGAAGCTCGGCGAATACGCCCAATAATCAAGTGGAAGTTGCAAAATAAAAATATTGTGCTATCCTATAAATACCGCAAAGAAAATAGGCACAGAAATTTTTCTGGATAAGTCCTGTTTAGTGGGTCGATATCTCTCTGTCTCGGACAGGAGAAATACTTGCGGCGAAAGCCGTTTTTTTGTTTAAAATTATCGAAAAAAATTATGTTACAAAAATCAAAAAAAGAAGAAATGGTAAAAGACCTTGAAAAAGCTATCAAGGGTTCTGAATCTGTTGTTTTCGTAAATTTTCACGGAATGAAGGTGAGCGACGAAACAATTCTTCGCAGAGGATTGAGAGACCAGGGAGTGGGTTATAAAATTTCCAGAAAAACTTTACTAAGACGCGCCCTGACCAAAAAAGCTGAAGGAGAAACACCGGAGCTTACGGGTGAAGTCGCCATGGCTTATTCTAAAGACCAAACCGCATCTCCACGCGAAATTTATAATTTTCAAAAAACTCACAAGGGTCTTTTGGAGATTCTGGGGGGAATTTTTGAAGGAAAATTCGTGGGCAAAGAAAAAATGATGGAAATAGCCACCATTCCTTCCAGGGAAGTGCTACTTGGCAAAATTGCCTTCCTGCTCAAATCTCCCATACAACGTTTGGCCATCGCAGTTAATGAAGTTGCCAAGAAAAAATAATTATCAATTAATTTAAAAAAATATCATGTCAAAATTTGATTCATTTATGAAAGACCTTGAAGGCGCATCAGTTTTGGAACTGAATGAGCTTGTAAAGGCGATAGAAGAAAAGTTTGGAGTTTCCGCAGCCGCTGTGGCCGCCGTTGGTCCTGCTGCAGGCGCTCCAGCAGAAGAGGAAAAAGATTCGTTTACCGTTGTGCTTGCTTCAGCCGGTGAACAAAAAATAGCCGTAATGAAAGTCGTCAAAGAAGCCCTAGGCCTCGGTTTGAAAGAAGCGAAAGATTTAGTGGATGCTGCTCCTTCCACCTTGAAAGAGGGGATGAAGAAAGCTGAAGCCGAAGATATCAAGAAAAAAATTGAAGCAGCCGGAGGAAAAATTGAACTCAAATAAATACTTGTTTTTTGCCTAAAAAGCGTTATTATATACGCATATGGAAATTCTAGGGAAAATATTGGGTAGTCCGGCCAGAGTGAAAATAATGCGCCTTTTTCTGTTGAATTCCAAGGTTGGTTTTAGCCGAAAAGATATCAAAAAAAGAAGCCGAGTAAGTTCCAATATCGTAAGCCGGGAAATTAAGCTCTTGGCCTCTGTTGGTTTTGTTAAGAAGCATGGCAAAGTCTGGTTTTTTAACCCGCTTTTTAAATATGGCGGAGAACTGGACAAACTTTTGGTAAATTCCGATAGTTTGGATAAAAAAACCATTGTGGATAATTTTAGAAAAGTTGGAAGAGTAAAATTTTTACTGGTTTCCGGTATTTTTATTAAAAACAAGGATACCAGAGTAGATTTGCTGATTGTGGGGGATAGGATGAAAAAAAGTAAAATTGAAGAGGAAGTGCGCAAGCTTGAAGCGGAAATAGGAACAGAACTTTCCTACGCTATTTTTGATACGAAGGAATTTATTTACCGATTGGACATGTACGATAAGCTCGTGCGAGACATTCTTGATTTTCCCCACGAAGTTATTTTCCAAGCTAAAGAGTTATCCACACAGACTTCAAAAAAAGCCTAGAAATTGGTATAATAAACTCATAACTTTTAAAAGGTCGAAACTTAAAAAGTCTTATTAATTAACGTTTTTTTATTTATTATGACTAATATTTGGTTAACCTGGGGCGATGTTTTTAATGCGTCACTGCAAAATTTATGGTGGGGCTTTATCCAATTCGCTCCGAAACTCATTTTAGCTATCGTCTTTTTTGTTATCGGCTGGGTTTTGGGTTCTCTCATCGCCAAAGCCTTTGAACAGGTCTTCAAAGCTTTAAAGATAGACAGTTTTTTCCGTTCTATTAAGGTAGATAATTTTTTTAGAAAAGCGGGTATGAATCTTAACTCCGGACATTTTGTCGGAGAAGTGGTAAAGTGGTTTGTCATTATTATTTTCCTTCTTCCTTCCCTTAACCTGATTGGTCTGGATTCCATTGCATCTTTCTTGGAAAATGACGTGTTAGGATTTTTGCCGAAAGTTGTCGTAGCTGCCTTTGTCCTAATCATTGCTACCATTGTTGCTGATTTTCTTTCCAAAACGATTGTGGCCGGTTCTCGCGCCATGAATCTTAAGTCAGCCAATATGCTTGGCTCTTTGGCAAAATATGTTATCTGGGTATTTGCCTTCATTATTGCCCTGGGTCAATTGGGAATTGCCGAAGGTTATATGAATATTCTCTTTACCGGTATAATCGGAATGCTTGCCATCGGTGGCGCTCTGGCTTTTGGCTTGGGTGGCAAAGATGCAGCAGCTCGATTTATTGCAAAAATCGGCGAAGATATGTCTCACAAGGAATACTAAAAAATAGCTTTAATTTAAGGTTTATTTTAGAAAAAAGATGTCCCCAGTTGACATCTTTTTTCGTTCTGATATACTCTTTTAATCAGTATGAATATCACAAGAAACAGTTTAAAAAGGCGGTTTTAAGCAGGCTTTCTTTTGTCTGTTGGCCGCCTGAAAGGCGGTTTTTTTGTTCACAGTAAGGCTTGAATATTGACAACTTAAATCCTGTTCTGGCTTTCGAGGGTCTTTTCAAAGTGCCAGAGACAGGAAAAAATTCTAAAAAATTATTTCCGAGCGGTCGGTTCAATAATTTTTTTTGAGTTTTGTTTTACCCTGATGTAATGTCAGGGTTGTGGTTTGTAAATTTCTTAACAGGAAATTTAAGGGCGTACGGTGGATGCCTTGACTTTAAGAGGCGATGAAGGACGTGGCGTTGCTGCGATAAGCTTCGGGGAGGTGCTTAGCTACCTTTGATCCGGAGATTTCCGAATGGGGAAACCCTATCAAGTAAACCTTGATAATTTTGATCTTTATGCTCAAAATGCGCACCCTGGGAAGTGAAACATCTTAGTACCAGGTGGAAAAGAGACAAATATGAATTTCCCTAGTAGCGGCGAGCGAAAAGGAAAAAGCCCAAACCGTTCTCGCAAGAGAGCGGGGTTGTAAGATGACAATTTTTATTTAATTAAAGAAGAGTCAAAAAATAAATTATTAGTTGAAGTTGCTGGAAAGCGACACCATAGGAGGTGATAGTCCCGTAAACGAAAATAATTTATCTCTTTTATTGTTATTCTTGAGTACCCCAGGACATGAATGGCCGGGGGGAATCCGGCGGAACTAACCGCTAAGGCTAAATACTCTTAAAGATCGATAGTGAACTAGTACCGTGAGGGAAAGGTGAAAAGCAGCCCGATTAGGGCGGTGAAATAGACCTGAACCCGTATGTCTACAAGGAGTCGAAGCTAGGTATTTATATCTAGACGACGGCGTGCCTATTGAAGAATGAGCCAACGAGTTTATTCATATTGCAAGGCTAAGCTGGCTAAAACAGCGCAGCCAAAGGGAAACCGAGTGTTAATAGCGCGAATGAGTAGTATGCATAAGACCCGAAGCCAGGTGAGCTTGCCATGAGCAGGATGAAGTTCGTCGAAAGACGAATGGAGGTCCGAACCGGTAGATCGTTCAACGTCTTCGGATGACTTGTGGTAAGGAGTGAAAAGCTAATCGAACCTGGTAATAGCTGGTTCTCTCCGAAATAGCTTTAGGGCTAGCGTCGAGTGTTTTTTCTGGGGGTAGAGCACTGGAAGGTTCGGACAGGTCGAAAGATCGCTGAACCTATCAAACTCCGAATACCAGAAACCAAAGCTCGGCAGTTAGGCTATGGGGGCGAAGCTCCATTAGCCAAAAGGGAAACAGCCCAGATCTCAAAATAAGGTCCCTAAATTTATGCTAAGTGTAAAATAAGAAGGTGAAATTTCTCTGACAATGAGGAGGTTGGCTTAGAAGCAGCCATCCTTTAAAGATAGCGTAACAGCTCACTCATCTAGAGATTTTGCGTCGAAAATAATTGGGGCTAAGCATAGTACCGAATTTGAGGATTCGTGAACTTCATAGAGGAAAAGTTTTTTTTTGTTCTTTGTTTTTATTTTCTTGCTCGGGTAGCTCAAGCGGTGGAGCATTGGATTTTCTTTATAGTCCAAAGGTTGTGGGTTCAAGTCCCATCCCGGGTACGAAAAGAGGCCATCAGCGATTGGTCTCTTGCTAGATAGATATTGAGAAACTACTATGTCAATTTGATTGAAGCGCAAATAGAACTTCATGATTTTGATATAGGCAGGTGAGATCCCTGCTCTAGCACTAATTTATTGGCAAACTTTTTTAAAAATTTAATTTTAAAAAAGTTTGCCTCTTCTATGAAGTTCACGAATGGTAGGAGAGTGTTCCACTCTGCTGTGAAGCAGGACTCGTGAGAGCCTGTGGAGCGTGTGGAAGTAAGAATGTTGGCACAAGTAACCGCAATGATGCTGAGAACGCATCACGTCGAAAGATCAAGGTTTCCTTGGTAATGTCAATCAGCCAAGGGTTAGTCGGGCCTAAGGGAATGGCGAAAGCCGTACTCGATGGACAGCAGGTTAATATTCCTGCACTTCTGTATTTTGTGATGGGAGGACGGAGCGCAGTATGTATTGCTCATTATTGGATTTGAAGTTTGTTTATTAAGAATGTTGCATAGGAAAATCCGTGCATTGCCTTTAAGTGGCGCATTCAAGAGAAATGAAAAGTTTTCGACTTCGGTCGAAGGATAATGATACAAAGCGCGCTTCCAAGAAAAATCTCTAAACTTAAAAATATAGAATCCGTACCGCAAACCGACACAGGTGATCAGGTCGAGTAGACCAAGACGAACGAGTGAGTGGTCCCCAAGGAACTCGGCAAAAAAGCAGCCGTAACTTCGGGATAAGGCTTGCCCCATATTCTATGTTATGGGGCCGCAGCGAAAGTTTCTCTGGCAACTGTTTACCAAAAACACAGCTCCCTGCGAACTCGCAAGAGGATGTATAGGGGGTGACACCTGACCAATGCCAGAAGGTCAAATATCGACGGTGCTATGGTCGCAAGATTGTAGTGCATGATTGATATAAGCCCTGGTGAATGTCGGCCGTAACTATAACGGTCCTAAGGTAGCGAAATACCTTGTCGGGTAAGTTCCGACGCGCACGAATGGTGTAATGACTGGAGAACTGTCTCGGGGACCAGCTCGGTGAAAATACAATGCCGGTGAAGATGCCGGTTAAGTGCAGTTAGACGAAAAGACCCTAGAAGCTTTACTATAACTTGATATTGAGCATGTTTTTGGACTGCGTAGCATAGATGGGAGAGGTTTGATGTGTTCGTTTTCGGATGAATTCTACTCGTCAGTGAAATACCATTCTTTTTGAAGGCATGTTCTAACCAATACGGCAAAAACGTATTGAGACAGTATCTGGTGGATAGTTTTACTGGGGCTGTACCCTCCTAAAAAGTAAAGGAGGGGTTTAAAGGTCAGCTAGGCGCGAATGGAAACCGTGCCGATAGTGTAATGGCACAAGCTGGCTTGACTGTAAGAGGTACATCTCAAGCAGGTGGGAAACCAGAACATAGTGATCCGACCATACGCATTAGATGCGGTGGAAGATCAACGGATAAAAGCTACTCTAGGGATAACAGGCTAGTTCCGCCTAAGAGTTCATATCGACGGCGGAGTTCGGCACCTCGATGTCGGCTCACCTTAGCGCGGCGGTGGAGAAGCTGCCAAGCGTTTGGCTGTTCGCCAATTAAAAAGGTACGCGAGCTGGGTTCAGACCGTTTAGAACCTCACTCGCCCTAACGGATCTTCTCCATGAAATTTCAAGGAGAGGGCTGGGGTGAGGGTTAAACAGTTTGAACCCTCAGAGGAAGAAAATTTATTACGAAATTAGAACTGTTATAAATTGAAATCAATCATTGCTAAGTTTTAGCAATCACGGCGGCGCTTTGTAGAAATACAAAGTGAGCAAGCTAACTTATATCGGAGAAACCCAATTCGCGAAAGCGAAGGACAACGCCGAGGGAAGAGTTATTTACTCACCCGTAGAGACTGAATGTTAGCAATCTCGCAATAGATTAATGTCACAGTCCAATCCCATAAGTAATTATGGACGTAGATGCGTGAGACAGGTTGGTCTCCTATCTACTGCACTCGTTGATTCTTGAGAAGATTTGTTTCTAGTACGAGAGGACCGAAATGAACTGACCTCTGGTGTACGAGCTCTCCTGCCAAGGGCAATGCTCGGTAGCTATGTCGGGATTGGATAACCTCTGAAAGCATCTAAGAGGGAAGCCAGCTTCAAGATTAGGAATCGTTAAGAACCGTGAGAGATGATCACGTTGATAGGCTTTAAGTGTAAGCGCAGTAATGCGTTGAGCTGAGAAGTACTAATGTTTCGATTCCTGTTAAGAAATTTGCAAACCACAAAAAATAATAAACTTGAATATAGTGTTCTGGTGCTTTGACGATGGAGAAACATCTCTTCCCATTCCGAACAGAGCAATTAAGCCCATTAGTACCGATGATAGTCCCTTGGGGCGAAAGTAGGTAAGCGCCAGAACAATGTATTTAAGGTCATATGATAGTTCCGAGGGGTGAGAAGCGAATACTTGGAGCTTCGCAAGTCCGGAGCGCGACGGCGCGAGGAGGGGTCGCGAGCAAAATCAGTAGATTTTGACTTGTGATAAAGTAGGCTATCGCCAACACTGAGCATTTGATTAAAAAAGCACACTTAAAAAAGTGTGCTTTTTGCGTTATGTATATAAATTTTTTAAATTTTAGACAAAAAAATACCCTGATTTCTTATTCAGAAACCAGGGCATCGAAGAAAACAAAAATATATTTGCCTGAATATCTTACGGGATATCCAGGACTTTGCAATGCTCGGAAAATACGTTAGCCTGTGAGGATTGCAGCGACGTTTCCGAATTGATCAATGGTTTTCGCCTCCATAGTACAAGCCACAATAGTGGCCGGAGTAAAACAAGTGATATACTTCATAAAAAATCCTCCATATGTTGAAGATAAAACTAGGTTTGAAAAAAATATGTGGATTGTGAATTCACACCCAATTGTTCTTTTTCAAACGAAAACAGGATAAGTTTTTTTATACCGCATATGGGTATTTGTTTTTCATCCTAGTTATTTTCGTTTTAGGACAAATGAAAAAGAACAAAATCAGGCTGATTAAGATACTACTCTTTGGCTTCATGAAAGTCAAATGAAAAATGTGCAAAAAAATACCCCGACCAATCAGTTGCCCACTGTTCTGGCCGAGGTACATAAGGAGTTTTAACTATTGAAAAGAACGAACCTCTTCCTTAACTCTCGGAGGAAAAGATTAGGTTCATTTAAATAATACATTTATTTTTAAAAAAGTCAAATAAAAAAGTGGAAATCTGATGAGCAAAAAGGTATAATACTTTTATGACCTGGGCGCTTAGAAGACAACTTTTTTATGTAACAGTTTTAATTATATTTTTTGTGGCGCTTGGATTTCTGATAATTTCTCCATATGTAAATAAATTGCCGACTTGCGCGGATGGAAAACAAAACGGAGATGAAACGGGCATAGATTGTGGAGGCTCTTGTTCCACAGCTTGTACTTTTCAGGTGGACCAAATTTCTATTTTATGGGCCCGTACCTTTGAAGTGATTCCCGGACGCTACAATGCAGTCGCCTATCTTGAAAATCACAACAGAAGCGCGGCCATTGATAAAATAAGCTACAGATTTCGTTTTGCCGATAAGAATAATATTTACATAGGCAAGAGAGAAGGGGAGACTTTCATTCCGCCGTCGGGGAAATTTGCTATTTTTGAGCCTGGCATCGGCGTGGGAAATTCCATTCCTGTTTACACAACTTTTGAATTTACCGAAGTACCTCTATGGAATAATGTTTCGGAGGATAAATTAAACCAATTAAAAGTGTCGGTTTCCAATATAAAACTGGAAAATCAAGACACAAAACCGCATTTGTCCGCTGTCATCAAAAACGACTCTCTTTTTACCATTCCGGAAGTAGGAGTGGTAGCGCTTTTATATGATGAAAATGGCAATGCCATCTCCGCCAGCCGGACCTATTTGGATGTCTTGAACGGGGAGCAAAGCCAAGATGTTAATTTTACCTGGCCGGAACCGATGCCGGGAAATGTGATTGCCGAGGAAATAATTCCGATGTACAACATTTTTTCGGTTAAATTGAAATAAAAAATGGCACAAAAAGTTTTAAAAAGAATAGATTGGCTCTTGGTTTTTTTTGTGGTTCCCATAATCTTGGCCGGTCTTTTCACCATGAAGTCATTTATTCCTCAGGAAAATACGATTAATTTTTTTGATAAGCAGATTATCTGGATTATTTTATCTCTTTTTGTTTTTTTCGCTTTTTCTTTTATTGATTTTGGATTTTTGCGTCGGACGGATGTATTGGTGGCTTTATTTTTGATATTTTGTGGGTTACTCATCATTTTATTTATTATCGGCCATTTGGTAAATGGAGCCCAAAGCTGGTTTTCTTTCGGCGTTTTTTCATTTCAGCCTGCGGATATGATGAAGCTTGTGCTTATTCTCATTTTAGCCAAATACTTTTCTCGCCGGCATGTGGAAATCCGGGACATCAAGCATATTTTTATTTCCGGGTTCTATGCTTTTATTCCTTTTGTTTTGATTTTGCTCCAGCCTGATTTTGGTTCGGCCATGGTTATATTTTTTATATGGCTCGGTATGGTGCTGGTTTCCGGAATTTCTAAAATGCATCTGCTTTTTGTTTTTTTATCAGGGGCAATTATTTTTGCTTCTCTTTGGGTCTTTGCTTTTGCCCCATATCAGAAAGAGCGCATTTTGAGTTTTATAAATCCGTTGGCGGACATCCATGCCTCCGGCTATAACGCTTCCCAATCCACCATTGCCGTCGGCTCCGGGCAGGTTTTAGGCAAGGGCTTGGGTTTTGGCACCCAATCGCGATTAAAATTCTTACCGGAACCCCAAACCGATTTTATTTTTGCCGCCTTCTCCGAAGAATGGGGATTTGTTGGTTCCTGTTTTCTTCTTTTACTTTTTGGGCTCGTTCTTTGGAGAATTCTCCATTGCGCTTCCCTTGAGGCTTCTAATTTTGAAATGCTTTTTGGCATAGGAATTGCTATTTTTTTTATGAGTCATATACTCATAAACATTGGCATGAATATAGGGCTCTTGCCGGTAACGGGCATTCCGTTGCCGTTTATGAGTTATGGAGGTTCGCATTTGCTTACTGAATTTATGGCGCTTGGAATTTTAATGAGCATGCGCAAATATGCCAGGCCGGCGCACCGAGACGATATGAAGAATGAATTTTTGGGGATATAAATTTTCCCTGTCCCCGGGTCAGGGAAAAATAAAATTATGCAAATTATTGACGGTAAAAAAATAAGAGATAAAATTTTAGCTGAAGTAAAAAAAGAAGTTGTAGTTTTGCCTTTTCAGCCCATTTTTTGTGATGTTCTGGTGGGGGAAGACCCTTCTTCGGTGCAATATATTAAAATGAAAGCGAAAACTGCCGAGTCTGTGGGTATAAAATTTCACAATGCTTCTTTCCCGCGCGATATAAGTACGGAAGATTTAATAAAAGAAATAAAAATTTTAAATAAAATACCTAATATGTGTGGAATTATTGTGCAACTTCCGCTGCCAGAAACGCTTAATTCTAGAAAAATCTTAGATGCCATTGACCCATCTCTAGATGTTGATTGTCTAGGAACGATAGCAAGTGAAGAATTTTACAGTGGCAAAACCACAACAGGGAGTTCCCCCACTGCTCTTGCCTGCTTGAAATTATTGGACCTTACCGGTATTTCTCTGGAAAATAAAAAAATAGCAGTTTTAGGACAGGGAGATTTAGTAGGCAAACCGACGGTCGCCCTGCTCCAATTCCGCGGTTTTCAGCCGGATATTATAATAAGTACAAGCGAAAACAAGGAGAGAATTATAAAAGAAGCGGATATTATAATTTCTGGTATGGGTAAAAGTAAATATATTAAAGGTGATATGATAAAAAAGGGGGCAGTGCTGATAGATGCGGGAACTTCTGAGTCTGAAGGTGGAATTGTGGGAGATATTGATTTTGAATCCGTAAAAAATGTGGCAAGTTTTATTTCTCCTGTGCCTGGAGGAGTAGGTCCGGTAACAGTAGCAATGCTTCTTAATAATGTGCTTAATGTGGCGAAAAATAAACAATGAATAACGCAATATTTTTCTTTTTTTATAATTTAGCTCATCAATCAGTTTTTTTTGACAAGCTGGTTATTTTCTTTGCCGTTTATTTTCCGTATATTGTGATTTTATCGGCTGCAATTTTTTTACTTTTTCATCATGAAGTTTTCTCCTCTGAAAAACCGCCCAAAGCCTTTGCGCAAAAATGGAAAGAAATTTTTGCGGTGTTTTTTTCTGGCATAGCCGCCTGGGCTTTGGCCTATGGATTGAAATATTTATTCCATATAAGCCGTCCATTCGTCCAATTTCCCAATATTCATCCTCTTTTTTTAGAAACGGATTATTCTTTTCCCTCAGGACACGCCACTTTTTTTATGGCGCTGGCGCTGGCTTTATTTTTTAGCCATAAAAAAGCCGGCTACTGGTTTATATTATTTGCTCTGCTTATAGGCATTGCTAGAATTATCGCAGGAGTTCATTTCCCGATGGATATTTTAGGTGGATTTATCTTGGGTTTTATCATTGCATTTTTCTTAAAAAATGTGTAGAATGGCTGTATCTTTATGTGGAAAAAAATTATTTCTATATTAATTGTGCTTATTTTAGGAGCTGCGGTGGCTTTTTTTGTTTTTAAATCAGAGCCTAAATTGAACCCTAATTTTGCCCAGGAAAGCTCTTTTTTCAAGAGTTTTCCGTTTCGCCTAGGCCTTGACCTTTCCGGCGGAAGCCATTTGATTTATAAAGCAGATATCAGCGGGGTGCAGGCGGGAGACGTTTCCGCTTCAATGGATGCCTTGCGTGATGTGATAGAACGCAGAGTAAATCTTTTCGGCGTCTCCGAACCGGTAGTCCAAGTGCAAAATAGCGGATTTGTTTCCGGTTCTGATGAAAAATTAATAGTGGACCTTCCGGGAGTGACGGATGTAGAAAAAGCGACAGCCATGATTGGACAAACTCCGCTTTTGGAATTCAAAGTTGAAGCTCCAGCTGGAACGCCCCAA
This sequence comes from Candidatus Nomurabacteria bacterium, assembly GCA_963842815.1. GTDB lineage: Bacteria > Patescibacteriota > Minisyncoccia > Phycocordibacterales > UBA9973 > UBA9973. The sequence continues at coordinate 291,746 of CAWJHU010000001.1, forward strand.
AAAGCGACAGTAGATAAAAATGGGAAAGTGACTGCGGACATAGGTTCTCAGTTTGTTTCCACTCAACTTACCGGCAGGTATTTAAAAAAGGCTACTCTTGAATTTGACCAGACTACCCGCGCGCCGCAGGTAAGTTTGCAATTTGACGATACTGGCACAAAACTTTTTGACCAAATTACAAAAGATAATGTGGGGAAAATAGTAGCCATCTATTTGGACGGAGCGCCTATTTCCACTCCGGTTGTAAAAGAAGAAATTCCGAATGGTCAGGCTGTCATCTCCGGCAGTTTTACCCCGGCTGAAGGAAAGCTCTTGGTGGGCAGATTGAATTCCGGCGCCCTTCCGGTACCTATTTCATTATTGTCCAGACAAACCATAGGAGCGACACTGGGTGGCGATGCTGTTAATGCCGGAGTAAAAGCGGCTATTATTGGATTCCTGATTGTTGCCTTGTTTTTAATTCTTTGGTATCGCTTGCCAGGATTTATCGCTGTGCTTGCTTTATGCATATACATAACCATAGTGCTTGCTCTGTTTAAATTGCTTCCGGTCACTCTGACGGCAGCCGGTATTGCGGGATTTATTATTTCCATAGGTATAGCCGTGGATGCCAACATTCTTATTTTTGAACGAGTAAAGGAAGAATTGCGTTCCGGTCGTACCATTGCCGATGCCGTTTCTGCGGGTTTTCAAAGAGCTTGGTCTTCTATCCGAGACTCAAATATTTCCAGCATTATTTCTGCCATTATTCTTTTCTGGTTTGGAACTTCTTTAATCAAAGGATTTGCCCTGACCCTAGGTATGGGAGTTTTGGTCTCAATGTTTTCGGCCATCATGATTTCCAGAATTTTCCTTTCGGGACTTATTTTTATCGGTGAAGGCAAGGTCGCCAGATTTTTATTTTCAAGCGGATTTAGCAAATAATTCATAAAAATATGTTTATTATAAAAAACAAAAAAATATTTATAAGCATCTCAACGATTTTAGTTTTGATTTCAGTCGTTTTGCTTTTTGTGTTTCCTCTGCACATCGGAATTGATTTCAAGGGGGGGGCGCTGACGGAAGTCGCCTATACAGGTTCTCGGCCGGCCCAAGCCGATTTGGATACGGCATTCAAGGCGATTAATTTTGGCCCTGTGCTTATTCAACCGACGGGAGATTCAGGATACATTGTAAAATCTTTAGACCTTAGCGAAGCCCAACACTCTCTGCTTTTAAGCACTCTTTCACAAGGGGGCAAAAGTCCACTGGAAGAAAAGAATTTCAATTCCATCGGGCCTTCCGTCGGACAGGAACTTACCAGAAAAGCAATCATTGCCATCATTTTGGTTTCACTTGGGATTATCTTTTTTATTGCTTTCGCTTTCAGAAAAGTTTCCAAGCCGGTTTCTTCCTGGAAATATGGAGTAATTGCTGTCATAACCCTTCTGCATGACGTGATGATTCCAATCGGACTTTTCGCAATTCTAAGCCATTTTTACGGAGCAGAAGTAGATACTTTATTTGTGGTGGCAGCCCTTACCATTTTAGGATTATCGGTTTCCGATACCATAGTTATTTTTGACAGAATCAGGGAAAATTTAAGAAATAGGATTGAAAATAATTTCAGCGACACCGTCGGTAAAAGTTTGGACCAATCATATATGCGTTCCATTTTCACTTCACTTACGGTCATCATTGTTCTGTTGTCTCTTTTCTTCTTCGGCCCGGAATCCACCAAATATTTTGCGCTGATGCTCACTGCCGGCATGTTTTTCGGAACCTATTCCTCTATTTTCCTTGCCTCTCCGCTGCTTGTTTTGATTGAAGAGTGGCAAAGTAAAAAGAAATAATTATTAATTAATAATAAAATACACATGGAACAAAATTTTTGGCAGAAAAATAAAACGCTTGTAATTGTTTTAGTTGTAATTATTGTTTTGGCAATTTGGATTGTGGGGAAATATAATTCTTTTGTGGTTCAAAATGAAGCCATCACCAACCAATGGGCGCAGGTGGAGGCTCAACTACAAAGACGTTTTGATTTGATTCCGAATGTTATTAACACGGTTAAAGGCATAACCAAGCAAGAACAAACCGTATTTTCACAATTGGCAGAAGCTCGCACACATTACGCCGGTTCCACTACCGTGGACCAAAAAGCAGCGGCAGCCGGAGAAGTGGAATCATCTTTGGGAAGACTTTTACTTATTACCGAAAATTATCCACAGCTCCAATCTTCCCAATCCTTTCGTGATTTGACTGTGGAGCTAGAAGGTACCGAAAACAGGATTTCGGTGGAAAGGATGAAATATAACGATTTGGTAAAAAGCTTAAATGCCAGCATTAAGATGTTCCCAAGTTCTGCCATCGCTTCTATTTTTGGGGTAAAAGAACGTTCTTATTTTGAAGTAGCAAGCGGGGCAGAGGCGGTTCCTAAAGTGGATTTTAGCCAATAGCACAACCCAATGAAAAGATTTCCTTTTCTTTTATTTTTCTTGCAGATTTTTGCGTTTTTTGTTGGGGTCCGCGTGAGCTCGGCTTTTGATATTCCAAATAAACCGCAGAGTTTTGTAAATGATTACACCAATACTCTTTCCGCGGAAGACAAAAATTCTCTGGAAAATAAAATTTCAAATTTTGAAAAACAAACTAGCGATGAAATTGCCGTAGTCATAGTTCCTTCTTTGGACGGAGACACGGTTGAAAATGTCGCTCAAAATATTTTTACGAAGTGGAGCATAGGCAAAAAAGATAAAAATAACGGAGTGTTGCTTTTGGTGGCTATGGCGGAACACAAAACTCGCATTCACACTGGTTACGGAGTGGAAGGGGATTTGACCGACCTTGCCACTTCTTATATTCAAAGTGAAATTATTACTCCCGCCTTTCAAGCAGGAGACTATTACTCCGGAATCAACGGAGCAGTAGATAAAATAATTGAAACTCTCAATGGAAATAATATCGTGCCGGAGAACTATACTCCGCAAAAAGAAATAAATATAAATTGGTGGAAAATAACTGCTTTTTTAATATTTTTTATTGTTATGGCAATCTTAAATAGAAAATCCAAATCAAAATGGTGGTGGATATTTTTAGGGCGTGGCGGTGGCGGAGGATTTGGTGGCGGTTCCGGAAGTGGTGGTTTTGGAGGATTTGGTGGCGGTGGTTCCGGTGGCGGTGGTTCGTCCGGTTCCTGGTAAAGTTTCTATTTTCTCCTTTATTTTGTTATACTTTAACCATGCAGGATAAATTTTTCGGTTCAAAATTAAACAGCGTTTTGCTTCTAATTCTCATTATTTTAGTGGCTGGGGCCATATATATTATGCTTCAAAATAAAGAAACATACCTGAATATTTTTGGTATTTCCCCTGACCCTGGGTCAGGGGAACAAGAGCCGGTGCAGAACAAAGATGGAATTTTAGGGAACAAGGATGATTTAATTTCTTTTTCCATTTCACCTTACACTAAAGTTCATGGAATTTTGTCCTATAGGGGAGTGATTCAAGGCGGATATTTTTTTGAAGGCAATATTTTGATAAACATTCTTGATGCTAAAAAAAATATTTTAAAGAAAAGCAATGCAGTTGCTAAGACAGAATGGACGACATCAGGATCAGTCAATTTCGAAGGAAATGTTGATTTTACCGGACTTCCAAAAGGTTCTGCTTATTTTGAAATCCATAACGACAACGCTTCCGGCCTTCCGAAAAATGATAAATCCATTTTAATCCCAATTATTATTGAATAAGAAATACCATGGAAATTAAAGACATAGAAAATCTGGCGGAACTGGCAAAAATTGAATTATCCGATAAAGAAAAAGAAACTTTCCTGAAAGATTTGGATGGTATTTTGGATTATGTTAAACAGGTAAGTGGGGTAAAAGTGAAAGATTCTGAGGTAAAATACAAAAATAAAAATGTTTGGCGGGAGGATGAGTTAAAATCTCCTGTTTTTTCTTCTGATTTGATAATTAAACAATTTCCGGATTCGCAGGATGGATTTTTAAAAGTGAAGAAGATTTTATGATAGATATAAAAAATCTGACAATAGAAAAAGCCGGAGAAATGCTGAAAAAAGGAGAATTAACTTCGGTGGATTTAGTGTCGGCCTGTTTGAAAAATATAGAAGAAAAAAATAAGGAACTGAATATTTTTTTGGAAGTATTCAGCGATGCTTTAGAACAGGCTAAAAAGGCGGATGAAATAATAAAGTCGGGCAAAGGAACAAAACTCACAGGCATACCTCTTGCCATTAAAGACAATATTTTAATAACCGGACGCAAGGTGAGTTCCGGTTCCAAAATGCTGGAAAATTATGTGGGAAGTTATGATGCTTTTGTCATTAAGAAACTAAAAGAAGCAGGGGCAATTTTTATGGGCAGAACCAATATGGATGAATTTGCCATGGGCTCTTCTACGGAAAATTCCGCCTATGGGCCGACCAAAAATCCGCTTGACCCATCTCGAGTTCCGGGCGGTTCTTCCGGTGGTTCGGCTGCAGCCGTGGCTTCCGGTATGGTCCTAGGAGCCTTGGGCTCCGACACAGGGGGTTCTATTCGCCAACCGGCATCTTTTTGCGGGATAGTGGGAATGAAGCCTACCTATGGCGCAGTTTCGCGTTCCGGGCTTACGGCCATGTCTTCTTCGCTTGACCAAATAGGTCCTTTTGCCAAAACTTCCGAGGACGCAAAAATAATTTTTGATTGTATAGCGGGATATGACGAGATGGATTCCACTTCTCTCAATATAGACTTCGCCAGCCGAAGCATTTCTTCAGGTCCTCGGATCTCCGGGGCCCCAACCCCGGCCAGACCATTCAGAAATGCTTCGGCTGGCTGTGTCATCGGCATTCCCCGAGACTTTTTGAAAGAAGGAGTTGATGTCGAAGTTTTGAAAAATTTTGAAGAAACAGTAGAAAAATTAAAAAATAAAGGATACAAAATAAAAGATGTTGCAATGCCGTATTTAAAATATTCTTTGCCGGTTTATTACATCATCATGCCGGCGGAAGTTTCCACCAATCTCTCGCGTTTAGATGGAGTTCGCTATGGACTTCGAAAGGAAGGAGAAAATATTTTTGACAGCTATAAAAAAAGCAGGTCGGCTGGGTTCGGCTCTGAAACAAAAAGAAGAATTATTCTAGGCACCTATGTTTTGTCTCACGGATATTATGATGCCTATTACAATAAAGCTTGGGAAGTCCGTCGAGCCATCATGAAAGAATACGAAAATGTCTTTAGAGAAGTAGATTTTGTAATGACTCCTACGGCACCTACTAGCGCATTTAAATTTGGCGAGAAAAAAGACCCTTTGCAAATGTATTTGGAAGATATTTTTACCGTGTCAGCCAATTTAACCGGCCTGCCTTCTATTTCTATTCCTTCAGGATTTTCTTCTTCAAAATTGCCATTCGGCATAGAATTTACCGGACCTCTTTATTCCGATGCGTCCTTGTTTGCCATTGAAAAAGATTTAAGAGATAATTAAGCATATGTATAACACAGCAGATACCTTTAATAATACCAACCCTCTCATCCAAAATTCTTTTCTTGGTTCCAAATATTTTAATCCGGACTATTTGTTCAATCAGGGAGTTAATTTTTTAAGCCATACTTTTACCGCAACAACGTTGGAGGTTTTTTATATCATACTTTCCGTCCTGGCTATATTTTTTATTGGCGTTATTGTTTATTCCACAATTAGAATGTTTGAAATTAGAGAGAAAGAAGAACAAGTTCACTTGCATCATGAAATTGAAGAATATGCGCACAAGCAAGCTGAAAAAGAAAAGGAAGCGCAGGGGGCAGGGGTGTTTAAAAACGAGCGATGGAAAAAAGTTTTGGATTATCTTTTTTCCGCAAGTGAAAATGATTGGAAACTCGCGGTCATTGAAGCGGATTCCATGCTTTTTGACCTGCTCACTCAACTGGGATTCAAGGGAGAGACCCTGGGAGACAGATTGAAAGAAGCCAATCAGAACAATTTTCGCAGTATCAGTTCTGCCTGGGAGGCGCACAATGTAAGAAATAGAATAGCTCACGAAGGCGTCTCTTTTGAACTTTCTCTGCGCGAAGCAAAAAGAGTAATTGCCCTATATGAGCAGATTTTTCAAGAATTCGGGTATATTTAAAAAATAAAAGCCGGTTTACTTTTTCAATAATTTGAGATAGAATAAAAAGTGCCTTTTAAGGGCATTTTATTTATAGCGGGGTAGAGAAGAGGTATCTCGTAAGGCTCATAACCTTAAGACTCTGGTTCGATTCCAGACCCCGCAACAATCCGGCCAAGTGACATGGCAAAATCACTATTGTCGGAATAATCAAACTGTCGGGGTAGCTCAGTTGGTAGAGCACAGGACTCATAAGCCTGGGGTCGTGGGTTCGATCCCCACCTCCGACACCCTCAAAAAGAGGAAATTGCGATCGTAGCTCAACTGGTTAGAGCACCCGCCTGTCACGCGGGAGGTTGCCGGTTCAAATCCGGTCGGTCGCGCCCTGAACCATATGCTATAATAAAAATATGAAAATCCAAGTGTTAGGTTCTGGTTGCAATACCTGTAAAAAACTATATGAAATAACTCAAAAAGCTATAGCTGAATTGGATTTAAATGAGAACGTTGAATATATTACTGATGTTCAAAGGATAGTAGCTATGGGTTTAATGCAAAGCCCTGTTTTGGCTATAAATGATAAACCAGCTTTAGTTGGTTTTACTTCTGATTTAGAAAAAATAAAAAAATTAATTCAAGAGAACATGTAATTATGGATATTTTTTACCCCATACAATTGCTTGCTGACTGGCTTACTTATTCTATTTTTAATATTGTTCCAAAAACTCTTCTGGCCAGCGCTGTGAATTTTTTCATCTTTGACACAATCAAAATATTTCTCTTGTTATCGGTAATTATTTTTACTGTTTCAATAATCAGATCATATCTTCCACCAGAGAAAATACGAGCCATCTCTGTCTCATAAAAACAAATATGTAGGCAATATTCTGGCTTCGCTGTTGGGAATTATTACTCCTTTTTGTTCCTGTTCTGCTATTCCTTTATTTCTAGGATTTATTCAAGCAGGCGTTCCGCTTGGGACGACTTTTTCTTTTCTTGTAGCCTCGCCAATGATCAACGAAGTAGCATTAGTGTTGCTTTTAGGATTATTTGGCTGGAAGATTGTCCTTATCTACATCATAAGCGGATTTAATTATTTCTATTTTGTCGGGGATAGTTATAGGCAAATTAAAAGTGGAAAATTTAGTTGAACCATTTGTCTATCAAAATTCAGTAAACGGCAATATTGATTTACCAAATATGTCTCGTCAAGAAAGAATCACTTATGCCAAAGATTACACATAAGATATTATTAAAAAAGTTTGGCTTACATCCTAATCGGTATTGGAGTTGGTGCTTGGATACACGGTTATATTCCGGCTGATTTTTTGGCTCAATATGCAGGAAGTGGCAAATGGTATGCCGTACCTCTGGCTGTACTTATAGGCATTCCTCTATATTCAAACGCTGCTGGAATTATCCCCCTTGTGTCTGCTTTGACTGAGAAAGGAGTATCCATGGGTACCACGCTTGCTTTTATGATGTCCGTCACCGCTTTGTCTCTGCCAGAATTTATGATTTTGAAAAAGGTGATGAAAATTAAATTAATTTTCATTTTCGCTGGAATAGTGGCCTTTGGTATTATTTTTACCGGGTATCTCTTTAATTTAGTTTTATAACTATACTTCATGAAGATTTCATTCGTAGTATAATACTATATAAAGTATGAAAATATTAGTAGTTGAAGACAATAAAAAACTGGCGGAAAATTTAAAACAGGGATTAATGCAGGAAGGCTACGCCGTGGATGTGATTGAAGAAGGGATGGCTGCCGAACGCCGTATTTTAATTAATCGGGACGAATATGATTTGGTAATTTTAGACAGAATGCTTCCGGGCAAGGATGGCGTATCTGTCTGCACTTTTTGGCGAGAGAACGGGGTGGTGGTTCCAATTTTAATGCTTACTGCCTTGAATACCACGGACGACAAAATTGTGGGCTTAGACGCAGGAGCAGATGATTATCTGGCCAAGCCCTTTGCTTTCAAAGAACTTCTGGCCCGCATTCATGCGCTATTGCGACGCCCAAAACAATCTTTTCCTGATATACTTAATTTTGAAGATATCAGTGTAAATACCACAAGCAGAATAGTAACCCACAAAAATAAGCCCATTTCTCTTACTCTGAAAGAATTTATGGTCCTTGAATATCTGATGCGCAATGAAAACAAAGTGGTTACCCGGGACGAACTCTATTCTCACGCCTGGGATTTCGCGGATTCATCTTTTAGCAATACGGTGGACGTGCATATAAAAAATCTGAGAAAAAAAATTCACGACAATGCAAAAATTATACAAACAATTCGCGGGGTGGGCTACAAGATGGGAAATTAATAATAGGATTGACGAGTTTTTTACTGCGCGACTGGGACTCACGCTTTATTATTTGATTACCGCCATAATAATTTTAGGCGGTTCGAGCGTCATTACCTATAATGCCATTCTTTCTAATTTTACCGAATCAATTTTGGAAAGGGGATTTGACCCGTATATTTTTCAAGCCATCATCGCCGATGCCAGGGCTATTTTGTTGGACCGTTTTATAACCATAGATACCATAATCATCCTGCTTACCGTGGTGGCAGCCTTTTTGCTTACCAGCAGAACGCTTAAACCCATTAAATCCAATATGGATAAACAAAAAAGATTCATTGCCGATGCTTCCCACGAACTGCGCACTCCCACAGCGGTAGTTATTTCCGGATTGGAAGTTGCCCTGAGCAATAAAAAATTGGATTTTCCTACGGCTAAAAAAACGCTGGAAAATACCCTGGAAGAAATGAGAGAATTTTCAAAACTGAGCAATTATTTGTTGGACATATCAAAAAACGATGCCCGGGTTAAAATAGAATATGAGCTAGTTCATATCAATGAACTAATAAAATCCATTATAGAAAAAAGCAAAAATCTAGCCAAACTCAAAGAAATAAATATTGAAGCAAAAATAGAATCGCCAGCAACTGTTTATGGAAATAAAATTGAACTGAGCCGAGTATTTTATAATATTCTGGACAATGCCATTAAATATACTTCTCCCAGGGGAACAATAACCATTTCGGATAAAATTTCCCTGAATAAATATATACTAACTGTCAGCGATAATGGCAACGGCATCCCCAAAGATATTATTGGCAAAATATTTGAACCATTTTTCCGCGGAGAAGCGTCCCGAAGCATGGAAGGAGCGGGTCTGGGACTTACTTTGTCAAAAAAAATTATTGAAAATCATAAAGGAACAATTTCCATAAAAAGCGAAGAAAATAAAGGAACCAATGTGATAATTTCTCTGCCGATTCATTCATAGTGATTTCATCTGGCAAACATACAATGTATGCATACACTAGGGTCGGGGTGTACGTTAGCAAGAGAAAGCAAAATAAAATAAGTTTGTTTTTTATGTAATAAAATCTCTAGCCAAAAACTAGGGATTTTATTATTTTAGGAAGTTGGAGTTGTTGTTGTAACTACGGAGGCGTTGCCTCCGTAGCCGTCTCCGTGGATGAATTATTCGTCGTTAAAACTTAGCCATTCAAACAGCTCTTTTTTATAATCAGTCAGTTTTTTAAAATAAGCGGGAAATTCTGATGGATTTATAATTTTAAATTTTCCATCTTTGTATTCTTCCATGCTTGAATATGGATATTCAAAAACATATTGTAAAAGTTTCGTTAAAGGTTTGTTTCTTTCTTCTTTCCAATTTTTGTCTATCAATTTAGCGGGATTTAAATGTATATAGGAATATATGTATTTTAAATATCTATCGTTGTTTATGTGGATTGATTTAAATACTCCTTCATATAATTTGCCTGTTCGTTCATATTTTTTATTGAAATACATTGAATAACTAGTCATTAATTTATGTATGTATTTAGAAATTCCATTTTCTGTCTTTTCACGAACAAGAATATGAAAATGATTTGGCATTAAGCAATATGCTCCTATATTAACTATAGTTTTTCCACGATCAAAATTTTTGCCAATATTTCTTAACTCTATACTTTTTGTTGTATTACAAATATGCATTAAAAACAAAAAGTGCTCATAATCTTTTTTATCTATAAAAATAACCCTTTTTTCCGTTCCACGATTATATAAATGATAATACTCGTTTGGAGCGAAAGATTGTTTTCTTAAGGCCATTTGTTGATTATAACAAAAGGGGACTACGGAGGCAACGCCTCCGTGTCTCATGACTATTAAGAGGTCGGAGTTGTTGTTGTAGTGGTATCTGTTGCTGGCGTTGTAGTTGTATCTGTTGAAGAATTGGTATCGGTAGAAGTTGTATCTGAAGGTGGGGTGGTTGTATCTGTACTTTCCGTAGTTGTGGTGCTTCCTACCGTTACGGTTCTAGTGACCGGCGTTGCCGAATGTCCGACCGAATCTGTTGCAGTGTAGGTGATGGTGTAAGTGCCGGCAGTGGATGTGTCAACCGAACCGTTTACCACCACAGCCACATCACCTTCTTTTTCTGTGGCTACTGCTCCGGCTTCATTATAAGTTGCTCCGATATCCAAGACTACTGTTGTTTCTCCGTTGAGAGTAATAACCGGTACATCCACATCTCCGGAAGAAATCGTTCCACCTGCTAAGGTAGAACTATCTGATGACGGAGGCAACGCCTCCGTAATGGGGGTGGTAGAAATAAGTGCTGTAGCTGGGGCGCATTCTCCGAGCGTGGTTTTAGCTTCTCCGTTTACTATAGAGAAACAATTTGGATTGCCGTTTGCTTCATCATAAAGAGTTATGCCGGTAGGTTTTTCCGGACTTCCGATTTTCAATGCATCCACCACTAAAGATTTCATATAAGCTACGCCGTCTTGAACTTTTACCAGCGCGTCGCTGAAGAAAGAAACAGCATCTTGGCCGAGCGTGTCGGTAATAATTTGGCCTTTATTCAAATTTTCTATTTGCAGATTTAATTCTTTGATGGAAGCCATTAATAATCCATTCACTGATACTTGGTCAATGGTATTACCCCACATAAATGCCGGGTCAACTTCATCAGCTATAAATCCGATGCGAACTTTAGCCAGAGGAGAATCGGTGCCATAACCATTAACTTCGTTTTTATAACGGAAAGTGTGAAGCGGCGCAGTTAGCACCATATTGAGAGCATCGCTATAATCAGTGTAATCTTTGATATCTTGTTTTGTATTTCTGGTGGAAGTTTGAGTGCCGATAACTATGCCGGATGTATCATTGGCGCTGGAAGGAGCGGAGTCGCTAACTCTCATATTTCCGGCAGAATCTTGCCAAACATAGCCGGCTCCGCCGGATTTGTTTAGGAAATTAATAGAACCGGCGGCAGGATCGGTAGTATTTATATTTATACCAAGAGTAATTGTTGGTCCGGCTGTTCCGTCACCTAAATCGGAAGAGCCGATTTCTAATACGGTGCTTGGTGTTGCCGTCCCGATACCGATGTTGCCTGAAGAATCAACGACCAGATTTTTCTCTCCGATGGTTAAAGTATCGGCCGTTAATTTGCCGGTAAAACTAGCGTCGCCATTTTCATTCAAAGTAAAAATATCCGCGCCATTTTGGTTTTTAAAAATCAAACCTTCCGGATTACCCGGGCCCTCGGTGATTTTAAAGTTGTTGGCAAAAACTACATCGCCGAAGAACTGGGCGGTTGAAGTGGTGCTATTATTGCCGAGCTGAATCTCACTAGAGGAAATACCTAAACCAACTTGGTAAGAAGTAGGGGTCGTAGTTAAATTGCCATTGGAATCAACATAATATATTGAACCTGGGGTTAAACCTGTCAAACCGTCAGCCACTCCGGAAATAATTACCGGCACACTTTGCCCAGATGAGGTGGTAGTTTTTACTATGCCGACAAATTTTCCAGATGAAGAATAATTAATAATAGACTCGCCACTAGTACTGCCACCTCTATTATAAATTACCACGAAATGGGAGGAATCAAGATTGGCTATGGAAATATAATTAGTAGTAGTAGTGCCATTAAATATAACAGCCGCATTAGGGTAAGTAATAGTTGTACCGGAAGAAACTAGTCCTACTATACTGGCACCATAACCACTAATATTGGCATAAGCTACTGCAAAATGAGTGGCATCAAGCATTGCCACAGAAATATATGAGGTGGTAGCAGAATTAAAAGCAAGAATTGCACCGTAAGTAATAGTCGTACCGGAAATTGAACCTGCTCTGGCAGCACCAAAATCGGTAGCATTATACCAAGCCACCACAAAGTGGGTGGTATCAAGCGTTGCCACGGAATTATATGTAGTGGTAGCATTGGACGAAAATTGAACAGGTGTTGTGCCGTAAGTAATGGTGGTGCCAGAAATAGAATTCGCTTTGGCCCAACCGTAACCGGTACTGGTAACCGTATAAGCCACCACGAAATTATTGGCACCAAAGGCGGCTACTGAAATATTTGAACAGGCAACAGACCCATCAAAACTAGAAGCTGCAGTAAAAAAGGAAAAGGTTGTACCGGAAGAAATTAATCCCACCCTGGCAGCACCATAATCGGTAGCATTATACCAAGCCACTACGAAACTAGAAGAACTAAGCGTGGCTACGGAAATATATGAAGTGGCAACAGAAGCCGAAAATTGAACAGCTGCACCGTAGGCAATGACATTACCGCTGGAAACGGTACCTATAATGGCAGTACCATAAGTGGTACCATTATAATAAGCTACCACGAAACTAGAAGAACTAAGCGCAGATACGGAAATATAGGTAGTGGTAGTACCATTGAATGTAAGAGGTGAACCATAAGAAATAGTTGTGCCGGAAATTGAGCCGATAACGGCGAGGCCAAGGCTGTTTTTAGTATCTGCATAAGCCACCACGAAGTGAGTGGAATCAAGTACAGCTGCAGAAAAAGGGCTTGTTGGGTTAATATCTGTAAATGCAGCAACTACACCATAAGAAGAAATGGTCGTGTCGCCGTTAGTAAGACCCACAATAGCATTGCCATAATTGTTAGTACCAGCGGAATAGTTTGCCACAAAATGGGTGGAATCAAGTGCGGCTATGGAATCATAATCATTACTAGAAACAGAATAAAAAGCAACACCTGCGCCGGTAGTAATAGTTGTACCGGAGACCAGTCCCACCCTAGCGGCGTGAATATTATTCGCATAATAGTTTACCACAAAATGAGCAGTATCGAGTGCATCTACAGAAGGGTGATAGCAAGTAACACCACCACCAGGCGAAAATATAACACCTGCGCTGGGTAGTAATAGTTGTACCGGAGACTAGTCCTACCCTAGCGGTACCGTAATTACTGTTGTCATCATAAACCATCACGAAATGAGCGGAGTCAAGCTTGGCCAGAGAAAAATTTTGTATACTGGTGGCAGTGGAAGAAAGAGATGCCGTGGGAAAGGAAAAGGTTGTACCGGAAGAAATTAATCCCACCATAGTGTAACCTTTGTAATCGCTAGTAGTAGTATTAGAAAAACCCACCACAAAGTGGGCAGAATCAAGCGCAACTACGGCAATATAAGTAGTAGTAGTGCCATTAAATATAACACCTGAACCAAAAGAAGAAATAGTTATATTGCCATCAGTAACACCCACCTTAGCCGTACCCCAATGATTGGCAGTATCATCATAAGCTACCGCAAAATAAGTAGAGCTAATCGCGGCTACAGAAATATAACTATTGGTAGTAGAATTGAAATTTTTAATTCCGCCAAAAGAGGAAATAGTTACAGAACCGTCAGTAGTACCCACTATAGCATTGCCGTAAGTGCTTGCGTCATTATAAGCCACTACGAAATGAGTGGAATTAAGTGCAGATACGGAAATACAAGTAGTGGTATTAGTATTGAAAATAAAAGGTATACCAAAAGTAATAGTTGTACCAGAAACTGAACCAACAATAGCTGTACCATAACTATTGGAATCAGTATAAGTTACCACGAAATGGGAGGAATCAAGCTTGGTTGCGTAAGTAGAAGTTACTCTAACGAGAGAAGGAATTTTAGTGATTGAGCTTGAAGATATTCCTCCAGGAAAGGCACCACCACTCTTCTTTACTTGATTGTTAATATATTGGACAACATCTCCGGCATTTAGATTTTCGCCGGCGGTAAAGTTTTCGGTGAGTTGTTTAAGATTATCCCAACTCATAACGCCAGAACCGTTGGTGGTAAGAGCTTGTCCGCTTGTGCCGTCAGCGCTAGGCAAAGTATAGGTAGTTGAACCTGCGGCAGCAGCGGCAGTCAGCCCGACATATCCGGAACCTGAACCATCTAAGCGAAGAGCTCCATTCACATCCAATTTACTCCCTGGCGTCGTTGTTCCAATCCCCACATTGCCCGCGTAGGTTCCTGCTCCGAAGAAACTGGCGATGGTCGTTCCGCCACTGTTTCCGCCTTTGATGTAAACTGCGTCACCAGAACCAGTCCCGCTGGTGCTGGTAAGAGAAAGAGTGCTTCCTCCCGCTGTGCCACCGTAAATAATAGGAGTAGTGGCAGAGGTAGTGAAGGTTGGAGTGACAATGGTCGGTGAACCAGAAAAGACTACATTGGTACTTGTTGTTCCAGCTGTCCCTGTTGCACTGGTAAGGTAATTTAATTTGGTAGAAGTGGAAGTCAAAGCCACCGCTTCATTCACATTCGGAGAAGTCAAAGTTTTGTTGGTTAAGGTCTGGGTTCCATCTATGGTAACTACGCTGGTGGCAGTATTTGTCGGAGTGGTAATTTTCAAGGTTCCGGTGCCGAGAGTGAGTATGCCGGAAGTATGGGTCAAAACTACATTGGAGTTGGCATAATTAATGACCGCCCCGCTGGCCAGAAACAAATCGGAGAAATTGTGGGTGATATCTCCCAAAGGCGCGCCGTCATCCGAGGTTGGAGATATTTCGGTGGTGATGGTGGGGGTGGTAAGGACGGGACTTTCCAAAAAAGCAAAAGTTTTTCTAGCAGCGCCGGTAGTAATAGTTCCATAATATTTATCTGTTAAAAATTCCACTGCTCCAGCTTCTGGGGCCGACAGAAGCGTTCCGCTGGTAAATTTTAACGGAGAGCTTCCGGCTGTTGCCGTGCCGGCTCTTAAATCAAGAGTTGCTGTGGGCGCAGAAGCCCCCAAACCGATGCCCACATTGCCATTTGTTCCAACCAAACGAAAATTTGTGGTGCCACCACTGCTGGCAATTGCCAAGCCACCGTCTTCCGGAGCAGTAATATTTCCTCTGCTGGTCGGATAACCGAAATATATTGCTCCCGCTTGGTCAAGAACGGCATTGCGGGTATATACATCATAGCCTCCATTCACTGTGATATCTCCGTTGGTAGTAATTCCACCATTCACATCCAAAGTATCGCCCGGATTGGTTGTTCCGATGCCCACATTGCCAGCCTTAAAATAAATGCCGGTGGTAGAAGAGGGGCCGATCCAGGATTCAGCCGGAGTGATGAGAGGATTGATTTGATTAAAGGTGTTGGAGGTATTTGTATAGACTCCATTGGTTACCGAGCCGGCATTTCCGGAAATACTTGAATCGGTAAAGGCGAATTGTTTTCTGGCCGCACCGGTAGTAATGGTTCCATAAAATTTATCGCTGTTGAATTCTACCGCCCCAGCCTCGGGGGCTGAGAGAAGAGTTCCGTCAGTGAATTTCAGTGGCGCAGTTCCTGCTGAAGCTGTGCCTGCTTTCAAGTTAAGAACTGCGGAAGGGGAAGGAACGCCGACGCCTACATTGCCCGCAGAATTAACCACAAGCTTTGCCGTGCCGTCTGTTATTAAGGATAACATTCCCGCTCCGTCCCCTCCGATGCCGGTGGTTCCGTCGGAAGCAATTCCGAATGAGGTTCTGTTAATGGTAGGATTATTATCTGCCGCAAATTGTCCAGTAGTAACAAAATTGCCTCCGCCGGTTATATAGGCCACTCTGGTGGATGCGCTATTCCATTCCATAATAGAATTGCCGTCAGTGCTGTTGCTTCGAACCACCAGAGCGGTAGGTCCGATGCCCGTCCCGCTTAAATCGCGAAACCATAAGCCGGTGCCCGGATAATCTTTTGATTCTACGCTTAGAGCGCTTGTTGACCCGGTAGGAATAGTAATGCCATTTTTAAAATCTTGGGCCTGAGAAGTTGCGCCTGTAATCGAACCATCCGCCAGCAGAACGCCGGACACATCACTACCGGCGATCGTATCCCAAGCGGGAATAGCACCATTAGTGCCATCACCTGTCATCCTAAGGAATTTTTTTGTAATGGTTGTGTTTGGAGTTAGAAGGGTAGTGGTATTTGTGTCCGATTGATATGGAATAGAGCCAAGCAGGGTAGTGGGATTTCCGCCAATGATATTCAATGCGGTTTCGGACACTACAGCAGCAGGAACAGCGCCAAGTTTTTTGCGTGGAACCATTTCTCCATCGCTTTCAATATTCACGCCCAAATAAAGTGTTTGGTTGAAATTAACTCCGGTCAGGGGAGTAACTTCTCCCAACATCACGCTAAAGAGTCCGCTGGTCACTTGCACTTTATCTCCTCCGGTCCTGGTTTCTGTCCACAAAAGATGTGCGGGTGAATCGCTTAAAGTCGGGTCATTATACAATTTAAATTCCATACTGTAAGTGCCGTTTGGAACAGCTATCCCGAGACTGTTGGTAAGTTTACCCTGATAATTTATTTGCTTATTTATCTGAGCGGAAACATTTGTGAATGGGGAAAGTATAAAAATTAAAATAAACAAACAACAAATTAAAAAATTTATTAAATAAAATCTTTCTTTTTTTGTAAATAAAATCTTCATTTACTAATTTATTGCCTCTGGGTCGGGGGAGAGCGTTTTTTTTCCTTCCTCCAAAATTACTTTGCTATTTTTATCATGAAAATAAATTCCAAGCAGAAAAATACCCAGAAAAATAATTCCGGTCAATATCAAAATTTTTTGGGTTCTTTTTCGGGAGAAAAATTCTCCAACGGCAAATTTTCTATGACGGATTTTTTGCTTAAAAATGTAATCTTTTATCTCTTCTTCGGTGGTGAACCAATTGCCTCCGACTTTTTCGCCTTTTATCTCTCCTTTGCGGATTAAAGCGCTTAAATAGTCCGAATGATATCCGGTAATCCTGGATGCCTGGCTCAGAGAGATAACTTTTTTAATATTTTCCATTTCTACAAAGATATATAACAACTTCTCGGGTACCCGATATGCAGAAAAATGGAATCTCGGCTATCCGATATTTATTTATACCCTTATATTATAGTGGATAATGCACAGCATATCAACTAGTTATCCACAGATGGAGATTATTCTTATCTAAGCCTTATTTTGTTGAGTTTTTTGCCTAGTTTTTAGGAAAAATCCTATTAAAAATAGTATTAACAAAATGACAATTATGTAAATATAGTAATCAATGTAAATATTACCATAGGGCTCTTCAACCACTGGCGGTATGTTTTCTCTGACATTCAGCAATCCTTCGCTTATTATTGTTTGCACATCATCTTTATATCTAAAAATTTCCACGTTGTAAGTCCCGGCTTTTCCCAACGGGGGAATGACGCTCTGATAGCGTCCGCTGTCCAGATTAAATGAAAATAAATATTGTCCGAAGAGTTTTCCGTTTTCATCAGTGATGGTCATAAAGTCGTCCGGCAAAGTTTTTGAATTTGTATCAATGACAGTATCTTTGTCATTGTCTATGGTAATAGCTTTGGCGCTCACAAGCGGTTCAACCAGCTGATTGTATTGGTGCGCGAAAAAAGTTCCGGTAATAAAAACTTGAAGCGGTATCACTTCCGCCGGTTTTTGCGGAGGAATTGCCTCCGGAGAATAAGCCACCTGGGAAGCTCCCACTCCCACCGAAAAATTTCCTTTGGTATCTCTGGCAAATAATACATAAAAATATTTTTTGCCTGGGATGACATCTTTATCCAGAAATTTTTCTGTAGAACCCTCATAGATTAATTTTCCCCAAAATGGGTCTCCATAAAAACGGTCTTCATGCCGCATAATGCGGATGTAGGAAAAATTATTATCGGGCGGATTCTGCCAGGTAATGGTGATGCCGGAAATATCCGCCGAAGTTTTTACATTGCGGGGACTCAGCGGGAAAATCGTATTGACTAAAAATTTTGTGAAGAAATAGATCGGCTGGGAAATATTAATTTTTCCGCTGGTGTCCCGGCTTTCAATGGTAAAATAATACATCGTTCCCGCCTTGAGATTTATTATTTCCATTTTGTGCTCTCTGGCAAAAATAACACTTTCCAGAGTTCCTTCCTGAACTTCGGTGGTTTGGCCCCATTTTATGGTACTAATGGTGCTGAGAGAACTGTCCCAGGAAATAACTGCGCTTGTAAAGCTTGGTTCTATGGACAAATTATATAGATAGATATTTTGCTCCGGCAATATGGTCATTCCGCCCGGAGGAGAAGGAGGAGTGGGGGCGGCACAATCCACAGGACAGCTGAGCGCCGTTTCGCCGGGTTCACATAGGCCGTTATTATTGCATCCGCTTACTCCCAAATTTACCTGAATATCGTCTGAAGCCGCAAAAACAGGGACAATATTAGCCCCCAGTAAAGATGCCAAAAAAAAGACATAAATAATTTTTCCGAATCTCTTCATAACTCTTCTATCTTATAACGTTATGGCAGTTACAACAATCGGAGCGGAATAATTTCCTGCCGGCTGAATATGATTGGCTCCTGATTCCGCGCGAAAACGAACAGTCACCGCATCTCCGCTGGGGTCGGTTCTAACTGTTTTTTGAGCTATTATTTTCGGCGAAAGAGAAAGTCCGTCCCAGCATTTGCTTTGAGTTTCTTCCGTTCCAGTATTGCATGTTGAACTATTATTATTTAAAAAACGAGCCGAGGTATCTGTTCCTTCCGGAGAAAATCCAAAAGCCGATGTGGAAGGGTCAATGGAAAAATTATAATCAGGGTCCGGACTGCTTGCTGGCACATAATCCGCAAAAGAATTGGAACCGGAAGTAAGCGCCGGGGTGCTATCAGTTTTTATATTCATGCTATAGCCGGCGGAGTTGTCCGTGTTTATCTGCCAAACCAGTGTTCCTTCGCTGGCCTCGCCGTTTATTCCGCCCATTGGGGCCAATACCAAATCGGAAGGAATGGTAACAGCAATATAACTTTCCTGCATCTGCCAAAAACCTGCATGCATATAATAGGTGTTGCTGTTTGAATTTCCGGTGCCAACTTCTCCGGCCGTATCGCCAAGCTTATATATTGAACTGGAAGAATCTGCTCCGCCGGCATTGATGGAATCGGAAGTTATTTTATAGGTGTTGCTGTGCATGGCTTCTGCCAGGACTAGGTAAAAAGGCAGCATTAAGAAAAGAATAAGTGAAAAAAGTACGGCACTTCTTTTTTTGTAAAAAGGCATAATAATTTTTTTCATTTTCTTATGGCTGTTTTTTTCTTAACTCAAAACGTGTCAAGAAATAGTAAGCGAGAGCGACAAGGAAAGCGAGAGAGACAAATCCCACAAGAAGTATCTTCCATGGAAGCACCCAGAAGGATAAATTTACATCCTGATATAAATCGCTGTATCCTTTATTCAAGTGAAGACTAGCCGTGTAATAGCCAAGGCTAAAACCGGCGGTCCAGTCCACATCTCTGTATCTGGTGGAATCCGGAAGCACGAAATAGGCATCTACCGGCAGTGAACTGACAACTTTGCCGAACATATTTTTGATGGTTATCATTCCGTAGGGAACAAGATGGACATTTCCTGTATTTTTATAGGCGATTTCAAATCCTTCCGGCCTTGCGTCGTAAAAAGCTTTCTGCGGTCCGATCAGTTTGAAACTTTCAACATTTCCTTCTTCTTTTCCTTCGCCGTTTATTTTAAGCAAAAAAAGCGAACCGATTCTGGAAATAATTCTCGTTTGCCCCTGCACTTCGGCGGAGCCTCCGCTTGTCAAAGTGTCCGGTTCATTGGAAACAATAAGCGCTCCATAATATCCCCGCGGTTCGGCATTTTTGGGAACGGAGATGGTCACCGGAATGACAATTTTTTCTCCCAGCTCCAGAGAAAATTCGCTGATTTCAGGAACAATAAAATCTTTCAGAGAATATGGACTATGGGTATCGCCCAAAAGCACCACTGGCTGTTTCGGGTCGTCGGTTCCCACAAAATCTTCGGTGGTAAGTTTAAATTTAACGGTTTTATTTATACGGTTGGTGATGGTAATATTTTTCACCATGTTCTCTCCGGGATTCAAAAACACTTCCGTCTTTCCGGGTTCTACCACGAAATCATTTTGAGCAACCATATTTGTTTTGCTTTTTTGGAAAGCCGATGAATACCGAGGCGCAACAACACCACCAAGAATGATAGATATGGCGATTATATATAAAAATTTTTTCATATTAGACAAAAGATAAACAGCTCCGAATTATAATGCCGTAGCCGTGGCGGTAATGGTGGCAGTATAAGTTCCGGAAGGCGCGTAAACGGAATTTTGCGCTGCGGCAAAACAAATTGTCGTTGCGATGCCGGCATTAGGAGTAACGGCAGCTCTTGTGGCGATTGTATGGTTGGACATAGAAAACCCCGCATAATTTTGAGAGCCATCCGGTACGCCGGCTGAACCGCAGGATGCGGCTGTTCCCCATGTTCCCGTATCCGTGTCGGTACCGTAGGCTGAATATCCGAATTCTTTATTCCCAACGCCTACGCTCCAGGTTGCGGGCGTACCTCCCGCATGATAATCGGCAAACGAATTGCCACCGCTTACCAAAGCCGGAGAAGCGGATGCTTTTACCGCCAGGGTATATCCGTTGGTTGAATTTGTTTTAACCGTCCAGGAAGAAGAACCGATTGCCGAGTCGCTGGCTACGCCGATATTAGGGGCCATCAAAACATCTGCGCCGGCCGAAATGGTAATGCCTGAAGTAACATCAAGAGTGACATGAACATCATTGGTGCCGGCGAACTCCGCGGTAACAGTTATGTCTCCTACCACTGTTAAATCTGTTCTTGCGGCCGTTAATACATCATCGCTCCATTTTACAAATAAATAACCGGCATCCGGTACGGCTGTTACCTCTGTTCCATCTCCACCTGCAGTTACCGTTTGCGGATTACTGCCGGTAATGGAACCGCCGGTTGTTGGAATATAGGTCAGTGTGTAGGAAGTGGCGGCTACCACAAGCGGATAAAATTGAACCACAAAAAAAGTAAAGAGAGCCGCAAAACCCAGCACAATTTTTTTATTAAAATTTATTTTTATTTTCATTTTTATTTTTCCGATTTATTAAAATTAATTCTCAGTAATGAAGTATATAAAAAAAACTTTTCAAAACAAAGCGTTTTTATCCACTGAATCCACATTATCCACAGGTCCTATTTTGGGGATACATTTTGTAATCTTTCTTAAGAAAAAATTTTGCAAAATAAGTCAAAATACACTAAGATGTTTTGGTAGCCGAGTTTTGATTTTGCCGTTATAGCTCAGGTAGTAGAGCACATTCTTGGTAAGAATGAGGTCATTGGTGCAAATCCAATTAACGGCTCCGGCAGGGGACAAAAGTAATCTTTAAAATGTCCGCATAAAATTCTGCTGAATTTTTGCTCAGGACTCGGCCCGTCGGCCTCCGTAGCCATTTTAAAAATTACTTTTGTCCCCTTGCCACCCTAGCTCAGTTGGTAGAGCACCGCTTTCGTAAAGCGGGGGTCCGCAGTTCAATCCTGCGGGGTGGCTCATGGATAATGAAAATTTAAAATTGGAAGAAGAAATAAAAAAGCTTGAAGAAGAAACTCAAGGAGTAAATTTTTGGAATGACAAAAATAAAGCGCAAGAAACATTAAAAAAAATTGCGGAACTCAAAGACAAACTTGCCGGCGCTGAAAAATACGACAAGGATAATGCCATCATTACCATAATTTCCGGCGCAGGGGGAGAAGACGCCGAAGATTTTGCCCGGATGCTTTTGGATATGTATATGAAATATGCCGAGAAAAAAAAATGGGAAATATTTTTTATCCACGAACACAAAAATGATAACGGCGGATACAGAAATGTTTCTTTTGAAATGCAAGGAAAGGGAGCCTACGGAATATTAAAAAAAGAGTCCGGAGTACATCGGATGGTGCGCATCTCGCCCTTTGACGCGAAAAAATTAAGGCATACTTCTTTTGTGCTGGTTGAAGTTCTGCCGAAATTTTCCAAGCTGGAAGAAAAAGATATTATCATCCCGGAACGTGACATAAGAATAGAATACAGCCGTTCCAGTGGTCCTGGCGGGCAGAATGTGAACAAAAGAGAGACGGCTGTCCGGCTTATTCATATTCCTACTAATATTGCCGTGCATTCTTCCGAAGAACGGTCCCAGGAGCAGAATCGGGAACGGGCCATGTCCATCCTGCGGGCAAAAATTTTCAAAAAAGCCGAAGAAGAGAAAAAAAGCGTAGAAGAAAGTATGAAACTTAAGAATACGGAGATAGAATGGGGGAGTCAGATACGTTCCTATGTATTGCATCCCTATAAAATGGTTAAAGACCACCGCACTGGCGCAGAAACCTCTAATATAGATGAAGTTTTAGCCGGAAATCTTGATTTATTCATTGAGGCGGAGAAGAATTTGTGATAGAATAAAAAGGTGATTTATTTTAACAACGTTTCAAAAATCTATAACAAAGATTCGGTGGCCTTGGATGATGTTACCTTGACCATTACGGCGGGGGAATTTGTTTCCATCGTAGGACATTCCGGTGCCGGCAAGACCACTCTCGTCAAAATGATTTTAGCAGACGACGTTCCGACCAATGGAACGGTTTTTTTTGAGTCCATAAATGTATTTAAATTAAAAAACAAGGATTTAACCAAGCTGAGGAGAAGAATCGGCGTAGTCTTTCAGGATTTTAAATTGCTTCCCAATAAAACTGCCTATGAAAATATCGCTTTTGCCATGGAGGCCGTTGGCAAGACCAATGAAGAAATAGAAAGCGATGTTCCTCATGTTCTGGAACTGGTTGATTTAAGCAACAGAATGTTTCATTTCCCCAATCAGATGTCCGGAGGGGAACAACAACGTTTGGCCATTGCCCGGGCCATCATTAATCAGCCGGAACTTATTATCGCCGATGAACCGACAGGGAATTTGGATGCCATCAACACATATGAGATAGTTCAAATTTTAAAGAAGATAAATGATTTAGGGACGACGGTTATTTTAACGACCCATAATCGCGGGGTGATTGATTCCATTAAAAAAAGAGTAATTACCATGGAAAAAGGCAAAATTATCAGAGATGACAAAGATGGGAAGTATGTTGTATAATGGCTATTATCTATGGTAATGATTGAACTAAAAAGAATAATAAAAGCGGGGTTCCTAAACTTTACCAGAAGCGGAATTATTTCTTGGGCGGCTGTCCTGGTGGTTACCATTACGCTTTCGGTTATTACCACGATTATTTTACTGCAGGCGGTTTTGCATTTTTCCTTGAACCAAATAAAAGACAAAGTGGATGTGACAATTTATTTTAATGTGGGCGCGCCGGAAAGCAGTATTTTGTCTTTAAAACAATCTCTGGAAGGTTTGCCGGAAGTGGCGCAGGTTTCCTACACCAGCGCGGATGATGCCCTGAAACTTTTCCGAGAGCGCCATCAGGGCGATTACTCCACCATTGCCGCTTTGGATGAGATACAAAATAATCCACTGGGAGGCTATCTCAATGTTAAGGCTAAAGAAATTTCTCAATATGAAAGCATTGCCAATTTTCTGAAGTCGGAACAATGCGCTTGTTTCAGGCTCCACTTCCATCATAGATAAGGTAAATTATAATCAAAATAAAATGGTTATAGACAGATTGAACAACATAATATCCGGCGCGCAAAAATTGGGTTTTCTGATAACGCTCATTTTGGTAATTATTTCCATCATTATTACTTTTAACACCATTCGGCTGACCATTTTTATTTCCAAAGAAGAAATAGGAGTAATGCGTTTAGTGGGGGCAAGCAAAATGCGAGTACGCGGGCCTTTTATGGTGGAGGGTGCTATTTATGGGATTATTGCCACAGTCATAACTCTGATTCTTTTCTTCCCGCTTACCATTTATCTGGGTCATAATATGGCCAGATTTTTAGGACTCAATATTTATGATTATTATCTTTCTAATTTATTTCAAATTTTCATAATTATTTTATTATCAGGGGTTCTTTTGGGCGTGATTTCCAGTTTCTTTGCAACTAGGAAATATTTAAATAAATAAAAAATGTCAAAACAAACGAAATACATTTTTGTCATAGGAGGAGTTATTTCCGGAGTGGGGAAGGGTATAACTTCATCCTCTCTGGGACTTATTTTAAAAAATCGCGGGCTTTCGGTAACCGCCATAAAAATTGATCCTTATATTAATGTGGATGCCGGCACCATGAATCCTACCGAGCACGGAGAAGTTTTTGTGTTGAAAGACGGCGATGAAACGGACCAGGATATGGGCAATTACGAGAGATTTCTTGATATAAATTTGACTCGCATAAATTATATGACCACAGGCCGGGTGTACAAGACCGTTATAGAAAAAGAACGCAATTTGGAATATAAAGGCAAGTGCGTGGAAGTGGTCCCGCATATTCCCCTTGAAGTCATCGGGCGTATTAAGGAAGCCGGTAAGAATGCCAAGGCGGATGTGGTGATCATTGAAATCGGAGGAACCGTCGGAGAATATCAGAATATGCTCTTTTTGGAAGCCGCCAGAATGATGAAGCTCGCATCCCCCAAGGATGTTTTTTTTGTCATGGTTTCCTATTTGCCCACGCCCCAAACGGTCGGCGAAATGAAAACCAAACCGACCCAGCATGCTGTCCGGGCGCTGAATGCTTCGGGTATTCAGCCGGATGTTTTAATAGCCCGAGCCAATGTCAGTCTGGATAAAAAAAGAAAAGAAAAAATTTCTCTTTTCTGCAACGTGCCGGCGGACAGAATAATTTCCGCTCCGGATGTTGATAGCATCTATGACATACCCCTTAATTTTGAAAAAGAAAAACTTTCGGACAGGCTTTGCGATGTTCTGGGTGTTTCGGCCAAAAAACCGGACGCAAAAACCTGGAGAAAGTGGAAAAATTTTGCCAAACATTCGCACAACGGCCAAAAGACGGTGAAAATCGCCATGGTGGGAAAATATTTTGAAACGGGAGATTTTATCTTGTCCGATTCATATTTGTCCGTCATTGAAGCGCTCAAATATTCCTGCTATATCCAGAATAGAAAACCGGTTTTAACCTGGCTCAATTCCGCCGATTTTGAGAAACCCGCCAAGCTGAAAGAATTAAAAAAATATGACGGCATTATCATTCCCGGAGGCTTCGGCTCCCGGGGGGTGGAGGGAAATTTGAATGTTATAAAATTTGTCCGGGAAAATAAAATTCCTTACTTCGGCCTTTGCTACGGAATGCAGATGATGGTCATAGAATACGCGCGTAATATTCTGAAATTGAAAGATGCCAATACCAGGGAAGTGAACCCCAGTTCAAAAAATCTGGTGATAGACATTATGGAATCGCAGAAAGAAATTTTAAAAAATAATTTATATGGAGGCAGTATGCGTTTAGGGGAATACAAAGCAATTCTGCGGGATGGCACGGTGGCAAGAAATGCCTACGGAAAAAAGGAAATAATAGAAAGGCATCGCCATCGTTATGAGGTGAATCCCGCTTTCATCGGCGATTTGGAAGCCAAAGGGTTGATATTCTCCGGCCGTTCCCCGGACGGACATTTAATGGAAATAGCCGAACTTCCGAAAAAGAAACATCCATTTTTCCTGGGTACCCAATTCCATCCGGAATTTCTTTCGCGCCCGCTGTCGCCTCATCCTCTTTTTACGGCTTTCATAAAAGCCTGCATTGATAAAAAGCGATGAACCCCAAGCAAAAAAAAATAATAACCATTGCCATAATTATTTTGGGCGTATTCTCCTGGATATACGTTGCTCTTGATATATATAGGCTGGAAAATAATCAAAATTTTCCCTGGCAAAATTATTACAAACAACCTGTTTTAATCTCGGATATTTCCTCCTGGATGACCTTTGACTATATAAATAAAGTATTTAATTTGCCCCCGGCTTATCTGAAAGAAAAACTCCTGGTAAATGACACAAGGTATCCTCTTCTTACCCTAAGACAATATTCCAGAAGGACAAAAATCAGCACCAATGGATTTATTATAAACCTGCAGAACGCTGTCAAAGCATATCTGACACCTTCAACCCCTTAAAACTATAATGAATGTCTTTCTTTCAGCCATATTATCCTATCTTTTACTCTATAAATACACAGCTCTTTTTGTTATAACTTTTTTGGCGTCTTTATTATTGCCTTTGCCTTCGGACACGGCCCTTTTAGCCACCGGAGCTTTTGCCGGACAGGGATTTCTGAACATATATGTTGTGATTTTTTTGGCGCTGGGAGGCAGTATTTTGGGGGATATCGCCGGTTTTTTGATTGCCCGCCGCTATGGCAAAGAATTTTTAATGAAAATAGGTCTCCGTAAAATGATAGCTTCGGAAAAATTTATCAGTCTGGAAAAATTTATTGATAAAAATTACGGTCCGACTATTTTTATTACCCGTTTTATCGGCCAGTTGGGGCCTCTGGTAAATATTCTGAGTGGCTTGTCGGACATAACATTTAAAGAATTTTTTTCTTATGCCGTAGCGGGGGAATTTACCAATACTATTATTCTGGGCGTAGCCGGATATTTTCTGGGAAGCGAATGGGAAGATTTTACCCTGGTTATTGAATTTGCCGGCGTGGCAATTATCGTTATGATTATTGCTTTTATTTTCGGTAAAATGTATTTCGGCAAACTCAAACACTAGCTAAAAAATGTTCCTTCATTAAGTCTTAATTTTTGTTTTATAGTATAATTACGATATGAAAACTATAAACAACAGAACAACCAAATATGAAATTGAAGATATTTTTTTAAAACGCTATTCGCCGAGGGCTTTTTCGGTGGAAATTCTTTCAGAAAACAAATTGATGGCTTTATTTGATGCCGCCCGCTGGGCTCCTTCTTCAAATAATATCCAGCCCTGGAGATTTTTATACGCCATACGCGGTACTTCCGACTTTGATTTATTTTTATCTTTTCTGATGGAAAGCAACAGAGTTTGGTGCAAGAGCGCCGGAGCTTTGGTTATCGGCTTGTCTAAGAAAAATTCCGATGATGGAAAGTTTAATGCAAAACATTCCTTGGATACCGGTTCCGCCTGGGAAAATTTCGCCCTGCAGGCAACGGCCATGGGCCTAATTGCTCACGGAATGGGCGGATTTGACGGACAATTATTGAGAGAAAAATTGAATATAAAAGAAGATTATGAAATAGAATTGATGATTGCCGTAGGCAAGCTCGGAAATGCCAAAGACCTGCCGGACTATTTACAAGAAAGGGAAAAACCCAGCGACAGGAAAAAACTTTCAGAAATTGTATTCAAAGGCGCAGAGGGAGCTAAAAAACTTTAATACAAAGGCAAATCACCGTCTAAAAACCATCTATTTTGATATTTGACTAATTTTATTATTTCTCCGGATGAGAGTTTACATGTCCCATATGTATCTGTCTTTTCAAGTAGTTCCACACAACCCCGAAATTTATAATAATTTTCAAATGAACTGTGGGCAATCCTTAAATAATTTATCCAATAAATACCAAAAGCAAGAAATATCAAAAACAGAACCGCAACAAAAACTATATTTCTTTTTGTATAAAATTTTTGCATTGCTGGGAGACTTGGACTCGAACCAAGATAACATCCTCCAGAGGGATGTGTCCTACCATTAGACGATCTCCCAATGGCCTATATACAATAATACAAAATTAGCTTTTTATCAAATGGATTTTATTTGCTATAATAAACCTATGAAATACTTTCACACGGCAATATCGGTAAATAGTATAGAAAAATCGCAGGCATTTTATGAGTCGGTTTTTGGTTTAAAATTTCAATCAAAAGGGGGAAGACCAGAGCTCAAGATAAAATTTGTTAATTTGGAAGATGAAAGCGGAAATGTTATTGAACTTTTTGAACATGAAAATCCATTGCCATTAAAAGATGATTTGATGGATTTTCAGAAAGTGGGAATTAAACATATTTCTTTTATTGTTGAAAATCTTGAAGAAGCGATAGAAAAAGCGACATCTTTTGGCGCCAAAATTGTTTGGCCCATAAAAGAGGGAATAACAGTCAAAAGACTCGCTTTCATTTCCGACCCAAATGGAATACCTATTGAATTGGTGGAATTAAAAGATTAATTATAAAAATATGAAAATTACTATTTGTGGTAGTATTGGGTTTTATAAAGAAATGGAATCTGCCAGAGATGAACTTTTAGAGCTTGGTCATGAGATAAAAATACCAGAATTAGCCCTTGAAGTTCCTAAGGAATTTGGAGGGGGCAAGAAAATGTATTTTGGTCAATACATTGAAGAAAACGGAGGCATTGATTCTTTTCCTGTTGGGAATAAAATATGGGATCTCAAAGAAAATGCAATAAGAGACCACTATGAAAAAATTAATTGGGCTGATGTGATTTTGGTAATTAATCAAGAGAAACGAGGTATCGCAGGATATATTGGCGGTAATACTCTTATTGAAATAAGGGTTGCTTTTTACTTTAAAAAACCAATTTTTATTTTAAATCCTGTGTCATCAGAACTTTCTTATAAACAAGAAATACTGGGCATAAAACCAGTTATTTTGAATGGTAATTTAAATAATATTAAATAAAATTATGAATGATTATTTACAAATGTTAGAAATTGTTAACGAAAATGATAAAGTCATTGGTCTTGAAAATCGTACAAAAATTCACAAAGAAGGGCTACTTCATCGTGAAATACACATTTGGTTTATTACCCCACAGGGGAAAATTATTTTTCAGCATAGGGCAAAAGACAAAGACACATACCCCGATAAACTAGATGCAACCGTGGGGGGACACGTTGAACCCAATGCATCTTACGAAGAAACCGCCATTAAAGAATGCAAAGAAGAAACAGGAATAAAAATAGACGTTAAAAAGCTTTTTTTTCTTGCGAAAATGAAAAAGAAAAGTTTTGATAAAGTAACCGGCTTAACAAATAATACCATACGCAGTCAATACGCTTATTTATACGAGGGTTTAATAAAAGACTTACAAATTGAAAAGGGAAAGTCGGAAGGTTTTGAGGCCTGGAAAATTGACGACTTATCAAATCTTTCTGAAAATGATAAAAGTAAATTCATCGGACTTATTCTCAACGAGGACATGTTAGCTCTTTTTAAAAAAGCAAAGGAAGCTCTAATTAAAAAGTAGCCTTATTTTGTAATAAATAAGTTACAACGTCGTACCAGACTCTCAACCAGAGATTTTAGCTAAAACTTGGTATAATAAAAGCATATGAAAATTAATATTTGGATAATGCTGAAGGACATATTGCCAGTTTTATTAATGTTTTGGCCTGTTTGGCTGGCCCTTATTATATTGTTTTTAACAAAGATACTATTTGAAGTGGTTATTCCTAAATGGCGCAATAATAATCGTTTTTGGGCTGGTAAAAAATGGCGGTCTGATCGTGAACTTCTTCAGTCGCTTCAAAAATTAACTCCTACGGAATTTGAAAATTATATAGCCAATCTATTCTCGCACTTAGGATACAATACAAAAGCTGTCGGGCAGTCGCACGATGGTGGTATTGACGTTGTTGTAGAGAAAAATAGAGTAGTAAATTACATTCAATGCAAAAAATATATTACAAGCACAGTTCCCGTAGGGGCAGTACGAGATTTTTATGGGGCTTTAGCTGATCATCTTGCAAATGGCAAAGGATATTTTATTACAACAAACAAATTTACTCTAGAGGCTGAAAATTTTGCGAAAGACAAACCAATTGAACTCATTGATGGTCTGAAATTGATACACTATATTCATATGTACCAATCAAATAGTCGTTAATCTGCCATAATAAACCTATGCAAACTGAAATTGAAGCCAAGTTTTTAAATATAGAGTCCGATAAAATCAGAGCCAAATTAAAAGAAATAGGAGCTGTTTTGAAATACCCGGAGCGCCTTATGAAAAGAAAAGTTTTTGATTATCCGGATGAAAGATTAAAAAAAGAAGGAGCTTGGGTGCGGGTTAGAGACGAGGGAGACGGGAAAATAACTTTAAGCTATAAAAAACTTATAGACAGAACTCTTCATGGCACGAAAGAAATAACCTTGGATGTAAGCGATTTTGAAACCATGTGCGATTTTCTTCAGGCTTGCGGATTTGATAGTAAATCATATCAAGAAACGAAAAGAGAAAAATGGATGCTTGGAAAATCGGAAATAACCATTGATACCTGGCCTTGGATACCGACTTTTGTAGAGGTAGAATCGGAAACGGAAGAGGATGTCCGCGAAGTTTCAAAATTACTGGGTTTTGATTGGGCCAAAGCACTTCATGGAAGCGTGGAGACGGTCTATCAGGCCCTATTTGATGTCACAGAAGACGAAATTGATAGCTGGGAAGAGATTACATTTATTCCTGTCCCGAATTGGTTGGAAATTAAAAGAAGATAATAAAAAGGCAGAATACTCTGCCTTTTTTGATAATACTTTTTAGAACTTTAATTCTTTTGAAAATTTTTCAAGAGAAGAATTTGGGGTGAATCGTTAATCTCTTCAGAATCCACCGGGGTATCCAATTTTAAATTTTTAGATAATTCAATAAATCCGTCTAAACTAAAAAGAACAGGAATTTTAGCGCCACAAGCAAGGCACTGGAATAGAAAAACATATCCGCACTCTTTCAATTCTATTCTTATGGAAAGTACTGTTTGTCTTCCATTGCAAGTACATTTGGGGTCTAGGTAAATGACGTTGTTTTCCATTTGAACCTCCAAGATGTTGGTTATTTGTCAAAGGGGTTGGTTACTATAATTATAGCACTAACCCTATAAAAAATATGCTAGTATATATAATAATAAAAAAATGTTTAAATTTATAAAAATAAATAAAACAACCCAATGGCTTCTTTTAATTTCCATCATCGCCGTTATTTTTGACCTGGTCCGGGGCGATTTGTTAGGGAAGACAGGCATACTCTATTTGGTCTGGAATCTTTTTTTGGCCTGGATACCCTATATTATTTCTTTGTGTTTTATAAAAAAAGAAATGCCCATAAAACGTTTTATTCCGATTTTTATTATCTGGCTTTTATTTTTTCCCAATGCTCCCTATCTGGCCACCGATGTTCTGCATATAGTTTCAAGGAATTCGCCTTTGTTGTGGTATGATAGTTTGCTTTTCTTTTTCTTCGGCTGGATTGGTTTGCTTTTGGGAATGCTTTCGCTTTCCCATATGCATCAATACATAAAAAATCATTTCAGTTTTTGGCTTTCCGAGCTGAGTATTTTTTTAATTTGTTTTTTAGCGAGCTTCGGAATATATCTGGGCAGATTTGAAAGATGGAACAGCTGGGATGTTTTTATTAATCCGGTGGAAATAATAAAACACTCTGTTAATATTTCCGCCAATCTTGCATATACCAAAACTCCGGCGATGTTCATACTTGTTTTTACCGTCTTTATGTATTCGGTCTATAAAACGGTATCTGTTTTGCTTGGGCGCGAGGTTGAATCCTAAATGTGCTATTATATTTAATATATGGAACCAAATACTTGTCCAGTTTGCCATCAGCCCATACTCCCTCAGTATTATTTTTGCCCCAATTGCGGAACGAAATTAAATTCGGCTCCGCTTTCCACCACAGCCCAGACCCAAGCCTGGATATACGGACTGAGCCTTATTCTTCCCATGTTCCTTTTTGTTTTTATAAAAAAATGGCCCGCAATAAAATATTTCAAATCCAGCGACCCGAAAGCAAAACAAATCGGCCAGGTAGCCTGGGCTATTTTGATTATTTCCACTATTCTCACCATTTGGCTTGCCGTTGTCTGGACCCAACAAACAATCCAATCATCCATTGATAGCATCAATACTGATATAGGTAATTTCTAATTTGCACCATTTTCTCCAATATATCGTATAATATATATATGAGATACAAAATATCTAGGCAGTCTATTTCGTTTTCACATTATTATTTATCTTTGTTTTTTATCGGTATTTTTGCGTTTTTAATGTTTGCTTCTCCTGTGCAGGCCACTACTCCTACGCTTACTCTTTCTCCCACCGGTGACGGGGATACGGTCAATGTGAATGTAACGGGCGACCCCAGCACCAGCGTCATTCTTTATTATATGAAAACCAATTACGGCCAGCAGATAAATCCCATTGGGACAACCAATGCAAATGGAATTCTGGCTACCACCATCAGCACCAGCACCTACGGCATTGTGGCCAATAGTTCGGTTTACATTACCATGGGCAGTTTGAATGGTCCACAATCGGCAACCGTTTCTTGGCCCATAGCTTCGGCTTTAATTTCAAGCAGCAACATGCTTTCTCTGAGCCAGACCGGCGTTGTTCTTTCCCTCGGGCAATCTTCCACCATCACTGCCAGCAACATGAATTCCAGTTCGCTTTATTTATCAAACAATTCCACTCCGGCCATAGCCAACGTAAATATAAGCGGCAGCCAAATTACCATTTTGGCGAATAGTTATGGTTCAACGGTGGCTACCATTTGTTTGGTCAACAACAGTTCAAATTGCTCCAGCGTTTATATTACCGTTCAGAATTCCAGCGCTCAGCCGTTAACTTTCAGCCAAAATACGGTTTCCATGTATTCCGGACAAAGCATTTCCGTGCAAATATCCGGCGGTTCCGGGACCTACTCGGTATTTAATAACACAAGCCAGAATGGCGGGGTGGTGCAGACCAGTATTTCCGGTTCAAATATTACATTAACTACCACAAGCACTTCCGGTTCATCTTCCATCACCGTCTGTTCCACCAATATGAGTTCCTGTGGAATTATAAATGTTACCATCGGCTCCGGAAGTTCTACCGCTATTTCTTTCAGCCAATCAAATCCGACGGTTGTCATCGGGCAAACCACAAACGTGAGCGTCTATGGCCCGACCAGCAGTTTATTTTATGTTTCTTCAAATTCCAATCCGAGCATCGTACAAGCCAATTTATCCGGAACCACTTTAACTTTGATGGGAATTACAAATGGTTCTTCCACCATAAGCGTATGTTCTTCATCTAGCAATTGCGGGTCTCTGACGGTAACGGTTAATTATAGTTCCACCAATGGCGGGGGATATCCTGTTCTAAGCCAGGACAATGTTTCTTTGGCGGTGGGTCAAACGTTGAATATTACAATTTCCGGAGGGTCAATGCCTTATAATATTCTTTCCACGACAAATAATATTTTTCAACCGACTTTAAACGTTAATATGCTTTCTATTTATGGCTTGGGTGCTGGTTCCGGAGCGATGAATGTATGTTCTTCCGGCGGAAATTGCGCCACTCTTTCGGTGACAGTGGGCAACAGCTCTTCTGCCGTCACCACATTGCCTGTCGGTTGTTATACGACGACGGGTTATAGCCAAACCACCGGCGTGCTTTGCAATTCCACCACCACTCCGGCTACAACTATTATTCCAACTGGCTGTACTTCTTCCACTTTATTTAGTACGATTACCGGACAATCTTGTCCAAATTATGTTTACACATCCACCACCGCAACTACCACCACAAACACAACAACTTCCAGCACAACTACAACTTTTAAATTTACTTTACCGCTGAAACTGGGCTCAAGCGGTACGGAAGTAATTGAATTGCAAAAGAAATTAAAAACCCTTGGCTACTATAACGGCAAAGTTGACGGAGGATTCGGTCCTATGATGGTCAAAGCGGTAAAAGCTTTCCAAAAAGCGCACAAGCTTGCCCAATTGGGCAGTGTTGGTCCGGGGACGAGAGCTTTGCTCAATAAATAAAAAATAAATTTTTTACTCTACTTTTATTCCACATGCACTTTTATATCAGTGCGTTCGTTTTTAAGTCTTAGAAAAAGAATAGTAAAAGACCCGAGAAAAACTATAATGGAGGCAATCAAAAAAACATAATCATAGGCGTCAATCTGGGCCTTCAGCGCTATGAGCGTAATATATTTTTGAATAACGATGGGAATATGGCTGTGAAGTTTGCTTAGACTGTTGATATTTATCACGTTGCTGTTAATTCTATTATTCAATATGGTGGCAAAAATAGCGATGCCGAAAGCGCCGGAAATATTTCTTATCAAAGCAAGAATGGATGAAGCGATGCCGATTTCACTTTGGGGGACAACCGAGGCGATAATGTTGGTACGCTGAGCCATGCCGAAGCCAAGGCCGAAAGCCATAACCGAAAGGGGAATTATAATCGCCAAGGCAGTTGATTTTGGGTCCAGACCGGTAAAAAGAAAAATACCCAGCGAAGCAACCAAGGTGCTGGCAAATATTATATAACGAGACTGCACTTTTCCGGTGAGCATTCCACCCAAAGGAGAAGCCAGCATCATGGCCACGGCCATGGGCACAAAAAGATATCCGGACTGGGTTGCCGTATATCCGAGAAATGTCTGAGCAAAAATCGGCAGCAAAAAAACACCGCCCATCATGCCCATAAAGACGACAAAATTATTCAAAAGGGCATTAACGAAAGCCGGAATTTTGAAAAATTTAAGGTCCACAATAGGCTCCGAAGCTTTTTGTTCAATTTTAATAAAGACTCCCAGAAGTACAACAGTGAAAAAATAACAAATCATACTTCCTGCCGAGAACCATCCCCAGGTGGCCCCTTGGTCCAGCACCAGCACCAAAGCGGAGAGCATGCCTCCCAGAGTGAACGCTCCCCACCAATCAAAGAATCTGGTTTTTATATTTGAACGCGATTCGTTGATGAAACGCATGGCCATAAGAATGCCTAGAATGCCGATGGGAAGATTCACCAAAAAAACCGAACGCCAGCCGAAGTTATCAATAAGCGGTCCGCCCAACAAAGGACCGAAGACCACTGCGGCCGCGAAAGAGGTGGACCAAATTCCCAACGCCTGAGCCCTTTCTTTTCCTTGTTTAAATGTTACTGCCAGAATAGCCATGGCTGTCGGATAATCTGCCGACCCGGCGATTGCCTGAATCACGCGAAAAATAATCATAGAAGAAAGATTCCAGGAAAGTCCGGCTAAAACTGACCCGAAAATAAAAATAGAAAATCCAATGATGTAAACTTTTTTTCGTCCGATGGTATCTCCCAATTTTCCCCAGATGGGGACGAAGACGGCATTGGCCAAAATATAAGCGGTGGCAATCCATCCGGCGGCGGAAACCGTAATGCCGAAGTCATTAATAATTTTAGGCAAAGCCAAATTCACGATGGTTTGGTCTAGCCTTCCCAGAAATGTCCCTATGATAACCGTGAGCAATATCCACCAACGCAAGTTTGAGCCTTCCTTTTTATTCTCATTCTCTTCCATTTTATTGTTCAGTGTAAACCGTTATCTTTGCAGACATCCCACTTTTCAATTCGGGATAATCCGCAACATTGAAACGTATTTTCACATCAAATTTTTTGATTGGACGCTGGTCCGAAATACTGAAGACAACACTGGCATCATCCGAAACGGGACTGATTTGGTCCACCACGCCTTCATAGGTTTTGCCCGGAAAAGCATCTACGGAAAAAGTTGCCCGTTGTCCGGCCTGAAGATTGTTCAGTCCTTTGGTTTCTTCAATTTGTCCCACCACTTTCATTTCCTGGTCATTCACAATGGAAACAATGCTTTGTCCCGGAGAAAAATAAGACCCCAAAACAAGAGGAGCGCTGGAAATAATGCCGGGTTCCTGGGTATAAATAATCTGCGAACCAACCAGGGCAATTTGCGAATTTGCCTGCACTCGGTCTCCCTCTTTTACATACAGAGCGTTCAAAGTTCCGGGCAAGGTCGGTGAAAGATTTATAATTGGTGCATCCAAATATGAATTTTCAATAAATACGGTGCCTTTTTGTGTTTGCCAAAATAAAAACACAATAAGCAGGCCGAAAATAACCACGAAAGAAATCAAACTATGCATCCAGGGTCTTTTTAAAATATGTATTTTGTTTTGATTATTATTTTCCATTTTTAATTTGAAGAAGTTTTGCTGATAAATTCAATGGCTGGAGCGTTGGGTGTCGCTATTTGTCCGGGAGCAATGGCGATGGATAGCACAATTCCGTCCGAAGGAGCCGTAATAATAGTATTCTGATAAGCAGCTTGGGCAATTTGCACTGCGCCGGCGGCATTGTTCATTTGGGCTTGAGCGATGGCTATATCTTCCGGACGCGCAGAAGCTGTTAGGGCATCCAAAGAAGCGTTAGCTTGGTCGAGAGATGCCTGCGCATTTGAAATGACTTGATTTTTTGTTTCCAAAGCCGATTGATAGGCATTATAATTTGCCAAATAATTCGGCGCGGTATTGTTCGGAATAACAATATCCCAAGTTGTTCCAACATAGGGAGAAAATGAAGAAGGAAATTGTATAAAAAGTCCCGTATCGGCAATAGGTTCTTGTGCAGTTGTACTTGCTGTACCTATTCCACTTACTATTCCAGAAATAGTAAAATAACCACCGCCCCCGGTTTGATAAACGGTAATAATTATTTTTCCTTCAATATCTTTGCTATAAGTTCCGCTTAAGAAAGGGGCAGTTAGGGAAGTGTTTCCTTCCGCTTTTGCCGTCAAAGTAGAATTTAAAAGATTTGTTTTGGCATTTGCCACCAATAAATTTTGCTGATTGGTTGCTCCATTTAAATTAACCTGAGCTGTATTCACTGCTGCCTTGGCCACATCTATGGCCGGATTCGTCGCTCCGTTTTTAACTTTTTGATAATTGGCTTGGGCTGTTTCATAGGCAGCTTTTGCCTGGGTCAAGGCGCCCAGCATATTTCCCGCGTCAATGGTTGCGAGCACTTGCCCTTTTTTAACCGCGTCTCCCGATTTTCCCGAGACAGACTGGATTCTTCCTCCTGTCAAAAATCCGAGGGTAAGAATGTGCGAAGCGGAAGAATCACTTATGCTTGAATTATCGTTTACAACTGGAGTAAGCACTTTCTTATTTATTTTTATGTAGCCGAAAACGCCTATTGCCAGAGCGATTATCAGAGAAATTATAATTACTTTTTTGGGATGATGGGGCAATGAGATAATGTGTTGTTTCATACAAAAAGCATGATATCACGACAAAGGCCCAAAGTGCAAATTAAGTGCCGAGAATCTGCAACTTTGATATAATGAATTTATGAATTTTGCCGTAAAAACCACAACAAAAGCGGAAGAAGCTGCTGATTTTGTTTCCTCTTCCATTTTAAATCAATTAAAATTAGGCAAACGTGTTTTATTTTTTATGGCTGGCGGTTCGGCTACCTCTGTCGGATTAAAAGTTTCCGAGATTTTAAAGAAATACCCGCTTCAAAATTTAACCATTACTTTAACCGATGAAAGATACGGTCCCATAGATCATTTTAACTCAAATTATTTTCAGCTCACGGAAAAAGGTCTTGATCTTCCGGGGGCCAAAATTATTCCCATTTTAAATGGCGATGACCGTCATATTACAGCCGAAAAGTTTAACAAAATATTAAATGAAGAATTTAAAATAGCCCAATATAAAATCGGCCTGTTTGGTGTTGGCACAGACGGCCACACCGCGGGCATTTTGTCGGGAAGCGACGCCCTGAACTCTCCAGATTTGGTTTGTGACTATGATACTCCGATATTTTCTCGCATTAGCATAACTCCGAAAGCCATAGAAAAACTGGACGAAGCGATAGTTTGGGCGCAGGGCCAAGATAAATGGAAAATTTTGAAAGATTTGGCGGAAGAAAATATTGATATTTTCAAACAGCCGGCGCAAATTTTAAAGAAAGTTCCATTATTAACAATTTTTACGGATTATAAAAATATATGAAAATAGCAATTGCGGGTTTAGGAAAAATGGGAGGGCAAATAGCAAAAAAATTGCACGAAGGCGGGCATGAAGTTATTGCTTATAATAGAAGTAAGGGTCCCATAGATGAAATGAAAAGTTTGGGAATAACTCCAGCCTATGAGAAAGCTGATGTTATTCGTCTTTTCAATGGAGAGCGAATTTTTATTTGGCTCATGGTGCCGGCTGATGTGGTAGGCCAGGAAATTGACGAATGGCTAAAAATAATTCCCCAAAAAAGCGTTTTAATTGATGGAGGTAATTCTGATTTTCGCGAGACAAAAAAACATGCGGAAAAAGTGGCAAAAGAAGGTTCCATCCTGATGGACATAGGAACCAGCGGAGGAATCTGGGGCTATAAAAACGGGTTTTCCATGATGACCGGCGGAGATGCGGAAACATTTGAAATTATTAAACCGATTTTGGAAACATTAATGAAACCCTTGGGGGCATATCATTATTTTGGAGGAAGCGGGGCAGGGCATTATGTAAAAATGATTCACAATGCCATTGAATATGGTATGATGGAAAGCCTTGCCGAGGGATATAGGCTTCTTAGAGAAGGACCATACAAAAACCTTGATTTGGCTTCTGTCGGAGAAGTTTGGCAACACGGAAGCGTCATTAGCTCATGGCTGAATGAACTCACCCGGAATGCCTTGAAAGAAAATCCGGAATTGAAAAATGTAGATGGTGTTGTCGCGGAATCCGGTGAAGCTCGCTTTGCCCTGGAACTGGCGAAAAGTTTAAACATAGAAACGCCTTCCATTCAGTCGGCCTTTGATGTCAGAATTGCCTCACAGAATGGAAAAATTAATTTTGCCACCAAATTGCTGGCATTGATGCGCAATGCCTTCGGTGGACATAAAATAAACAATGGATAAAAAACCAACTTTTATAATTTTTGGTGCTTCTGGCGATTTATCAAGGCGTTATTTATTGCCTGCGCTTGGAAATATGCAAAATATGAATTATGTGGGCGCTATTATACCTATTTCTCGTAAAGATTACGGGAATTTAAAAGATTTAATTACTGGCGATGGAGAAAAAATTTTTCATTTGGCAATTCCGCCTGAGGCTGTGTCAGATGTTGTAAAAATAATTAACAATGATTTTGGCAGGAATAATGTAAAAATAATGCTTGAAAAACCTTTTGGCAAAGATTTACAATCTGCGCAAAACCTAGTGAGCCACGTTGACCAATATTTTTCAGAGCATCAAATTTATAGAGTGGATCATTATCTGGCAAAACAGTCAATGCAAAATGTGGTAACCGAGAAATGGGAGAAAAATAATATTGCTGAAATAGAAATTATTGCCAGTGAAAAAATTGACATAGAAGGTCGGGTTAATTTCTATGAACATACGGGAGCATTAAAAGATTTTGTGCAAAGCCATCTTCTTGAAATGACGGCTGTGGTATTATCCGGGTCTTTTAAAATGTCTGACCGTTATAAGGCGTTAAAGAATTTAGAAATTGTTTGTGATGTAAAGGAACATGAATGTGTAAAAAGGGGACAATATCAGGGGTATCGTGAAGAAGTAAATAATCCTAAAAGCATGACGGAAACATTTATCTCAATTAATATGGTGTCAAAGGACAAAGCTTGGCAGGGGGTATCAATAACTCTATCCACTGGAAAGGCTCTTTCAGAGAAATTAACACAAATAATAATCAGATATAAAGATGGTAATAAAAAAATTTTTAATATTGAGCATGAAGCTGATGCCTATGAGCGGGTTATTAAAGCTACCATAGAAGGGAAACGGGATTTGTTTGTATCCAGTGAAGAAATTCTTGAAACATGGAGAATCTTGGATGCAATACAAAAAACTTGGGAAGAAAACAAAGACGATTTAATAATTTATAAAAAGGGAAGCAGTTTAGAGGAAGTGCTGAAAAGTTAAAATTTTGATATAATCAATCCCAATGAAAAAAAAGCTTATTTCTAAGATAAAAAGTACGTTAAGAAGTACCTACTTTTGGTTTTTTATGATTTTGCTGTTTGTTCTGGTTTTGTTTTTTCTGGTCCCGGAATTTTTGAGCAATAACATAACAAATGATGGAAAAGGTGAAGTAAATGAAATTGCAAAATCTGTGGAAAAATTAATTGAACCTATCCCACCCTTGGATA
Source organism: Candidatus Nomurabacteria bacterium (assembly GCA_963842815.1). GTDB lineage: Bacteria > Patescibacteriota > Minisyncoccia > Phycocordibacterales > UBA9973 > UBA9973. Next base: position 331,848 of record CAWJHU010000001.1, read on the forward strand.
TCGCGGCCTACGATAAAAAATTAAACGAGATAGCCAACAATCCGCCGGACCCAATTGTTTATAAAACTGTTAAAACTATTATCACAGACAAAAATGGCAAATCCATAACTAAAACTTCCAAAGTTCCTCTTTCTCCTCAACCGGTGGTGGTGCATCTCTGGCCGGTAAAAACGGTTTATCCAAATGCCGGAGCTATTTTACCTTTTAACCGCATTGTCGCTTATTATGGAAATTTGTATTCAAAAAATATGGGCGTGCTGGGAGAATATCCGGAAGACATAATGTTGCAGAAATTGGAAGCGGAAGTAGCAAAGTGGCAAATTGCCGACCCTACCACTCAGGTCATTCCTGCCCTTCATTATATTGCTGTGGTAGCCCAGGGGAGCGCGGGGCAAGACGGAGATTATACGACCCGCATGCCGTTTACAGAAATAGATAAAGTAATTGCCATGGCGGCAAAAATAAATGCAATTATCTTTCTGGATGTGCAGGTTGGTTTTTCCACTGTGCAGACGGAAATTCCCTTGCTGGAAAAATATTTAAAAATGCCTCAGGTTAATTTAGCCATTGACCCTGAATTTTCCATGAAGACCGGCATCAGGCCGGGGAAAATTGTTGGCACTTTGGATGCAACGGACATAAATTTTGCGGCCAATTATTTGGCCAGTTTGGTAAAACAAAATAAACTTACTCCGAAAATACTTATCATTCACCGATACACGGAAAATATGGTCACCAATTATAAAGAAATAAAACCGTTGCCGGAAGTGCAAATTATTATGAATATGGATGGTTGGGACGAAGCAGCCAAAAAGATAAATACCTACGAACAATTTATTTACAGCGAGCCCGTCCAATTTACCGGTTTTAAATTGTTTTACAAAAATGATACTTTGGTTCCTGGCACCGTTTTAATGACCCCCGCCGATTTGCTGAAACTAAACCCCCAGCCCATTTATATCCAATATCAATAGATTTTTGTAAAGTAGGAGAAGCTTTTTAGGTGTGTTATTATAATGAACATGTTTTCAAATTATTTAGCGACAGCTGGGCATGGATTTTTTTTGCCGGTGGTGATGGTTTCAGCCATTGTGGACAGCCTGAATCCCTGCGCCATTTCCGTTTTGTTTTTAAGCATCAGTTTTTTATTCAGTCTCGGCAAGAACAGAAAATTTGTTTTATTGTCCGGAGGCGTTTATGTTTCGGCCATTGCCATTATTTACACCTTGATAGGACTGGGCGCTCTACGAGCTCTGACTTTTTTTAATGTTCCGAACATAATGGCAAAAATAGGAGCCTTCATTCTTTTGCTTTACAGCATAATTGGCTTGATAAATGTTTTCTTCCCGAGTTTCCCCATTAAATTGAAAATTCCAGACGGAGCGCACGGAATTTTAGCGAAGGTCATCAACAAAGCTTCCATTCCGGCATTTTTCTTCCTGGGGGTGCTTGTGGCTTTGTTTGAGTTTCCATGCACCGGAGGGCCATATCTTTTCGTATTAAGCCTGCTTCACGATTATGCGTCTTTCTGGAAAGGCCTTTTTTATTTAATTGTATATAATTTTGTTTTTGTTTTGCCCCTTATTCTTATCCTTATATTCGCCACCAATAAAGTGATGGCGGAAAAAATTGACAGGATTCGCAGGTCGGAAGCAAAAAAAACTCGCGTGGCATTATTGCTTGTGCTGATGGCCCTTGGCGTTATTATGTTTTTGTTATAGAATAAAATTATGACTGACCCAAAAATAATGAGCTTTGAAGAACTTCAAAAAAAGATAGCTTCCCTGAAGGAAAACAGAGGAGTGGATTTGTCTACGGAAGAAGATTTGAGCATAGCCGTAATGAATCTAATAAGTCTGGAAGAGCACTTTTTCTTTTCCGGAGCCAAAACAGGCAAAGATGAATATTATAATATGCTGAAGGAAGTTAGAGAAATAAGAAAAGTGCTTTTAGCCCGCATGATAGACAAAACCGAGGCGGAAAGCTGGTGTATTTCCAAGCATTTGCTCGGGACGACCATGCGGTTGATGGAAGTTGGCACCAAATTGCAAAATGACGGCAAGGCGGAGGAAGCAAAACAAATGTTTGCCTTTGCCTACAAGATTTTTAATTTATTTTTCGGACTCAGGCTAAAAATTATTAGTACGGCAGAAGTCAAAGGCACTTTGGAAAAAGAAAAGCCGATGACCTATGACGACATTATGAGTAAACTGGTTGATTGTTGCAAAGAATAGAATTATGAATAAAAAAAACATTTTCATTTTAATAATCGGGCTTTTGATTTTAGGAATCATTGTCGCGGTAGTGCTTCAGTTGGGAGGCAAGTCGGCCGTTTCATCCACCAAATATGACGCTTTTGCCCAGTGTCTCGCAACTAAAAAACTGACCATGTACGGGGCCGCCTGGTGTTCCCATTGCCAGGCCGAGAAAGCGCGTTTTGAAGGTTCTTTCAAGTATGTGCCCTATGTTGAGTGTCCGGACAATCCAAGCGAATGCCTAGCCAAAGGAATCCAAGGTTATCCAACCTGGATAGATGCAAATGGGAAAAAATATGAAGGAGAACAAGGCCTGGAAAAATTGTCGCAAATAAGCGGTTGTGCATTACCAGCAAATTAATATGTTATAGTTATAGCAATGAAACAAGCACGATTGGACCAATTAGCGGACAGCATCTTTGCCATAGTCATGACTATTTTGGTTTTTGAAATACGCATGCCCGATTATATTGGGGTAGTGAGTGAACAAACTCTTTTTAAATCTTTGATTGAACTTTCTCCGATTTTTTTAAGTTATCTTTTGAGTTTTTCTCTTCTTTTTACCTACTGGCGGTCGCATCATTTTATAGAATCAATTTTGGCCAAAAATATTGATACGAAATTTTCAAATCTGAACGCCATCTTTTTCTTTTTTGTGGGACTGGTTCCTTTCTCCTCGCATTTTCTGGGAAGCTACAGTTATTCTAAAACAGCTGTTATATTCTTCGCCCTGAACATTATTTTAATCGGCCTTTCATTGTTCAGGATGCGCCAGTATGTCATCAATTCCAAAACCATTGAAAACGCATCGGTTACCAGGACGGAAAACGAACATGCGAACATGCGCATATTGTTTCCCGTAGGCGCAGCTGCCATTGCTATATTAGTTTCATTTTTTAGCAATGATTTTGCGATTCTTTTATTTACTCTCGCCATTTTGTTTAACCTGCTGGATAAAAGTACCAAATATGTTTTTTCTTTTATCGACCTTTTTCGCAAAAAACAGCCAATAAATTAATAATAAATATGGATTCCAAAAAAGAAATTCAAGCTTGGCGGGAAGTTAAAGTCAGCAAACGGTTTTTGAATGCGTTCAGAGGTATGCGCGTTTTTTACGAGACCTGCAGACATTTTTACATACTTGTCTTGGCGACAGCAGCGGTGGTAATTCTAGGATTTTATTTTAGAGTTTCAAGTTTTGAATGGATTGCCCTGGTTTTTTCTATCGGCTTTGTGGTAATTTCAGAAGTATTCAATACGGCCATAGAAATAGACATAGATTTAACCTCACCGGGATACCATCCTTTTGCCCGGGACACCAAAGATGTGGCCGCCGCGGCGGTAGTTTTGTCTATATTTATTGCGGGTATTGTCGGACTGATTATTTTCTTGCCTAAAATTTTTTGATAAATGAATGAAGGAATTTTAAAAGAAATCTATTCTCATAAAAATGTTGTAAAAGCAAAACTACTTGCCGGATATTTTAAGACAGGCAAAGGACAATATGGGGAAGGAGATATTTTTTTAGGATTAACAGTACCGGTATCCAAAAGAATAGCCAAGAAATACGAAGATATATCTAAGGCTGAGATATCCTCATTACTAAAAAACAAAATTCATGAAATTCGCTTAATTGCGCTTTTTATTCTTGTTTCCCAATATAAAAAAGCAAATCTTAAAAAAAAGAAAGAAATTGTTGATTTTTATTTTAAAAATACAAAATATATAAACAATTGGGATCTGGTAGATTTGTCCGCGCCCAATATTCCCGGTGATTATTTTTGCAATTTTTCCCCCACACCAGGGGTGGGGGAGATTTTGATGAAGCTGGTTCGTTCAAAAAATTTATGGGAACAAAGAATAGCCATAATTTCCACTTTTGCCTTCATCAGAAAAGGAGACACAAAATGGTCCATAAAACTTGCCAAAATTTTTTTGAATCACAAACATGACCTTATTCACAAAGCTGCCGGCTGGATGCTCCGAGAAGTTGGCAAAAGGAATGAAAAAGAATTGTGTAAATTTTTGAATGCCAATATTTCCAAAATGCCACGCACAATGCTCCGCTATGCTATCGAAAAGTTTCCGGAAAATAGGAGATTAAAATATCTTAAAAAATAAATGTTAAAATTTACTCCAAAAGAAAAAAAGTTGATGCAAAAATTGGACGTGCCAGCCGAGGTGCAGGATTTTTTGAATAGATTGAAATTCAATTTTGAGAAAAAAGGGGAGACATTAAAATCGCCCATTATGGTTTTGCGGACAAAAAACGCGCATTGTTTGGAAGGAGCTATTTTAGGGGCATATATTCTTTCTTTGCATAATTTTCCGCCACTTCTATTGCACCTTCAGGCGATGGAAGAGGATTATGACCATGTTATCGCTCCATTTAGGGCTAATAGCCTCTGGGGTGCGTTGTCCAAAACCAACCATGCAGTTTTGCGGTATCGCGAGCCGGTCTATAAAAATATCCACGAACTGGTAATGTCCTATTTTCATGAATATTTTTTAGATAACGGCGTGAAAACTTTGCGAAAATATTCCAAGCCCCTTAATTTAAATATGTTCGATAGGGGCTGGGAAACCACCGAAAAAGATCTTTGGGAAATAGACAAAATGCTGGATAAAATAGAGCATTACAATATTATTCCAAAATCCCACATTAAAAAACTCCGCAAGGCGGATAAAATAGAAATAAAAGCAGGCAAAATTACGGAATTTAAAAAATACTGAAGATTTTTTCCAGAAGATTTCTGAGCCAGCCCTCTTTTATCGGCTCAGAATTTTGTTTCTCTATCGCATTTATTACGATTGCTGTGTTTTGGCTTGTTAAGTTTGTTGTATTTTGTGTTTTTGCCATTTGGATAATCTTTTTTGTAATTTTCTTCGGCATTTCTGTATTTTGTGCCGGTATTTTTATATCGGGTATGGCTGGGATCTCCGGCTTTTCAAATTTTTGCATCATTTGATTCCAGGTTTTTCCGGATAACGCGCTTACGACATAGGTAGTTTCCCAAAATTTATTTTGTATATTATCATCTTTTATTCCTCCGTCGGTATCTTGATTTATTGCCAAATAATCAAGTGGAGTATTGCCACTTGTCCCGCCATCAGCGGGATTTTTAACCCAATCTTCCGGTTTTTCATTCAGCGCCAGAATTCCTTCCATGGCCCAGGCGGTGGAAGAAACATTGCCGAAACTGCCATCGTCCTTTTGATTTTGTTTTAAAAATTCTTTTGCTTTTCCCAAAGCATTTTGTATTTCCCCTGACCCAGGGTCAGGGGAGAAGGTTGAAAGTGCTTCTATTCCGGCTCCAGTCATATCCGCACTTTCATCCCAGGAGCCGTCATTTTTTTGTTTGTCTAAAATAAAATTAATATCCTTATTTATCATTTCGTCGGTTTGGGCAAATCCGGCATTTTGCAAGACAATCAGGGCAAAAATATCATCGTTGTCTTCATCCGGATTCCCAAACTGTTTCCCATCAAAATCGGAAACTATTTTTTCTATATAATTTTCGCCGTTTGTGCTGTATGGATTAAGACCCAGGGCCATCAGGGCCATGGCATGCCTTTCATAGTCCGTTAAAAGCCCGCCCGGAAGTTTTGATTCATTTAAATATTTTGTTAACCCAGCAACTCCTGCTTGAGAATTTTCTGAAGCCAGCGCACGCT
>CAWJHU010000002.1:0-126032 GCA_963842815.1 Candidatus Nomurabacteria bacterium
AAATAGTCACCTAAGACTCCAATTGCCGAGCATTTCAAAAAAAGTCAAATGGATATAGTCACCAACCTCTTCTATATCGCCGGTACGGAGTAGAGTTCACGTTGGCCAGACGGGCCGCGCGCGATTGCACTCCCCCAACAAATAGGGCACCAATGGGTGCATCCCTGCGGTTGTAAACAAAATGGACGAATCGTTTTCCGGCAGCAAAGAGGCCGAAGGGATTATAGTGTGCCCTTTGGATTTAAAAAAATTCAAATACTTTTCGCGCAATTCCTGCGCGGTAATATTCGGCATAAAATTTGAATTTCGAAATATCCGAATATCGAAATACGAGAAACGATATCTAAATTCAAATACTTAATATATAAACAGGAACATCCGGGGTTCGAATTTATTATTTAGATATTGGAGTTTGTTCCGTTTTTCGGATTTCGTGTTTCGTATTTCTTCAACGATTTTACTTCGCAAATTGTTGAAGCGCCGCGTCCATTTGCGTGTCTTTACCAGCGGTGGCGTCGGCGGGGGCCGTAAGCGTAACCGGGATGTCGGGGGTAAGGCCGTTGTGGTTTAAATTAATGCCGTTGGGGGTTATCCACTTGGCCACGGTAACTTTTATGGCTGGGATCTCCGGCTTTTCAAATTTTTGCATCATTTGATTCCAGGTTTTTCCGGATAACGCGCTTACGACATAGGTAGTTTCCCAAAATTTATTTTGTATATTATCATCTTTTATTCCTCCGTCGGTATCTTGATTATTGCCAAATAATCAAGTGGAGTATTGCCACTTGTCCCGCCATCAGCGGGATTTTTAACCCAATCTTCCGGTTTTTCATTCAGCGCCAGAATTCCTTCCATGGCCCAGGCGGTGGAAGAAACATTGCCGAAACTGCCATCGTCCTTTTGATTTTGTTTTAAAAATTCTTTTGCTTTTCCCAAAGCATTTTGTATTTCCCCTGACCCAGGGTCAGGGGAGAAGGTTGAAAGTGCTTCTATTCCGGCTCCAGTCATATCCGCACTTTCATCCCAGGAGCCGTCATTTTTTTGTTTGTCTAAAATAAAATTAATATCCTTATTTATCATTTCGTCGGTTTGGGCAAATCCGGCATTTTGCAAGACAATCAGGGCAAAAATATCGTCGTTGTCTTCATCCGGATTCCCAAACTGTTTCCCATCAAAATCGGAAACTATTTTTTCTATATAATTTTCGCCGTTTGTGCTGTATGGATTAAGACCCAGGGCCATCAGGGCCATGGCATGCCTTTCATAGTCCGTTAAAAGCCCGCCCGGAAGTTTTGATTCATTTAAATATTTTGTTAACCCAGCAACTCCTGCTTGAGAATTTTCTGAAGCCAGCGCAAACGCCGCCCAATCCGTATAAAGACTTTCGCCAAAAGAGCCATCGTCTTTTTGCTGTGAAATTATAAAATCAAAAGCCTTCTCCACATCAAACTGCGCTTTTACTGCTTTTCCCAGAGGAGCTGTTTCTGCAATAGGAGTGACTGTTTCCACTCTGTCTACGTGAGGACCAACAGATCCGTGTGAAATGATTAATGTCGGCGAACCAGGGTCAATAAAATTCAAAGAAATTAAATCGCCGGGTTGCAATTCGTATTCATTTAATCCGGTCGCTCCCTCTATCTCATTTAAAGACCAGTCCCAATAATGATAAACATCATTACCATCCGTATCCTTGGTTGTATAACCGGAAATATTATTTATGGAAGTTACAAAAGCACCCGGAGGCCAGCTCCAATCCCAACTGTTGGGAACCCCCGATTGTAAAATAGCGCAATAAGCAGTGGCAATATCAGGAGTGTTTATATTATTATCACTGTCACAGGGAGAAACTGTAATATTCTGATTATAAATTGAGTTGGAGGGTGTTTCAATGTCCAGATGGATTGTCGTATCGGCAAAAGCGGAAGAGTAAAAAAATAAAATTATAATAACCAATAAAATCTTAGTAATTTTTTTCATATTTCCAAGAGACCATATTTCCTTCGTTAATCTTATAATTTGACACTCCAACAGTCGCTTTTTTGCCGTTCACATAATAAATCCAATTTTTATCTCCACTGTTTTTTATTCCATTTATTTCCTCAATCAGTTTTCCCATGCCGGAATAAGTCTTGTCTTTGAAATTTATTTTTCCTTCTTTCTGCAATTCCAGCATAAAATCATAAACGCTTTCTCCCTTCACTATGACTGTTTCTAATTTTTCTCCATTAATTTCCAAGAACGCCTGGGCTTCTTTTTCTGTTTGGGTTGAGGTAAGGGAAAGAGAAGAAATAGAATTCGTGTTTTTCCCGATATCTTTTGTAAAAACAAAAATTAAAAAGAAAAAAAGCGATAAAGCTAGGCCCAACCATATTATTTTTTTGTTATTTTTTGGCATAAAACGAAAAAAATTCTGCTCAGCAGAATTTTGGGGCCTTCAAAAAGAAGGCAAAGAAACTTAATCCTGCTCGGGAAAACAAAAATGATTGATAATCGGACTTGTCCTCGACATAACGCCGAGGCTTACCGTAGCGGCACTGTACTGGAATCTAACCAGTTTCCTCAATCACTTCCTACAATTTTTTAACGAACTCCCTAATTTTATGCTTTCTTGATTGTCTGTCAATCTTTGATGTGGATAACGAGAAATTACCCTTGAAAATGAAGAATAAATGAAGAAGTCTTGCTTTATAAAAAAATATGAATATAATCTTAATATTATTAGTAATTTTTTTAAAATCATATGCAAGATTTAGATATTATAAAAATTATTAAGCAAACACTTTTGAATAAAAAATTTATTTATGTATTTTCAGTCAGCCTAATTTCCCTGGTTATTGTCTCAGCCATTGGCCTGGGGTTCATCTGGTATTTCCGCGCAAATGTTTTTGATTATTTTGCCAAAGAATATTTGCAGGAGGTGCAGAATCCAAAAAGCAACCTGGGGAATATTGGAAAATCAACGGCTGAACAGATTATAGAAAAACAATCCATTTTTTCTCAGGATTCTTTCGTTATTGATGCCGTTAAGAAAACCAATCCGTCCGTGGTCTCCATCATCATCAGCAAAAATGTTCCCAAATATGAAGAATACATTGACCCCAACCAGCAGCAAAATCCATTTGGCGATTTATTCCCCGGTTTTTCTTTTAATATTCCGCAATATCGTCAAAATGGCACCCAAAAACAAGATATTGGCGGCGGTTCCGGATTTTTTGTATCAAGCGATGGATTAATTGTTACCAATAAGCACGTTGTTGACCAGACGGATGTTGAGTATACGGTTTTTACCAATGATGGAAAAAAGTATCCGGCAACAGTTGTTGCCCGCGACCCGGTTCTTGATATTGCTTTGATAAAAATTTCTGGCGCCAACTTTACTCCGCTTTCTTTGGGAAACTCTGATTCTCTACAGGTGGGGCAGAGTGTCATTGCCATTGGCAATGCTTTGGGGGAATTTAGAAATACGGTTTCCGTCGGCGTGGTTTCCGGCCTGGCTCGTTCCATTACCGCGGGGGATAGTCTTTCCGGCAGTACTGAAACTCTGGACCACGTCATTCAAACGGACGCAGCCATCAATCCCGGGAATTCCGGTGGTCCGTTGCTTGACCTATCCGGAAATGTAATTGGCGTCAATGTTGCCATTGCAGAAGGCTCCCAAAATGTCGGTTTTGCCCTCCCGATAAATAGCGTTAAAAGCGCGATTGAATCGGTCAAAGCTACCGGTAAAATAATAAGGCCGTATTTGGGTATCAGATATGTTGCCATAAATGCGGAAATGAAAGACGCAAATAATTTATCGGTGGATTATGGCGTATTGGTTAAGGCAGGACAAAATGCAAACGAACTGGCTGTTATTCCGGGTTCTCCTGCCGACAAAGCGGGGATAGTGGAGAATGATATTATTTTGGAAGTTGATGGCACAAAGCTGGATGATAAAACTTCCTTGGCTTCTCTCATCAGGGAGAAAAATATTGGCGATGTGATTACCCTAAAAATTCTGCACAAAGGAACAGAAAAAACCATTCAGGTAACTCTGGAAGCAGCTCCAAATAATTAATTTATTTTACATCCCTGAGTCGCAGAATTATGAAAAATCCAAGAAGCAAAACTGCACCCAAAACAAAGAAAAGATATTTAAAAGAAGGAGCCAGGAGGAGAATAGGAAAAGCGACGAGGGGAGCAATGATATAAGAAAAAGAAGGAGCATTTCGGAAAAAACTGATTTCATCGGCATTTTTTTCGGTTATAGTTTTGAAAAAATAACTTTCGTTCATAACTTCTATGATGGCCGCGCCCACGCGGGTGGCGAAAAGTATCAAAGCCCACAGCCAAAGTATTGATTCCGTAATAAAAGGGATTGCCAGAACAGACAAAATGGTAATAATAAAGCCCCCAAGGAGCATTTTTTTCTCCCCAATTTTATCCGAAAGCTTGCCCAGAGGAAAATCCACCAAAACGAACGGAATAAGCATTATGGAAAAAATAATGCCGATTCTGTCCCAGCCGAAATTCATATATTCGTGCAGATATATGGGGGTATAAATTATCATCCAGGCGTAAAAAAATTGCAGAATTAAATTGCTGAGATATATTTTTGAAATATTTTTATTTTGAATGAAAGCCCTGATTGTTTTTGTGATGGGAACTTTTTTATATTCCGGGTCTTTGAAATCGCGCAGAAAAAAAATAAAAATAAAAGCCACCAGAATCATAAACCCGGCGCTGAAAAAATAAATGCCCGAAAAAGAACTTTTTTCTATAATTGACCCGGAGATAAGCTGAGCCACTATCCAGGCCGAATTAATTATCATCAAATAAGTTCCCCGAAGCAAGCCGATTTCGGAATTTTTTGAAAAATCTTCCACAAAAATGTCCAATGAGGCAATGATAAAATAAATTGACAAGAAATAAAGAATAAAAGCTGGAATCACAACAAAAACACTGCCTCCCAATCCAAGCAAAAGAAGCGAAAAAAATATCAGCAGGCAAGATAGGAAAATTACCAGACGATTACCCAAACGAGTCAAAATTTTGGGCATTTTTAATAAACCTATGATAGTTAAAATTGAAGCAATTACGTAAATAATGCCTACATAGTTTTTACCGACATAAATTTCCAAAAAACTGGAATTTATGTAAGAAGTGATGGCAAATGGGATGGAAAACAAAAAACCCGCCAGGTATATTATTTTTCTATTGTGTTTCATATACTTAATACCACCGGAATAACCAGAGGCCTTTTGGCCGTTTTTTGATACAGAAATTTTGAAACCGTTTCGCCCAAATTAGCCTTGATGTAATCAAGGTCAACCAAATTATTTTTTATGGCAACATCTTCCACTCCTTTTTTGATGATAATTCGCACTTGGCGCAGAAGTTCCTGATTTTCTTTTAAATAGACAAATCCTCGCGATATTAAATCCGGAGATTTTTTTAATTTTCCGGTTTTTTGGTCTACCAAAGCAATAATAACAAACATTCCGTCCTGGGCCAGCATTTGACGGTCCCTGATAACGACATCCTGCACGTCGGAAATAGCCAATCCATCCACCATCATTAATCCGGACGGAGCTTTTTCTTTGCGCACCGTCATTTTTTCTCCATTGGCCGATATCTCAATAATTGAACCGTTGTCCGGAACCACGATATTTTCTTCGGGCATTCCCATTTCCATGGCCAGCTCCTTATGCAGCTCCAGATGATAATGATGTCCGTGGATAGGAATGAAAAACTTCGGGTGCATTTTTTTATGAAGCCATCTTATGTCTTCTTTATTGCCATGGCCGGTGGCGTGGACGAAATCTTCTCCGGCGGTGCGATAGCTGATGATGCGTACGCCCTGTCTGGATAAATTATCTTTTATTCTTTGCACCGCCCTTTCATTTCCCGGAACAATGGAGGCCGAAAGAATAATGGTATCTCCTTTGCTCAACGAAAATTTCGTATGCGATTTATTGGATGCTCGGGAAAGCGCCGCGAATTCTTCTCCCTGGGAGCCGGTCATCAATATCACCACTTTATTGGGCGGATAATTATTTACTTCCTCTATGGGGATAATAGTGCCTTTTTTGGGCTTGAAATATCCAGCTTCAATGGCCACGTCTACGTTGGTTTTCATTGAACGTCCGTCAATGGCGATTTTTTTGCCGAGAGATTCGGCTACTTTTACCACGTGTACCAAACGGGTAATATGGGAAGCAAAGGCGGCAATAATTATTCTGCCATTTATTTTTTTTATCAGATTTTCTAGTCCCTGATGCACTTTTATTTCGGGTAGAGAAAATCCTTCATTTTCAATATTGGTGGAATCGGTCATCAGCAGAAGTATTTTTGCCTTGTCAAAAGTGGAATATTCTTTTTCTTCTTCGGGGGTTACGATTCCGTCCACCTGGTCTAATTTATAATCTCCCGGAGTGACAATCCAGCCATTTTTTGTTTCAATAATAATTCCCATTGAATCGGGGATTGTGTGAGTGACGCCAAAAAATCGAACTTTTATTTTTCCGCAGGTTACTGTTCCATCTTTTTCCACCACTTCCGCCTTCATGGGAGGCAAATGGGGGAATTCCGCCTGGCGTTTCTTCATCAGAAGCACCGAAAGATTTCTGGAGTATACCGTCGGATTGCCGATGCGCGAGAGAACAATGGGCACGCCTCCAATATGGTCCAAGTGTCCGTGGGTTATAAATAAACCGCGTATTTTGTCTTTATGCTCTTCAAGATAAGTGGTATTTGGAATAACATAATCCACTCCGGGCGTTTCTTCATTGGAAAAATGCATACCTGCGTCAATGATTATGATGTCATCGCCGATTTCTATGGCGGTCATATTCTTTCCGATTTCTTCCACTCCGCCGAGAGTAATAATGCGAACCACTCCTTCGGCGGGAGGAGGAATTTTAGTTTCATTTGTATTTTTATATCCGCTTCTGGTTCCGAATGAACGACCGCCGCCCCGGGACTGTTTATAATTTCTTTTGGAGTATTGATAGGTGGAATTTTTTGCAGGTTTTTTGGATGTTGGGCGTCTGGAATCTTGGCGTCCGGCGTCCGGTTGGGCAGATTTTTTTTCTCCGCTCGTCGGATGAGCGGGTTCCATCATAACAGAGCTAAAAGACAATCTAGTTTTTCTCATTGTTTTTTTGTTTTTTAATAATAAAAGTAGTTTTTATTTGGAAAATATTTTCCAAACGTTATCTGTTTCAGTATACCATAAATATGAATTTAAGAATCTATCTCTGGGGGCAATAAGATGATTTATTGAAAATCCTTGCAGGTTTTTTGACACCACATATATAAAATCAGGACTGTACAAAAAGACGGTGGGCATATCTTTTTTAATTTCATTTTCAAATTGGATGTACTTTTGCATCCTTGCGTTTTCATCAATGGTGACAAAGGCATCTTCCAATATTTTGTCCACTTTGGCGCTGGTGTACATGGCCACATTAAGCCCCGGGTCTTTTATCTGCGAAGAATGCCAAAAAGCGAACAAATCGGATTCATTATTGATAATTTCTCCAAAAAGCAAAGTGTCATATTTTCGGGGACGAATAACGCTCTGGTTTAAATTGCCGATTTCAAAAGTTTTCACATCAACCTTCATTCCAATATTTTCCAAATCTTGTTTTATCAGTTCGGCTGATTTTGCCAATTCCGGAGCATCCCCCGTGGAAATGGAAAATTGCAAATAGGTTGCGGTTTTTTTCTTTTTCTTATCAACCATGGTTTTTTGCAAAAATCCATCCGCGCCCTTGGTCCAGCCGTCTTTGCTTAAAATATCCTGCGCCTTTTTAACATTATCTTCCTGGGAAGTGGCATTCGCATTATTTAATTTTTGATAATCAAGCATATTGGGCGGTATCGGACTGTCAATAACAACTCCATAGCCCGAGAGGACACTGCGGACAATATTATTTTTATCAACCGCAAGGTCAATGGCCTTGATTATGTTTTTATCGGTGAAAATCTGATTCTGGCTCTGGTTGAAGAAAAGTCCGAATACCCGGGGAAGGGGCAAAGATTCTACCCGATAATTTTCTTCCTGTAATATTTGCGCATTGGCGGGAGTAATGGAACTTATCTGGTCCACTTCTCCCTTTTCCAGCGCCGAAATTTGGTCATTTTCATTTTGATAAAAACGCAATGTTATTTTGCTGAGGTATGGCTCGCCCAAATTAAATTTTTTAAAGGGTACCAGGTCGTAATAATCTATTAATCCTCCGGACTGCTTGCTTACATTTGCGACTTCGTAGGGCCCCGACCCGATTGGCTGTATATTCGCATCATTCAATTCAATGGGGGTGGTGCTCCATAGAGAGGCCGGCATTATGCCAACAATGGCATTTTCCAAAAAGGAGGCATAGGGTTGTTTTAGAGTGAATTTGATTGTTTTTTCGTCTATTTTTTCAACGTTTACTCCATCCCAGTTTCCCTTTTTAGGACTTTTTATGACCGGGTCCTTAATTTCATTTATGGTAAAAACCACATCGTCCGCAGTAACAGGTTTGCCGTCGTGAAAATATATATTATCTCTTAGAGTAAAAGTATATGTTAAACCATCTTTGGACATGTCATATTTAAGGGCCAAATCCGGAGTAAGCGTACCGTCGGAGTTTTTTCTCATTAGTCCCGAATAAATGAGTGAGACCAAATCTTGGTCCGCATCGGAAAAAGCCAGGACAGGATTTATGAAGCGGGGAGTACCCACAATGCCTTCGGTAATAGTCCCCCCTTTCATGGCTACTCTTACCATAAAAGATTTATTAATGTTCTCCAGTATCACCAATGTGCTTAGGCAAAGAACAATAACCAGTCCAAGAAAAACAAAATATTCTCTTTTGGAAAAATGAGAGATGGCTTTTTTTATTTCGTTTTTGGACGGCAATAAATTACGTATGCGGCTATAAAAATTTTCCATAAAACTAAAAATTTAATGCTCTGTTTATTTGGAACAAGCTAGCTTCTTGCTTTTATGATAATAGCAAGGACGGCAGATAAAGTAAAAAGAATTCCACAAACAATGGATAAAATAAAAAGAAAATATTCAAAACCTCGGCGGGTGTGATGAAAGGATTCATTGTTGGTTCCTCCCAGGGCGCCTCCGGTGTCTGAACCGGATTGCTGAAGCAAAATGGCCGACACTAAAATTACAGAAAGTATTATCTGCGCGTAGGGCAGTATGGTAGCTACTAATTGCATAGAGTTAGTATCTCATAAATAAGCGTAAAAGGCAACTATTTTTTATTTAGCTCAAATCATTCCAGACGATGAGTTTCCATTCGTTTTTTTTGAACCAGTGAGTAGCATAGGAACAGATGGCCATGCTGGCATTATTAATCGGATTAAAATAACTCAGATTATTATATTGCGAAGCGGAAAGGCTGTCTCCATAAAGCATATAGGAAGCTATCATCTTTAAAAAAATTCCATGGGTAACCACAATAATTCTTTTTTGTCTTCTTCTGCTGATAAAGGCCAGCGCTTTTTTTGCCCTCTTTTTTAAATCCATAAAATTTTCTTCATCGGAAATCCGCAAATCATCGGCATGATAGCTTTTATCAATGCGGTCGATGATTTGCTTCACTTCTTTTTCTCCGCCGGAGTGGCCGATAATTTGGGAAGGATTTCTTCTTTCTATCAAAAGATTTGAATATTTGATTCGCAACCCGAGTTCCTTGGCGATAATTTCCGCCGTTTCTTTGGTGCGCTGAAAAGGACTGGCAATAATAATTTGAGGACGTCCTTTGTGTTTAGGGAATCTCAGAGCGGTGGCCAAAGCCTGGGCTCTGCCTTTTTCGGTCAAAGAACCTTCCGCCCCCTGTCGGATGTTTTGGGCGTTCAGAATGGTCTCTCCATGTCTTACGAAATATACTAACTTTGTTGCCATAGATATATATTACAGGGTATTTTTGATATTGACAATGATTTTCCATTAGTATATACTCTTCTAGCGTCTTTCCTCGTATGGAATGACGTTTTAATTTAAACCTCCTTGACAAATTAATAGTTTTTGAGAACAAGTGCAAGCTTGTTTATTTTTTTTGAATTCCAAGAGCTAGGGCAAAAGTAAAACAAAAATACATTGCTGTTTTTTGTTTTGTTTCGTTCTAAACCCATACACTTAATTTAAGTGTGTTGGGTAAAACTTTTAGTTAGAGTTTGATCCTAGCTCAGGATGAACGCTGGCGGCGTGGATAAGGCATGCAAGTCGAACGGACTTTTTATGTACAGAGATGCGATTATATCAAGTCAAAGTTTTTAAAAAGTTAGTGGCGAACGAGGTAGTAATACATAGGAACTTCCCCCAAAGTCGTGAATAATTCGTCGAAAGACGGACTAATACACGATGGTCCCGCAAGGGTAAAGAATTTCGCTTTGGGAAAGGCCTGTGCGATATCAGCTAGTTGGTAGTGTAATGGACTACCAAGGCTATGACGTCTAGGGGAGGTGAGAGCCTGACCCCCACCGATGGTACTGAGACACGGACCATACACCTACGGGTGGCTGCAGTCGAGAATCTTCCACAATGGACGAAAGTCTGATGGAGCGACGCCGCGTGATTGATGAAGTCCCTTTGGGACGTAAAGATCTTTTATGAGGGAAGAAGTTTATTGACTGTACCTCATGAATAAGAGGCTCCTAATCTCGTGCCAGCAGGAGCGGTAATACGAGAGCCTCGAGCGTTATCCGGAATTATTGGGCGTAAAGGGTGCGTAGGTTGTTCTGTTAGTCTTTTGTCAAAGCCCCGAGCTTAACTTGGGATCCGCAAAAGAAACGGCAGAACTTGAAAGTGCGAGAGGCGTACGGAACTTATGGTGTAGGGGTGAAATCCGTTGATATCATAGGGAACACCGAAAGCGAAAGCAGTACGCTGGCGCATATTTGACACTGAAACACGAAAGCGTGGGTAGCGAATGGGATTAGATACCCCAGTAGTCCACGCCCTAAACGATGATCTCTCGCTATTCGGAGTATCGACCCTCTGAGTGGCTTAGCTAACGCGTTAAGAGATCCGCCTGGGAAGTACGGCCGCAAGGCTAAAACTCAAAGGAATAGACGGGGACTTGCACAAGCAGTGGATTATGTGGTTTAATTCGATGGTAAACGAAGAACCTTACCAAGGTTAGAAATCCTAGTGAAAGCCCGATGAAAGTCGGGGCCTCGCAAGACTCTAGGACAGGTGATGCATGGCCGTCGTCAGTTCGTGGTTTGAATTGTTCCCTTAAGTGGGGTAACGAACGCAACCCTCGTTGTGTGTTATAAGTGTCACACGATACCGCCCCCGCCTTAGCTTTTGAATCGCTAAAAAAATTTTTTAGCGAAGTCGAAATTTAAGGCGGGGGAGGAAGGAGAGGATGACGCCAGGTCAGCATGTCCCTTGATACCTTGGGCTACACACATAATACAATGACCGTTACAACGCGCAGCGACGAGGCGACTCTGAGCTAATCGTTCAAAAGCGGCCTCAGTTCGGATTGAAGTCTGCAACTCGACTTCATGAAGCTGGAATTGCTAGTAATCACAGGTCAGCTAAACTGTGGTGAATACGTTCTCAAGTCTTGTACTCACCGCCCGTCAAGTCAAGGGAGCCGGGAATACCCGAAATCTCTACATAAGTGGGGCCTAAGGTAAGCTCGGTGACAGGGACTAAGTCGTAACAAGGCACGGGTAGCGGAAGCTGCTCGTGGAATAATTCAATTTGAAAATCGTTATAAAGTGCTTTGCATTTTATAGCTTATTGAGTCGGTATTGTGTAGCTCAATTGACTACACAATAGTTTTTATTCAAACTTAAAATGAGTAAGACTATATGGAAAGACATATAAAATAAAAAAGTTTATATAGAACGAAACAAAACATAGAACAGCAAAAAAATACCTCGCGCAAGCGGGGTATTTTTTTTATTCACCTCACCCCGACCCCTCTCCGGAGTACCAGAGAGGGGAGAAATTAGAAGTTCATTTTTTAGACAATTCCTTAATTTTTGTTCTAATTTTATTTAAGACGGAATTCAAATTATTTTCTATTTCAGAATTCCAAAATCTTAATTCATAAATATATTTAGATTCCAAATATATTGTCCTTTCTGTGTCGTATTCTCTGTTTTCTTTTAGATTATGGATAGAACCATCAAGCTCTATGGAAAGTTTTATTTTGGGTACATAAAAATCAAGAATATACATATCAATTGGATATTGTCTTCTAAATTTTATACCTATGTTGCTATTTCTTAACTCCTGCCAGAGTATTTTTTCTGCTTTTGTTTCTTCTTTTCTCAAATATCTAGCTTTAATTATTGTTTTAAATTTAGTCACTAAATAATTATATAATAAAATTCCCCTCGCCAGTAATCTGGAGAGGGGGTAGGGGTGAGGTGTGTTATAATAATCAAATGCCAGAAAAGACTAAAATCAAAGTCGGAATATTGCGGGGTGGGACAGGAAAACATTATGAATCTTCTTTGAAAAGAGGCGGGGAAATTATTTCGCATATTTTGGAAAATTTGTCTCTTAAATATAAAACAGTTGATATTTTAATTGATAAAAATGGTGTTTGGCATTTAAACGGCATTCCCATAAATTCCTCGGACCTGAATCGTAAAGTTGATGTAATTTGGAATACTTCAAAACACTCAAGCACAGCTTCTGTTTTGGATAATTTATCTATCCCAAATATAGGGAATGGGTCTTTTTTCGGAGCTTTGGAAAATAGCAGCGATATGCTAAGAAAACATATGAAAAGTATCGGAGTGCAAATGCCCCAATCCATAATCTTGCCTCTATATCAAAAAGATTTTGATGGGCCCAGAGAAAAATATGCCATAAAAAAGGCCAAAGAAGTTTTTGAAAAATTTTCTTCGCCATGGATTGTGAAATCTTTTTCCGATGATTCCAATATGGGAATACATCTGGCAAAAACATTCGGAGAATTGGCGGAGGCCATAGAAGACGGAGTGGCGCATAAAAAAAGTATTCTAGTGGAAGAATTTATTCCGGGAAAGGTTGCCTCAATGCATTCGGTGCCGGCATTCCGCGGACAAGACATTTATGTTTTTCCACTTGGAAATACTTTTGGAAATTTTACTCCCGGTGAAAAAGAAAAATTGATTTCTCTGGTAAAAAATTTACACAACCACATTGGCGCAAAACATTATCTGAAATCAGATTTTATTTTAAATGGGAAAGGCAAAATTTACCTTTTGGATATTGATGGAATACCGGACCTAAGACCGGATTCGCATTTTTCCCAGGTTTGCGAATCAGTTGGCGCCAAAACGCACCATATAATAGAGCATATTTTGGAAAAAGCTTTAGAAAAAACGACATAAACCGGGCCGTAGTATACCGGTCGTACGCATCCTTCGGGAGGATGTAGACTGGGTTCGATTCCCAGCGGCCCGACAATTTGATATAATAAACTCACGAAATTATTTTTATCTGTGGCGGGTGATCGCACTCACATAGGCACATATGTTGGAGTTTCGCCATCACCCGCCTCAAATGAAAATAATTCCTGCCCCGCCATCGGCGGGGTTTTTATTTTGCAAAGGAAAAGTTATCCACAGTTTTGCTTGGAAACTATTGTATTATCTTCTGATATGCGAGATAATTAATATGTTCCCGCAATAATTATTTAAAAATATTTTATTTTTTTATTTGAAATATTTTGAGGTCGTATTATTGCAAACTAAATTAAAAAGTTAATTTATAAATACTATGGCAAAGAAAAAAAAGGCTGCCAAGAAAGGAAAGAAAAAGGCTGCAAAAAAGGGAAAGAAGCGAGCATAGTTTTTTCCCACTTCTAAGAGATCTCCCGCCAAAATCGGGGGATTTTTTAGTTTTTTATGCTAATATATTAATTATGGGTTTATATGGCAAAATATTTGGGGATACAAGCTCCAAATTCATTAAAAATACCAAAAAAACAGTGGTTGAGATAAATGCTCTTGAGGCGGATATTTCAAAGTTGGCTGATGCTGATTTCCCGAAGAAAACACAAGAATTTAAAGACAGATTAGCTAAAGGCGAGACATTAGACGATATTTTGCCGGAGGCTTTTGCTTTGGTTCGGGAAGCGGCAAAAAGAAATTTAAGTGAAAGACATTTTGATGTTCAGCTAATAGGAGGCATAGCCCTGCATCAGGGCAGAATTGCCGAAATGAAAACCGGTGAAGGAAAAACTTTGGTGGCCACCCTGCCACTTTATTTGAACGCGCTTATGGGAAAGGGTGCCCATCTGGTGACGGTCAATGATTATCTTGCACGTTTAGGCGCAGTGTTGATGGGGCAAGTCTATAATTTTTTAGGACTGACTGTCGGCGTTATTAATTCGCAAAATGTTTCTTATTTATACGACCCGAAACATACTGAAGAAGATAAAGAACGCGACACCGTCGGAGAATTTAAAGTTGTTTATGATTTTTTAAAACCATGTTCGCGCAAGGAAGCCTATGCTGCAGATATTACCTACGGTACGAATCATGAATATGGTTTTGATTATTTGCGAGACAATTTAGCCACTTCCATCAATGACCTTGTGCAGAGAGGACATTTTTTTGCCATCGTGGATGAAGTGGACTCCATTTTAATAGATGAGGCGCGTACTCCGCTCATCATTTCTTCCGCCTCCGGAGACTCCGAAGATTTTTATATTAAATTTTATCAAATTGCCAAACAATTAAAGAGAGACACCGATTACGAAGTGGATGAAAAGCTGAGAGCCATAACTTTGACGGATGCGGGCATAAGCAAGGCCGAACAGCTCTTGGGGGTGGAAAATATTTACACCGAAAAAGGCATTAAATATGTCCATCATTTGGAAACGGCCGTTAAGGCGCAAGCTATTTTTGAAAGGGACAAGGATTATGTGGTAAAGGAAGGAGAGGTGATTATTGTTGATCCTTTCACTGGGCGCCTTCAGCCAGGTAGGCGCTGGTCCGAAGGAATTCATCAGGCAATTGAGGCCAAAGAAGGCGTAAAAATTGAAAAAGAAACCCGCTCCTCCGGCTCTATTACTTTCCAGAATTATTTCAGATTTTATAAAAAACTTTCGGGTATGACAGGTACGGCGGAAACTTCCGCCGAAGAATTTTTGAAAGTTTATGGCTTGGATGTGATGGTCATACCCACTAATCGTCCGGTCATTCGAGAAGACCACTCGGATTTAATTTTCCAAAGTGAAACCGGTAAATTTAAAGCCATCGCTAAAAAAATAAAAGAATTGAATGAAAAAGGCCAGCCGGTTTTAATCGGCACCATTTCCATTGAAAAAAATGAACTCCTTTCTGTTTATCTGAAACAAGAGGGCGTGCCCCATGTCATTTTGAATGCCAAAAACCATGAGAAAGAAGGCGAAATAATTGCTCAAGCGGGGAAGAAAGGTGCAGTAACTATCGCCACAAATATGGCTGGTCGTGGAATCGACATCAAGCTCGGAGGTAATCCGCACACAGAAGAAGATTATGAATTTGTGAAAAGCGCCGGAGGATTATTTGTGCTCGGCACTGAACGCCATGAAGCGAGACGCATAGATAATCAATTGCGAGGACGCGCCGGCAGACAGGGAGACCCGGGCGAAACGCAATTTTATGTTTCCCTGGAAGATGATTTAATGCGTGTTTTTGGTTCGGAGCGAATAAAAACAATGATGGGACGTTTCGGCATTCCGGAAGACCAGCCCATTGAGAATCGTTTTATTTCCAGGTCTCTTGAAAATGCCCAAGCCAAAATAGAAGGCTTTCATTTTGATGCCCGAAAAAATACGCTTGAATATGATGATGTGATGAACCATCAGCGTAAAATTATTTATGAGAGGCGACAAAAAATGATGCTTTTTAACAAAGAAGAAATTGAAAATCTTTTGAAGCAAATTCTAGAAAACAGGAATGAAAAAGAAAAATTAGAAAAAATAATTGAAGAAAAAAGAGAAAAACTTGGCGATGAAGGGTTCTTTGAAACAGTCCGCAGAATTGCTCTTTATACTACAGATACCCTTTGGATGGAACACTTGGAAGCGATGGATTACCTCCGCTCCTCCGTCAACCTGCGCGCCTATGGCCAACGGGAACCGATTGTGGAGTATAAGAAAGACGGTTTAGCTATGTTTAAAGAAATGGAAGAAACCTTTAAAGAACAGGTTTTATCGCTTATTCAAACTATAAATACTGAAAATAGGGTAAATATTCAAGTGGAAGCAAACGAACCGAAGCAAACCTTGGTTGAAAGCCATAATGAGCCGAAGGAATTTTCTGACACGAAAAAATCCATTGAAAAAAATCTTAATATCGGCCGAAATGATCCTTGCCCTTGTGGAGCCATTAATCCAGCCACCGGTGAAGTTTTTAAATGGAAAAAATGTGGAATGATCAATGCACCACAGCATCGCAAATCGTTGATTAATTAAAATGAACATAGAAGTTGAAATAAAAGTAAAAATAGATAATTTTAAAGAAATAAAGAAAAAAGTTTCTTCTTTGGGAAAATTAGTAAAAGCAATAAATCAAATTGATGATTACTATATTCCTTCCCAGAGAGATTTTTTTGCTTTTAAGCCTCATCCAGTAGAATGGTTAAGGATAAGAACTAATCCGGATAAAGTTGTTTTTGAATATACCAGGTCTATAAATCCAAAAGCAGATGGAGATTATGATTATGCGGAAGAATATGAAACCGAAATTTCTAATGTAAAAGAATT
Source organism: Candidatus Nomurabacteria bacterium (assembly GCA_963842815.1). Taxonomy (GTDB): domain Bacteria; phylum Patescibacteriota; class Minisyncoccia; order Phycocordibacterales; family UBA9973; genus UBA9973. The sequence continues at coordinate 16,695 of CAWJHU010000002.1, forward strand.
TAAGAAGACTTTAGAATTTTTGGATTTTAAGAAAGTTATAACCATAGAAAAACAAAGAGAATATTGGATGTGTGGAGATATTGAAGTTGCCCTGGATGATGTAAAAGACCTTGGGTATTTTATAGAAGCGGAAGCGAAGGGGGATTTTAAGGATGAAAAAGAAGCAAAGAAAGAATGCATAAATTTTTTAGAAAAACTTGGTGTTAAGGATGTTGGGAAAAATTATAACAGGAAAGGATACCCAGAATTGTTTTTGGAAAAATAATTATTTTAGGAAGATTATAAAAACATGGAAAATCAGACCAATAAAATGCATCCACAGATTTTGGTTATCCCGGGTTCTTTTGTTTTAGTTTCCTCCTATGGAGGAGGATATAACGGCATTGATATTTGGCTAAGAAACGCAAAGTCATTTGATATAAGCGGAGCGGAATGGATTATAGCCCACAGCGCGGGGGTAAATTATTTATTATCTAAGCCCATCTCAAACAAACAAAAAATTATATTGATAAATCCTTTAATAACAAAAAGAAGCCTTTTTAATATATTCATTAGAGATATTCATTTCTTTATAAATGAAGGAATAGATAAAAATATAATTGTTCCTATTTCCAATTGGCCATTTGCTTTTATGGAAGTTCTAAGGCTATTGAAAATAAATGTTTTAGAAGAGCTCAGAAAAATTCCAAAAGAAAATGTATTTATTATAAGGGGTTTGAGAGATAATTATTTCTGCAATAAAGAAAATGCTGACTTGGCGATAAAAGAAGGTTTTACTTTATTTGAAGTGGAGGCTAAACACAATTGGAATCAAAAAATAGCAGAGAAGGTGAAGGAAATTATAAAAATTTCTGAATTTAAGGAGACTGTTTAATTTATGAATTCTTTTGACATACAACCGCTCCTAGATTATCTCGGGCAAATACGGTTATATTCTTTAATTGATATTTTTATTCTTCTCATTGCCACAAAAGCGACCACTTTTGAGTTTATTGGTGCGGTTTTTTTGCATATTGGATTTTTGGCTTATCTTGAAGCAAGACATAGGCATTCTTATCGTAGAAAAGTTTCAGAATATGAATGGATCGCTCTTTTTATTATTGGTCTATTGTTTTACGGACATATAGAGGGAATACTATTTATTGTCTGCACTTATATTTATGTATTAAAAACAAAAAAATCTTTTGCTTTGTTTTCTCCGGTTATGCGAGGATTCCAATATTTCTTTTTAGTAGCAGGCATAATTGGATATAGTAGTGGACTTGCTTGGATAGCCTTAATTCTCATTACAGTTAGAAATTTTTGTGGTGATTTGAGAGATATAGTTAAAGATAAAAAAGAAAATTGTAAAACATTACCTGTAATTATGGGGTTAAATAGAGATTTCAAATATATTCACCTTATAGTTATATTAACTACTACCTTTGTTTGGTTTCAATACACAAATTTGGCATTATGGTTGCTTGCGCCAATTTTCTTGATGCAGATATTAACTTATAATATTACGTCTAGATAAACAATAATATATAAAAGGGTAAAGTAAGTTATAATTATAGTTATGTGGTTATTTATAGCATTGTTGGCACCGATATTTTACGGAATCGCTAACGTTTCTGATAGTTTTCTTGTAAACAAAAATTTCAAAAATCCAATGACGCTTACATTTTACGCGTTTCTTTTTGATATTATTTTTATTCCAATATTGTTTTTACTTTATCATCCGTCGTTTTCCAATATCTCTATCTCTCTATTGCCGATTTTTATTTTACTCGGAATTATTAATGTTTCATATTTATACCCTTATTATAAAGGTCTGCAAAGCGATGATACCTCAACGGCAATGTCTTTTTTTGGATTGGGTAGAATTTTTATCCCTATTTTAGCTTTTTTTATAGTTGGAGAAAAACTGTCTTTTGGAGAATATATAGGAATTGCTTTTATTATTATAGGAAGCATACTCTTATCTATGAAAGGTTCTCTGAAAAATATTAAATTCAGTAAAGCTATTTTTTACATTTTATTATCTTCATTCATTATTTCATTTGAAGGAGTGTTATTGAAGTATCTTTTTGAACGTGGCGTTTCCGTAAGTACGGGTGTAGCCGGAGAAATGATATTTTCTTTTCTATTTGTGTTTTTATTTTTATTACGCAAGGAAACGAGATTGGATATTGTGAATAATTTTACAATTTTCAAAAATAAAATTCCTCTCTTTTTTGTGGAGGAAGGTTCAACTTTTATCGCTTTTGTGTCTGGAAGCTATGCATTAAATATGGCGCCTGTGAGTTTAGTAAAAGGCATCGGAGCATTAACACCATTTTTTGTTTTAGCATATGCAAAATTATTTGGTAAAAAACTGCCCAATTTATTTAATGAACAAAAAGGAACAGGTATCACATTAAAGAAAATTATCCTGTTCTCTTTAACTGCGCTAGGGATATTTCTTATAGTAAGATAAGATTATTATGTTATTATATTCAATATGAATATCGGATTTATATATGCCATAGGAGCTGCGGTTACTTGGGGATTGGTTTATACGATTGACCAAAGAATTCTCCAAGGAACATCGCCAATGACATTGGTATTCGTAGATTCTTTGATTGCGGCAATTGTAATGTTGCCAATTGTCTTTTTTGACCATAGTTCAATAAAAACATTACTTTCTTCAGGAAAGACAAATTTATCTCTTATCGTTCTATCCATACTTCTGGCCATTTTCGCAAATTTTTTGATTTTTTCAGCCATAAAATCAGTCGGGGCATCTTCGGCTTCAATCATTGAAATTGCTTATCCGTTTTTTGTGGTACTTTTTGCCTTTATCTTTTTTAAAATTACACCAAATATTTATTTCTTTATCGGAGGACTACTTATTTTTATAGGCTCAGCTATCATTATGTATTTTCGTTAATAAATATGAAAAAAGTTATAGCCATAGAAAAGCAAAGAGAATACTAGATGTGTGGAAGTATTGAAGTTGCCCTGGATGTTAGGAAAAATTACAGCAGGAAAGGATATCCGGAATTGTTTTTGGAAAAATAAAGAAATTTAATATGAAAATAAAAGTTGGTTCTGTAAATAAAGTAAAAATAGAAGCTCTAAAAGAAATTCTTTTGGATTATCCGAATTTAAAAAATGCAGAAATTTCTAATATTAATGTGTCTTCAAATATCGCCGACCAGCCGAAATCTTTAGAGGAAACTATAAATGGAGCCATAAATCGCGCAAAAAATGCTTTTAAGAATTGTACCTATAGCTTTGGAATAGAATCTGGATTGATGGCGGTGCCAAAAACAAAAACGGGATTTATGGATGTATGTGCCTGTGCAATTTTTGATGGAAAAGAATATCACCTTGGACTTTCTTCGGCTTGGGAAGTGCCTAAAAAAATTATGTATCATATGCTTAACGATAGACTTGATATGAATCAAGCAACCTTTAAAGCTGGATTAACAAAAAATCCACAAATTGGTTCCAAAGAAGGCCTAGTTGGCATTTTAACAAAAGGAAGATTAACCAGAAAAGAATACACAAAAGAAGCCATACGAACAGCTCTTATTCATTTGGAAGAAATGATATAATGCCCTCATGGAACCACTGGCAGTCAGAATCAGACCTAAAAATTTGAAGGAATTTATCGGACAGGAGCATTTAGTGGGCAAAAGCAAGCCTATCGCTATCGCTATTGAAAAAAAACATCTTTTTTCCTTTATTTTTTGGGGTCCGCCAGGGGTGGGGAAAACTACTCTGGCTAAAATTTATGCCAAAGCACTAAACGCCGACTATCATGAACTTTCCGCTGTTTCGGCCGGCAAAGACGATATTAAAGAAATTTTACAAAAAGAAGGCACTTTATTGGGTCCGAAAATTCTTTTTCTTGACGAAATACATCGATTCAACAAAGCGCAACAGGATTTTCTTTTGCCCTATGTGGAATCCGGCAGGCTTACTTTAATCGGAGCGACCACCGAGAATCCGAGTTTTGAAGTCATCCCGGCTCTTCTTTCTCGTATGCGGGTTTTTGTGATGAATGAACTTTCCGACGAAGAAATGAAAAAAATTATCAAGCGCACCGGTTGTAAAATAAAAAAAGATGCCTTGGATTGGCTTATCGGAATGTCCGGAGGAGACGCCCGGCAGGCCATTGCCATGATTGAAAATACTATTTCCCTTTATAAAGAAATTACCGTTGAAAATTTAAAAAATACTCTGCAGTCGAAATTTTTGCGCTATGACAAAAAGGGTGAAGAACATTATAATATCATCAGCGCTTTCATAAAAAGCATGCGTGCCTCCCAGCCGGACGCAGCGCTATACTATATGACAAGAATGCTCCTAGCAGGGGAAGACCCGAAATTTATTGCCCGCCGAATGGTTATTTTCGCTAGTGAAGATATTGGCTTGGCTCAGCCGACGGCGCTAGTGGTAGCTAATGCAGTCTTTCAAGCAGTGGACACTATAGGGATGCCGGAATGCGGAGAAAATCTGGCCCACGGCGTGGTTTATCTGACCCAAGCCAAAAAAGACAGAAGGGCTTATGAAGCCTATTTACTGGCTATGGAAGACGCGAAACAATATGGCAATCTGCCCATACCGATGAATATCCGGAACGCTCCCACAAAATTAATGAAGGATTTGGGTTATGGAAAAGATTATGAAAAATACACTAAAGAAAGTCTAATGCCGGAAAAATTAAAAAATAAAAAATATTTAAAATCAAAATGAAAAAATTAATCAAAAAACTTAAAACAATCTGGTGGAGAATCAAATCAGTGGGAGCGAGATATTATTATGGCAATTCGGCTGCTAAGTTGAAAATTATCGGAATAACCGGTACTAATGGAAAAACCACAACGGCGACGCTTCTTTATAAAGTATCCACTGCTCTGGGCCATAGAGCAGGGCTTATCGGCACGGTGGAAAATATTATTGTGGGTGAAAAAAGGGGAGCCACTCACACCACCCCCGATTCTATTTCTCTGACTAAACTTTTTAAAGAAATGGTGGCAGAAAAATGCGAATATGTTTTCATGGAAGTTTCTTCGCATGCCCTAGACCAAAACAGAGTTGCTGGAATAAAATTTGCCGGCGGGATTTTTACCAATTTGACCCACGACCATCTGGATTACCATAAAGATTTTGAAAATTATTTTAAGGCCAAAAAGAAACTTTTTGAAATGCTTCCGAAAAATTCTTTTGCCCTTTCCAATATAGATGACGAGCATGGTTTGGCAATGATTGAAGATATTGAAGCGAAAAAGTATTTTTACGGCTTCGGGGAAGAAACAGAATTTTTGGATTTTTACGGAAAAATTTTGAAATTGGATTTTTCAGGACTGGAACTTGATTTTAATGGAGAAAAAGTCCATTCAAAACTTCTGGGCAAATTCAATGCTTATAATTTGTTGGCAGTTTGGAGCACTTGCAAATTGCTAGGTTTTGATATGAAAAAGGTAAATAAAATTTTAGAAGATATCAAGCCTCCTAGAGGGAGATTTGAACATTTTATGTCTCCGGATGGGGTTCTTATTATTATAGATTATGCGCACACACCGGATGCCTTGGAAAAAGTTCTTTTGACAATAAAAGAAATAAAATCTGAAAATGGCCGAATAATTTCTGTTTTTGGTTGCGGAGGAGATCGCGATCCTATGAAGCGTTCCAAAATGGGAAAAATCGGAGCGGATTTATCCGACATTGCCATTTTTACTTCCGATAATCCCAGAGGTGAAGACCCAGATAAAATTATTGACCAGATGAAAGACAACTTATCTCATGAAGAATCCGAAAAAGTGATAACCATAACTGACCGCTGTTTGGCCATAGAAGAAACTGTAGAAATGGCGAAAAAAGGAGACATTATTCTCTGCGCCGGCAAAGGGCATGAGAATTATCAGGAAATCAAAGGTGTAAAACATCATTTCAATGATTTGGAGGAATTCAAGAGGATACTGGCTTAAATTTCGACAAAATTGATAATTTTTCAGGTCCTCGGATCTCCGGGGCTCCGATCCCCGGCCAGACCATTCAAAATTATCAATTTTGCCGAAAATCTGTGCTAATATGGATTTATGAACGATTTTCGGTCATTTTTCAAAAATAAAAAGATAACCATAATGGGTTTGGGTATTTTGGGGCGGGGATTGGGATATACCAAATTCTTGGCTGAATGCGGGGCAGATTTGATAGTGACGGACCTGAAAACGAAAAAACAATTGGCGACTTCAGTAAAAGCTTTAAAAAAGTTTGGAAACATTAAATTTATACTTGGCAAACACAGATTGGAAGATTTTAGGAATAGAGATATGGTAATTAAATCTGCCGGCGTGTCGATTGATTCTTTTTATATAAAAGAAGCCAAAAAAAATAAAATTCCGATTGAAATGGATGTATCTTTGTTTGCAAAATGTGCGCCCAAGGTCATGATAATCGGTGTAACCGGAACAAAAGGCAAATCCATGACCACTATACTTATTTATGAAATTCTAAAACAAAATGAAAAATTCCTAAAACGAAAAATTTACATTGGGGGAAATATTCGCGGAGTAGCCACGCTTCCGCTCCTTAAAAAAGTAAAAGCAGGGGATATTTTGGTGTGTGAACTTGATTCTTGGCAATTGCAAGGATTTGGCGATGCAAAACTATCTCCACATATTTCCGTTTTCACTTCCTTCATGCCTGACCACATGGGTTATTATAAAAATTCCATGAAAGATTATTTTAATGACAAAGCAAATATTTTTAAGTATCAAAAGAAGGGCGATATTCTGATTGTCCGTCCGGATGTGAAAAAATTGATTCCCAAGAACGGGAAGAGAAAATTAATGGTAGTAAAACCAGGCAATTTCCAAGAAGAAAACAGAACTTGTGCCTTAGAAGTGGCAAAACTTTTTAAAATTCCAGATAAGAATATTAGAAAGACTCTGAAAAATTTCAAGGGCCTGGAGGGAAGACTTCAATATGTAAAAACAATTAAGGGCGTCAAAATATATAACGACAATAATGCCACAATGCCGGAGGCCACCATGGCTGGCATAAAAGCCCTGTCAGTTTCCCCTGACCCAGGGTCAGGGGAGAAAAGAATTATTTTAATCTGCGGGGGAACAGACAAGGGACTTAAATTGGCTTCTTTTGTAAAAGTTATAAATAAATATTGCAAAGCGGTTGTGCTTATTCCAGGAACCGGCACGGAAAAATTGTTGAAAAATCATAAATTACAAATTCCGAATGAAATAGGAAAAGATTTTAAAGATGTTATGAAAAAAGCAATGAGATATGCAAAAAAGGGCGACGCAATTCTTTTTTCTCCAGCATTTACTTCTTTTGGAATGTTTAATAATGAGTATGAAAGGGGAGGTTTGTTTATGAAAATTATAAAGAATCTAAAATAATGCAAAATCCAGATTTATCAAAAATCAAAAAAATGTTTTTTATCGGAATTGGAGGGATTGGTATTTCGGCCTTGGCGAAAATGGCGCTTTCGAGAGAGATGGAGGTTTCCGGAGTAAATGATGATGAAAGTCCAAAGACCCTAGAGCCGTTAAAAGAAGCAGGAGTACAAATAATTTTTCAAAAAGATTTTAAGGAATTACCAAAGGCAGATTTGTATGTTTATAGCGATGCTTGGCTATATCGGGGCCCGGAAATTATTGAAAAAGCTAAGACAACAGGCAAATCGGCCTTAAGTTATTTTGAAGCGCTGGGAATTTTTGCCAAAGAATATAAAGTTATCGCCATTGCCGGTACCCACGGGAAAACTACCACCACAGCCATGGTTGCAGAAATTTTAACAGACGCAGGTTTGGACCCGACAGTTATCGTCGGTTCTTTTGTTAAAAAATTTAATTCCAATTTTAGAAAAGGCAATAGCAAATATTTTGTTGTGGAAGCTGATGAATATAATAGACATTTTCTAAACTTCCATCCATTTATTACTGTAGTTACAAATGTTGAAGCAGACCATTTGGATTGCTACAAAGAATTGAAAGACATACAAGAAGCTTTTGATAAATTATTATCGCAAAGTGAAAATAAAATTATAGATTATACAAAATATTTAACGGAAGTGCCGAAGCTTTCTATCCCCGGAGAACACAATAGAATGAATGCAGCGGCAGCACTTGCCGTGGCGGATATGTTGAATATAAAAAAAGAAGACGCAAAAAAATCATTGGCGCAATTTTCCGGTACTTGGCGCAGATTAGAAAAAAGAGGAGAGACAAAAGAGGGAACGATAATATACGACGATTATGCTCATCATCCGACAGAGATAAAAGCGAGCTTGGAAGCCTTGCGTGAGCTTTATCCAGTCGGAGAAAAGAAAATCACGGTTGTCTTTCAGCCCCACCTCTATAGTCGAACTAAAGCTCTGTTCGGCGACTTTACTAAGAGCTTCAAAGGAGCAGACAATATTTTCCTACTTCCTATCTTTTTTGCCAGAGAAGCCAAGGATGAAAGTGTCTCCAGCGAGAAACTGGCTTCGGCCATTATCTTGACCGGGGATAAAGCTAAAGCCTTTCCGGATTTTGAATCGGCTGAAAACTTCATTAAAGATCTAAATTTAGGGAAAAACGATGTATTTGTAACAATGGGAGCCGGAGAAGCCTACAAAATAGCCGACAATGTCTTCAATTTGACATAATACTAAACCAGTGTTTAACTATTGACTTTTAATGTCTAATATGCTAGTATATATGAATGCCCTTATTTTAGGTTAAAACCCTTTAAATAAAGGCTATTTCAGTAAAAGCTGAATAACCTATACGAAGTTGGCGGAGCATAGACCGCTCTAATATGAATAAAAACAACTTAATACGATTTGCTCAATCTCTTATGCTTTTGCCCTTTGTAACCGGGACAACAGTACCCTTAGGAAGTATCCTAATTGACACGACAAAAGAGCCTGTTCAAACCGTATTAATCCAAAAACAAAATATTGAAGCCGATGGAGTATTAGCTTTTAACCAAGTTATAGATCCAAAAGCTTTAGCGGAACTAAAAGCTCAAAAAGCCAAGGCGGATGCCATTGATAGTTATTTCAAGGCGCATGATATGCCGCTTTCAGGAACAGGCATGAAAATGGTGGAAGAGGCCGAGAAAAATAATATTGACTGGCGTCTTCTGCCGGCAATAGCTATTCGAGAATCTACCGGTGGGAAACATGACTGTATAAAAGCGGACAACAATCCGTTCGGCTGGGGTTCTTGCAAAATTAGCTTCAATTCTACCGAAGAGGCCATTGAAACCGTGGCCAAGAACTTGGGGGGTAATAATCCTAAAACCGAAAGTCATTATGATAACAAAACTACTAAACAAATCCTGCACGCTTATAATCCACCTTCGGTGGTACCTCGTTATGCAAACCAAGTGATGTCCATCATGGATGCCATTGGAGATGAAAACTTAGGGACCGAAACTAACGCATAAAAAATAAAAATCTCAAAAGGGCCGGCCTTCGCAGATGCGAAGGCCGGCCCTTTGTTTTTTAAAAATCTTTTCTTGATATTTTTTTTACTCCAAATACACTAACGTCATTTTATGTTCTTTGGGTTCAAACAAAGTGATCTGGAAATTGTAATTCTTGCCGAGTTCCAATTTCTCGCGGAGTTTTGTTTCCGAGCCGAAAGTTGAATTGTGCACCAATCCGGCTACGCCTTCTTTGATGGAAACGAGAGCGCCATGCTTGTTGTATTTTATGACTACGCCTTTGATGATGTCGCCTTTTTTCAATTTTCCTTCAAATTCAGTCCAAGGATTTTCCTTCAGCGCTTTAATGGAAAGGGAAATTTTGCCGTCTTTTATTTCAATTACTTTGGCGCGAACTTTGTCGTCCACCTTAAACATAGTGCGCGGGTCTTCCACCAGACCCCAGTCCAGTTCGGAAATATGCACCAAGCCTTCCAATCCGTCTTCCAGTTTCAAAAATACTCCGAAGTCCACAATTCCGGCAACGGTACAATCCACTTCATCTCCGACATTATATTTGCTTAGAATTTCTTTTTTTTCTTCAGGGTTATTATCTTTTTCGGAGAAAATCAGTTTGCCTTCTTTGGGAAGAGTAGAAATAATCATCACTGAAATTTTTTCTCCCACCAGTTTTTTTAATTCTTTCAAAATCTTATCTTTGTCCGAATCCAAAACACGGGGATAATGTTCGGCCTTAAGCTGGGAAGCGGGCAAGAATCCTTGAATACCTTGCCATTCCAAAATCAATCCGCCCTTATTTGCATCTTTTATTTCCAATTCCAGAACAGTTTTTGCTTTGATGGCCTTTTCAGCTTCGCTCCAGGTAAGTGCCTGCTTGGCTTCCTTGAGAGAGAGTTCCGTATATCCATTTTCATTTTCCACCTCAACGACTTTCGCTTTGATGATGTCGCCCAAACTTATTTTCTTGATTATGTCCTTGGCATTAATAAATTCACGGCCGTAAATAATACCTGTGCCGAAAGGGGACAAATCAACAAAAACGGATGATTTTTCAACTAAAATTACCGGGCCTTCCACCAGAGAGTCAACCTCCGGTCTGTCCTTGCTTCGGTCAACGATAGATTTCAGCAACAAGTTTTCTTTTAAATTTTCTTCTGCTATCTCTTCTTTCTTCATAATATTTATCCTAAAATTAAAACATCCGCTCTAAAGCGGATATAAGGTTTAGGTTCTAAATCGACAACTTGTCTCCTTAGGGTTACCCCAAATCCTGCTTTTAATATATTAGAAATAATCCTACTACAATTACAAAAAAAAGCAAGTGATTTGGGCCTAAAAAAGACATTTTTGGGTTTGTTTTTATTCGGTAATTTGCTATAATATATGGAATGATTATCACGTATTTCGGAGAACAATTTTTCAAGATTGCCCAGGGAGACATGGTTCTGGCTTTCAACCCTGTCAGTAAAAGTGCCAAATCAGACATTTCGGCGCACTTCGGTGCGGACATCGCTTTTGTCACCACCAATCATTCTTTTTATAACGGAGTGGAGCAACTTTCTCACGGCGAGCGCATGCCTTTTGTTATTAGCGGTCCCGGAGATTATGAAGTGAAAGAAGTTTTTATAAAAGGTTTAACATCGGATGTTTTAATTTCCGATAAAAAATATATTAATACGATTTATTCTTTTTCATTGGACAATATCAACATTGCTTTTTTGGGCGCTTTGGGAAATCCGGAAATTTCAAAGGAAGCCCACGAAGCCATTGATAGTCCGGACATTCTTTTTATTCCCATCGGCGGGAAAACTTCAGCCAAAGAAATAAATTTACTGGACGCCAAAACGGCAGCCAAGCTTGCCTTGGAACTTGAACCAAAATTAATTATACCGATGAGTTATGATGATAGCGCTTTAAAAATATTTTTGAAAGAAATTGGGGAAGAAAAAGCCGAAGTGGTGGATAAATTAACATTAAAATCAAAAGATTTGGAGGGCAAAGAAGGGGAAGTGATTATATTAAAAGCTATTTAAATTTTTTCCGCCGGAGGCGGACAAGTATGAAAAAAATAATTCACAATTTAAGAAGACAGCCGGAGGAAGTTCGCAGACATATTTTACACATCATTATATTTGCCTTGGCCATTATTATGATAATACTTTGGATTTATCAGTTTGGGAAAAAATCTATCAAATCCCGATACCCAAATAAAAATGAAGCAAGATTTGCAGCCTTTTTCCGCATTAAAAGATAATTTAGTTGGCGGAAGCACTGATACCAATTCAAATAATTAATATTTATGGCAAAAAAATCTGGCGAACCAATTGAAATACGCACAGACGAAATTCTCCCAGTGGATATGGTGAAAGAAATGAAAGAATCTTATTTGGCTTATGCCATGTCGGTTATTACTGCGCGCGCCTTGCCGGATGTCAGAGACGGATTGAAACCGGTGCACCGCAGAATTCTGTTTGCCATGAACGAAATGGGGCTCACTTCCACTGCCCGTTTCAGAAAATCTGCCGCCGTGGTCGGAGACGTGCTTGGGAAATATCATCCGCACGGGGATGTGGCTGTTTATGATTCAATGGTAGGAATGGCTCAGGAATTTTCTTATCGTTATCCTCTTGTTTTAGGACAAGGAAACTTCGGTTCCATTGATGGAGACAATGCCGCTGCTATGCGTTATACGGAAGCAAAAATGTCCAAAATTTCAAACGAACTTTTGCGCGACTTAGAAAAAGAAACAGTTGATTTTCGTCCAAATTATGACCAGACCCGCAAAGAACCAGTGGTTTTTCCGTCGGCTGTTCCGGCGCTTCTTCTGAACGGAACTCTTGGTATTGCCGTCGGTATGGCGACGAATATTCCTCCGCATAATTTGGCGGAAGTGGTAGACGCCACAATTTATTTGATTGAAAATGGAGACAGCACCACCGAAGATTTGATGCAATTTATAAAAGGACCGGATTTTCCGACCGGAGGGATTGCTTACGATTACAAAGATATGCTTCATGCCTATGGTACCGGACGGGGCGGGGTGGTTTGTCGGGGCGAGGCGGAAATAGTAGAGCAAAAAGGTGGGAATTTTCCAAATTATCATCACTTCCATTCCTTATCGCGTGAATAAATCAAATTTAATAATGTCTATTGCCGAGTTGGTGCAGGAAAAAAAGTTGGATGGCATGAAAGGACTTCGGGACGAATCGACCAAAGACATCAGAATTGTGATTGATTTGAAAAATAGCGCGCATCCGGAAAAAGTTCTGAATTATATTTACAAAAATACTCAACTGGAATCAAATTTCAATTTTAATATCGTGGCCCTGGTGGATGGCGTGCCGCAAACCCTTTCTCTCAAATCAATTCTCTCTGAATTTATTTCTCACAGAAAAGAAGTGGTAAAAAGAAGAGGCAGAATATGATTTGCGCAAAGCGGAAGAACGAGAGCATATTTTACTCGGTTTGAAAAAAGCGCTGGATAAAATTGACCGGGTCATTACGGTTATCCGCGGGTCCAAAGATGGACAGATTGCCAAATTTAATTTGATGAAAGAATTCAAATTTTCGGAACTGCAAACAATGGCCATTTTGGAAATGAAATTGCAAAAATTGGCCGGACTGGAAAGAAAAGCCGTGGAAAATGAGCTTGAAGAAAAACAGAAATTTATCAAGGAAATAAAGGATCTTTTAGCCAGTCCGAAAAAAATTCTCGAAGTTATTTCTCGAGAATTGAAAGAAATTCGCGAGAAATATGCGGATGAACGCAGGACAAAAATAGTGAAAGGCGGGAGTAAAGAAATTTCCGATGAAGATTTGATTCCGGAAAAAGAAACAATGCTTGTTTTTACCGCCGGCGGATATGTCAAACGTACCGACCCTTCCGAATATCGTTCTCAAAAACGAGGGGGAGTGGGGGTGGTTGATTTGGAAACAAAAGAAGAAGATTTTGTGACCATGCTGGTGTCCGGTTCCACCCATAGCGATTTGCTTTTCTTTACCAATTTGGGCAAGGCCTATCAGATGAAAATGTATGATATTCCGGAAGGCCGTCGGGCAACTCGCGGGAAATCTATTATGAATTTTCTCCAGCTCGGGAATGATGAAAAAGTCAATTCTATTTTACCGATGCCGAAAGAATTTGAAAAAAACGGCTACCTCGCTGATGCTGGTAACGAAAAATGGCACCGCTAAAAAAATGTCCAGCGAGAGTTTCAAAGATGTGCGCCGAAGCGGAATTATTGCTATTCGTTTGGACAAAGGAGACCAGCTTGTTTCCGCCTTGCTGACGGAAAAAGGGGATGAAGTGATGGTGGCCACTTCCGGAGGGCAATCCATCAGATTTAAAGAATCCGACATGAGAGAAATGGGTAGAACAGCCGGAGGAGTGCGTGGAATAAAACTTGGAAAAGGTGACGAAGTTATCGGCGTGGATGTTATGAAAAAAGATAATAAAGCTGGAGCATTTCTGACCATGAGCGCCAATGGTTTTGGCAAGAAAACTTCTCTGAAAGAATATAAAGTTCAAAAGACGGGGAGGTTCTGGCATTAAAACCGCCAAAGTAACGCCTAAAACCGGAAAGCTTATCGTGGCGAAAGTTTTGACCGGAGAGCGAAGAAGAATTGATAGCCATGTCCAAAAAAGGCCAAGTCATCAGAACAGCCCTGAAAGATATTTCTTCTCTGGGTCGCCAAACCCAAGGCGTGACCATTATGCGTCTGCGCGCTGGGGACGGTATTGCTTCTCTTGTTTGTGCGTAAAATGCTACAATTAAAATATATATGTTTACCGACCGGTAAAAAATTTAAAACAGTTCGGCCTGAGAGAGAACATGATTGTGGCGGATTTGGGTGCGGGTTCCGGTTTTTATACTATCCCCGCAGCGGAAATGGCTTCCACGGGGAAAGTTTATGCCATTGAAATTCAAAAAGATTTTTTAATAACCATCAAAAATAAAGCCCTGGAAGCCCATCTCAATAATGTAGAATGTCTTTTGGGGGATGTTGAAAAAATAGGCGGGACCAAGATAAAAGATAAAATTGTGGATGCCGTAATTGCTTCTAATATACTTTTTCAAGTGGAAGACAAAGATAAATTTATAGAAGAGACAAAAAGAATTTTAAAACCCGGCGGCAAACTTTTGCTGATGGATTGGTCCGATAATTCATCCTCCATTGGTTCCGGTTTTAGCAAAATTATTCCCAAAAATAAGGCTCGGGAAATGTTCGAAGAAAAAGGTTTTGTCTGGCAATCGCGATATAAATGCGGGAATGCATCATTATGGTATAATATTTAAGAACCAATGAAAGGAAATTTTCAAATCATAATTTTAATTGTATTCATTGTGGCCGCTATTTTTGGTGTTTTGGTTTTTTCCGGCGCCATACCTCTGGGCAATTCTTCCGGGAGCACCACCCAGGGGACCGTTGTTCTGTGGGGTACGGTAAATGCCAGCATTGTCTCGCCCTTGCTTGATGATTTTAATCGCGCCAATCACCACCTTTGTCACAAAATATGTGGAAAAATCTCCGGACACTTTTGACCATGATTTACTGGAAGCATTGGCTGCGGGAACGGGACCGGATATGTTTTTTATTTCCGATGATTTGGCTTACAAATACAGCAATAAAATTTTTACCATTCCCTATACAAGTTTCCCGATTAATACTTTTAAAAGTAATTATGTCGGAGCGGGAGAAGTGTTTTTAACCTCAAAGGGAGTTTTGGCTTTTCCTCTGACCGTTGATCCCTTGATGATGTATTACAACCGAAGCATGCTGGATGCAAATGGAATTGTTTATCCTCCGTCCTATTGGGATGAATTTGGCAATCTCGTTCCGCTTTTAACTAAAAAAGACAGCAAAGGAATGATTACAAAAAGCGCGGTTGCTCTGGGACAATTTTCAAATGTTCTCATGCCAAAGATATACTGGCCACTCTTTTTATGCAGGCAGGAAATCCGATTGTAGCCGAGAAAGATGGGTCTTTTATTTCTGCTTTAAGTGAAAATAATGGGGCAATATGATTTAGGTTCAATTTTGAAGTTTTATACGGATTTTGCTGATCCATTGAAAAGTGTTTATTCTTGGAATAAATCTTTTTCCAGTTCGGAGGATGTTTTCAGCGCGGAAAATTTGGCATTTTATTTCGGTTATGCCAGCGAACTTCAGTCTTTGGTTAATAAAAACCCCAATGAAAATTTTTTGGTTACACCTATACCCCAGATTAGAAATAGCAGTTTCAAGCTCACTGGAGCTCACGTAACGGGCATTGCCATTTCTTCTTTTTCCAAAAATTTTAATACCGCTTTTACCGCAGCCGGTCTTATGGCAAACGGGAGTTTTGCTTCTAGACTTGCCAATGCGTTAGGCATTGCCCCGGCTCGTCGGGATTTGCTTAACATCAAACCAACGGACGCATATCTTCCGATTTTCTATAATTCCGCGTTTTATCGCTAGAAGCTGGCTTGACCCATCGCCCGCGGATACCGATACTATTTTCAGGGGATGGTTGAAAAAGTGCTTTCCGGCAGTATGTCCACAACAGATGCGGTGAGCGACGCTGGCGCCAAACTTGGTTTATTATTAGTCAAATAATTTTTATGAAAAAAATAAATTTAAAATTATTTCTAATCACTACATTTATTTTAGTTGCAGCCTCTTCGTTGTTTTTTGTTTCCGGTTCCATGGTTTTTGCCCAAGATTCCGGCACAGGGCTGATTCCTTGTGTGAATAATTGCGGTTTTGCTGATATAATGAAATTAATCAATGGAGTGGTGGGGTTTATTTTTAAAGATTTGGTTATACCTATTTCCGCCATAATGTTCGCCTATGCGGGATTTGAGTTGGTGACTTCCGGCGGTTCGACTGAGAAAAAATCCCAGGCAAAGAAAATATTTTTGAATGTAGCCATTGGCCTGGCCTTTGCAGCTGGCGCTTATCTTATAGTACATGCGATATTGGGGATAGTGGGGGTTAATACCGGGAACGGCTGGAACTGGTTTGGATTTTAGGATTATAAAGAATATAATTAAAATATGAAAAATATTAAGAAAAATTTGGATAAAATCATTTTAGCAACTTTTGTATTTGCTTGGCCAGTTGTTTCTTTAGCTACTTGTATTAGCGGTGATCTTAGCAATCCAGACTGCAATAAAATTGACAACCCTTTAAAAAGTACCTCCACACTACCTGACTTTATTCACAATATTTTAACCGGAGTAATCAAGATTGGCTCGCCTATCATTGTTTTAGCTGTGGTTTACTGCGGTTTTCTTTTTGTTTCTGCGCAAGGCAATCCGGAAAAAATAAGCGAAGCCAAACGTGCCCTGCTTTATACTTTAATTGGCGCAGCCATACTCCTGGGGTCGTGGGGTATCGCAACGCTTATAACCAGTACTGTCACAGCCTTATAAATAATGTTTTTCAGTATTAAATAAAATGGGAAATTTCGTATGTAATGGAACGGTTACAAATATAGGAGACGTCCTGTGTAAAGTCGGCTCTCTTTTGAGTTTAATTATTCCGATTCTGATTACTCTAGGTGTTGTTTACTTTATATGGGGGGTTGTCACTTATTTTATTGGTGGCGACGAAGAAGCAAAGAAAAAAGGGAGAAGCAGGATTATTTATGGTCTTATCGGTTTTGTGATTATTGCCGGGCTGGATGGTCTTGTCTATATTGTTATAAGAACTTTTGGACTTGACCAGGGTTCTCAACTTGTTTCCAATTTGGTTCAAAATAATATTTCCGTTATAAATTCCGGTTCTGCCTTTTGCAGTCTTGCCGATAACCCGACCTTGGCAAGCCTATTGAATTTTGGAACCTGTATCATTAATAATTCAGTCATTCCTCTGATTATTGCCCTGGCCGTAGCTATGTTTATTTGGGGAGTAGTCCAATATGTAATAAATAGCGACGAGGAAGCAAAAAAAGAGAAAGGCAAGCAATTTATGATTTGGGGAATTATCGGTTTGGCAGTTATGGTCGGCGTGTGGGGCTTAGTACACATACTGGGGTCTACTTTCAATATTAATTATGCCATTCCACAAGTAAAACCATAAAGTTGCGCTGGTCTTGTTTATTTTATGATATAATAGGTAGATTATTATTAGTATTATAAGGTCGCTTTATTATTAGTATTATTATAAGAATTTATGAAGAAAAAATTAAGTATATTGTCGGGGATTGTTTTGGGTTCTATGCCTCTTATGGCTTTAGCGCAAAATGCAACAGGCTGCGCAAGCGTAACGTTGGGGACAATTCAAAGCATAATTTGCAAAATCGGGAATATCTTGGATACTGTTATCCCGATACTTGTAGTTTTGGGAGTAGTTTACTTTGTCTGGGGAGTAGTTCAATTTGTTATTTCCACCGACGAAGAGGCTAAAGCAAAAGGGAGAAGCCATATGATTTATGGCATCATCGGTTTGGTAGTTATTGTGGCTATGTGGGGACTTGTCGGCATTGTCACCAAGACTTTTGATTTGAATGGTTCTGCCAATGTTACTATTCCGACGGTTCCTATAAATTAATCATGACTGAAAGTGTTGATACTTTTATTTCGAATGTGGATAAGCTCATTGTAAACCCGCTTATCATATTTCTTTTTGCTTTGGCAGTGGTGTACTTTTTGTATGGCGTATTTCAGTTTATTTCAAATTCGGAAAGCGAAGAAGCCAAAACAAAAGGCAAGAGCCATATGATCTGGGGAATTATCGGAATTGTCATAATGATGGGAGTGTTTACCATCCTGAATATGATTATGCGCACTTTCAACATACAAGGAATAAATCCGGAACAGGGGACTGTGGAAATAAATCCATAATATTAAATAAAAATTTGGCAATAAAAAAAGGCGATTCATTTGAACCGCCTTTTTGTGTTGTGTCCTTTCTGGCCACAACATTATATTTTTACTTTTGCTACTTTAAACAATTCAACACGAAACTTTTGCGTCTCTCCTTTGCCGGTTGTAACTTTTACTGAGCCGGGTTTAGCGTCCGAGGGCATATTAAAATCTCCCTCTTTTGGATATGAAACTGGTTTTAACCAAGTTCCATTTTCTCCGCTGAAACTAAGATTAACAGCGTGACCCTCGGTTCGGAGTTCGAATTTATAATCAATCCTTCCTGTAACAATTGTGTCACCTGGATTAATATAAAATTCTTGTATTAATATCAAAGCATCGGTATTAATCCCAGAGTTCGAACTATTGGAATTGCTGTTGCTATTGTTTGTGGTTGGAGGGGGTGGTTTGTAAGTTGCGTAATGTATAATAATTACAACAACAATTGTTACCACTATAATTACACCTCCTAAAATCCCTTTTGCACTCATTTCTTACCTCCCTTCTTTTTATCATCTTTGCCAAGTCCCATAAAACTCACATGTTTTAGGTTTTTAAGATCCGGAGCAGCAATGTTAAGATCAAACCTTTCCTCATTGTAATCATTACTTTGATCAAGAATTAAGGCTGCGCGACGAGCCAGTTCTGGGTCCATGCCTTTAGATGTTAATTTTTCAATAGCCTTGGCAAGTGCTTCTGCTATAGCTGGTGTTTTCTTCAATGCTTTAGTTGCGTCATCTGGGTTACTGGCACTTAAAACAAAACCTATAGAAATCCCGTAATTTTTTTCCAGCTCTGAGATTCTCTTTATATTGTTCGCAACCTTTAGAACAGCATTTTGTATCTTAGTCAGATTCAAGAGAGATTCCATTTCTTTTCTTGCATAATATGTTCCAAACATTTTTTCTGCTTCGGCTTGAACAAGATTAGTCAATGCACTTTCCGTAATCGAACTAAATTTTATAAGATTTTGTGCAGCCTCTTCAGAAGTGATTTCAAACGTACGTAACCGCATGTGTATCAAGAGTGATACTTTCATGTTTTCTGCTGGATCATCTGTGGGATGATCCTTTTCAACCTTTGAAGAAATTATTCGTCGAAGATCTGTGAAATCTTTCTCGTCAATTTTCTCGCGAATTTCCCAAGGTAGTTTGAAGCTTAGTCCTGGAAAAATAGCACGTCTGGTTTTAAAGATAGGATCAAAAACCAGTGCTCCATGCCAATCCGGTGTGTCTGTGGCTATAACTCCAGAAGCCACTAATGCGCCGAGTGTTATGCCCGTAACAAGCAGACTCCAGAGTAAGCCGAAAGGAAAAGAGAGAAGTATCCATAGTGCAATAATTAATAGAATATTGCAGTACCACACCGGTTTTGGTGTGATTGTTTTTGGGATTACATTTGCCATTTTATTTGCCCTCCTAAGGCTGTTTTTATTGAATTTTCAAAGAATTTATTATGCTCAAAGTATATCATACATAACGTAAAAAGTCAACCCTTTCAGGTTGACTTTTTACTGGCTAGAAAGCTTCTATTTTTAAGCGTGTTTTAAAGGTTCCGTCATATACTTTTCCTTGGACCCATGGACATATCTCCACAAAAAGACTATTAACAAAATCAGTATTGCGAAAACAATCCATTGAATCAAACCGGAAGGCATAAAACTATTTGACCCAAACAAAGCATTAGCTGTAAGACTGCCATAATTAGGATTTACATCACTGGCAGTTGCTACAGGTTTGCTTGTGGTTTTTGCAACAGTAGTAGTAGTCTTTCTAACGGCTGTAACAGGGGCTGGTTTAGGAGCCGGAGCTACATAATTTCCCGCACAAGATTGACCTGTGATTGTACTGTAACCTGTGTTTCTTCCCTCACATCCCGGTATCACTGTTGGGGTGTTGTAGACGATTGGGGCTGGGGTATAAACGACTGGCTGTACGTATTGGTACTGCGTAGAATAATCTGGATTAAAAGTTACTCCACTTTGAACCATTCCGCCTCCGGCTGCAAAAGCAGACGAAGCCAAAAAAAGATTAAAAATAAAGGCTAAAATGCCCGAAACCAATATTAATTTGTTGTTTATTTTACTCATATAGGTACAGTATAGCACTTATCAATATAAATGTCAAGTGCTGGGAGGGAGACTTGAACTCCCATGAGATTTCTCTCGCTTGCTCCTAAGGCAAGTGCGTCTGCCAATTTCGCCATCCCAGCAATGTCCGCCCAGAGGGGATCGAACCCCCGACCTTATCCTTAAGAGGGATCTGCTCTACCAGCTGAGCTATGGGCGGATACAAAAAATTTTTACAAAACATTTAGTTCTTTTAAGGTGCCCGAGGTGGGAATCGAACCCACATCCCTTGCGAGACACGATTTTAAGTCGTGCGCGTATACCAATTCCGCCACTCGGGCAATGGACTAAATATATATTTTTATTTTCAAATTACAATTGAGGCCTGGGGCGGAATTGAACCGCCGTATATTCCTTTTGCAGAGGAATGCCTTACCACTTGGCTACCAGGCCATTAACTAGATATTACTTTTCTCGAAGCAGTTCGTCAATTTTTTGCCTGTTTTTTTCTCCGCGATCTATTTGGATATCAAGAAAAGGAATTATTTTTATTTTTAATTTTTCTTTAAAAATTCCCGCAATTCTTTGCGTTTTCTTTTTACGAATTCCAAAGCGCCGGTTTCTTTTTCATCGGCAATACGGTTATAAAAATAGTTGCTCGTTTTAAGTCGGGGGAGACGGTGCAGGAGGTGACAGTAATCAGCGAAGTCCCATTGATTTTCCGTTCCAAAAATTGAGCTCGCCAGCTCTTTAATAAGATTCGCCAACTTTTTCATTTCTTTGCCATGTCTTATTTTTGAGTTATGGTAAACGATTCAATAATATCTCCCTCCACAATTTCTATTTTTGATTCAATCATCATTCCGAACTCGGCGCCCTCTTCCACTTCTCTGATTTTTGTTTTGCTTTTTTCCAAATTGACGATTTTTCCGCGGCCGATTTCAAATTCTCGGCGCATAATTTTCACTATTTTATCTAAAATTATTCGTCCTTCAAAACTTTGCCTCCCACTATTTGGCGTTCTTTGGTGCGACTGAAAGCCTTGATAATTTTCGCGCGGCCGGTTGTTTCTATGGTTTCAATTTTAGGCCTTCTGTTTTCCATTTCAATTTCCAAGCCATTCGGTCATTTTATAAATAATATCAAAAAAAGAAATGGTTATTCCTCGCTTTTCGGCCAGTTCGGTGGCGCTCTTATCTAGCTTTCACATTAAACCCGATGACCAGGACGTTTTCACTTCCGCTGATTGCCTTTTATGTCCGATTCCGAAATGGGCCCGACTCCTTTTCTGTATAATTTTGAATTCAGCATTTTCGTTTGTTATTTTTTTTATTTCTTTTTCAATGGCTTCCAGGGAACCCGAAACATCGGCTTTTAAAATAATTGGAATTATTTTTTTGTTCCCGCCTGCATCAGCTATGCCCGAAGCATTGCGGGCAGATGCTTTTTTTTTGGGGAGATTCGATTTTAAAGAATCCACATATTTTTCCGCCTCCTTTTTTTTTTAAAAGATTTGAATTCCGCTCCTATCTGGGGCATTTTACAAAAACCAACAAGACGAATAGGGGAGGAAAAAGTCGCTTCACCTATGGTTTGTCCCAAGAAAATTTTCCATAATATTTGTAGAACAAACGCTGTCTCCCACTGCCACCAGCATTCCTTTTTTAAGAAAACCATTTTTTATAATAAGCGTTGCCTGAATTCCGCGTTTGGAGTCAAGATTTGCTTCAAGCACAAAACCGGAAGCATTTTCATTTTCGTTGCCGCTGAAATTTTCCATTTCGGCCACAAGATTAATCAGCGATAATAAATCATCTATGCCGATGCCGATTTTTGCCGAAATTTCAACAAAAGGAATCTTACCGCCATAATCTTTCAAGATAAATTTCATTTTCCGCCAATTCTGTTTTTGTTTTTTCTATGTTTGCATTTGGCTTATCTATTTTATTTATGGCCACAATGCAAGGAATTTTATTTTCTGCTATTGTTTTCCAAGCTTCAATTGTTTGCGGTTTTACTCCGTCTTCGGCGGAAACAATTAAAATGGCAATATCGGCAATCTGGGCGCCACGTTCACGCATTTTTGAAAACGATTCATGCCCGGGTGTGTCAAAAAAAGTTATTTTTTTTTGCTGTCCCTTTTCATCAAGATGCTCTACTTCATAGGCAGAAATATTTTGAGTTATGCCACCCACTTCTTTTTCTACCAAATTTGTTTTTCTGATGTAGTCAAGCAAAGTTGATTTACCATGGTCAATATGGCCCATAATTACGACCACGGGTGGTCTTACTATTCTTTTCTCTTCTTTTTTTGTTTCCATAGTGTTTATACTTTGGCTTTCTCCAAAACTTCTTTTTCCTCAGTAGTGAGTTCGTATTCCGATTTGCCATTTTTAACAGGCTTGGCAAAGATACTCATTCTTTCACGAGAATAAAGACTTGAAAATACCACGCCATCGCCTTCTTCATTCAGCATACCGACAGCAAAACTCTGGTTGCTGCCCTGGTCCGGAAAAGGATTGAAACGAATAGTCTCAAGACCCCGTACGCTTTTTTTTAATTTTTTATTTATTTCAGTCAATTCTTTTTCAATTTTTTCTTTAGCGGACTTCAATTTTGAAATATTTTCTTCCAGGACCAAGATATTTTCTTCCAAATCCTTCGCTTTTTTGCCGGAGAAAAATCTTTTTAGGCGCTTTTCCGTTCTAATAATCCAAAAAGCGCTGATTAAAATAACAACTCCGATAAAAACAAAAAAAATCGTCTCAAGCTTTATATTCATAGGTTTTCAATATATACTATTTTAATGGCAAAATCAAATCATAAAATATATCTGGATTATGCGGCCGGAGTATCGGCCAACCCAAGTTCCATACATGAAGAGGGGATTAAAGCTAAAAGAAAACTGCAAAATGCACGCATGGAAGTCGCTACTGTTTTAGGAGCTAGGTCTGATGAAATTATTTTTACCAGCGGGGGTACGGAGAGCAATAATCTGGCAATACAAGGAATAATTATCGAGTGTCCAACACCCGACAAGCGAGTGTCCAACACACGACAACCTCATATCATCACCACCAACATAGAGCATCCTTCGGTTTTGGAAACTTTTAAAATGCTTAAGAAAAGAAAACTAGCGGAGATTTCCATAGTGCCGGTTGAAAAAAACGGCATAGTTGACCCCAAGAAAATAAAAAAGGAAATAAAGAAAAATACCGTGCTGGTCTCCGTGATGTATGCAAATAATGAAATCGGCACTATTCAGCCCATTCACGAAATTGCCAAAGAGATAAGATATTATAAAAAACAAAATAAAATAAATAATTTATTTTTTCACACCGACGCTGTGCAGGCAGTGAATTATTTAGACTTGAATGTAGAAAAACTTGGAGTGGATTTGCTTTCTCTCTCCGGTTCCAAAATAGAAGGAGCAGGCAGAGTAGGAATTTTATATAAAAGAAAATCTGTGTCTCTGACGGCAATATTTGGCGGGGGGGACCAGGAATCAGGACTGCGTCCCGGTACAGAAAATTTGCCGGAGATTTTAAAATTTTCTAGGGCATTAAAATTAGCGCAAAAAATTAGAGAAAAAGAAACAAAACGCTTAATAAAATTGCGAGATTATTTTATTAAAAAACTAGAAATTCAAAAACAAAATTTAGTTTTGGGTTTTCTAGTTAATGGTGATTTAAAAAACAGACTGCCCAATAATATAAATATTACATTTCCCAAAATCCCAAGCGATCTTTTGGTGTTGGAACTTTCAGCAAAAGGAATAATGGCTTCATCCAAAAGCGCCTGCAAAAGTTCTCGCAAAGAGGGTTCCTATGTCATTCAAGCCATCCGTCCGGAATCAAATATTGAAATAGGTGGACTCCGTTTTTCTCTGGGCAGACAAACAACCAAAACAGACATTGACTATACAATTAAAATTTTATCTCAAATTTTGCAAAAACTGAAAAAGTGGTATAATTGACCTATGGATATAAAAGATTTAAATAAACCTCAGCTCATAATGCTCGCATTATTGCTTTCTTTCGTTACTTCAATCGCGACGGGGATTACCACCGTAACTCTCATGCAACAGGCGCCTTCTTCCGTGACTATTCCCATCAACCGCGTTGTTCAACAGACAGTTGAAAAAATACAACAGGTGGAAGGTAAAACCACAGTACAAACTGTAGTCATTAAAGAAGAAGATTTGGTGGTGGATGCCATTGCCAAAAATAAATCGGCAATTTTTTCCATAACCAAAGAAGCCCAAGATACGGACGGGGCCACCATTGAAGTTTCAGCCGGACAAGGGTTTGCCATTTCCACGGACGGCATTGTTGTCGCCGATGGTTCGCTTGTTTCCGGTATCGGCGTTTATTATGTAAAAAATGACAGTGGAAAGTTTCATGCGGATTTCATCACAACGGATAAGAATGGATTTTCACTTCTCAGAATAGGCAAGCCGCTTGATGAAAAAAGCAAACTTGCTTTCACTGTGCCCGCCTTCGGAGATTTGAGCAAAATGAAAGAAGGACAGAAAATTTTAGTTTTGGGCAATACCATCTCTTCCTTTATTTTTGACGGAAATAAGGATATAAAAATGAACATTAACAAATCAAACGCGGGAGAATCGGTGCTTGATTTGGATGGAAATGTATTGGGAATCACTCTGTCCGGAGATACCGCTTCCTTTGCCTCAATTGATTTAATTTCCGAAGCCCTGAAAGCATTAACTCCAGCCACCACGCCCATTTCAACACCCTCTTCGTCAACAACTGCCCCCGCAACAAACTGAATAACCTAATAAAAAAGATTAATTTTTTTATTTTCTAACTTTTACTTTATAAACTTTATATTTTATAAATTGCTTTATGCCTCCACTTAATAAATTTACAACCAAATCAAAGGATGCAATTAAAAGAGCCCACGAACTGGCCATTGAACGCGGACAAAATCACGTTTCTTCTTTGCACCTGCTGGCTGCGCTTCTCCTGCAGGAAGAAAGCATGGTGAATTCTATTTTGGATAAATTGGAGGTGGATGTTGTCTTTTTAACAGATTCTATTTTGGAGACCATTGAATCTCCGGAATCCAATAGCACCCTTTCTCCGGCCTATCAAATTTATCTCAACCCCGATTTGGCCCAGGTCATAGAGCATTCGGTAAAATTGGCGGAATATATGAAAGATGATTTTGTTTCAACGGAACATCTTTTCATTGCCATGTTGGAGGTCCCCGGAGAAGCTCGGGAAATTTTGGCGCGATTCAGGATTTTAAAAGAACCCGTGATGAAAGTTTTAGAAGAACTTCGCAGTCAAAATATTACTGACGCGACGGAACCGAAAAGATTCAGATTGATTTTAAAATATACCCGAAATCTGACTAAATTGGCCAAAGAAGACAAATTGGATCCGGTTATCGGACGGGACAATGAAATAATGCGCATTATTCAAATTCTTTCTCGCCGAACCAAGAACAACCCGATTTTAATCGGCGAAGCGGGCACCGGCAAAACAGCTGTGGTGGAAGGTCTGGCAGAACGCATTGCCAAAAATAATGTTCCCGAATCTCTGAAAGAAAAAGAATTGGTTTCTTTGGATTTAGGTTCGCTCATTGCCGGCACAAAATATCGCGGAGAATTTGAAGAAAGATTGAAGGGTATTATGAAAGAAATAGAGAGAGCAGACGGGAAAGTAATTTTATTTATTGATGAAATTCATACCATTGTTGGTGCCGGAGGTTCGGAAGGAACCATGGACGCTTCCAATATGCTGAAGCCGGCGCTTTCCCGCGGAGAATTGCGAGCCATCGGCGCAACCACTTTAAAAGAATATCAAAAACATATTGAAAAGGACCCGGCTCTGGCCCGCCGTTTTCAGCCGGTTTATATTGACGAACCCAGTGTGGAAGACGCCATCGCCATTCTTCGCGGGCTTAAAGAAAAATATGAACTTTTTCATGGCGTGCGAATTACCGATGACGCCATAATCTCCGCCGTGAATCTTTCCACTCGTTATATGACCAATAGATTTTTGCCGGACAAGGCGGTGGACCTTATTGATGAAGCTTCTTCCTCGCTTAAAATTGCACTGGAAAACAAGCCTCCTGTTTTGGAAGACGCGCACAGAAAAATAATGCGTTTGGAAATTGAAAAGGAAGCGCTCAAAAAAGAAGTGGAAAATGACACAAAAAATAGCAAAATTACCAAGAATAGAATTAAAGAAATTGATAAAGAAATAGCCAATTTACGTGAGAAAACAAAAGAGCTGGAATTAAAATGGCAGAATGAAAAAGAAACCGTAGTAGAAATCCGCGCTATTAAAAAAGAACTTGATACTTTGCGTCTCTCGGCGGAAGACGCAGAGATGAGAGCGGACTTGGCCAAAGCGGCGGAAATTCGCTATGGTAAAATTCCTGTTTTGAAAAAAGATTTGGAGGTAAAACTTTCCCGTTTACAAAAACTGCAAAGGTCCAGAAGGATTTTAAAAGAAGAAGTGACGGCCGAAGACATTGCCGAAGTGGTGGCCCGCTGGACCGGTATTCCGCTCACCAAAATGCTTGAAGAGGACCGCGCCAAATTGCAAAGAATGGAAGAGGAATTAAAAAAGAGAGTAGTCGGCCAGGATGAAGCCATCAAACGCGTGTGTGATGTCATTCGCCGTTCTCGAGCAGGCATAGGAGACCCGAATAGGCCCAACGGCTCGTTTATATTTCTGGGTCCGACGGGAGTGGGCAAAACGGAACTTACCAAAGCTCTGGCTCAGTTTATGTTCAACGACGATAACGCCCTTATTCGGGTGGATATGTCCGAATATATGGAGAGACATTCCGTCTCCAAACTCATCGGTTCGCCTCCGGGCTATGTCGGTTATGACGAAGCTGGACAACTCACCGAATCAGTCCGTCATCGCCCGTTTTCCGTAATTCTTTTTGACGAGATTGAAAAAGCTCATCCGGAAGTTTTCAATATGTTATTGCAGGTGATTGACGAAGGAAGATTGACGGATGGAAAGGGAAGAGTGGTTAATTTTAAAAATACAATTATCATCCTCACTTCCAATATCGGCTCGCAGTTTGTGGAAAAAATGGAGTCCATCGGATTTTCCAATAATTCCGACAAACAGGATTACAGCAACATGAAAGAAAAAGTGCTGGAAGCCATGAAAGACCATTTCCGCCCGGAATTCATAAATCGTCTAGATGAAATTATCGTTTTTGATATTCTCTCGGAAGAGGCCATTAAAGAAATAGTGGGGTTGAGAATGAAAGTGGTTAAAGAAAGATTGCTGGCCAAAAATATAGATTTTAAAATTTCCGATGAAGCCCTCTCCTATCTGGCCAAAGAAGGATACAATCCGCATTATGGCGCCCGCCCGCTCAACCGCCTCATCCAAAATAAAATTTTAAATCCCATTGCCAATCACATCATTTCAAATGATGCCAAGAAAGGGGACACGGTTTTTGTTTCCGTAAAAAATAATGAACTTCTGATTGAAACTAAAAAAACCAAAATAAAAAGCCCGATTAATATGCGGGCCAAATATTCAGCGAAAGCATAAAAATAAAAATGGCCTTCCGTGTGATTCCACACGGAAGGCCATTAAACTAATCAGGTCGTGGAGCAATTATTATTGTTTCATAATCTTTGCCAAAGCGTTGATGGCCCCAGCTATGAAGAATAATAAACTTGAAAGTAGCGTTGTATTTAGCAATTGCTTGAGCAATTGTTTCTCCTTGAGTATCAACATCGTCCGGTTGTTCCTCGAGGGTCATATTCCGGGCCCTATAAATAATGGATTCACCAAACCGGATGTCAATTTTTTCCAACTCGCCCTGTTCTCCCAAAACAAATAAATCATGTTCTTGAAACCCACAATGCATCGTGTGGTCCTCAAGGGTTTGAGGTTGTCTCAAAATAAATTTATGGTAATCCTCAACTTCAACTTCAATATTCAAGTAGAGATTTTGAAGTTTGAGATTCTGAAGAAATGGGAATTTCTCAAGAGCTGCGTTATAAGTAAGAGTTTCTGTGGACATGAATTTATCCTCCTTTTTAATTGATTGTCAAAATTATTTTTTAAAAAAATAATCACAAATTTAATTATTAAAAGAATACCATTTTATATAGTAAAAGTCAATGTGCGCCGGGTAGGATTCGAACCTACGTAGCCCGAAGGCGACAGATTTACAGTCTGTTGTAATTGACCACTCTACCACCGACGCATTCATACAAAATAACACAAAATATCTTTTTATGCTACAATTATATATTATGAAGGTCGGAAAAGTTACACATTATTACGACAAATTAGGAGTAGCCATTGTAAAACTCAAGGGTACTCTTAAAGTCGGCGATAGGGTAAAATTTGAAGGCCACGGTGCTGATTTTGAACAGAATGTTGATTCAATTCAAATTGAGCATAAGCAAGTGGAAAAAGCTTCTTCCGGAAAAGTTGTCGGTCTCAAGACGGAAAAGAAAGTGAAAGAGGGAACTGAAGTTGAAAAGGTTTAACCCATAAACCCTATAATTTTTTAGTGTGGTTTTAGCCCAATACTAAACCACAATTGGTTTTTTGTTTTGTTTTCTTTAATGTACATTGACAAAACCATCATAACTTGTTATACTCTATTTTAAATAAACCATAAATCATAAATCTTTCTTTGAAATTTTAAGGAGTGGAAAATGAAAACATTCTTTTGCATAATACTGCTGATAGCCAATTTTGTTCTTTTGGTGGGGATGATCGTTGGAATTACGAAAGAACACTCTGGATTTATTTCTATGCATTCTGTAAGCCAGTTGATTATTTTTACTGTGCTGGTGATATTGAGTATTATTTTTCTTCTCCTTGACATGGTTTTTCTTAGGAAAGAAATAAAAAAAGAAGACCAGTCTTTTTTGTGTAAAATTATTTTTTTTGGATTTATTTGTGTGATAATCTTTTTTTGTTTTATGGCAAGAGAAGTTTATCTTTTGGGTAAAGTGGATGAGGTTATCATCTTTACAATATCCGCAACAAGTATTTACATTTTTCTGAGGTCCGGTTTTCTTTTAACTTCGGAAAAATATTTTAAAAATTGATAATTTATTATTTTACAGGCCGACAGCAAGTTGGCCTTTTTTATTTGTTATTTTGGAAAAAGTATGCTATTATTTATTTAATTAATTTCAGCCGAGAGGCTTTTTTGTTTATGCAAATTAGAAATATCGCAATCATCGCCCACGTGGACCATGGCAAGACGACTTTGACGGATGCTCTGATGAAACAAAACGGGGGACTGCAGGATGAAAATATATCAATGGATTCAAACGCTCTGGAAAAAGAGCGGGGTATTACTATTTACTCCAAAAATACTTCCATCACTTACAAAGGGACCAAAATAAACATAGTAGACACTCCAGGCCACGCGGATTTCGGCTCGGAAGTGGAGCGTGTTTTGCGAGCAGTGGATTCGGTGCTTTTGCTGGTGGATGCGGTGGAAGGACCGATGCCTCAAACCAGATTTGTTCTGAAAAAATCTCTTGAATTGGGCATCAAGCCCATAGTGGTCATAAATAAGATAGACAAACCGGCCTCGGACCCGCATCGGGTGCACGAAGAAGTTCTGGATTTATTTTTTGAATTGGGGGCCAATGAAGAGCAAGCGAATTTTGAGACAGTTTATGCTATCGGGCGCGAAGGAAAAGCATTTAAACATTTGGGAGATAAATCAGCCGATCTTTCTCCACTCTTGGATGTAATATTGAAATTCGTACCCTCGGCTTCCGTGAATAAAACCGGCAAAATGTCCGCCCAGGTTTTCAATCTCGCCTATGATAATTTTTTGGGTCGCATGGCCATAGCCCGAATTTATTCCGGGAAAATGTCTTCCGGAAGCCAGGTTTGCGTAAAAGGAGAAAAGGAAAACAGAACCGGGAAAATCACCAAGCTTTTCACTTTTGAAGGAATCAATAGAAAAGAAGTTTCTACGGCGACATCGGGCGATATTGTTCTCATTGCCGGGATATCGGATATTTATATCGGAGAAACTATTTGCGAAGATGAAAGCGTGGAACAACTGCCCCACATCGCCATTGATGAACCGACTTTGTCTCTTAATTTTTTGGTAAACGATTCTCCCTTTGCCGGCCGGGAAGGAAAATTTGTCACTTCCAGACAGATAAAAGAAAGATTGGAAAAAGAATTGGAAGTAAACGTCGGACTGAAAGTTGATTTTTCTCCGGACCAGGGCGATAAAATGGGACCAAGCTTTTTCAAAATTTATGGAAGAGGAGAATTGCACGTTGCCATTTTGCTGGAAAATATGCGCCGGGAAGGGTTTGAGATGCAGGTTTCCCAGCCGGAAGTTATTATAAAAGAAAAAGATGGCGTTAAAACAGAGCCCTATGAAGAGTTGGTAATTGATGTTCCCATGGAATTTTCCGGCACGGTCATAGAAAAAATCAATAAGCGAAAAGGATTGATGAAAGATATGACAGAGAAACACAATATTGCCAGAGTTATTTTTGATATACCGACCCGCGGACTTTTGGGTTATCGGGGAGAATTTATCATAGACACCAAAGGGGAAGGCATTATGTCTTCACGGGTTACCGGTTTCAGAGAATATGCTGGGGAAATAAAAAAACGCGAATATGGTTCTATGGTTTCCATGACTCCGGGCAAGGCCGTAGCCTTTGCTATTGCAAATTTACAGCAACGTGGTATAATGTATATTGAGCACGGTACGGAGGTTTACGAAGGCATGGTTGTCGGCAATGTCCTGAAAGGAGACGATATGTCCGTGAATCCCACCAAAGGAAAACAGCTCAGCAATATGAGGGCTTCCGGCACCGATGAAGCCATTTACTTAAATCCGCCCTTCATTTTGAGTATTGAGCGGGGATTGGAAGTGATGAATGCCGACGAGTATTTGGAAATTACTCCCAAGTCGGTTAGAATTCGTAAAAAATTCTTGACTGAACTGGACAGGGTAAAAGCCGAAAGAAAGAAAATGAAAACGTAGTTGACATTAAGTTAACATAGGTGTATTATGAAAATATAGAGTTTAACACTTTAATTAATAGAAAATTATTTTATAAAATCATGTCCACAATATCATTCAAACCAAAGCAAGTCACCAAAAAAATAACTGCCCACCTTCAAGACCGCACTCGCGATGTCATTATGAATCGTTTTGGTTTGACTGTTGACGCCGAAAGGAAAACCCTTGAGGAAATAGGCAAAAAATACAATATTACCAGGGAGCGCGTCCGTCAAATTGAGGATGCAGCCTTGGCTTTAATCAAGAAATCTTCCGCCTACAAAGAGCACCAGGCGGTTTTTGACGAGCTGAAGCAGTTGATACATTCTTTGGGTTCCATTGTCGCCGAAAGCGATCTTCTGGCTCACATTTCAAAAGATAAAAATACACAAAACCATATTCATTTTTATTTGGAGTTGGGAGACTTTTTCAAAAAACACCGCGAAGACGAATATTTTAAAACTCGCTGGAGTGTGGATGATGTGATGGCTGAAAAGGTGCATGATTCTTTAAAGAAACTTTATGCAAGTTTGAAAGACGAAGACCTTGTTTTGGAAACGGAAATGGTTAAAAAATTCCTTGACCAAATGAAAGATGTGGCGGAACAATACAAAAATGAAGAAATAGCTCGAAGATGGCTTTCCATTTCTAAAACTATTTCCAAGAACCCGCTGGGCGAATGGGGTAAGACGAGTTCTCCGAATGTCCATACTCGCGGAGTGAAAGACTATGCTTTTTTGGTTATGAGAAAACATGGTTCGCCGATGCATTTCAGGGAAGTGGCGGATGCGATTTCAAAAACTTTCGGCCGAAAGACGCACTATGCCACTTGTCATAACGAGCTTATAAAAGATCCTCGCTTTGTTCTAGTCGGCCGTGGACTTTATGCCTTAGCTGAATGGGGATACAAGACGGGCATTGCCCGAGAAGTTATCCGAGATATTCTGAAGCGAGAAGGCCCGCTTTCAAAAGATGCCGTAGTGGAAAAAGTGATGAAAGAAAGATATTTCAAAAAGAATACTATTTTGGTAAATCTAGCAAATCCGAAATATTTCAAGAAAAACAAAAGCGGACTTTATACTTTGATTTAAATTTAAACGAACAAAACGACCAGACAAAATCTGGTCGTTTTTTGATTTACTTTATTTGCTTTTTATATTAAAATATAAGCAATGATAGATTTGGTAATCTTTTGGCTTTACAAAATATTCCTTTTCGGGTTTTTGCCTATTGCCAGTGTGGCAATATTGGCCCGCCTCGCTTTCTTTTTTTGGGTTCACTACGTGAATACGGATTTTATTTCCGGCATTGAATGGGTTTTGCTTGAGATAATTCCTCCGCGGGACGTTCTGAGATCTCCCAAAGCAATGGAACTTTTTATAACCAATGCCCTTTATCATTTCAGTTACAAAGGAGGACTTGAAACATATTGGCAAGGAGCGGTTTGGTTTTGGTTTTCTTTGGAAATAGTTTCCATTGACGGGCAAGTGCATTTTTATATACGCACACCTTCGCGCGTAAAAGAATTGATTGAAACTCAGATGTATGCCCAATTTCCTCAAGCACAAGTAAAAGTGGTGGAAGACTACACTCTGGCTGTCGATAAAATTGCCCCTAATAGTGTTTGGGACCTATGGGGATGTGAATTTAAATTAACGAAACTTGATGCTTATCCTATTAAAACTTACATTGATTTTGGTTTAGATAAAGACCAAAAAGAAGAATATAAAATTGACCCCATTTCTCCGGTGATAGAACTTTTTGGTTCCATAGGCAGAGGAGAACAAATGTGGATGCAAATTATCGTTACTCCTTCCAAAAAAGAATATCCCGAACACGCGCATTTTTGGCAAAAAACCCATGATTGGATAAAAGAAGCTGACTTAGAAATGAAAAGATTGTTGGGTGAATTTACTCGTCAACAAGATAAAATAGAAGGAACATTTGCTAGAGCTCCTGATTATATAAGACCTTTAATAGATGGAACCAGTAAAAAAATGTTGAAAGTCGGTTTTGATACGGGGATTAGAGTATGCTATGTCGCAAAAAGAGAAGCCTTTAATGCGAACAACAAAAGAAATATGCGCTTAATTTTTCGTCAATATTCTGCCCCTTTTGTAAACGAGCTTACCCGCATAAACTCAACTCAGGCAGATGCTTTTAGTGTGAACTTTTTTGCTTCTTTTTTTCCACTATCTAAGAAAAAAGTTATGCGCTTGTCGGACAGGATGCTTGAAGAGTACAGGGAACGGGAATTTTTTCATCCGCCCATATATCACAGCATACACTTGCCTTGGCCTATTTCACCTATTATCTTTCCCAACTTTTTTCATCATCATATTAATGTTTTAAACAGCGAAGAATTGGCAACTCTTTGGCATTTCCCTGGCCAGATATTAAAAGTGCCTACTCTGGAACGCATAGAATCAAAAGAAGCTTCTCCTCCTACCAATTTGCCGACATAATTTATGGAAAATTTTTATTTGCCCAAAAAAGTTATTTTTTATGTTGCGGGGGCAATTATATTTTTAGTATTTTTTTATTTTCTATTTTTAAGCGCTCCGAACAATTTTCCGGTCGGAACCGTGATAAATATAAAAGATGGTTCAAGTTTGAAATATGTTGCAAAATATTTTGAAGAAAGTCATATTATTCGTTCAAAGATTGTTTTTGAAACTTTTGCCGTAATCCTGGGAGGGGAGAGAAATATAATATCCGGAGACTATTTATTTGAAAAAAAATTGCCTATTTTTGAAATTGCTTGGCGTGTTGCCAGGGGCGAACGCCACTTGGCGCCGGTCAAAGTGACCATTCCGGAAGGTTTTAATGTATCCGACATTGCCAAAGCTTTTGCTCTTAAATTGACCAATTTCAAGGAAGCTAAATTTTTATCGGAGGCAACCGTCCAGGAAGGATGTCTATTCCCGGATACTTATTTTTTCTTAACTACGGACAATGAAGAGAATGTTTTGCAAGCCATGAGCGATAATTTCCAGAAAAAAATTTTTTCACTTCTACCTCAAATAACATCTTCCGGCAGAACTGAAAAAGAAATCATAATTATGGCTTCTCTCATTGAAAAAGAAGCGGAAGGAGATGCTGATAGGGAATTTATTTCTGGAATTTTATGGAAAAGAATTGCTCTGAATATGCCTCTCCAGGTGAATGCCGACCTTGCCACCTATAAAACCAAAGGATTGCCCGAAAGTCCGATTTGCAATCCTGGATTGAAAGCCATAGAGGCTGCCATTCATCCAAAAACTTCCAGCTATCTTTATTATTTGCATGACAAAAATGGTAATATTCATTATGCTTCAACTTTTGCGGGTCATATATTAAACGAACAAAAATATTTAAAATGAGAAAACACAATTTAGCCTTCATTGACATAGAAGCCACCGGACTCGATATGATAAAAAACGAGATTATTGAGATCGGTTGTGTTGTAACGACACCCAAACTCAAGGTAATTAAAAAATTTGAACTGAAAATAAAACCGGAACACATAGAAAATGCCAATCCTGTGTCTTTAAAAATAAATCATTATGACCCGGCAAAATGGAAATCGGCTTATGCTCTGGTAGAAGCGATGAAAATTTTTAGCAAGAAAGTAAAAGATTGCACCATGGTCGGGCAAAATATTTCTTTTGATTCTGCCTTTTTGGAAAATGCTTTTTTAAAAACTGAAATAAAAAATCCCATGCACTATCACAAATTTGATACGCTTTCCATCGCCTGGGCGAAACTTCATAAAAAAACCAGCATCACCCACCTCTCTCTGCGTGAACTATGCAAATATTTTGGTATAAAAAACGAAAATCCACATAGCGCACTTTCAGACGCCTATGCAACTTATGAGCTTTACAAAAAATTGATGAGCTTGTAAGGTTTATTTATGAAGAAAAAAACAGTGTTTGTCGGACTTTCGGGTGGAGTTGATTCTGCCGTGAGTGCCGCTATTCTAAAAAAACAAGGCTATGAAGTTGTTGGCGTTTTCATCCGCACATGGCATCCGGATTTTTTGGTTTGCAATGAAGAAGAAGAGCGCCGCGACGCGATGCGCGTCGCGGCGCATTTGGATATTCCATTTTTAACTTTTGATTTTGAAAAAATTTATAAAAAAGAAGTGGCGGATTATATGATTGCCGAATATAAGGCTGGCAGAACGCCTAATCCGGATGTAATGTGCAACAAACATATTAAATTCGGCGCATTTCTCAAAAAAGCCATTTTCATGGGGGCTGATTTTGTGGCGACAGGACATTATGCGCAAAATAAAAAGCAGATGCTTTTTCACGGCTCGCACTCGAACCTGAATGTGGTTCACGAATCTGATATTGCGTATGCCGAAAAAAGCACTGCTTTGCATTTAGCGAAAGGGATTGATCCTTCAAAAGATCAAAGTTATTTCCTTTGGACTTTAAAGCAAGAACAGCTAAAGAAAATTTTGTTTCCTATCGGTCACCTTAAAAAAACCGAAGTCCGCAAACTGGCCAAGAAATTCAATTTGCCGGTTGCTCAGAAAAAAGACAGTCAAGGAATTTGTTTCCTAGGCGCGGTAGATCTGAAAGAATTTCTGAAACACTACATTAAAGAAAAAAAAGGGAAAGTAATAAATGAAAAAGGGGAAGAAATAGGATTACACGACGGAGTAGTTTTTCACACATTGGGAGAACGTCATGGTTTTACCATTACCCAAAAAAGTCCAAATGACGGAGCTTATTATATAGTTGGGAAAGATGCGAAGAAAAATATTTTAGTAGTATCACAGAACCCAGAGCAGCTGCTTTTTCACGGCTCGCACTCGAACCTGGATGCGGTTCACGAAACTAATATTGCGTATGCCGAAAAAAGCACTGCTTTGTGTTCTGTAAAAATTAAAGACACAAACTGGATTTCTGAAATTCCTAAACCCGATAAAAATTATACCGCTCAGATCCGTTATCACAGTGAATTTTTACCTTGCAAAATTAAAATTATTAATAAAGCAAAAGCCAAAATATTACTTGGAAAACCGGTCCTAGTGGCTCCCGGTCAGTCCTGCGTTATTTATAATAAAGATATTTGTTTAGGCGGAGGAGTTGTTATATAATGAATTGATGGAACAATTTTTTACGCAAAACGGGGATATTATTTTAAAATTAATTCTTGCGGTTGTGTTGGGTATGGTTATCGGAGCGGAACGTCTTTTGGTGCACAAAGAAGCTGGCATGAAGACGCACGCCCTGGTGGCCATGGGGGCAGCTGTTTTTGTTTTATTTTCCGAGGCAATGACAGTGAAATATATAAACGTTCCGGGATTTAATCCGGGCATAATTCCTGCTCAAATAATAGTGGGTATAGGATTCCTGGGCGCTGGTTTGATAATACTTCAGGGTAATAGACTTTTGGGTCTTACCACAGCCGGAGGACTTTGGGTTACAGCTGGCATAGGTATGGCCTGTGGCTTGGGGCTTTTTGATTTAGCCATTATTTCCACCGTTCTGGTTCTTTTGATTTTTATTTTGCTTAATATATTTGAAAAACCGATTAGAAAAATTTCAGATGAGAATGGAGATCTGGGCAATAAAATTTAAGGCAATTATTTTATATGGAATCCAGTGAAATTAGGTCAAGATTTTTAAAATTTTTTGAGGCTCGCGGGCATAAAATAATTCCTTCGTCTTCCTTAATACCCGAAAATGACCCTTCGGTGCTTTTTACCACTGCCGGAATGCAGCAATTTAAAAAATATTATACTAATCCAAAAGATGCCGAAAAAGATTTTGGCAGCTTGAACGTAGCCACAATTCAAAAATGTGTCCGCACCGGAGATATTGAGGAAGTGGGGGATTCTTCGCACCTGACATTTTTTGAAATGCTGGGCAACTTTTCCTTCGGTGGCTATGGCAGAAAAGAAGCGATAGAATACGCCTATGAATTTATTGTTAAAGAACTGGGTTTAGAAATTTCTTACGTAACGGTTCACAAGGGAAGCAAAAATGTTCCCAAAGATGAAGAATCGGAAAAAATTTGGCAGAAAATCGGAATTAAAAATATAAAAGAAGAAGGAG
This sequence comes from Candidatus Nomurabacteria bacterium, assembly GCA_963842815.1. Classification (GTDB taxonomy): domain Bacteria; phylum Patescibacteriota; class Minisyncoccia; order Phycocordibacterales; family UBA9973; genus UBA9973. Next base: position 54,110 of record CAWJHU010000002.1, read on the forward strand.
AAGAAGTTTTTTGGGGTCCGACGGGGGATTCTGGCCCATGTGGTCCGACCACGGAAATTTATTGTAAAAATGCAAATGATGAAGATGTTGAAATTTGGAATATTGTTTTCAATGAATATTTCTGCGATGGTTCTCGGGAGAAATTGGATAAAGGCGAAGCAGTCCTTAAAAAGCTTAATGTTTTGGGCGTAGATACAGGAATGGGTTTTGAAAGATTGGTTTCCATAGTGCAAAAAAAGAAAAGCGTGTATGAAACGGATTTGTTTAATAATGAAAAAACGAAGGAAGAGCGTATTGTGGCGGACCATATAAAGGCTGCACTTTTTATTATTTCAGATAAAATAATTCCTTCAAATACCGGAGCCGGATACGTTTTACGCAGATTAATTAGACGGGCAGTCAGGTTTTCCAAAGAACCGCTAGAAAAAATAATTGAAAGAAATAAAAAACTTTATGAAAAGATTTATATTCTTGACGATAGGAGAGAAATAGAAAAAGAAGAGAAAAAATTCAAGGAAACGCTTAAGCGCGGATTGAAAGAATTTGAAAAAGGCATTGACCCGTTTATTTTAGCTACTACCTACGGTTTCCCCATAGAACTAACCCTTGAATTAGCCGAGGAAAAGGGAATAAAAATAAATCTTGAAGATTTTAATAAAAAAATGGCAGAGCACCAAAAGCTTTCCCAAACCGCATCAGCCGGAATGTTTAAAGGTGGGCTTACAGATGCCAGTGAAGAAACTAAAAAATTGCACACAGCCACGCATTTATTAAATGCAGCTCTTAGACAAGTATTGGGTTCTCATGTAATGCAAAAAGGAAGCAATATTACTGCCGAACGATTGCGTTTTGATTTTTCCCATCCGCAAAAAATGACCGAAGAAGAAAAGAAAAAAGTGGAAGAAATAGTAAATGACAAAATTGCCGAAAAATTGCCGATTAGTTTTGAGGAAATACCCAAAGCGGAAGCGGAAAAAATTGCCCTGCATTCTTTCAATGAAAAATATGGCGAAACGGTAAAAGTTTATTCCATTGGAGACGAAAAAACAGGTTATTTCAGCCGAGAATTTTGCGGTGGTCCGCATGTGAAAAATACTTACGAATTAGGCCATTTTAAAATTCAAAAAGAAGAAGCCGTTTCCGCAGGCGTTAGGCGCATAAAAGCCGTTCTTGAATAATTTTAATAAATATGGTAGAATATAACCATGGAAAATGATTTTTTAAAAAAGAAATATGACCTGCATAATTCACCGGAAGTCAAATCATCGGCTAAAAGAACAGAATCAAGAACCGGCGAAAAAGTGCCGCAAAATCCAAGCGAGCAGATTCAGAACTACCTTAATCGATTCAGGGAAATTATAGACCGCAAAGATCCCGAACAAAGAGAGCAGGGCATGGAAGCCCTAAAGAAAGTTTTATACGATAAATTTATTATTAAGCCGGAAGAAATTCCAGAATCATATTTTGAAAATCAAAAAAGAATTGCTCGGGAACAAGGGCATGGCGATATAGAAATTACAGATGAAATACGTAACCAGCTTACGGAAGTAATAATTTCCGACCAGCAAAGTACCCTGAATAATTGGATTGACTATCTTTCTTCGCCCGATGCCGCCTATCCCGATTGGCTCAAATATTATGCCTTCAGGAGCATTCTCGGGATGGGCGCTTATGATAAAGAAAAGAAAGAATTTGCCAAAAGATCTAAGGGAACTACAAAACCATTTCCGGACATTAACCGCGAGGCTCTAGCCTATGTTTTGGATGCCATTTCCCAAAAATACGGCAAACATCACGTTGATTTGCTGGCCCTGGAACCGGAAGAGAAAAAGGAATTTGAAAAACTTTTGGAAGGAGAAAATTTTTCCAAACTTTACGCTTGGGCGCTTGATAAAACAGCCATTGCTCCGACGGAATCTTTGGAAAAAGTAGCCGGCAGATGGATAAAATATCCCCAAAATTCTGACCACGCGCCTTTAGTTGAGTCCCTTCAGGGTTATGGCACTGGCTGGTGCGTGGCTGGAGAATCCGTAGCTAAAAACTATTTGGAGCTTGGAGATTTTTATATTTATTATTCCATTGATAAAAAAGGCAAACCAACTATTCCAAGAGCTGCAATTCAGATGAATGGAAACCAAATTGGCCAAGTTCGCGGAGTTGCCCCCGAACAAAATCTGGACCCGTATATTGGCAGCGTGGTGCAGGAAAAGCTCAAAGAATTTCCCGATGGAAAAGCTTATGAGAAAAAAGTTGGGGATATGAAAATTCTGACTGCCATTGAAAATAAAATCAAAAAAGGAATTGAGCTTTCTAAAGAAGACCTTACTTTCATTTACGAAATCAACACAACCATTGAAGGTTTCGGTTATCAGCGCGACCCGCGTATTGCTGAACTGCGAGCTGGGAGAAATGTTAAACAAGATGCAGTAATTATTTTTGAATGCGCTGAAAATCAAATTGCTTACAATATAAATGAGGTAAATAAAAACACCAAAGCATATGTCGGGAAATGGAGTCCGGAAATTATGAAGAAACTTCCTAAAAATATTGAGCATCTTTATGAATCATTTCCGGAGAAGAAGATATTTCAAAAAACTATTGAACTCACGACTAAAACTCCCAAAGAATACGCGCAAGAACTGATTTCCCAAGGGTATAAAATATCGAATTGGGCTCAAGATATTTTAAATAAAATAGAATCACTTAAACAAAAAGAAGAGATAGACTTAGTATCATTTTCCGTGGAACAACTTGGGTTCCCGAATGGCGCCACATTGCAAGAAATATATGATAGGGCAAAAGAATTTAAGTTAGAACTTTGTCCGTCACAAGCTGGTCCCGAACTTCGTTTGAATTACAAAGACCAGCCTAATGGCGAATATTTAAAAGTCGCGATGGAACCAATTAACGACCGTGATGGCGACCCGGGCTTGTTCGGGGTGGACCGCGGCGGCTCCGAGTCGTGGCTCAGCGGCGGCGATGGCGGGCTGGGCGGTTGGGGTGGCGGCGATCGTTTCGTCTTTCGTTTCCGCAAGTAACTTAGAACTCAGACACTTAAGCACTTGGAATTTTACTCTTTGATTCTTGTGTCCTTTGACCTTTTTTCTTTTTTAATTTTTTTAAATAAAAATGATATACTTAATATGGGTAAGGTGAATATGCGAGCGGTCAAGACTTCTCGGTGCCTAACCTAGTATCCATATATCGAGAATATCCACGGCTAAGGCTTTGGGTAGAGTGGTATATACAGAAACTTCATCCTTCAATAAAACTCAGGATGATCCTGAGCGGAGTCGAATGGATCAAAAAATGAAGATACTTGGTGTGCGATACTGGTGCATTTAAGATGCAAAATAAAATTCAATCTTTGGAACAATCTGGGGATGGTGACATAGATGGTATTGCATACATAACGACCGTGATAGCAACCCGAACTTGTTCAAGGTGAACCGCAACGGCTCCGAGTCGTGGCTCAACAACGACAATGGCAGGCTGGACAATCATTGGAATGGCGACAATCGTTTCGTCTTTCGTTTCCGAAAATCTCTTCTTTTCCGCGCTTATTTATTAGGCGCGGTTTTTCTTTTTAATTGAATTTCAAATACTGTCTTTTTTATGGATTATTTTGTATAATTAAATTATGGGAATCTTTTCTGGGAAAAAAGAAGAAAAGAAACTAGCACTGGTCTTTGATCTTGGCTCTTCCTCTGTCGGAGGCGCAGTTTTTGAGATGGAAAAATCCGGAACCCCTAAAATAATTTTATCTATTCGTGAACCCATAATTCTTGAAGAAAAATTTAATGAGGCCCGTTTTCTGTTTCTGTCCCTCAAATCTCTTGATGTGGTGGCCGGCAAAATATGTAGAATGGGTATCGGGAAGCCAGCCAGGATTTTTTGCGTTCTTTCTTCGCCCTGGTATGCTTCCCAAACCAGGATTATCAAACTTGAAAAGAATGTACCATTTTTATTTACCTCAAAATTGGCCGATGAGCTGATTAAAAAAGAAATCAGCCTTTTGGAGGAAGAACATTTAGCCAAATTTTCGCAAACGCATGATAAAATTCGTCCCATTGAATTTAAAAATGTAAAAATCATGCTGAATGGCTATCCGACCTCTGCCCCTTTTGGTAAAAAAACTAAAACCCTTGAAATGATTATTTTTGTTTCCATGAGCAGCGAGCAGGTATTAAAAAAAATAGAAGATACTATTTTCAAACATTTTCATTCCAAAGATATAAAATTTTCTTCTTTTGCCATGGCCTCTTTTACGGTGGCCCGAGATATGTTTGCTAAACAGGAGAGCTTTCTTTTGGTTGATATCGGCGGAGAAATGACGGATATTTCCATGATAAAAAAAGACATATTGAGCAATTCCATTTCATACCCTCTGGGGCCTAATTTTATGGTGCGCGGATTGGCTAATAGTCTCAATTGCATTTTGAGCGAAGCAAAATCTTTAATTTCTCTTTATAGAGATGAACATGCTTTGGAGTCCACCAAGAAAAAACTTGACCCGATTATAAATAAATTAAAAACAGAATGGCTGAATGAATTTCAAAAATCTTTAAAAAATCTTTCAAGTAATATTTCTGTTCCGGCCACTATTTTTGTAACCGTAGACCAGGATTTGGCTGATTTTTTCTCAAAAATTATCAAGGCGGAACAATTTGGCCAAAATATTTTAACCGCATCGGAATTTAAAATAATTGTTTTAGACCCCCAAACGCTTCATGGCATTACTCTTTTTAAAGATAATGTTAATCGCGACCCGTTTCTTATTATTGAATCCGTTTATATTAATCGCTTTATTTGCTAAAATATATTTATATGTCAAGACATTTATTACAAGATATGGTAAAAGTAAAAACTTCTCAGCCCATCTCCATAAAAGTTGTCAGGGATGAGAAGGGAGAAGAAAGAATCCCCGACAAAATAAAAAAAACCAACAAAAGCTCAAAATACAGGATTTATTTTGTCGCATTAATTTCCATTGTTTTTCTCCTTTTTGCTTTTTCTTTTTTATTTTCCGGAGCGAAAATTACCATAACCCCCAAAGTGCAGGAAATTCCTTTGGCCAATGAAAATTTGTCCGCCATTAAGGATTCAAATACCCAGGATTTATCTTTTGACCTGGTGATGATTCCCGGGGAAGAAAATAAGACAATTCAGGGAGGGGAAGTAAAAGATGTGGCCATAGCTGCCACGGGGACCGTCATTATTTATAATGCTTATAACTCTTCTCCCCAAAATCTTGATATAGATACCCGCCTGGAAGGTTCAAATGGAAAAATTTATAAAACAAATAAAAAAATAACCGTACCGGGAATAACCAATGATGGTAAACCCGGAAGCGTGGAAGTGGGCATTTACGGAGCGGGAACCGGTGAAGGATATAACAGCGCTCCGCTTGATTTTAAGATTTTCGGTTTCAAGGGAACGCCCAAATATTCCAAGTTTTACGGAAGGTCCGAAGGAGATATTACCGGCGGGTTTACGGGAAAGTCTCCGGTTGTTTCTTCTCTGGATAAAACAACAGCGGTAAGCGAGCTTAAAGCTAAATTGGAAACGGATTTGCTGAATAAAATAACGGGCCAGATTCCGGCGGGGTTTATTTTATTTAAAGACGCGATATTTACCAGTATTGCCGACAAAGATATCAGTTTTACTCCCGACAAAGACAATACGATGTTAGCGGACGTCAAAGGCACGCTCTATGGATTTATTTTTAACGAGAAAAAACTGACGGCAAAACTAGCGGCGGATCTGATTGATAAATATGACGGAAGCGAAGTTTACATACAGAACATTCAAGATTTGACTTTTTCTCTGGCCAATAAAGATACTGTTTCTTTTGCGGATGTGACGAATATAAATTTCAGCCTGTCGGGTACTCCTAAAATTGTTTGGAAAGTTGACGAGGCAAAATTTATTAATGATATATTAGGTAAGAAAAAAACGGATTTTAATCAAATTTTAGCGCAATATCCCAGCATTGATACCGCCCAGCTGGTCATTCGTCCTTTCTGGAAATCTTCTTTTCCGGATAAAAGCAGCGCCATCCAAGTCATCGTGAATTATCCGAAATAAGCTTATTAACATTATAATATTGACCGAGTGTTATGGATTTAGTATGATAGATTATCTTAATGAGTGATCAAAAAAACGAAAAAATTTTAACGGCCAGGGGGGTTATCACGGAATCTCTGCCCTCCACTTTGTTTAGAGTAAAAATTCCTGCCCGCAATGCTTCGCAAAGCGATGCAGGCGGGGAAGATAAAGAAGATGAAAAAGAAATCTTGGCCTATCTCTCGGGTAAAATGCGCATGCACAGAATTAAAGTTTTAATCGGGGATTCGGTGGAAGTCGTGCTGGATTCCTATGGAGGAAAGGGAAGAATAGTTAAGAGGTTGTAATTTTTTTAAGAATGGTGTATCATATTAATTACAGTTTATAAAAAGAAAAAAACATTGAAAAATAAGGGTTTTCCCCTTGTTTTTGTCTTGTTTTGATAAAGTTTGCCTTTTGAATTTTTATGCGAGTCAGATCAACAGTAAAAAAAATTTGTGATAATTGTAAAATGGTCAAACGCCAAAGACATTTGCGCGTTATTTGTTCTAACCCGAAGCATAAACAAAAACAATAATTATGAGAATCCTTGGCATAACAGTACCAGACGAAAAAAGACTTGAAATCGGCTTGACCGTTCTTTATGGTATTGGCATTCCAACTGCCCGAAAAATTTTAAAACAGGTCAGTATTGATGTGGGCAAAAAAGCGAAAGATTTAACAGCTGAGGAAGAAAATAAAATCCGCACGATAATAGAAGGAATGAAAATTGAAGGAAATTTGAAAAGAGAAATTGCCGGAAATATTAAAAGATTGAAAGACATCAAAACCTATAGGGGTATTAGGCATATGAAAAGATTGCCGGTCCGGGGGCAACGAACCAAAAGCAATTCCAGGACAGTCCGAGGGAATGTTCGAAAGACCATGGCCTCAGGGAAGAGAAAAGAAAGTAAGACTTAGAATTAGTGACTAGGGGCTAGAACCTAAAAACTAGAACCTAATTTATTATGGGAAAAACAAAAATTACAACTGAATCAACCGAAGAAGTAAAAAAAGGAAATGCTCCCAAAGAAGCGGAGGCAGAGGCAAAAGCAGTTGCCACAAAAACACCCAAGAAAAAAGTAACTTCCGGGATTTTGTTTGTGGATGCGACCTTCAATAATACAAAAGTTCTTTTTGGAGACAAATTAGGAAATACTTTATTTTGGTCCAGTGCCGGAACCTTGGGTTTTAGAGGAGCAAAAAAGGGGACTCCTTTTGCCGCTTCCAAAGTTGGTGATTTGATTGGCGATAAGGCAGCTGCCCTTGGAGTAAAAGATTCGGGCGTAGTAGTGCGAGGCGTCGGGTCTGGACGGGAGCCGGCTATCAGAGCATTTATGGCTCACGGCATAGAAATAACTTCCATTAAAGATGCCACCCCGGTGCCCCATAACGGACCAAAAGCCAAAAAGCCTCGCAGAGTATAATTTAATTTAAAATATATATGATAAGTAAACCAAAATTTAAAATAGGAAGAAGATTAGGAGCCGGAGTCTATGACAAATGTCAAACTCCCAAGTTTTCAGCTTCTTCCGGAAAATTTGCCGGTCCCGGCGCACGTCGTCCGAAAGCCCTGTCCGAATACGGAGCTCAGCTTATTGAAAAGCAAAAAATTCGTTTTTCCTACGGCATTACAGAACGCCAGCTTTCAAATTATGTTGAAAAAGCTTCTCGCATTAAGGGTGCGGGGACAGCCGAGAAATTTTATGAAGAACTTGAATCCCGTTTAGACAATGTGGTTTACAGAATGGGCTTGGCTCCCAGCCGTCGTGCTGCCAGGCAAATGGTTTCCCACGGACATTTTATTGTGAATAATCATAAAATTACCATTCCTTCCTATGAAGTACAGCCGAAAGATATTATAAAAATACGCGAAGGTTCCAAGATAAAGAAAATTTTTGATAATCTAGTCGAGAGATTGAAAGATTACAATGCTCCTTCCTGGCTTTCCTTTGATACGGCTAAAATGGAAGGAATTATTTTAGCCAAGCCGAAAAATACGGAAACCTTCCTTGATTTGAATGCCGTGCTTGAATTTTATAGTCGTTAATTAATTCCGCGCCTTTGGCGGGATAAATATTATTAGATTTAAAAGTAACTTTTTATAAAAAATTATGCCTGAATATAAAATAATTATGCCTTCCAAACCTCGCGTTGTTTTGGAAGAGGACAATAAGGGAGTATTTGAAATAGACGGCCTCTATCCAGGATACGGCCATACTTTGGGCAATAGTTTAAGACGCATTATTCTTTCTTCATTGCCGGGCGCCAGCATTACCTCTATTAAAATAGATGGTATTTCCCACGAATTTCAGACTATGGATGGTATTAAAGAAGATGTGATTGTGATGATTTTAAATCTGAAAAAAATTCGTTTCAAAATGCTTTCCGATGAACCGCAAATGGTGACTCTTTCCGTGAAAGGACCTAAAGAAATTTTTGCCAAAGACGTAAAAACCGGCGGACAGGTAGAAATTTTGAATCCGGATATTCACATTGTGGAAATTACAGGCAAGGTCAGTTTGAATATTGAAATGAAGATTGAAAAAGGCTTGGGTTTTATTTCAAAAGAAATTTTACAGAAAGAAAAAGTGGATATTGGAACGATTGCTGTTGATGCGCATTTTTACTCCTATCCGCCGGGTTGCCTATGAAGTTGAAAATATGCGTGTCGGCGACAATACCAATTATAATCGTTTAAGAATTTCCATTGAGACGGACGGCACTCTAACTCCCAGGGAAGCTTTTCTAAAATCCATTGAGATAATGATAAATCAGCTTAAGGCTGTTATTGATTTCAAAGAACCGGAAGAAGAAATTATAGAGGAAAAAAAGTCTGCTCGCAGTGTTAAGGAAAACGTATCTGCCGAAGAGGAAGGAGAAAATAAAAAAGCGGATGATTTTACCGATGTTTTAAAAACTCGCACCGATGGTCTCGATCTTTCTACCAGAACTCTAAATGCGCTTACTGCCGCCAATATTCGAACTCTGGGAGGTCTTGCTCGAAAGAAAAGCGAAGATTTATTGGAAGTGGAAGGTATCGGTGAAAAAGGAATCACGTGAAATTAAAAAAGTGCTTGGCAAATTCGGCCTTAATTTAAAAGAATAATTAAATATATGCGACATCATAATACCAAAAGAAAATTCGGAAGAGATAAAAACCAAAGAAAGGCATTGCTGAATTCTTTGGCGCTTAATTTAATCGTGCGCGAAAAAATAAAAACAACTTTGCCCAAAGCGAAAGAATTGCGCCCATTTGTGGAAAAATTGATAACCAGGGCAAAAAAGGGAGATATGTCCACCCGCCGAGTTGATAATTTCCAAACTTTGAACCGAAGGAAGGAAGTGAAAAAACTTTTTGAAATTATCGCTCCGAAATATATGGATAAAAAAGGCGGATATACCAGAGTTTTAAAATTGGGAGTCAGAAAATCGGATGGCACAGAAATGGCTTTAATAGAATTTGTATAAAATCAATCATATGAAAAAAATTGACGAAAAAATAATAGATGCGAGCGGAAGAACATTGGGCAGGGTGGCCAGCGAGGTAGCCGTTTCCTTATGGGTAAAACGAATGCTTCTTTTGAAAGACATATTTATTCAGGATTTCCAAAGTAAGGGTGATAAATGCTTCAAAAATTCGAATTACCGCCAAAAAATTGGAGGAAATTTACCACACCAGATATTCAGGACACAGGGGCGGGCTTCGTGTTTTGAAAGGCACGGAAACAGCCGAGAAAAAAGGGATTGAAAGAATTAGTCAAGCTCGCCGTATATCATATGCTTCCGGGAAATAAATTACGAAGAGAAATGATGAAGAATTTAAAAGTTGAAGATTAATATTTATTATGGATAAAGAAAAGAAAACAACCAAAGAAAAATATATTGAAGCAATAGGTAGAAGAAAAACTTCTACGGCCCGAGTGCGCATTTGGATATCGGCCAAACATAGTTTTATCGTTAACGGCAAAGACGCCAAAGATTATTTCAAAACCGAAGAGGAGCGCTGTTTGGTTTCCGACCCTCTCGTAAAAGGCATTGGCGGAACAGAAAAAACAGAACATAAATGGAAAGTGGAGGTAAAAGTTCAAGGCGGAGGAGTGCATTCCCAAGCGGAAGCCGTCCGTCATGGTTTGGCTCGCGCTTTGGTCTCATCCGACATTGAATTACGGCACAAAATGAAAACTTTAGGCTTCCTAAAACGTGACCCTCGCGCCAAAGAACGAAGAAAATTCGGACTCAAGAAAGCCCGCAAGGCGCCACAGTGGAGTAAACGCTAAAAACTCAAGAACAATGTTTTTAAAGGGTTTGGCGAGCGACGGCGAGCCAATTTCAGGATTTTTAAGCTTCAAAAAATCCGTACCGGCAAAAATATTTGTTCTTGAGTTTTTTGTTTTTTATTTTTTAGAGTTTATGCTAATATATTTATATGTCAGACGAAAAGGAAGAAAAACCAGAAATTTCCGAGCCCAAAGAAGACGAATCGGAAGTTCTGGAATTTGAATTCAATGAAGATGGCGAAGAAGATTTGAAAAAGACCCTAAAAAAACTCAGGGCCGATTTAAAAGCGTGCAAAGCTGAAAAAGAAGAATACCTGACTGGCTGGCAGAAAGAACGGGCGGATTTTGCCAATTATAAAAAACAGGAAGAAGACAGAAAAACAAATTTCTCGGAAGTTATCCGGGAACGCATCATTACCAGGTTTTTAAGCGTTCTGGACAGTTTCAATATGGCCTTTGCCAACAAAGAAGCTTGGGAAAAAGTGGATGAAAATTGGCGTAAGGGTGTGGAATATATTTATGCCCAGATAAATACTATTTTTGAAGAATATGGCGTAAAAGAAATAGGAGAAGTGGGGGAAAGTTTTGACCATAATATCCATCAATCCATAGAAATGGTGCCGACCGATAAAAAAGAAGACAATCACAAAATAGCGCAAGTTATTCAAAAAGGGTACAAATTAGGCGACCGGGTCATCCGGGCTGCTCGGGTAAATGTTTTTGAGTATGATGAATCAACAAACTAAACAATGCCAAAACTGCAAAAAAGATTTCACGATAGAAGTGGAAGATTTTAATTTCTATGAAAAAATAAAAGTTCCTCCGCCGACTTTTTGTCCGGAATGTCGTCTTATACGTCGTCTTGTTTGGCGTAACGAACATTCTCTTTTCAAGAGACCAAATGCGGAAGAGGGAAAGAAAGATTTAATCATTTCTGTTTTCCATCCTGACGCAAATGTAAAAACTTACGATAAGGAAATGTGGTGGAGCGACAAATGGGATTCGTGTCAGTACGGCAGGGATTATGATTTTAATAAACCGTTTTTTGAGCAATTCAAAGAGTTGATGCAAGAGGTTCCGCACTTGGCCTTATCCGATTCAAGGTCTGTTGATTCTCGGTTTTGTAATCTTACGGTAGAAATGAAAAATTGCTATTTAGTTACTGCCGCCTGGACTTGTGAAGATTCAATGTATTCCAACAGATTAGTTACATGTAAATTTACTCATGATTCATATATTTGTTACAACACAGAATTTGCGTATGAAAATGTGTATTGTCGCGACTCCAGCAGATTGTTTTTCTCTTTGGAAAGCGAAGGATGTATGGATTCTTATTTTCTATACGACTGTCGTAATTGCTCTAACTGTATTTTGTGTTCCAATCTAAGAAATAAAAATTATTGCATTGAAAATATTCAGTATGCCAAAGAAGATTATTTGAAAAAGAAAGAAGAACTTTTCTTAAATACACGAAGCGGCATAGAAGAAGCCAGAATAAAATTTGAAAAATTATGGAGAAATGCATTTCATCGCGATTTGAAGCTTATAAATACGATAAATGTGGTTGGTGACCATGTATACAATTCTCGTAATTGCTATGAGGTTTTTGATATTGACGGAGAATATGAAAATGTTAAATATGCCAACTGGGGCAGTTCAGGGCTTCGCGATTCGTATGATGTTGGTCCAGGAGCCGGAGGCAATTCCGAGCTTACCTATGAAGGCATAAGCATAGGCGTGAACAATAGCAGATGCTTTTTGGGCGCAATCATTTGGTATTCAAATGAGGTTTTATACAGCTTTATGATGAACAACTGCCAGAATTGCTTCGGCTGTACTGAAATGAATGGCAAAAAATATTGTATTTTAAATAAACAATATACCAAAGAAGAATATGAAAGACTGCTTCCAAAAATCAAACAGCATATGAAAGATATGCCATATAAGGATAAACAAGGAAGAGTCTATGGATTTGGCGAATTTTTTCCGCCGGAACTTTCACCTTTTGCCTATAACGAGACAATCGCGCAGGATTATTTTCCCACAGATAAGGAAACGGCTGAGTCAAAAGGATTTTTATGGCGCGAAAATATTTCGGGTTCATATAAAATAACCCAAAAGGGGAAAGATTTACCGCAAACTATTTTAGAAGTGAAAGACTCTATTTTAGATGAAGTTATCGAATGTGAAATCACCGGCAAACCTTTTAAAATTATTGAGCAAGAGCTCAATTTTTATAGAAGATTCAATCTGCCTCTTCCGTCGGTTCATCCCGACGAACGCCACAATAGGCGCCTGAAATTCCGCAATCCTGTAATGTTAAACAAAAAGCAATGCTTTTTTGGAGACAAAGAAATTATTACCACTTATCCTCCGGAACCGATAGGCCCGAGGAAAGTGCTTTGCACGGAGCATTATAAACAAGAAATTTATTAATTCGTAATTTTATAATTTTGTGTTATAGTAAAAATAAGGCAGAAATGTCTTATTTTGTTTATATGGTCCCGTTAGAAATAGGAAATCAAAGATTTCCGTTAAACTAACAGGATTCGTATTATTTAGTATTAATTTCTAACGGGATGGCAAAGGATTATACAAATATACACCGAGGATTGGTGTTTAAATATTTCTGGCAAGTCATCAGGCATTTCAAGGTGTCTTTTTTTACCATTATTATTTGTACGACAATCGCATCGATACTCGATATTTATATTCCGTTTCAATACCTGAATCTCTGGAATGTTTTAAGCGCGAATAATTTTTCCGTTATGCCGATTGCTCAATCGATAATCATTATGGTTTTGATACTAAACTTGGTTCGCTGGGTTATCCGCCGAACTTCAGGTTTTTCTACTTCATATTTTGAATCGGCAGTGATGACCGGTCTTCGCAACCAAGCTTTTTCCTATATGATAGGCCATTCGCATTCTTTCTTTGCAAATAATTTCGGAGGGTCTTTAACGCGAAAAATAACTAAATACGCCAGAGCTTTTGAAAAAATAGCGGACAGAATGATTTTTGACGGATTGCCGCTTTTGGTCAGAAGTGTGGGAACAATCGTCGCCATATATGCGCTGTTGCCGAAATACGCTTATATTATGGGAATATTTTGCTTGGCATTTCTAGCGACAGCTTTCTTTTATATTAGTCGCAAATTGAAATACGATATTATCGCCGCAGAGGCCGACACCAAAACGACAGGCGTGTTGTCCGATGCCATAGGCAATCATTCTTCTATTCAATTATTTACCGGACATGAAAATGAAATAGATCGTGTTGAAGATATGACAAGGAAACAGCACAAAGCGACTCTTTTCAATTGGTATTTATGGGAAGGCCTGGGCGCTGTCCAAAGTTTTTATATGGTTGCTGTTGAATTTATTATTTTCTGGGTAGCCCTTAAGGATTGGCAATTATCTCTCATTACTCTGCCGATAATAGTTTTATTGCAAAGTTATTTGATTCGCTTAGCTGATAATTTGTGGAGTTTCGGCGGAATTGTTCGAACATATTATGAAAGTTTTGCCGATGCGCAAGAAATGGCTCTTGTTCTTGACACGCCTTATGAAATTGTCGACAAGTATACGAAAACAGCTGATAATATAAAAGGAAAAATTGTTTTTGAAAAAGTGACTTATTTCTATAAAAACAACGACAATAAAGTATTGGATAATTTTTCGTTGACCATCCCGAGCGGGCAGAAGATAGCCATCGTCGGTCCTTCCGGCGCAGGCAAAACGACTTTTGTCAGACTTCTAATGAGAATGTTTAATTTAACTAGCGGCAAGATTACCATAGATGGAATAGATATCAGTGAAATTTCTCAAAAGAATCTTCGCGAACAAATATCTTTCGTTCCGCAAGATCCTGTACTTTTTCATCGCACCTTGATTGAAAATATACGTTATGGCAGACGCGATGCCACAGATGAAGAAGTGAAAAAGGCAGCGCATTTGGCGCACTGTGATGATTTTATCGATAAATTACCTTATGGTTATGAAACATACGTAGGGGAACGCGGAGTGAAGCTTTCCGGCGGTGAACGCCAGCGCGTCGCTATCGCTCGCGCGATTTTAAAAAACGCGCCGATACTTATTTTAGACGAGGCGACTTCTTCACTCGATTCTAATTCCGAACATTTGATTCAAGACGCGCTTACAAAATTAATAGCAGGGAAGACGACTATAGTCATTGCCCACAGGCTTTCGACCATCAGGCAGATGGATAGGATTATCGTGATAAGAGACGGAAAAATCACAGAAGATGGAACGCACGATGAACTTGTTAATAAAAAAGATGGAGTTTATAAAAAACTTTGGGATTTACAAGCGGGTGGTTTTAGAAAAGTTATTTAAAAAAGCTGAATTTGTTTCTGGATCAAGCTTGTCGGTGACTATTATCATCAGCTCGGTGCCGAGTCCTAAATCTTTTTTGATATTTGTAAAAAGATGTTCATAAGGAAAAGGGGAGATCCAGACTGTATTTTTTATGCAAGTGAAATCCGCTTTTTTCAAAAGATAGCGCAAAGCCTCGCGCTCGCCTTTTCTTTCTTCCGGAATATCTAAAATTATAATTCTCCAAAGACCATCCCAAGCGGTGGAAACCAATACACCCTCACCTTCGAGTTTTAGAGTATTTAATTTATTCTTGCCCTTTTTTGTCAGTTTCAAATAACTTTTATTGTCGGACTGAATCATTTCTACATGGCCTGATTCCACTAGATTTTTTATGGAACGGGTGAGAGCATATCCTGTTTTTTGGTCTTTACTAGCCTTTATTAAATCTAAAGGAATAGCTGGCTTTTCGGCTAAAATTTTAAGTATTTTATTAGAATATTCCTGTTTCCTTAACATAACCCATATATTATAACATATACTGTCTTTTGACAAGTATTTAGCGGTCGCAAAAAACTTGCAAAATATTTTAAATGGGTGTAATATCAATTAAATTAGCTCTTTTCTAAAAACACGCATAAAATTCTACTGAATTTTTGCTATGCTCGGCTCGTCAGCCTGTGCAATGTTTTTATAAAAGACTAATTTAATTTCTATTAATTATTAATAATTTTTTAAAAGAACATGTCAAAAATAATAGGTATAGATTTAGGAACAACAAATTCGGCTGTAGCCATCATTGAGGGAGGCGCGCCGAAAATTATTGAAAACGTGGAAGGCAACCGCACCACGCCTTCCGTCATTGCTATGGCAAAAAATGGAGACCGATTAGTCGGACTTCTCGCCAAAAGACAGGCAGTCACAAATCCGGAAAATACAATTTCTGAAATTAAAAGATATATGGGTCACAGGTTCGATGATCCAGGCGTGCAGAAAGATAAAACGACTGCTCCATTCAAAATCGAAGCGGGAGAAGACGGCGGAGTGAAAGTAAAAATGTCCGAGAAGTTTTATCGTCCGGAGGAAATCTCGGCGATGATTTTGCAGAAAATAAAAACGGATGTTGAGACGAAGCTCGGCGAAAAAATAACTGAAGCTGTCATCACCGTGCCGGCTTATTTCAACGACGCGCAAAGAAAGGCAACCAAAGACGCCGGACAAATTGCCGGGCTGGATGTTAAAAGAATCATCAATGAACCGACGGCTGCCGCGCTCGCTTACGGATTTAATAAAAAGAAAAATGAAAAAATAGTCGTTTACGATTTCGGCGGAGGAACTTTTGATGTGTCCGTGCTTGAAATAGGCGATGATGTAATAGAAGTGAAGTCTACTGATGGCGACAGCCACATGGGCGGAGGCGATATCGACCGCAAGATGATAAATTGGATTGCTGAAGAATATAAAAAAGAATCCGGCATTGATATCAGAAAAGATCCTCTGGCTCACCAGCGTTTGCGAGAAGCAGCCGAGAAGGCGAAACATGAACTTTCCACTACCATGGAAGCGGAAATAAATATTCCTTTCATTACATCCGATGCCACTGGTCCGAAGCACTTGCTGATGAAAATGTCCCGAGCCACGCTTGAATCTCTAGCGAAAGAATATGTTGACCGTTCAATAGAGATCACAAAAAGAGCGCTTGCCGCATCGCCATTCAAGATGAATGAAATAAATGAAATCATAATGGTCGGCGGACAAACCAGAATGCCGATGATGGTGGAAGCAGTGAAAAACCTTTTCGGTAAGACGCCGAATATGTCCATCAATCCTGACGAAGTCGTGGCTTTGGGCGCTGCTGTGCAGGGAGGTGTCTTAGCAGGAGATGTGCGTGATGTCCTTTTACTTGATGTTATTCCGCTTTCGCTTGGTATTGAAACTTTGGGTGGGGTGGCTACAAAATTAATTGATAGAAATACCACTATTCCAGCCTCAAAATCCCAAGTATTTTCAACGGCGGCCGACAATCAGACTTCTGTGGAAATCCATATAGTGCAAGGCGAACGCCCGATGGCTTCCGACAATAAATCTCTCGGCCGTTTCATTCTGGACGGCATTCCGCCGGCCCCAAGAGGTATTCCGCAAGTGGAAGTAACTTTTGATATTGATGTAAATGGAATCCTAAATGTAAAAGCGATGGATAAAGCTTCTCAAAAAGTTCAATCCATAAAAATTGAAGCAAGTTCCGGACTGAAAGACGAAGATATTAAAAAAATGCAAGCAGATGCCGAGGTACACGCCGAGGAAGATAAGAAGAAAAAAGAAACTGTGGATGTAAAAAATACTGCCGAAATGATTATTTATACTGCGGAAAAAGCGTTGAAAGATAATGAAGCAAAAATTCCAGCAGATGTGAAAGAAAATGTTAATGCGAAAATAACCGCTTTACGCGGAGTGAAAGACGGCGCGGATGTTGGGGCAATTAAAAAAGCTACCGAAGAATTATCTGCCGAAATGTCCAAAATCGGCGAAGCAATGAATAAGGCCGGAGCCGAAACTCCTCCGGGCGCTTCAGCTCCCGAAGAGCAAGGTCCCGAAGTAAAAGATTAAGAAGAAATAATTTTATGGAAAAACCAAAACCGCTGAATGTAAAAATAATACAAATTGTCTTAAAAGAGGACCACATTGTATTCGGATTGGGAAGTGATGATTTAGTTTACAGATATGACCCCGAGGAATCTGTTTGGCTACTTTATACAACCGAAGGTTTAACGTTCTAAGACAATATTGTATATAGTTCCCAAAACATAAGCTTTTTAGTTTTGTTAATCTCTGGTATAATTTACTTATGGAACTGCACGAACTGCCTAAAAATAAAGAGCTTACGTATATTGGTTATACTACTTATAGAGATAAAAATCAGCTTTTTGGAATAAAGCGCAAAGACAGGCGCCAGCATGTTTATATTCTCGGAAAGTCCGGCACAGGTAAATCCGTGCTGATGTTCAACATGGTCATTCAGAATATTCAGAATGGTGATGGAGTCTGTGTCGTTGATCCGCACGGCGAGCTGGTGGAGAGCGTGCTTTCCGCCATTCCTCCGCACCGAATGAAAGATGTCGTTTATTTTAATCCGGCGGATACGGAATATCACATCGGTTTTAATGTCTTGGAACTCATTGACTCAAAATACAAACACCTGGTGGCTTCCGGATTGATGGGAATTTTTACAAAAATTTGGGCGAACGCTTGGAGCGCCCGAATGGAATACATTTTAAATAATGCGATTTTGGCCTTGCTCGATACCCCGGGAACAACACTTCTCGGTATTCCCCGAATGCTGGTGGACAAAGATTATCGTCAAAAAATAATCACTAATTTAAAAGACCCAGTCATTAAGGCTTTTTGGGTGCACGAATATGAAGCTTGGCAAGATAAGTTCCGCAATGAAGCTATCGCGCCGATTCAAAACAAAGTCGGACAATTTCTTTCCACTTCCATCATCCGCAATATCGTCGGTCAGTCCATAAGCACCATAAATATTTTTGACATTATGAATGAAGGCAAAATCTTCTTGGTAAACGTTTCCAAGGGGCGCATCGGTGAAGACAATTCCTCGCTTTTGGGAGGCATGATTATTACTAAAATCCAGCTGGCGGCCATGGAACGGGTGCGCATTCCGGAAGAAAGTCGAAAAGATTTTTATTTATATGTGGATGAATTTCAAAACTTCGTTACTGATGCTTTTGCCGGTATTTTGTCCGAGGCTAGAAAATATCGCTTAAATTTAACGGTTGCCCACCAATACACCGCCCAGCTTGTTACCGATAAAAGTTCCAGTGTGCGAGACGCTATTTTCGGCAACGTCGGAACGATGATAGTTTTCAGAGTTGGCGCCGACGATGCGGAATTTTTAGAAAAAGAATTTGAACCGGAATTTACTCCGCAGGATATTGTGAATCTGCCGAACTTCAAAGTTTATTTGAAATTAATGATAGACGGCGTATCTTCTCGTCCATTTTCCGCCAAAACCATTCCGCCCATGGTGAAATCCGGCAACAAAGAAGTGGAGGAAGAAGTCATAAAATCTTCCCGCACGCTTTATTGTAGGCCAAGAGAAGTGGTGGAAAGGGAAATAAACGATTGGAGTGGAATGTCCATAGGCGACGACAGCAGTTCCGGCAACATGGAAAAATTTCCGGCTATTTGTTCCAATTGTAAAAAAGAGACGATGGTTCCTTTCAAGCCGGAGCCGGGCAGAGCGGTCTATTGCAAAGATTGCATAGCCAAAATAAAAGCCGGCGAGATAAAACCGGTCGGCGGAATAAAACAAATCAAACAGGATGAAACCAAGTTCTATAAGCCCTTGGCGGATTTAGGTATAGAATTTCAACAAAAGGACAGAAGCGTGGTGGATGAAGAAAGATACACGGAAAGAATCAACAAACCCATATTCCATGATTTTGATAAAAAAATTCCGATTCCGGTGAAAAAAAATCCGATATTTTCAACAATTAAGAAAGTTTTTACCAAAAGTCCTGCACCCCAAAAAACGACTGAAATAAAAGTTCCAAGAGAAAATCCGGGACTGAAAGAGGCATTGAATAAAGCATTGGCTCAAAATAAGCCTCCTGTTCCAACTCCCACCCCTCCTTCTATTTCGCTCAATGCTTTAAAGAATGAAAATAAAGAAAAATCATCCAAAGACCGTGCAGCCAGCGCCGAAGATATGGACAAATTAAAAAATCTTATCAAAACGTCAGATATGTCTAAAACAAGAGAAGAAATAAAAGAAGTACCCGAAGATGTTTTGAAAAAAATTTTGGAATAACAAATGAAAAACGAAGTCAGACAATGCCAGAACTGCAAAAAAGACTTCACCATAGAAACTGAAGATTTTTCTTTCTACCAAAAAATTAAAGTTCCTCCGCCGACCTTTTGTCCGGATTGTCGGACTATTCGGCGTTTATGCTGGCGAAACGAAATGTGTCTCTATAAAAGAAAATGTGATGCTGAAGGACATGACGAAAATGTCATTACCATTTATCATCCGGATGAAAAACTTGTAGTGTATGACACAAAAAGTTGGTGGGGAGACAAATGGAATGCTATTGCTTACGGGCGAGAATATAATTTTTCAAAACCATTTTTTGAACAATGGAAAGAATTAAGAGACAGCATCCCATTGCAAGCTCTTTCAAATTCAAATGCGAAAAACAGCGATTATTGTAATGTGGCAGAAGATAGCAAAGACAGTTATATGTCCTCAGGCTCTTGGAAAATTGAAAAAACTTTTTATTCAAATAGAATCGGAGATATCAAAGAATCCTCAGACCTTTATGTGATTCATCGCTCGGAACTTTGTTATGATGATATGTTTTGCACGGATAGTTATCATCTTTTATATTCTTTAAAATGCAAAAATTGTGTGGATTCGTATTTTCTATACGATTGCCACGGCTGTATAAATTGTCTGGGCTGTACCAGTCTTCGCAGCAAGTCCTATTGTATGTGGAATGAACAGCTTAGCCGGGAGGAATATCTAAGCCGTTTAGAGAAATTGAATTTAAAAAGTTATAAAACTATCTTAGAACTGAAAGAAAAATTTAATGAATTTTATTTGAAATCGATTCATCGTTTTGCCAATCAGGTAAAGGTAATAAATTCTACCGGAGATAATATTGAAGGAACAAAAAATTGCAAAATCTGTTTTGACACATTTGACCGAGTGGAAGACTGTAAATATTCTCATTGGGATATACGCATTAAAGACGCCTATGATTCGGGTCCAGGAGGAGGAGAGGGAGAATTACTATATGAAGTATTTGATACCGGTTTGGGCAATTTTCGCAATTTGTTTACCAGCGTGGTATATAGTTCCAACGACGTTGAATATTCTTTCAATTGCTATGGCTGTTCGTATTTATTCGGATGTATCGGAATTAGGAATAAAAATTATTGCATTTTAAATAAACAGTATAGTAAAGAAGAATATGAAGCCCTCATTCCAAAAATCAAAGAGCAGATGAATAAAATACCGTATGTCGATAAAAGGGGACTTGTTTATAAGTACGGGGAATTTTTCCCGGCGGAAATTTCACCATTTTGTTATAACGAGACTCAAGCGCAAGATTATTTTCCCATAACCAAAGAAAAAGCGTTAAAAATGGGGTACAGATGGCGAGACAGAAAAATCAGCGATTATGTGACGACCATAGAGGCTATAAATTTGCCGGATAGCTTAGAAGATATCCAGGATTCTATTACGGAAGAAATTATTGGCTGTTTGCATAAAGGGAAATGTCAGGACCGTTGCCTGGGAGCTTTTAAAATCACAGAAAATGAACTCAGATTATATCGCCAAATCGGAGTGCCTTTACCACGACTTTGTTTTATTTGCCGCCACGAAGCCCGACTCCGAAAACGCAATCCGATGAAATTATGGCGTCGAACTTGTATGTGTGATAAGAAAAGTCACGAACATGATGGTAAATGTAAAAATGAATTTGAAACTAGTTATTCTCCCGACAGACCGGAGATTATTTATTGCGAGAGCTGTTACAATAAGGAAGTGTATTGACCTCACCCTAACCCTCTCCTGCCAGGAGAGGGGAAAAAGCAAAGGGGTGAGGTGGAATTTAAGCTGATTTTGTAGTAAAATAGCCATATGCCGAAGACAAATCGGGTGCAAATAATCAAATATGGCCCGCCGCCACCGGAATTGCCGGTGTTCGGAAAAGTGAAGCCTGAAGAAGTTTCTTTTATTGGGCGCACGAATTATGTGGCTTCTCTGGAAGAAAAGAAATTTATTTTTGGCATTAAGCGCATAGATCGCAGGCGCCATCTTTATATTGTCGGCAAGTCCGGCGTTGGCAAAAGCAAATTGCTTGAACTTTTGATGCGCCAGGATGTGACCTACAATCACGGCTTATGTTTTATTGACCCGCACGGCGATGTGATAGACGCGATGTTGGATTATATCCCAAAAGAACGCATTGAAGATGTTTGTGTCATAGACCCTGGAGATGTAGATTTTCCCGCATCCTTCAATCCGCTAGCCAATGTTGACCCGATGTTTAAATTTCAATTGACCCAAGGTTTGATTGAAGTTCTGCAAAAACAATTCGGAGCCAACTGGACACCTCGTTTGGAACACGTTTTTCGTTTCACTTGTCTTGCCTTGCTTGATTATCCGCATGCCACAATGCGCGGGATGATTTCAATGCTGACCGACAGAAATTACAGGCAGAAAGTGGTTGAATATATTACCGACGACATGGTCAAAAGATTCTTCGCTATAGAATTCGCCGATTGGTCCGAGAAATTCGATACGGACGCTATTATTCCGCTGGTCAACAAACTCGGACAATTCTTGTCCGACCCGTTGCTCCGAAATATTTTCGGCCAGAAACAGAATAAAATTGACATAGGCGAACTTATGGAACAGGGCAAATTAATTTTTATAAATCTTTCCAAAGGACGCATCGGAGAAGAAAATTCCAGTTTCTTCGGTTCAATGTTCTTGACCAAAATAAAACAAGCGGGAATGGAGCGGGCCAGCATTCCGGAAGAAAACCGCGTAGACTTTTATTTGTATATAGATGAGTTTCATAATATTGTTACCCAGACATTTGAAAATATTTTATCAGAAGCCAGAAAATATGCCTTGAACCTCACTATGGCGCACCAATACATTGGTCAGCTTATTCCGCAAGTGCAACACGCGGTGCTCGGGAATACAGGAAGCATTATTTGTTTCAGAGTAGGTGGAGAAGACGCGGTGAAATTAAAACCGGAATTTGAACCTTTGTTCGGAGTGAAAGATATGATCAATTTGGCAGTAGCGGAATTTTATATTAAAATGACGATTGATGGGGAATCTTACGACCCATTTTCCGCCGAGACTTTACGAGTCTTGCCTCCGACGCATCCATCATACCGAAAAGAAATCATTGAAGCTTCACGCAGAAAGTATTCAATATCCAAAGATGATGCGCAGAAATTAATAGAAGAGGAGGAGGCTTCCATTATCCGAAGTGCGGAAGAGAAAACCATTATTGAAGGGAAGGGAAAGAAAAAAGAAGATAAAGAAACAAAAGAAGGCGAAGGAGAATTGGAAGAAGATAAAGTTAACAGACTTGATGAAATTTTAAAGAAAGAAATAAAAAATAAAGTGGGCGGAGAAGCTGAGCCGATGATATAGAAATTATGAGTAAAGATTATTACAACATTTTAGGCGTAAATAAAGGCGCTTCTAAAGACGAAATCAAGAAGGCTTTTTATAAATTGGCGCACAAATATCATCCTGATAAAAAAGAAGGCAATGAAGCAAAATTCAAAGAAGTAAACGAAGCTTATCAAGTACTTTCGGATGATGCCAAACGTGCGAAATACGACCAATTCGGGTCTGGATTTGAGAATATGGGGCAGGGGTACGGCGGAGCCAGACAAGGCGGCTTTAGTGGTTTTGAAGGTTTTGATTTCGGTAATTTTGCTGGAGGATTCCAAGGTAACA
This sequence comes from Candidatus Nomurabacteria bacterium, assembly GCA_963842815.1. GTDB lineage: Bacteria > Patescibacteriota > Minisyncoccia > Phycocordibacterales > UBA9973 > UBA9973. The sequence continues at coordinate 77,341 of CAWJHU010000002.1, forward strand.
GTGGCGTGGATTTTGATTTTGGCGACCTGAACGATATTTTCAGCAGTTTTTTTACCGGAGGCAGGGGAGGGTTTACCAGAACTCCACGCGGACGAGATATGCAGACGGAATTGCAGATTTCTTTAATAGATTCTCTTTTGGGGGCGGAAAAGAAAATAATAGTGAGTGGAAATAGGGAAGTAATCATAAAAATTCCTGCCGGCATTCAAAATAATCAGACTCTCAAGATGACCGGCTATGGCGAGACCATAAAAAATGGCAAAGCCGGCGATTTATATATAAAAATAATTATAAAAATACCGAATAAGATTTCCAAAAAAGCCCGCGAACTTTTGGAGGAGCTTAAAAAAGAGGGGATATAGAACCATACTCAATATAAGCGATAGCAGAATTTGAGTATTGATAAAAATATGAAAAGTGAAACTAAAAATTGTCAGAATTGCAAAAAAGATTTTACAATAGAACCTGAAGATTTTAAATTCTACGAAAAAATCAATGTTCCTCCTCCGACCTGGTGCCCAGAATGCAGACGCATTAGACGTCTCTCATTCCAAAATTCTTGGAATTTAAATTGGCGTAATTGTGACAAATGCGGGAAGAGGATGCTTTCTGTGTATGGGCCGGAAATAAAAAATATAATTTGGTGTTTAGATTGTTGGTGGAATGATACCTGGGATGGCACTGAGTATGCGATGGATTATAATCCTTCACGTCCTTTTTTGGAACAAGTAAAAGAGTTAAGTAATAGAACACCTTTTTCATCACTGCAAAGTGCACATACCACATTAAAAAACTCAGCTTATACAAATGAAGTAGGGTGGAGTAAAGATTGTTACTTAGTTTTTTGGGCGGATTATTGTGAAGGTGTTTACTATTCTTCTATTTTAAATGCTTTAAAATATAGTGCAGATTGTCTTCGAGCACTTGATTCAGAGCTTTGTTATGAATCTATAGGTGTAAAAAAATGTTATCAAACTTTTTTTTCAGAGGAGTGTGATAATTGCGTAGATGTTTATTTTTCTCGTAATTGTTATAGTTGTACAAATTGCATTGGATGTGTGAATCTTCGTGGAGCCATAAATTATATTTTCAACGTAAAATATAGTAAAGAAGAATATGTAGAAAAATTAAAAGAACTAAAAATTGACTCATGGGAAAGTTTACAAAAATTAAAACAGAAAGCACAAAAATTTTGGCTTACTAAACCATATAGAGAATACTCAGGCAACTCTTTAAATTTTAATGTGACGGGTGAATATGTTTATGAATCAAAAAATTCTAAGAACTTATATATTTGTGATGGTGCTGAAGATTGTAAATGGACCGAACTGATAACTGTAAAAACTGCAAAAGATTGTATAGATTATTCTGGATGGGGGAATAATTCTTCTTTGATTTATGAATGTGTGAACGTTGGTGAAAATGTGAACTCTGCTTACTTTTCTTTATATAGTTGGTTGGATTGTGTAAATATACAATATTGCTACTGGTCTATGTCTGGGAAAAATAATTTCGGTTGTGTAAATTTGAAAAGAAAGCAATATTGTATTTTAAACAAAGAATATTCAAAAGATGAATATGAAAAACTAAAAGCAAAAATTATAGAAGATATGAAAAAAAATCCCTATGTAGATAAACTCGGACGTATATTTAGCTACGGAGAATTTTTTCCACTTGAATTTGGTAAATTTCCTTACAATAAATCAAATGCTATGCGTTTCTTTCCAAAAACAAAAGAGCAAGCACTTATTGAAGGATATTATTGGGGAGAAACAGAAAATCTTGGGTATCCAATTTCAATAAAATCTTCTTCTTTACCAGATACTATAAAAGAAACGAGTGAGTTAATTTTAAACGAAACCATAGGATGTTCTGTTTGTAACCGTGCATACAAAATTACTAAAGGGGAAATTGATCTTTTACGTAAAATGAATTTACCCCTTCCTCATGAATGTCCTAAGTGTAGGGAAAATAAGCGATTTTCTAGATTAAACTTGCCAAAGCTTTATAAAAGAATTTGTGCAAAATGTAAAAAAGAAATTAATACAGCCTTTTCTCCCGATCATCCAGAAATAGTTTACTGTGTAAAATGTTACCAACAAGAATTTTCTTAAATTTAATTTATGCTTCCTGAGAATATAATTTTTGTCGGAGTTATATTAAGTTTAATAGCCTCCTTTTTCTATATTAGAAATATTTTTTATGGAAGCACAAAGCCGAATTTAGTTTCTTGGTTTATTTGGATGCTTGCGCCTTTTATTGGAGTATTTTTTCAATTAAAAGCAGGAGCTAGTCTTTCTGTTTTGCCAACATTTATGGCAGGTTTCGGACCCCTTTTGGTGATAATCTTTTCTTTATGGAATAAGAACGCTTATTGGAAAATAGAAAAATTAGATATAATTTGTGGAATATTTTCTTTTTTAGCTTTAATACTTTATATATTTACACACAATTTAGGAGTGTCGGTTCTTTTTGCAATAATTAGTGATGGGTTAGCAGCTATACCAACTCTCGCAAAATCTTGGAAATTTCCAGAAACTGAAACAGCAGCTCCTTATTTGACAGGCATCTTTAATAATATTTTAGGCTTATTTATTATAAAAAATTGGATCTTTTCTATTTACTCTTTCAGTGTTTATTTTATTATAATAAATATAGCAATATCTTTTTGTATTTATCACAAAAGAATTTTTAAACAGGCAATTTAAATTTTATTTATTTTATATCCATCGGAAGAATCTTTTACTTCATATCCTAAGGAATTTATTTTATCTCGCAACTCATCGGACTTTTTGAAATCTTTATTTTTGCGTGCTTCTTCGCGCTCTTCCGCTAATTTTTTTATTTCTTTTGGAATCACGTCTTCCTTTAGATTTTCAAAACCTAATCCGAAAACTTTATCAAAATCAAGAACGGTTGCCTTTCTGTCGGCAGGGGAAATTTTTTCATCTTTTATTACATCCCAAAGGAGGGATAAAGCCCGCGGAGTGTCCAGGTCATCCTCTATGTATTCTTTGAACTTTTGCTGATAAAGAGGACTAACTTTCCCAACAGCCTCCCCAAGCTCCATATAGAGCTTATAGAGGCGTTTTAGGGCTATTTCAGAGCCTTCTATGACCTCCCAGCTGAAGTTTACCTTGGTATGATAACTAGCCATTAAAAGCCAAAAACGGTACGAAATGGGGTCTATTCCTTTATCCAAAAGACTTTTAATTTGCAGAAAATTGCCGGTGGATTTTGCCATTTTTTCGCCTCCGGTGTCCACAAATTCACTATGCATCCAAAATTTTACAAAAGGTTTTTTACCGGTGGCACATTCAGATTGGGCAATTTCATTGGTGTGATGCGTAGGAATAAGGTCAATGCCTCCGGTGTGAATATCAAATTGCTCGCCGAGAAATTTTATGCCCATGGCCGAACATTCAATATGCCAGCCGGGAAAACCTTTTCCCCAAGAAGATTCAAAGCCGATTTTTGAATTAAATTTCCAAAGTGCAAAATCTTCCGGATTTTTTTTCTCTGAATTTTCCACAATTCTTGCTCCTTCTTTGTTCCAATCTCTTTTTCCACCCCAAAGCACCCCATAGTCGGGCATTTTGGATGTGTCAAAATAAATTCCATCGCTTGTTTTGTATGTATATCCTTTATCTTCTAATTTTTTTACCAAAGCGATATCTTCTTTTACATAATCGCTGGCAAAATACATTCCGGTAGGTTTTTCAACGTTCAGTGTTTTTAAATCTTCTCTAAAACTTTTTGTATAAAATTCTGCCAGTTCCCGCATGTTTTTTAAGGTTAATTCTTTTCCTTCCCGCAAAAGTCCCTTGGTCATTTTATCTTCACCTGAATCCGCATCACTGGAAAGATGTCCGATGTCCGTGATGTTCATTATTTGTTTTACTTTAAGCCCCTCATATCGAAGAATACGGCACAAAATATCTGCGAAAATATAAGAACGCAGATTGCCTATATGGGTATAATTATAAACCGTCGGTCCGCAGGAATACATCCGGACTTCATTTTTGTCTATGGGAGTAAAAATTTCTTTTTCCCTGGTCAGAGTGTTGTAAAATTTTAAGGGCATATGATTAATTAAGAATTACTATTTTGAAATTCATCCCTATATATTGAAATGAGAGTATAAAGCAAGCTGATGGTCAAAGGTCCGACTAAAATGCCTACCGGACCCAGAAGTGAAATTCCGCCCAAAACGGAAAATAAAATTAAAAGAGGATGCAGATTTATTTTATTGCCCACAATAATTGGATTCAATAAAGTGCCGAGAGTTCCTACCATAGCCACCGCCCAAAGTAAAAGCCCGAAAGCTTCCAAAGTTCTTCCTGTGGCGAAAAGAAATATTACAGCCGGGATAGAAACAATACCACTGCCGACTGTGGGAATGAAAGAAGTAATCATGGCCACCAATCCCCAAAGCGCCGGATTGGGCACTTTGAATATTACAAATCCGATGCAGACCAATGCTCCCTGAAGAAAAACAACGAAAAGATTTCCTTTGATAATACTGTTTACGGCGAGTGAAAGTTTCTTTATTATTTTTTCATTATCAATATCGGAAAGGGGACTCAGGGCGATTAAGGCTTTTTTCCAATGGGCGCTATCTTTTAAAAAGTAGAAAATAGAAAGAAAAGTAAGGAAAAAGGAAAAAAGTGCAGATAATGTAGAAGTAAAAACACTAGCCATGTTGTCCGCTATAAAAGAAATGAAATTTGAAATTTTATCGTGTAAATTAAAAGATATGCCGTGAGGGAGTATTGAATTGATGGAATTATTTATTGAATCTATGAAAGGCAAAGTATTTCCATTATTGACTACAAAACTATAAACATTCTGGCTTTGGTTGAGAACTACAACCCCCGCGCCAAAGAGCAGAACGCCGATTATTATGATAAAAAGCAGTACCGCTAAAAGGGCTGAGAGCCAGCTGGGCACTTTTCTTTTGTTCAGCCAATCATAAACAGGATAAAGCACGATGGAAAAAGAAATACTGAGCACCAGTACTATCCAAAAAGGGCGAAAAACAAAAAAAGAAAAAATGAAAATAGCAAATAATAGACCGATAAAAAAATATTTTCCAATAATTTTTGTTTGCATATGTCAAATATTATAAACCATAAACCTTTAAAATACAACCATATTTTTAGGGTGCAGTTGCCTTTTTAAGGGATTTCGTATAATATGGGTTATATGAAATTTGCAGTCATACAAACAGGCGGAAAACAATACAAAGTCCAGAAAGACGAGCTGTTTCCCATTGAAAAAATGACGGGGGAATACAAAGTTGGAGACAAAATCTCTTTTGATAAAGTTCTTCTGGTAGATGACGGCAAGAATACAACTATCGGCACTCCTCATATCAAGGGGGCAAGCGTTGAAGCTGAATTGGTACAAATCGGTCGCGCTCGAAAAGTTTTAGTAATGAAATACAAGCAAAAATCCCGTTATCTCCGCCGCAACGGCCACCGCCAGCCATTTTTTAAAGTAAAAATTTTGGATATAAAATAAAAAAACTTCTGATTTATTCAGAAGTTTTTTTATTGCCTGTTTTTTAGGGCGTTTTTAAGAGTATCGTTATCGGAATATTCAAGTTCGGTGCCAGTGGAGAGACCTCGGCCCAAAGAAGAAATTTTGATGCTCAAAGGTTCCAGGATGCCCTTCAATTGATTGCGGACATAGAAATCTGTGTGATTGCCTTGGGGATTCAAAGAAAAAGCCAAAATTATTTCTTTCAGGCCTTTTTCATTTTGTATTTTTTTAATTAATTCATTGATTCTGATTCTGGAATTCGTATTTTTTTCAACGATGGGCACCAGTCCTCCCAGAATAAAATATTTGCCATTGTAAACTCTACTGGCATTGATACTTTCCAAATCGGAATCTTTTTCCACCACCATCAAAATAGAAGAATCAACGCTTTTGTCCGCGCAGATCTCACACACTTTTTCTTTTTTATTTTCGGAAACGAAAAATCTAAAGCAGGAAGAACATTGTAAAGTGTCTTTTCTCAACTCTTTTATCAGTTCGGATAAATCGGAGGTAAAATCCAAATTTTTTGCCATCAAAAAATAAACAAAACGTTTTGCTTGTCTTTCTCCAATTCCGGGAAACTCTTTAAAAATTTCAGTTAGTTTTTCTATGGTGTTCATTTTAGAATTCTTCTAGGTCTTCATTTATCTTGGCTGCGGAAAATTCACTTAGACTGCTTTTTTCAAGATTTAGGAAAGTAGTGGTTTTCTCGTCAAAATACAAATCCACTTTGCCGGTTGGGCCATTGCGGTGTTTTTCAATTAAAATTTCGGCTATATTTGTTTTTTCGGATTCATCTTTGCCTTTATCTTCCCGATGAATAAACATCACCACATCCGCATCCTGTTCAATGGAACCTGAATCACGAAGGTCGGAAAGTCTCGGTTTGCCTCCGCGGGATTCCACGGCGCGGGAAAGTTGGGAAAGGGCCAGTACCGGCACATCCAGTTCTTTGGCCAAACTTTTTAGTGATCTGGAAATTTCTGTCACTTGATTCACCATAGAATCATAGTTTTTGGAAGTGGTCATAAGTTGCAGATAGTCAACGATAACAAGATCCAGTCCTTTTTCCGCTTTTAATCTGCGGGCCAGCGCTTTCATGCGGACGATGGAATTGCCTGGCTGGTCATCAATATAAATTTTAGCTTTGGCCAGTTTATCCAACGAATCCCGAAGCTGAGAAAAATCTCGGTCGGAAGACAAGTGTCCGGTGCGCAAGTTCCAGGCATTCACCCGGGATTCGGCCGAGAGCATTCTGTCCACCAATTGCTGGGAAGACATTTCCAGAGAAAAAATTAAAACAGATTTGTCGTGGGTAATAGAAGACATGCGGGCGATATCAAGGGCAAGAGTAGTTTTTCCCATGGAAGGCCTGGCGGCAATAATAACCAAATCGGATTTTTGTAAACCCGAAAGCGCATTATCCAAATCCCGGAAACCGGTTGGCAATCCTCGAAGCATATCTTTGTGCTCGTGTAATTTTTCCAAACGTTCCCAGGCCTCCGGCAAAGCATCTTTCAGGTTTGTATATTTTTGACTTTTTGGAGACGAAATTACGCTGAAAATTTTCTTTTCGGCCATATCTAAAATATCATCCATATGGTCATCGCCTTCTTCAAAACCGAGTTCTGAAACATAATCTGCCGCTTCTATCAAACTTCTCAAAACATATTTTTTTTGCACAATCTCGGCATAATGCTTCACGTTGGTGGAAGAGGGGACAACATTTACTATTTCCGCCAGATATTGGTTGCCTCCGACTCTATCAAGTTCTTTTCTTTCGCCTAGTTTCGTGGAAAGGGAAAGCATATCTATCGGTTCATTTTTCAGAGACAAATCCAGCATGGCGCGGAAAATTATTTTATTTTTTTCAACATAAAAAGAATCGGGGTTGATTATATCTTCCACTTCATGCATGGCTTCCTTGCGAAGCATAATAGACCCGAGCACTGCTTGTTCCGAAGGAATACTTTGAGGAGGAATGCGCAAGTCCTTTTTCTTTACTTTTGCCATAGGGTTATTCTAGGGCAGGGTAAAAAAATAGTCAAAGCAAAAAATGCATAAGCCTGTTATTAAAATGGGGACAAGTTTTTGCAAAATGTGCTAATATATTATTATGTCTAAAAAGGTATTATTATCAGGCGTAAAACCAACCGGTGCCCCGCATATCGGCAATTATTTCGGCGCCATGAAGCAATTTGTGGATTTGCAAAAAGACCATGAAGGCTATGTTTTTATCGCCGATTATCACGCCCTGAATTTTGTTCAAAATAAAGAAGAGATGCAGAAAAATATTATCGGAGTTTTGCTTGATTATTTGGCCATTGGTTTGGACCCTAAAAAATTAACCATATTCAAACAGTCGGACATTTCCGAACATACCGAGCTCGCTTGGATTTTTGATGCCATTACCACCATGCCCTATTTAATGCGCGCCCACGCTTTCAAAGATGCGGAAGCGAAAAATAAAGAAATTTGCGTAGGCACTTTTAATTATCCGATGCTCATGGCCGCCGACATTTTGCTTTATGGTCCGGATGTCGTGCCTGTGGGAGCTGACCAAAAACAGCATGTGGAAATTGCCCGGGATACGGCTGAAAAATTTAACCGCATTTTCGGCGAGACTTTTAAATTGCCGGAACCGATGATTATGAAAGATATGGCAGTGGTGCCGGGAACTGATGGCAGAAAAATGTCCAAGAGCTACGGCAATCACATTCCGCTTTTTGCCGAATACGAAGAAATAAAAAAATGCGTGATGAGTATCGTCACCGATTCGGACGAGGGAATTCCCAAAAATGTTTTTACCATACACAGCTTGCTTCGTCCGGCTTCGGAACTTTTGCCTATCTATGAGGGTAAGGCAGGCAAGTATAAAGAATTGAAAGAAATGCTGATAGAAGATTTGGAAAAATTTATAGCGCCCATGCGGGAGAGACGAAAAGAATTCGCCAAAGATATTCCGAAAGCTCTGAAGATTTTGAAAGCAGGTAGTGAAAAGGTAAAAAAAGTGGCTTCAATAAAAATGAAAGAAGTGCGGGGAAAAATCGGAGTCAGTTTTTAGCTTCATATTGTCAATCACTTAAATATATGCTATTCTAAGGGGCAACTAACAGTTGTCCTTTTATTTTTAGGAGAGTATATGCCGGAAGAAAAAGTTGCGAAAAAAGAGGATTTTGGTAAAAACAAAATCTCTGGGAAAGGAATGTATTTCCCAGTGAAAATGGCTCTGCTAAAAAAACAGCAAGCCGAAAAGGCAAAAGAGGAAGAAAAACAGCGAAAGTAATTATTTAGTTACTTCCTCGCTGTTTTTTTTGGTTAGCCTATGATAAAATAATAGGATGCAAAACAGAGTTTATATAAAAGATTTAAAAGACAATATCGGCAAAGAAATAATTATCGCCGGCTGGGTGAATATTAGGCGTGACCAGGGGAAAATGGTGTTTTTTGATATGCGCGATATGACGGGTCTGGTGCAATGTGTCACTTTGCCTTCCCATACGGAAGCCATAGAAAAAGCGAAAGAAATTCGTCCGGAATGGGTTTTGAAAATTACCGGCATTGTGAACAAGCGCCCGGATAAAAATATAAAAACCGACGTTCTGAACGGCAGTGTTGAGCTGGAAGTCACGGGAATAGAAATTATTACTAAAGCCAATGAATTGCCTTTTGCCTTGGATGCCGACCTCAACATAGACACCTTACTTGATTACAGGCCACTCACTTTACGTCGTGACAGGGAACAGGCAATTTTTAAAGTTCAGAATGTTATTCTAAAATCATTTAGAGAATTTTTACTGAATGAAAAGTTTACGGAGTTTCGCGCGCCACTTATAGTTGGCGACGATGCAGAAGGAGGAACAGAAGTTTTTAAATTTGAATATTTTTATGAAAAAATGGCATGTCTTGCCACCAGCCCGCAATTATATAAACAAATAATGGTTGGAGTTTTTGAAAGAGTTTTTACGGTTACAAATGTATTTCGCGCGGAAAAGCATTCTACCACCAGACATTTGAATGAATACACTTCTTTAGACTTGGAAATGGGTTTTATTGACGGTCCGGAAGATGTTATGAAATTAGAAACTCGCCTTTTGAGGTATATGACAAACAAATTAAAAGAAGAGTGTGCGGAAGAGTTTAAATTGCTTGGAGCAGAATTTCCTCTTTTGCCAGAGGGCGAAATGTTTCCAAAAATGAAACTGACTGATGCCCAAAAATTGATTTCAAAATCAACTGGGGTTGATTGTACCAAAGAACCAGACCTTGACCCGGAACATGAACGCTGGCTTTCCGAATATGCTAAAAAAGAATTTAATTCAGACTTTATTTTTATAACTAATTATCCGCGAACTAAAAGGCCGTTTTATGCCATGGATGATCCGGAAGTAGAAGGTAGGACAAAATGTTATGACCTATTATTCAAAGGGTTGGAATTACTTTCAGGGAACCAAAGGGAACATCGCTATGATGTTTTAGTGGAAAAAATGAAATGGAAAGGACTTGATCCCGAAAAATTCAGTTTTTATCTTCAGGCTTTCAAATACGGCATGCCTCCGCACGGAGGACTGGCCATGGGACTTGAACGTTTAACTGCGCGTTTCCTCAATATTCCAAACATTAAAGAAGCCACGCTTTTCCCTCGCGATATCAATCGCATAGACAAAAGGCTCTCGGAATAAAATATGAACGGTTGGACAATAGATGAAAAGAAGCAAAAAATTTTCAAAGAATATAAATTCAAGGATTTTATCGGCGCCATAAATTTTGTAAATAGAATTTCCGAGATAGCGGAAGAAGAGGGGCACCATCCCGACATTCATATTTTTTATAACAAAGTCCTTCTGGAACTCTCCACGCATTCCGCTGGAGGTCTTACTGAAAAAGATTTTGCTCTAGCTGAAAAAATAGATGAAATTTAATAGATAAAATCTTTACTTTGCCTATTTTTAGAGTATAGTATAAATATGAAAATTACTTTTTTAAACAGTCAAAAAGAAGCAAAAAAAGATACGCTTTTTGTGTCTGTTAGCCCTAAAAATAAGGATGAAATAGTGAAAGAAAATGGTGTCAAAACACTCTTTTTGAAATGCGATGAATTGGGGAAAATGAATTTAAGAAAGCTTTTTTTGCTTGTACGTAAAATGATTATTTTAGCCAAAGGCGTAAAGGCAGAAAAAATAGGTTTTGATTTTAAGGATTTCAAATTCAAGGGCGCAAAAATTTCCGACGAAGAACTCGGTGAAATTATCGGTACCCAGCTTGATTTTGCAAATTATGAGTTTACAGAATACAAAACACCGACCGAAGAAGGTTTTGCCGATATAAAAGAAGTAATTATTTCTGCTTGCCCTGAGCGAAGTCGAAGGGGAATTTTGAAAGGAGATATTATTGCTCAGGAAGTAAACAAAACTCGCTCACTGGCAAATGCCCCGGGCGGAGACATGACTCCGCAGATTTTGGCAAGAAAAGCGCAGGAAGCGGTGAAAGGTTTACCGGTGAAAGTCACGGTGCTGGGCGAAAAGGAAATGGAAAAGCAAAATATGCGGGCGATACTTTCCGTCGGACGCGGTTCGGATGAAGAATCCAAATTTATTATTATGGAATATGTAGGAGACAAGAAAAATGAAAAACCTATTGTTCTCGTCGGCAAAGGCGTTACTTTTGATTCAGGTGGCATAAATCTAAAACCTTCACGCAGTCTTCTCGGTATGAATATGGATATGTCCGGAGGCGCAGCCGTCATCCATACTATTGCGCTCGTTGCCAAAATGAAATTAAAAAAAAATGTGATTGGTCTGATTCCTTCGGTTGAAAATATGCCGTCGGGGAAAAGTTATAGGCCGGGAGATGTTATTCGTTCAATGTCGGGCAAGACTATTGAAGTGTTGAATACCGACGCTGAAGGCAGGATTATTTTAGCCGATGCGCTGACTTATTCTCAAAAATATAAACCGGAAGTGGTGATAGATATTGCTACTTTGACCGGGGCAGCTTGTGTTGCTTTGGGAGAGAGAGCAACAGCGATTTTTACCGAAGATGATAATTTGTCAAAAAAAATAGAAAAAATAGGAGAGGAAACAGGGGATTATCTCTGGCGCTTGCCTTTATGGGAAGAATATGAAAATGAAATAAAAGGGTCACTTGGCGATTGGACAAATATTAACAATAAAGATTCCGGCTATGGCGGAGCGATTTATGCCGCTGTTTTCTTGCATCAATTCATCAAAAACCATAAATGGGTTCATTTAGACATTGCCCCTCGTATGACCTCCATCCCAAGCGAAAACCTCGCCTCCAGCGCTCTTGGCACGCCTGTAAGGCTTTTGTATAAGTTTATTGAAGAGTATTAAATAAATGTCCCGTTAGAGATTACCTATGTATTACATTCACGTAAAAACTACGGCGGGGGCGAGAAAGGAATCTTTGAAGCAAAAATCCGAGAATCATTTTGAGATTTCGGTTAAAGAAAAAGCCGAGCACAACCTCGCCAACAGGCGAGTACTGGAGCTCCTTTCTCTTCATTTCAAGCTCCCAACCTCCCAAATCCGCATTGTTAACGGTCACCATAGTCCGAGTAAATTACTTGTGGTAGAGGATTAAAAATGGCATAATTAATTTTATGGCTGATACAAAGAAATTACTCAAACAAATTATTGATTTCCGAAATGCCAGGGATTGGAAACAATTTCACAATCCGAAAGATTTGGCTATTTCTTTATCTCTTGAAGCTTCTGAAGTTTTAGAACACTTTCAGTGGAAATCAAAAGAAGAAATTGAAGAATATATAAAAACTTATAAAGATCATATAGGTGAGGAACTCATGGATGTGCTTTATTGGGTGCTTCTTTTATCTAATGACATAAATATTGATATTGAGAAAGCATTTACAGCGAAAATGAAAAAGAACGCAGAAAAATATTCAGTAAAAAAATCAAAAGGAAAGCATACAAAATATAATAAACTTTAAGCATGATAGTTTATCAAACAAATAAAGATGGATTTTTAAATGATGTGTCCAATGGATGTATTGAAGATATTATTAGAGAATCTGTTAAACAAAAGCTTAATAAAAATGTTGGTAAAAATGAATACATCTCATGGAAAAACTCCCTTGGGTCAATGTATCATGTTATTAATTCAGAATTAATTCCCAACAATTCTGGAATTGCTATCGAATATTCTATTCCTAGAACCAAAAATAGAATAGATTTTATTATTACTGGACAAGACGAAAATTATAAAGATAAAGTTATTATAATTGAACTAAAACAGTGGACCGATATCCAAATGACTGATAAAGATGCAATGGTTTTGACCCGTTTTCAACAGGGATTAAGTGAAGAATTACATCCTTCATATCAAGCATGGTCTTATTCTTCATTATTACTTGGTTTTAACGCAACTGTATATAATGAAAATATAGGGTTAGAACCTTGTGCTTATTTACATAATCACATAGATGATGATGTCATAAAAAATTCTTTTTATGAGGATTATATAAAAAAAGCACCAGTTTTTTGTAAAGGTGAAAAAGAAAAACTTCAAGATTTTATTTCTAAATTTATAAAACATGGAGACAAAACAAATATAATGTATCGTATTGATAATGGAGAAATTCGTCCATCTAAAAATCTTGCAGATAGTTTGGTTTCAATGATAAAAGGAAATCAAGAATTTATCATGATTGATGAACAGAAAATTGTATATGAAACAGCCCTTGCTTTTGCTAAGAAATCTAGTAAAGATAACAAAAATATTTTAATAGTAGAGGGTGGTCCAGGAACTGGTAAATCTGTGGTTGCCGTTAATTTACTTGTTGCGATAACAAAACTTGGACTTAATACTCAATATGTCACAAAAAACTCAGCCCCGCGTGCGGTTTTTGAGAGTAAACTCACTGGAACATTAAAGAAAACTAATATTTCAAATATGTTTACAGGTTCTGGATCTTATGTGGATTGTGATTCTAATATTTTTGATTCTCTTATTGTTGACGAGGCCCATAGATTGAATAAAAAATCCGGAATGTTTAAAAATATTGGAGAAAATCAAATTAAAGAGATAATAGAAGCTTCAAAATCATCAGTATTTTTTATTGACGAAGATCAAAAAGTTACATGGCATGATATTGGAGAAAAAGAAGAAATTGAAAGATGGGCAAAGAAAATTGGTGCAAAAACTCATAATTTAAAATTGGGATCACAATTTCGCTGTAATGGGTCAGATGGATACCTTTCTTGGGTTGATGACGTACTTCAAATCCAAGAAACAGCGAACACAACCCTTGAAGGTACGAAATATGATTTTAAAATTGTGGATTCACCAAATGAACTTAGAGATTTGATTTTTGAGAAAAATAAAATAAATAATAAGGCTAGATTGGTTGCTGGCTATTGTTGGAATTGGATAAGTAAAAAAAATAAGAACTTGAATGATATTGTTATTCCAGAATATAATTTTGAAATGAAATGGAATCTTGCAAGTGATGGTAATTTATGGATTATGGCGCCTGAATCTGTTAATGAGATTGGTTGTATCCATACTTGCCAAGGACTTGAGGTTGATTATATTGGTGTAATAATTGGCTTAGATTTAATTGTTCGAGATGGGAAAATTATTACATCTCCCAAAAAACGTGCAAAAACTGATGCATCACTTAAAGGGTATTTAAAAGATTTTAAGCTTAATCCAGAAATGGCAAATAAAAAAGCTGACTCAATAATTAAAAATACTTATCGTACACTCATGACTCGTGGCATGAAAGGTTGTTATGTATATTTTACGGATAAGGAAACTGAAAAATATTTTAAGAAAAGACTTGGTAGTATCATCTCTCCAATAAAATTACCTATCTTAAAAGAAAAAATAATATCACCATATAGAGAAATGATAAATATTCCACTATATGAATCTGTTGGGTGTGGAGAGTTAATGATTGCAGATCCAAATATTCAAGAAATGATTCCAGTCAGAAAAGAGTATATGTCAAAAGGGTCAAAATATTTTGTTTTAAGAACAAAAGGTGATTCTATGAATAAAGCTGGAATAAATGATGGCGATTTAGTTTTATGTGTTAAAAATTATCGCCCAGAAGAAGGGAAAAAGGTAGTAGCGCTTATAGGCGATGATGCTACAATAAAGGAATATCGTATGGAAAATGGTTATGTAGTTTTAAAACCTTGTTCTAACAATCCTATTCATAAACCATTAAAATTCTCGACAAACGAAGAGGTAAAAATACAAGGGGTGGTCATTAGGGTTTTAGATAAAGGTGAGGCAGACAAATAAACCTATAAAATAAGGCTTTTATATAAATTTATAGAGAGAAATATTAGTAAAAATTAAGTTATCCACAGTTCATTGCATTTTCATTTATTGTGGTGTACAATATCATAATGTAAATAACGGGTGTAGGTTTCTTGTCTATGACCCGCGAAGATTAGACCTTCCTTTATTGGGAGGTCTTTTCTTTTATACGCATTCAAATACATTAAAATAAGCCAAGGAGTCATTTTTAAAATTACCAGCTAAGCTAGGTACACCAAATGTTGATCTTAATTTATTTACTAAAGGTTCTTTTCTAATTTCAGTATGGTGGGTAACTAATTCTGATTTCTTTTTATAATCATACATAACTGCACCCAGTAATAAGTCTGACATTTGTAAAAGAAAGTTGGAGTGAGATTCAATACTAAATGCCCCAAAAATATCATCAAAATTTAATGTTGGGTCTTTGGTTACTTCTGTTCTAATCTTACTCAATAAAGTATCTTCTAGGGAAAGAGGTTTATTTCTTGGTCTGGTAATTTCGTCTAATACTATACACAACTTGTCACCTTTTAAATTTTTTAATTCTGCAACTATTAAATTTGCTGCATATTTTGTGTAAGTTTCCCATGCATCTTCTATGCCATCGCCATCAAACTGTGGATTTTGTTTATCAACAATCATTGCTGAGAATCTATTATCTTTATCTGATAAAAAAATATCTATCATTCTTTCATAGTAAATTTCAACTGAAGCTCTTACATTGTCAAATTTCATTTCAAACCTAGAATTATTTCTAAGTAATTTAATGACTTCTTCCTTTTGACCATTCGCAAGCAAGTGATCAATTTGAGTATTTTTATTTTGACGGGCTTTTTCTTTAGCTGGTTGACTGTTTTTGTTTAATTTATCAGCCATGTCACCAATATTTTTTACAATCAACAGTCCCGTACCAAAAAAGGGGTCACTTTTTATTATTCCACTTGAATCTATAAAGCAAAATCGGTTCATAATAATGACATTTTAGCATAAATTTTTTATTTTTCCAATAGGACTTTTATATTTCTAACTTCCAAATTAATTACAATTTTCTATTACTTGAGTTATAAAAATAGATTTTATGCTATAATATAGGTATATTAATAGTTAATAATCCTAGTAGTAGAGCAAAGCTCGCTACGGGATAAGTATAAATAACATGGCAGAAAAAAAAGTTTCCGCATTTATGAAGCCAATGAATATAAGCGCTGAGTTGGCAGAAGTAGTAGGCAAGGGTCCTATGCCTAGGTCCGAGGTGGTAAAGGCATTGTGGGTATATATCAAGAAGAACAATCTTCAAGACCCGAAGAATAAGCGCAATATTAATGCTGATGCCAAACTTCAGAAAGTGTTTGGTGGCAAGAAAGTAGTCAATATGTTTGAAATGACGAAGCTTGTTTCAAAACATCTTTCCTAAGAATTATTAAAAAAATACAAGAACTCTTTCTCGGTATATCTTTTTCTAGGGTACGAATTTTTCGAAGCTTGAAAAGTTCTGAAGTTCTCGGCTCGTCAGCCTCGAAACCCCCTAAAAAAGATACACCTTCAACGAGTTCTTGTTGAATAATAAGAATTTTATATGGCAAAAGGAGACGGACATAGAAAAGAAAAAAAGAAACCCAAAAAAGCTAAAAAGTAGCATAATTGGAAAATGAATAATTACACTTGGTATCAACAACTCATCAAACCATCTTGGGCGCCGCCCAGTTGGCTTTTTGGGCCAGTGTGGAGTGTGCTTTATGTTTTGATTTTTGTTTCTTTTGGAACAGTGTTTTATAAAGTTTTCAGGAAAGAATTGCCGGTAATTATTTTGGTTCCCTTTGTTTTGAATCTTATTTTTAATCTTTCTTTTACTTATTTTCAATTCGGACTTAAAAATAATTATTTAGCGGCGGTTGATGTTTTACTTGTCCTCGGGACTCTGATTTGGTCCATGATTCTCATTTATCCACAAATTAAATGGGTCGCTCTGATTAATATTCCATATCTTCTGTGGGTTTGTTTTGCTACGGTTTTACAGCTTACAGTGACGTTTTTGAATAGATAAAATATTAAAATAGGTATATAGTATAAAGGTGAATCCTACGGAAACCGAAACATATCAAATCAAAACGGAGGCCTTTGAAGGGCCGTTTCATTTATTGCTTTCCCTGATAGAGGAAAGGAAGTTTTTTATTAATGACTTGTCCTTGGCGCAGGTGACGGAGGACTATTTAAATTATGTCAGCAAACTGGAAAAACAAAATCCTTCCGAAATTTCCAGTTTTATCGTGGTGGCAGCAACGCTCATTTTAATAAAATCAAAATCGCTTTTACCCAATCTGAATTTAACTTCCGAAGAAGAAGGCGATATTCATAATCTGGAAGAGAGATTAAAATTATATGAACTTTACACCAAGCTTGGCGGGCATATAAAAGAAATGTTCGGCAAAAAAATTATTTTTGCGCCGTTGGAAAGGAAAAATGACTTTCTAGTATTTTTGCCGGATGAACAGATTACGAAAGAAAGTATGATGGCCTTTGCCCGGGATGCGCTGGGTAGAATGCCGAAAAAAGTCTTTTTGCCGGAAGTGGAAGTGAAAAAAGTCATCAGCATAGAGGAAATGATTTCAAAATTAACCGAAAGAATAGAAAAAACCCTGGAAATGAATTTTAAGGATTTCGCCGGGGTGGCCAAGACGAAAGAAGAAAAGGTGATTGTAATTATTGGTTTTCTTGCTATGCTGGAACTGGTGAGGCAGGGGATACTGCACGCCGTGCAAGAAAGTAATTTTGAAGATATTATAATTAAGAAACAAACTGCATGAACTTAGAACAGAAGATCGAAGCAATACTTTTTTTCAAAGGAGAACCGATGTCTCGGAAGAAACTAGCGGAATTTTTGGGCGCAGGGCAGACGGAAATAAATGAAGCTCTGGAAAAACTGAAAGAAAATTTAAAGAGTAGGGGAATAGTGTTGCAGGAAAAGGAGAATGACATTACCCTCGGCACGGCGCCGGAGCTCTCAAGTCTCATAGAAAAATTGCAAAAGGAAGAACTGAATAAAGAACTTTCCAAAGCAAGTTTGGAAACATTATCTATTATTTTATATAAAAATGGAGTGAGTAGGTCCTTGATTGATTATATCCGAGGGGTAAATAGCAGTTTTACTTTGCGTGCGCTTTCCATCAGGGGGCTCGTAGAGAAGAACTTGGATCCCGAAGACAACCGGCGTTATATTTATAGGCCTACTTTTGAGTTGCTTTCTTTTATGGGCGTAAAATCTGTGGAAGAATTGCCGGATTATAATTTAGTAAACAATTCAATTGAATCTACCGCCCAAAATTTGGCCGACGAATTAAAAGATGGAACCGACATTTAAAGAAAATTATTTTTTATTTTTTATCTTGATTGTTGTTGCCCTGGAGGCAATTTTGTTTTCTATTGGGAACGACAAATCGAATTATGCCTTTCAAAACGAGGAAAACAATATTATAAAAATACAAAATACACTGGCAAATGCTCAGATTCAAGCGAAAGCAGTATCTGTTTACGATGAAACTCTGAATAAAAAAATCTATGGGAAAAACGACGAAGAAAATTTGCCTATTGCCTCGCTCACTAAAATAATGACCGTTATAATTACTTTGAACAATCATAATATGGATGATATTGTTTCAATTTCTAAAAATGCGCTCAAACAGGACACTGATTACGGATTTTTTGTTGATGAAAAATTTAAAATCGGAGACTTGGCAAAATTTACTTTGATAGGTTCGGCCAATGATGGCGCCTATGCTTTGGCAGAAAGCACCGATAATTTTTTGGAAAAAATGAATGAGAAAGCGCGAAAAATCGGAATGGGAAATACTTTATTTTCAAATCCCACTGGATTGGATGTTGACGGGAAAATGGCGGGAGCTTATGCTTCGGCGGAAGATGTAAACACTATGGCTATGTATGCTCTTAATGCGTATCCTGAAGTTTTTGGTGCGAGCATATTACCGGAAATAAATACAAAATCCGAATCCGGTTTTACTCACAATATAAAAAATACCGATACAATTTTAGATAAAATTCCTGATGTTTTGTTTTCCAAAACAGGATTTACACCGCTAGCGGGAGGGAATTTAACTGTAATTTATAGGAATCAAAACGAGCATATTCTTGCCATCACCGTCCTAGGCTCAACCATGGACGGCAGATTTTCCGATATGGAAAAGATTATAAATCTGTTATTCCCCTGACCCAGGGTCAGGGGAATAGAAGTATTTTAAAAAGAAATATGTTAAAATCATTATATGCTTTTGAATTTGGTTAAAATATTCTTACCCATGGTGGTGGCCTTTCTGATAGGGCTTTTTATTACCCCTTTTGCCAGCCATTATTTTTACAAATACAAAATGTGGAAGAAATATTCCCGTAATGGCGGTACCCTTAACACAGATTTTCAGAAAATCCACAATGAAGAGGATGAATTAAAAACTCCTCGAGTGGGCGGGATAATCATCTGGGCCTCAATACTTTTTTCCACCCTTATTTTTTATTTAATCTCACTTTTATTTCCCGGAGAAATGACGGAAAAAATAAATTTCCTCAGCAAAAACCAAACGCTGATACCTCTTCTGGTCTTGCTTTTCGGGTCGCTTTTGGGGCTTTGGGACGACCTGATGCAGATTTATGGAAAAGGGAATTGCGCCCATGATGATAAATCTTGGCGGAAATATAAAGTAGTTTTGGTAGTTTTTATTTCTTTTTTAATTGGTCTTTGGTTTTATTATAAACTGGGAATGATTTCAATTCATATTCCGTTCGGCGGGGAACTGTATCTGGGCATTTTGATTATTCCATTTTTCATAATCGTTGCCCTGGGGACTTTTTCCGGCGGAGTCATTGACGGGTTGGACGGACTTTCCGGAGGAGTTTTCGCTGCAATTTTTTCCGCTTATTCTTTAATAGCTTTTGCCAATAATCAGATAGATATTGCCGCTTTTTGCGCGGTGGCGACTGGAGCCATTTTGGCCTTCTTGTGGTTTAATATTCCACCGGCGAGATTTTATATGGGGGAGACGGGCATCATGGGGCTCACTATTACTTTAGCCACCATAGCTTTTTTAACTGATTCAGTTTTTATTCTCCCTATTGTGGCAATGCCCCTCGTTATTAGTTCTAGTTCTGTTGTTTTACAAATGCTTTCCAAAAAATTTAGAGGTGGAAAAAAAATTTTTCGACTTTCGCCCATCCATCATCACTTTGAAGCTCTGGGATGGCCTTCCTACAAAGTGACCATGCGTTTTTGGATTTTATCCATGGCCTTTTCCGTGGTGGGAATAATCTTGGCAATTATCAGCCGGTAAAATATGAAAGAAAAAAAAATAGACAGATTTTTTTTAATAATTACTTTTATTTTAATCTTTATAGGGGTGGCCATGTTCATTTCCGCATCTTTGGGAATTTTGGCCAAGAGCGCGGGGGCTTTCTATTCAATGCTTTTTACCCAATTGGTCCTCGGCTTTGGTTTAGGTTTTCTGGGCATGTATTTTACCCTGAAAATAGATTATAAATTTTGGCGCAACTATTCTTTTTATATTTTTTTAGGGGCTATTCTTCTTACGGCCGCGGTTTTTGTTCCCTTTTTAGGCAGGAGCCATTTGGGAGCGGAAAGATGGATTCAGCTCGGGCCGATAAATTTTCAACCAGTAGAATTTTTGAAATTCGGATTCATAATTTATTTTGCCGCATGGCTTTCCTGGGCGAAAAACAGGGTGCAGGATTTTAAATTCGGCATTCTTCCGCTTGGTCTATTGCTCGCGGTTATCGCGGTTATTTTATTTCATCAGCCGGACACTAAAAGTTTTATTTTAATTGCCATCGTCGGAATTTCCATGCTTTTTATTTCCGGAGTATCGACAAAATGGATTGCTCTGCTGGGAGTGACTGCGGTGGTTGGCCTGAGCTTTCTTGTGTTTTTTACTCCCTATCTTCAGGAGAGAATAAAAACTTTCATTGACCCTTCCCAAGACCCTCAGGGGTCTTCCTACCAAATACAACAATCTTTGATAGCCATCGGTTCAGGCGGAATTTTTGGCAGGGGATATGGCCAGAGTATCCAAAAATTCAGCTATCTGCCAGAACCGCAAGGGGACTCTATTTTTGCCGTTGTGGGCGAGGAACTAGGCCTTGTGGGATGCGTTGCCATAATAATAGTTTATCTGCTTTTTCTTTTGCGCGGACTCCGCATTGCCAATAATTCTCCCGACCTTTTCAGTAGACTTTTAGTTTCCGGAATTGTTATACTGATAGTGGCCCAATCGTTTATGAATATTGCTTCTGCCATCGGAGTTTTTCCTTTGACGGGAGTGCCATTGGTTTTTGTCAGTCAAGGAGGTACTTCGCTGATGATAGACCTTATCGCCGTGGGCGTTGTATTTCAAATATCAAGATTAAAAAAATTACAGAATAAATAAAATTTATTATGAAAATAATATTTACAGGAGGAGGAACGGGCGGACATTTTTATCCAATCATTGCCGTTGTTCAAAAAGTCAACCAAATAATAGATAAAGAGAAAATAATAGGAGCTAAGCTTTATTACGTTTCCGATGGCCCCTATGATAAAGAGATGCTTCTGGAAAACGGACTTCTTTACGAAGAAATAAAAGCCGGGAAGATGCGCACGTACTTTTCTCTTAAAAACTTTACCGATATTTTTAAAATGTTCTTCGGCACGATTAATGCTATTTATAAAATATTTACAATTTACCCGGATGTCGTATTCGGCAAAGGGGGATATGCCTCGTTTCCCACGGTGCTAGCAGCCAGAATTTTACGTATCCCTGTGGTAATCCATGAATCGGATTCTGTGCCCGGCCGAGTAAATAAATGGGCCGGACGATTCGCCCAAAGGATAGCCATTTCCTATAAAGAAGCGGCAGATTATTTTCCTAAAAATAAAGTTGCCTGGACGGGACATCCCATCAGGGCAGAAATAGAACATCCGGCCCCTCGCGAAGAGGCGCTTCAGTATTTTAAATTGGAAACGGGACTGCCTGTTATTTTGGTTTTAGGAGGTTCCCAGGGAGCGGAACTGATAAATAATACGGTGCTGGACGCATTGCCGAGGCTGATAAAGAATTTTCAGATTATACATCAAACGGGAATTAATAATTTTAAAAATGTCGCGGGACGGGCGCAGGTGGTGCTTGCCTCCGATTCGGAAAAAGTAAGATATTTGCCTTTTGATTTTTTAAATCCGCTTGCTGTGAAAATGGCCGCCGGAGCAGCCACCATTGTTATTTCCAGAGCAGGGTCGGCCATATTTGAAATAGCATCCTGGGGCGTGCCATCCGTTATTATTCCGATCACAACTTCCAATGGCGACCATCAAAGAAAAAATGCCTTTAATTATGTCCATGCGGGAGCCTGCAATGTTATTGAAGAGGCGAATATGACGGCCAATATTTTGAGTTCGGAAATTGAAAGAATTGTAAACAATAAAGCAATTCTGGATAGAATGGCGCAAAATGCGAAAGCCTTCAATAAACCCGACGCCGCCTACAAAATCGCCCGTGAGTTGGTAGACATCGCCCTCGCCCACGAAAAATAAAAACTTTTCTTATTTTGGGCAAAAAATGCTAAAATAAATGGATGAGGATTTTTAATTGGACGAAAAAGAAGGTGGTTACAAGATTTGCCCCCAGCCCGACAGGGTATCTGCATTTAGGGGCATACAGGACGGCTATTTTTTCTTACCTTTATGCTAAAAAACATAAAGGCATTTTTGTTCTTCGTATTGAAGATACGGACAAAGAACGATCCAAAAAAGAATATGAAGAAAATATAATTGAAAGTTTAAGATGGCTTGGGATTCCTTATGACAAATTTTTCCGACAATCCGAACACATAGACATTCATAAAAAATATCTTGAAAGAATGATAAAAGAGGGAAGTGCATACCTTTCAAAAGAAGAAGCAAAAGACGGCAGTGGTGTCATAAAAGAACTAATCAGATTTAAGAATCCGAATATTAATGTTTCTTTTCAGGATGAGATAAAGGGAAAAGTTACGATGCATACCAAAGACTTGGGGGATTTTATAATCGCGAAAAATTTAAATGAGCCGTTGTTTCATTTGGCAGTGGTGGTGGATGATTTTGAAGCCGGCATCACCCATGTAATCAGAGGAGAAGACCATGTTTCCAATACCCCCCGTCAAATTCTGATTCAGCGGGCTATCGGCGCTCCTACTCCTATCTATGCCCACTTGCCGCTTGTTTTGGGTCCCGATAAATTAAAACTTTCAAAACGCCGGGGCGCGAAATCTATGACGGACTATCTGAAACTCGGTTTTCTCCCGGAGGCAATTTTAAATGGCGTAGCTTTTGTGGGCTGGAATCCCGGGGGAGACAAAGAAATTTTTACCCATGATGAGCTGATAAAAGCCTTTGATTTTTCCGGAGTACAAAAAAGTCCGGCTATTTTTAGTGAAAAAAAACTGGAGTGGTTTAATAAAGAACACATAAAAATGCTTCCCCCGGAAGAAATTAAAAATAACGTTTATAAATATTTGCCAGAAAAATTAAAAATAGAAAAACTTATTCCAATCATCACGGAGAGAATTTCCAAATGGAGCGACGTGAAAGAAATGGTAGATAGGGGAGACCTAGACTTTTTTTATAAAAAACCGACATATGCAAAAGAAAAATTGATTTACAAAAACACACCGGCAGAAAAAATTTCTGAAAATTTAAAACGAGCAATAAATTCCTTGGGGAAATTAGAAGAAAAAAACTTTACAAACGAAAATATAAAAAATGCTCTAAAGCAAATTGCTGACAAGTTGGAAAATAGGGGAGAACTATTGCATCCGGTCAGATATGCGCTCTCCGGGTTGGAAAAATCTCCGGATCCATTCATTATTGCCGAGATTTTAGGAAAAAATGAAACTTTATCACGACTACAAAAAGCGATTTAGAGTACTCCTTTTGATTTTTTTGGGGATTTTTATAATAATTCCTTTCGCTTTTTCTTCTGCTCAAACTGCCCAGGAATTAAATGACAAAATTAATCAAAGAAATACCGATATCGCTGCGTTGGAACAGGAAATTGCCCAGTACCAAACACAGCTTGATAGTTTAGGACAACAGAAAGATTCTTTAAATGGTTCCATAAAACAGTTGGATTTGACTAGAAAAAAATTGATAGCCGACATGGCGGTTACCCAGAATAAAATAGACCAGACAAATTTAAAGATACAAGAATTAAGCCTGCAAATAAACGACAAACAGGATATTATAATAAACAATATGGATGCCATATCTTTAGATATTAAACAGGTAAACGAAATTGAACAAAGCGATATATTAGGAATAATGCTATCGGAAAATGATTTTACGGCCATTTGGAATGATATGGACAATATGGCTACCATCAATGATGCCATTAGAGAAACAACAATCAAAGTAAAACAGACAAAAAGCGATTTGGAAAATACTAAAAAAGAGACAACAGATGCAAAAAATCAGCTTGTGGCCTTAAAAGGAAAACTTTCCGACCAGAAAAAGATAGTGGACCAAAATACGGCGGACAAAAACAAACTTTTAGCCCAGACAAAAAACAGCGAAGCCAATTATCAAAAATTACTGAAAGACAGATTGGCCAAAAGAGATGCGTTTGAAAAAGAATTGACCGATTATGAATCGCAATTGCAATATGTGCTTAATCCTTCTCTGCTTCCGAAGGCGGGAATATTAAGCTGGCCACTTGATTATATCTATGTAACTCAATTTTTCGGTAAAACAGAAGCAGGGAAGCGGCTTTATGCGAATGGCACGCACAACGGCGTGGATTTCCGCGCTTCCATAGGCACACCCGTCAAAGCCATGGCCGATGGAACAGTTCTGGGTACTGGAGATACGGACATAACTTGCCCTGGCGCCTCTTTCGGAAGATTTGTTTTTATTCAATACAATAACGGACTCTCCAGCACCTATGGCCATCTTTCTCTAATCAAGGTTTACCAAGGGCAGAAAGTTTCGAGAGGAGAAGTAGTGGGTTATTCGGGAGATACCGGATATGCCACAGGTCCGCATCTACATGTATCGGTTTATGCTTCGGATGCCGTTAAAATGGAATCCAGAGCCAGCCAAGCCTGCGCAGGACGTATTTACACCATGCCCATAGCCCCCATGAACGGCTATCTTGACCCTATGTATTACTTGCCTCCTTATAATAAATAATGGTAAAATAATAGAGTGAATATGAATATTAAAAATAAAGAAGGCGGATTTATTAAATTGATAATTCTTATAATCATAGTTTTGTTTTTGTTAAGTTATTTTCATGTCACCATCGGCCAAGCCATAAACTGGCTTGTAACTACAATAAAAAGCGTTTTTTAATATTTCCTTAAATTAAAATGGCCAATCTGTTTAAAAAAATAAAAGGAGGAATTAGCATCATTGGAATTTTAATTTTAGGATTTATTCTTATTCTGGTGCTCAGCTATTTTAAAATAAGTATCAAGTCGGTGGTGGAAAGCCCTACCGGACAAGAGAATATAAACTACGTCGGGGGAGGGACCAGGAATTTATGGAACGACTATCTAGCCCAGCCGGCAGCCTACCTTTGGAATGATATTTTTATAAATATTTTTTGGAAATCTTTTGTTAATAATATGGAGCGAATCAGAGATGGCCAGCCAACAGATTATCAAATTAACGCTCCTACCTTTAATCGTCAATAGGGAATAGTCTTCCAGGCCTATTCATTGAATTGATAGCACGTCGCACAATATATCTTTTGAGACACTATGAACTATTTACACGAATTGGAAAGCTCATAGCCGGCTTTTTCGGCCTCGGTGGATGTGGCAAAGTATATTCTATTTTCTTGTTTGATAGTTTTTCCAGCACTGCAACTCACGGAATAATATTTAGTCCCCTTGCTTGAGGCAAAGAAATTTTTTTCTGAAGTTGAACTTGCAGCATTTTGTGAAATATTTTGATTAAAAGATAAATCTGGCCCATTTTGCGCAGATTCCAGAGCATTAGCCTCTTGGCCGGTATATTCCACTTTTATGCCTGTGTTTGTGCTTTCTTTGGATAGTCTGCCTAGCTCAAATGAGCCCAAACCGACCAAAATTATGATAATGATGACCAAAACGTCTTTGCCTTTGTCGCTTTCAATAAATAACTTGATTTTTTCCATATAATCGTTTATACTCTTGTTTAATTGGTTTATAAATAGATTTTAACATTAAAAAATTAATCTCGCCATGGCGGGAGAAGTAAAAATATATGGCACATAGAAAAGCCGGCGGAACAGCCAAAAACTTAAGAGATTCCAATCCAAAATATCTGGGTACTAAAATTGCCGATGGCCAGAAAGCGCAAGCAGGCTCTATAATCATCCGTCAGCGTGGCACAGTCATTATGGCTGGCAACAACGTATCCATGGGGCGCGACCACACTTTATTCGCTCTGAAGCCCGGCACAGTCAAATTCGGCTCAAGACGCAAAATCTCTTTTAATGGCAAGACCATGGTAAAAAAGACTGTAAGCGTAGTCTAAAAAGCAAAACAAAAATCCCCTTCTGAGGGGATTTTTTATATTTTTTCTACTATAAGTTTGAATGAAGATTTTTTATTTTTTATAATAATTGGAATTTCAAATTCCCCTATTTCTTTAATGGGTTTTTCCAGGGCAATAAATTTTTCATCTATTTGCACATGGCTTTCTTTACTCATGGCTTCCACCAGCATTTTTTCATGAATAGCGGAAAAAAGATGGCCTTTTTCATCTGCCTTTGCCTTGATGGTAATAGTCTTGTCTTTTATCTCTTCTAAATTTTTTGCCAGAAGTTCTTCCTGCACTTCCCTTTCAATGACTATTTCTTTTTTATGCCTTTCAACTTCTGCCATTGCTTTTGAAGTTGCCAAAGTTGCCCATTTTTTGGGAAATAAGAAATTCAGAGCATAGCCGTCATTTACTTCTTTGATGTCGTATTTTTTGCCTACTCTGGGCACGTCTTGTAAAAAAATTACTTTCATTCCGTTTTTTTATTTCTTTATTTTTTAAAACCCGGCCAATTATTTAATAAATCTACGGCTTTATTTAATTGCGAATCATTTTTTGCAATCAAGTCTTTGGGGCTAATGGATACTTTATAATCAGGGGTTAATCCTTTTTCCGAAATAGAATTACCATTGGGAGTTAGCCATCTGGCCACTGTAATTTTTAGAGTGGTATCCGGTGTCACATTCAGGAGTTCTTGTACGGAACCTTTGCCATAACTTTGTTCCCCCACCAATAAAGCTTTTTTGTAATCCTGCATCGCCCCGGCTAAAATTTCAGAAGCCGAAGCTGAACCGCTGTCTATTAAAATCACGAATTTTAATTTATCAGTAAATATATTGTAGCCCTGACTTCTGTATATTTTTGGATTTAAATTATTTCCATAATCTTCCGTGACCACGGGCTTTCCTCCCTCCAGGAACCAACTGGACATGCTGACGGCCGCATCCAAGTATCCTCCGGGATTCCCTCTCAAATCAAGCAGAAGCTTATCGGAGCCGGAGGTGGAAAATTCTTTAAGTGCATCGCGGAAAAGATTGGCTGAATTCGCGGAGAAGCTATAAAGTTTTATTACAAAAATACCATCTTTTCTCAACTCCGTATCAAGGGTGGGTATATTTATAACATCCCGTACGATTTTTATTTCTTTGGGTTCTTTGTCCCCATTGCGGAAAATTGTCAGTGTCACGGTGGTTCCGGCGGGTCCTCGAATCAAACTTATTGCTTTTTCAATACTCAAACCGGAAGTTGTCATTTTATCTATTTTTAAAATTGAGTCGCCCGGTTTTATGTTGGCTTTGTAGGCAGGAGTATCTTTCAAAGGAGCAATTACGGTGAGTATTTTATCTTTTATTCCCACTTCCATACCCACTCCTTCAAAATTTCCCTCTATGTCGCTTTGAAATAGTTTTGCCTGGTCTGGAGTAAAGAACACGCTGTAGGGGTCATTTAGAGAGCCCACAAGCCCGGAAATAGCCCCGTAGACCTTGTCCTGGTCAGTTATCTTCCCGGCACTTGGATATTTTTCATTAATATCATTCCAAACTTTCCAAAAAGGAGAAAAATCAACCTGAGTGGTTACTGCTGTTTCTTTGCCGGATACATTGACAACTTTATCAATTTCTGGCCTATTATGAAATCCCACATAAATACCAAAACCAAAGAAAATGGCCACAAGTAAAATGGTAGCCGAGGCTTGCCTTGTTTTAAAATATTCTAAAATATGATTCTTCATTAAATTATTTTATTTCTTCCTTGTTTAAATCCGAATTTTCCGGTTTTATTTCACTTCCGCCGAAATCATGATTTTCGGAAAAATTGTCAAAGGTTTTTTCTTTTGCCTCCCCTGCTTTTAAATCCACATACAACATATAACTAAAATAAATGAGCGCCAGGTCGGAAATAGTAAATAAAATATTTTTAAAGGAATATGGAAAACCCAAATATCCCAGTATTGTCACCCAAATGCTCAATCCTAAAATTATTTTCACTTTTTTCATCTCCATATTATACCCTAGAAGCTTATGAAAAATCAAGAAAAAGATTTTTCTTTTATTTGAAATACTCAGGGGTGTTTATGGACATCCAGTCCAGAAGCTGGCGCATTACAGAGGATGCGCTGACGCTTCCCGAAGAAGGACCGCCTTCTATCATTATGGTAAATGCATATCTAGGATTTTCATAGGGGAAAAATCCGATAATCCAGGAATTAACTTTACTTTTACTTATGCCCACCTGAGCCGTACCGGTTTTGGAAGCAACTTGCACGTAGGGCACATTAACCGCCGTAGAAGTTCCCACCAGAACACTTTGTCTCATCCCGTTATGAACCACATCGAAATATTCTTTTTTCAAATTTATATTTGTAAGTTCTTTTTCTTTTTCGGTATCTCCTAAAATATAATGCGGAGTAACAAGGGTGCCATCATTGGCAATGGCGGATACTGCCCGGGCCATTTCCATGGGAGTTACTTGGAACCCGTATTGTCCAATGACAGTATGATAGGTATCTCCAACCCGCCAAGGTTCACCATTGAAATTTTTTATTTTCCACAAAGGACTGGGAACTACCCCTCCTGCTTCATCCGGCAAATCTACTCCTGTTTTTTCACCGATGCCAAAAAGGTCCGCATATTTTTCAATATTTACTATGCCCAGCCCTTTTTGATTTTCATATCCCCCGCCGATTTCATAAAAATAAACGTCGCTGGATACGGCCAATGCCTGCACCATATTCACCCAACCCTGGGCTCTCCAGTCTTTAAAAACAGTTTCTTGGCCGGGGAAATATGGATTGGGAATAGAAATGGAACCCGTAGATAATATTTTTGTAAGCGGGTCAATCACGCCTTCTGCCAACGCTCCGATGGCGAAGAATGGTTTAACGATGGAACCCGGCGTATATAAACCCGAAATGGTTCTGTCCATAAAAACTTTTCTTTTGTCGATTAAATAATTTTGAATCGTTTTTGCATCTTTTCCCTGTGAAAGAATTTCTGAATTATATTCCGGGAAACTGACGGAAGTTAATATTTCGCCATTATTAACGTCCATTAATATGCCTGCCCCTCCCGAAAAAGAATTACTTTGGGATAAATTTTTAATAATGGCAAATAATTCCGTTTGAATCCGGGAATCAATTGTCGTGACCAGGTCGGCTCCGCGCTTGGGCGCATTGACGATATTTTCCGAACGAACTACCCTTTGGGCGTCCACTTCCACTATTTTTGACCCATTTTCCCCTTTCAATGATTCATTATATTGTTTTTCCAATCCGTCTTTTCCTATAAACTCGCTTTGCCAATAATTCCCTGATTTGTCCTGCATGGGGTAGCTCACATAACCCAGAAGATGCGAAAATCCGGGAGATAAATATTCGCGAAGGGAGGTGGGAGAATCTTCGCTTTTTGCGTTCCAAACAAGTTCCGTTTTGTTTCTATCGTAAATAATTCCCCTGTCGCTGAAAATAATCTGTTTTTCCAGAACATTATTTTGGCTTCTATTTAAGTATGCCTGACCCTTTTGTATTTGAAGAAAGCCAAGTCTGGCTGAAAAAGCTCCTAAAAATATTAAGAAAAAGATGCCGAGAAAAAAAATAATTTTTTTAGAAATGGGTTTTTCTATTCGGCCTTCAAATTGCTGGCGGTCGAAATTTTGCAGATTTTTGGAATCTAGAAAAATTTCATCGGGTTCCACGAAAAAATTTGCATTCTTGATTTTTTGTTTATTTAATCTTTTTCTAGTCATAATTTATTTTTGAAATTCTGAATTTCTTTTTTGATAGTTCTATTATTATCAAAGCGAAGAAAGAAATAATTAGAGAAACAAAAAAGATATTGGAAAATCTGGCCTCTCCTGCTCCGTACAGCAAATCCGAAAGTAAAAACAAAACGACGCTTTCCCAGAAAAAAGAGAAATAAATCATCCCTCCCAAGGCCAACAGAACAGACAGCCAAAAAGGCATAAAAAGTATGGATAATAGCAGCACTAGAGAAGCGAGGATTCGTAATAGCATAATCCTATTTTACACGCTTAAATTTAAAATACAATATTCCAAATAAAGCGCAGAATAAAGAAAACAGCAAGAATTATTATGCCATAAAATAAAACTTTATTATTTAAAATAAATGAAGCGACGGAAAAGAAAAACAATTCTACGTACTTAAATGGCTTCAATAAAGAACTGGGCGCCGTCGTTGAATTGGCCGGGGTTTTCGCGTTGTCCAAAGCTTTTATCTCATTTTTTATTTCTCCTTGTTTATTATCCGAAGCGATATTCGTATTTGTGCGAAATTCTTCCAGCGTATTTACGGCAGAAGTAATGGGCTCAGTAATTGAGCTCGGTGTTTTTTCTGCTATGGATTTTACGTCTGAAACCAGGGAAGAAATATTATTGC
Organism: Candidatus Nomurabacteria bacterium; assembly: GCA_963842815.1. Classification (GTDB taxonomy): domain Bacteria; phylum Patescibacteriota; class Minisyncoccia; order Phycocordibacterales; family UBA9973; genus UBA9973. The sequence continues at coordinate 108,142 of CAWJHU010000002.1, forward strand.
CTATTTGGGAAACGGAATTTGCATCGGTGGTGCCGGGAACTATTTTCTTGGAAACAGTGCGGGAGCTTTTTTGGGTCTGATTTTCTGTTAAAGAAACTGCTTGATAGTTTCCAGCGGACACCAAAAACTTGGCGTTTTCAATTTCTCCGAAGATGCTATGGTCTCCGGCGGTTACTGTCCAGCTAACAGAAACGGCATTTGTGGCGTTTGCCGCCACTGTAAAATCTTTTTTACCCAATAAAACCGTATTATCAAAAAAATTCACAGTGCCGGATAATTGTCTTGTGTCCGGATTAAAAATCAACGTATAAATCTTTATCTTGTCCCCTTCTTCAAAGGGGTCTTTGGAATACCAAATATTGGCCGGCACAAATCCGGTGTTCGCGTTTTGGGCAAATATTTTTTGCACTGGCAGTAAAGAAAATATTAAAAATAAAATGATTCCGAATTTTTTTAAACTCATAAAATAATTATACCTTATTTCTATTCATATCGCAGTGCGTCAATCGGATTTTTTTTGCCGGCTTGATAGGCCGGATAAATACCGAAAGCGATGCCGGCGATACCGGAAACCGCTAGACCCAGAATGACGGAAGAAATCGGAAAAGCAAAAACCCAGCCGAGAGTGGAAAAGAAAGTTGTGAGAATAAAATACGCAAAACCCACCACGCTTGCGCCTGCCGCAATACCTATGGCTCCGCCTATAAAAGTCAGCAAAACCGATTCAATAAGAAATTGTTTCAGAATATCGGCATTGGTTGCTCCCACTGCCTTGCGAAGCCCGATTTCTCTAGTTCTTTCGGTGACAGCAACAAGCATAATATTCATAATACCGATGCCTCCGACCACAAGCGAAATGGAGGCAATGGCTGCCAGGAATAATGTCAAAACCGAAGTGATTGTGCCGAGAATACTCAGAATGTCCGCCTGGGTCAGCACATTGAAATCATCTTTATTCGGGTCAGTTATGCCGTGGTCCTGACGTAGAGTAAATTTTATCCGCGATTCGGCAAAACTGATGTCGTATTTTTGATTTGCTTGGACTAAAACGGTGCTAAAATAGGAAATTCCCAGCAATTGTTTTTGGGCGACGGTTATGGGCATAACGACCACGTTCCCCTGGTCAACTCCGAACATTCCGGTGCCACCCTTGCTGAGTATTCCGACGATGCGAAAAGAAATATTTTTCAATCTTATTATTTTATCTATGGGGTTGACGTAGGGACCAAAAAGCGTAACTGCCAAATCAGGTCCGATTACTACCACATGATTTGCGGAATCCACGTCCGCCTTGGTAAAAGCAAATCCCTTTCCGATAATCAAATTGCGGATTGAAAACATATTAGCGGTCACTCCCTGATAGCTTATGGTTTTATTATTATTTCCATAAACCGCCTCGGCTTGTCCGCTGACCAAAGGCGCCGCTGCGTCAATGGAAGGCTCGCGTTCCAAAGCATCAATGTCTCTTTGTTTTAAACTGGTAATGACTATACCTTGCTCGGCGGCAGAGGGAGAAAACTTTCCATTGGAAGGAGTGCCGGGCACTATGATGATAAGATTGGAACCGACGCTCTGAACTTGATTTAAAATTAAATCCTGGGCTGATTGTCCGATGGACATGAGGATGATGACCGAAGCGATGCCGATGACAATACCCAGCATCGTTAAAATTGAGCGCATTTTTCCGTGCGTGAGGCTGCGGGTGGCGGTTTTGAATGCGTCTCTGAAAAGCATATTATTTTAAAGCTCCGCGAAGATGGCGGTTCGCGGTAATTAATTTATCGCTTTCAACCATTCCGTCTTTTATTCTGATAACGCGATTAGCGAATTCGGCTGTCTGAGTTTCGTGGGTTACCAATACCACAGTGCGACCTTTGTCGTTTAGGGATTCAAGTATTTCCATAACTTGCAAACCGGATTCCGAATCAAGGTTGCCCGTCGGTTCATCGGCGAAAATAATATTAGGGTCCGTTACCAAAGCCCGGGCAATGGCCACCCGCTGTTTTTGTCCGCCGGAAAGTTTGCCGGCTTCGGTGTGCAATTTTTCTTCAAGCCCGACGGACCGGACGGCTTCTTCCACAAGCGTTGAGCGTTTTTTGGGAGGAATATTGGAATACAAAAGAGGTATCTCAACATTGTTATATACCGTCAATCGAGAAAGTAAATTAAATGATTGGAAAACGAAGCCCATATCTTTGTTGCGAACCTGGGCAAGTTCCTGGTCCGTCATTTCATCAATACTTTTTCCTTGAAATTTATAAGAACCCCCAGTAGGCCGGTCCAAAAAACTTAATATATGGAGAAGAGTAGATTTGCCCGAACCCGAAGGTCCCATTACGGAAACAAATTCTCCTTTTTCAATGGAGAAACTTACCCCCCGCAAAGCCCGGGTCGGTGTTTCCTCTTCAAAATATTCCTTTTTTAAATCCTTTACTTCAATCATTGCGCTTTAAGTCCGATATTCAGAACCTGCTCCCCTTCCGTGACGCCGGAAATCACTTCCACATTTCCTTTCTGGTCTTGGATACCCAAAGTCACGGGATTTTGTTTTATATTTTTATTTTCAAGGGTTTCCACGAATGTTCCCTGGTCATTTTGTAAAATAGCATATTGCGGAAGAATCAGCACACTGTCTTTTTGTTTTGTTTCTATGTCAATATTTGCCGTAAGTCCGCTCTTGAAACGCGGGTCAGGTTTGTCAAAGGAAATTTTAATTTGGTAATCAATAACTCCCTGGGTGTTTGTTTCTGCCGGCGCAATATAAAATACCGACCCGGTAAATGTTTCATTCAGGAAAGCATCAAGGGTCATGCTGACTTTATTGCCGATTGAAATTTTCCCGATGTCGGTTTCGGAAACGCCGGCGTCCACTTCATAGCCGTCGTTGGATATTATGGAAACAAGGGGTGTATTGGAAGACGTGAATTGTCCTACTTTCGCGTCAAATTGGGTAATTATGCCGCTGATGGGAGCAGTAACCCGGGAATTTTCCAGCTTGGCTGTTATGCTATCTACGTTTGCTTGAGCTTGGGCGACCTGCGCGTCAATAATTGATGAAGAATCCGTAGTCCCTATATTTGCCTGCGCGTCAGCGATAGCTTTATTGCTAGTTTCAAGCGCTAATTGATAGGCATTATAATTTGCCAAATAATTCGGGGCGGTATTGTTCGGAATAACAATATCCCAGGTTGTTCCAACGTAGGGAGAAAATGAAGAAGGAAATTGTATAAAAAGTCCCGTATCAGCGATGGGTTCCTGTTCTGTGGTACTAGCTGTGCCTATGCCACTGGCTATTCCCGAAATAGTAAAATAACCACCGCCACCGGTTTGATAAACAGAAATAATTATTTTTCCTTCAATATCTTTGCTATAAGTTCCACTTATGGAAGGAGCGATTAGAGAGGTATTTCCTTCCACTTTTGATGCCAGGGTGGAATTTAAGAGATTTACGTAAGCATTTTTAACTAAAATATTTTGTTGGGCAATAACATTTGCAAGATTATTTTTTGAAGTGGACACATTCTGCTGAGCGATTGTGAGACTTGCTTGGGCATTATGCAATTGGGCTAAAAGATCGCTTTGATTAAGCTCCGCCAAAATCTGTCCTTTTTGCACTTGTTTGCCCAGATCGGAATAAGTACGAGCGACAATACCGCTGCTGCCAAAGGCCAAAGAGACGCTCTGGGCCGGCGTGGTATTGCCGGTAACGGAAACCGATTCAGCGATAGAACCGCGTTCCACGGTTATGAATTGATAGGTTGGGTTTTTGTGAAAAATAATAGTTGCTCCCACAAGGAGAACAATCAAGACAATTATTCCAATGGCCCATTTGGATTTTAAAAACTTCGGTATTTTATCAAAAAATGTTTGCATAATTAATTTATAACTTTAATCCCACCGAAGATGGCAACACCTTTCAGATTTAAAGTTGTTTCGCCATTTTCTCCCTCTATTTTAGTATCATAGCCACCGAAAATCGAAGCCCCTTCTGAATTTATTTTCCAGCCTTTTGGAACAACGAGTTGTCCTCCGCCGAAGATTGCTACTACTTCCATATTAATATTTTTCTCGGAAGTTTTTGCTTGGCTTAAATCTATTTTCCCTCCGCTGAAAATCAGCACTATTTTCCCGCCTTTGAAATTTTCGGATTTTATAATTTTATTTGCGGAGCTAAAAATATTTACTTCATTTATAGTATTTTCATTAACAGTTGATGGGGTCGATTTAACCTGCCCCCAATCCCAATCTTTATGTTCCCTGCCCATAATTATTTTAATGCCGATTGCCATCAAAATAAAAGCAAAGACAAAATTAAACAGTGAAATACCAAAAAGAGCGCTAAGACCCAAGGCTATTAAAATTGTTCCGATGATTATCTTCCCCATATAATGGTGGTGCTTATGATGGCAGTGAAAATGACAGCCGTCTTTTTTGTCCTCATTAAAAATTCTAACCTGCGGGCAAGAAATGTTTTCTTTTTCTTGGTTTTCCATAATTAAAAAGTCATTAAAAATGTTTAATCCTTGTATTATATCAGAATGTAGCTAATTTTCAAAACTTCATCTAATCTTCATCTAAATTGCAATATGGTATATTATATAAAGAAAAAGGTCGATTTTATATTTATAAAATTTTAATGAAATCAAAATGAAAAAAATATTTGGTATATTAGGACTTGCTTTGACCTTGATCGCCTTGCCGGTGCTTGCTCAAACAACAGGGACTCCCCCAACTTCAAATATTGCTACGGCTATTACTTGCGTTGGAACGGCTGTTAATGCAAGAGAAACTGCTTTAGGCACAGCCATCAGCGCTCACGCTCAAGCCGTCAGTGATGCTTATACAGCCAGAGCATCTGCCCTACAACAGGCCTATACTGCTTCCACAAAAGCAGATGTGGCGACAGCGGTAAAAGCAGCATGGTCGGCATTCAATAAAGCTATCAAGACGGCAAACACAGCTTGGAGAACAGCTCGCAACAGCGCCTGGTCTTCATTTAGAACCGCCGCCAAAGCTTGCAAAGCTCCCGGAGGTATCAGCGATTCTTCCCACTCAAACTCAGAAGTTATGGGACAATAAATTAATTTGTAATTTATTTATGCAAAAAACTGCCGCGATGGGCAGTTTTTTGTTTTTTGACAAAATTATGATTTATTGGTAAGGTAAAGTTAAATCTGAGTTATTTTTACATTCATAAAAAAGGAGCAAGGCCATGAAGGAAACTATTTTAGTAGTTGATGACGAAGAATTAGTACGACTGACGTTGTCCAAAGAACTCGAAGGAGAAGGCTATCAAACTAAACTTGCTTCTGACGGCGAAGAAGCTATAAGTGTTCTTCAAAAAGAAGCATTTGACTTAGTTATAACGGATTTAAAAATGCCTAAGATAGACGGCATCGAAGTTCTAAAGTTTATTCAAAACAATAAAGAAAAACTTTTGAATCCAAACATTAGAACTATTGTATTAACAGCCTTTGCCAGTTTAAAAAATTGTCTTGAGTCCAAAAAATTTGGAGCCAGAGACTTTATCTCTAAACCTTACGATTTACTTGACCTTGTTACGACGGTCGAGCGGGTTTTAGAAGAAAAAAAATTAAATATTTGCAAAGTTTAAAATCCATTAATTTCAGGAAACTGTGTTGATGGATTTTTTATTTTTGTATTTTTGAAAAAGAAAAACTATAAGCATAGCAAACAGTGCACCTATGGCAGCCATGGCCATATCTTTGGGCGTATCAAAAATATCTCCCTGGGAGCCGTAAAAAGAAACGGCCAGAACAGGGTTTACGGTTACCGCAGTAAGCCATTCAAAAATCTCATAGACGCAGGAGGCTGCAAGTATTGTTTCAAAAGGAATGTAATAATTCCAAATGTTTTTCTTTATATTATCTTTATTAATAAACATTACCAATTCCTGCACGGGATAAAATCCTAAAAATCCGAAAAGAAAATGAGTTAGTCGGTCATACATATTCCTCGTCGTTCCCATCCAATGGCCGATGACATTGCCAAAAGACACCCCGGTCACTCCATAATGGGCAGCTACCAAAGGAAACATCAAATAAATAACTATTAGCGTATAGGAAAAGTCCGAAATCTTTATATATCTTACCGATACGACAAAAACCAGCATCGCCACAAATATCGGGCTATTTTCCAACAGCCAATCCGCTCTCCCTGCCGGTGGATTTATACCGGACCAAACCAGAGCCCCGATAAAAACCGCCAATAAAAATAATTTATATTTATACTTCTGCATTGTTTTTATTTTAACATAATTTTTAATTGTAGCTATATTTTAATCAAAAGGAATAAAAAAGCCATTCGGAAAATCCGAATGGCAATAAAAATATCTCTAACTCATTTTACACATAATGCAATTCTATCGGTTTTATTGGAGGATTCATCTTTGGAGGATAAAAGATGTTTTCACCTTTCTGGACAGCCGTTTCCCAATAGAGTGCATCCCCAAGTAAATAAGTCATCCTAGTAGGTATTTTCGGTATAGGTAATATTCTCAAGAAATTCGATATTTTTAAATCTGTTAATATCGGAAACTTTTCAAAAAGTGGTCTATGATCGTTTGATAAAACAATAGTCATATGACAATCAATCAACAATCTCTCTTTTGGCATTATGGCCCAAGAATGCTGGATTGCTATCCTCCAGAACAATAGACTTTCCGAAGACATTAGATTTCTACCCATTCTATTGCATAATTTAGCAGTTTTGATTAATTCCTCTCGATTACTACCTTTCCGTAAGAATAAATTGCAATTCCCCTTCCTCTCTTCTTTGAAAAAAGTGTTCATGTTGTAAAAAACAATTCCATCTTTTACCTTGAGAGATATTCCTTCGGAGGCAAGTTCAGTTTTTAATTTCCGAGTTATTTCGTAACATCGATAATAACTAGGTATCTCAAACATAATTTTCTGCATAAGGTACTTAAGTTTCTTCCTAGTCATCTTGTCACCTCATAAGTTGGTTTTTTAAAAATACTTTTCTGCGACTATAATACCATCTTTCTATAGTATTAGTCAAGTGCTGGGAGTCTGGTGCGACGTTGGAACTTTTATACGTCAGGGTAATTAAGTTTTTAATGATTGGCATTGCTTACTAATTTCAGTACTTAGCTTTTTATCCATTTTTTTAATAATCCTATTTAGATTATCAGGATGTGGCGACCTTCTTAACCCTGTTTTGCTTGCGTAACGTAAATCATCTTTACCATAAGCTTCATTGTTATAGTATCTTTCATTTAAAATACTTATTTGCAATATATCAGCTTCATCAAGTTCAAAAAATTCCATAAGTTTCTTTTTATCAAGAGATATTAAATTCATTAAATCATGACCTTTGTGATTTGTTAGAAAAACAACTTGTTTAAGAATTAAAAAAGATTTTAGAAATTGTTCAACTGCAAAACCTCCGCAATAGTAGCTTGGGCTTTCAATTTGATTTTTCCAAGTGTTAGTAATTACATCAAAATCAGCTATCAGTAGATAAAAGGCTTCTTCAAATTGAACCCCAGAACTATAACGCCATTGTGCTTTTTCTATTATTTCTTCCATGCCTTAATTATTTTTTCTTTATTAATAGCATTTTCAGAAGGGGCTTTTTCTTCTATTACAAGTATTTCATTACCATTATCTATTTCTTTAATAACAGAATCTTTTTTTCTTATCGTTGTAAGGCAGTGCCCAGATTCTAATTTTAATTCTCCATGTAAATCAGAATCACCCAACACCCTAGCATTGCCACATACTTGAACATTATCTCTAACCCAAGCTCTATCATAAACTGCGGTGTCGCCATAAACTTGAGCATTTTCTCGAATCTCGGTTTGACCAGCAATCAAAGCATTACCATAAATTTGAACATTTCCTTGAATACTCGCATAGTCCTTAATTCTAGCATTGCCGTATACTCTAGATTTACCATTAAAGACTGAGGCATCTCCATTAATACAGGCATTATCATAGATTTGAGAATCACCATAAATATTAGCATTACCAGCAACAAAGGCATCACCAAAAACCCTAGCATTATCATAAATTTTAGCATTCTCAGCTACCCAAGCATTTCCATCTTGAGAAAGATTTTCTTCTTTTTCTATAAATCCGCCCAAGTCATCTTTGTGTATGTATCCAAATTTTCCATCATTACGTGTCTCATACATTGCATCAATATCCAATTCTTCATATCTTGTATTTTTAAAATCGTGTATAGCTTTTATTTGAAACAGGCGTTTGCCTCCATAAAATATTTCATTTTTTGTTAATATGTATTTTTTCATATTCTATAAATTATTTTTCATCCAATCAGTAACGATTTTATCAATGTTATTTGTTGCCCAATCTATATTTTCTATTTTTGCTACAAGTACTTTATCTCCTAAATTTATATTTATTCTAGTGTTAATTCCATTTCTTATTTCAGCAGAACTTCTAGACGTTTTTATAATCCAAATATTTTGCATTGGGCGAGCCCAAAAAGATGAACTTTGTAAATAAGAAGCTAGGTTGGTGTAAGTATTTTCTGGATAACCCAGTTGTAACGTTATAATATAGGATTTCATATTTTTTCTTCAGATAATTCTGTCCCAGTAAGTTTTTCTATTACTTCGGATTGTTCTTCGTTATCTTGGCCAATAAGTTCAGCACTTTCATCAATTTTTGGCAAGGAATTTTCTGAAAATTTTTCAACTACTTCAGCATTATAAGAGGCTCCAAATTCTATGTTAAGTAGGCTTAGAAGATTGGTATAGTATTTTATGTGAGAAAAACGATTTTCAATTTCTTTATTAATTTTTATATCATTTGTGTCCAATTGGTCGGCAAAATCACCTACATTACTACTGCAAAGAAATAATTGATAATTTGTTTCCGATTTTAAAAATTTTTCCAAAGACGCAATGATAATGCAATCGGATTGTATAGGGCCTAACCCTCTTCCTTTTGACATAGGTTTTCTGCCAGCAAGAAAATCTTTATATGCTTCTAAAAGTACGTCTGAATCAACTTTTATTTGAACTACTTTTTCATTTATGAAAATTTCTTGAATTATTTCTTGGGTACTTGTTATATTTAATTTTATCTCCTCGATACATTCATCTATTTTATCTTGTATTTTCGCCTGCATTCTTTTTTCTAGAAGTTTAGACGTAAATAACGCTTTAATCTTTTGAGAATTTTGTGGATTTCCTTTCTGTAGTTTTAAGTCTTTAGCCTCAGCTTTAAACGAATCAAAACTTTCTCTTATGACTCTTGGAAGTTCCAGTTTAATGTTTTCTGGTAAAAGTAATATAAAATCATTTGCTTTTAGTTTTAAGTAAAAAGCGTCTAATACTTCTTTTACTGTTTCCTTTTCTTGAGTCTCCAAAAGGCAAAATTCTACAAATATACAGGTATCAATACATATAAATTTTTTCATTTTATTTTATCTTGCATACAATAATTTAATTAATTATTGTACTTTAATCATACAACTTCTACTTAAAAAATCAATGTCCTGCTATGATTCCTTTAAGCTCTGAAGGTAAGATTTTTTGCTACCCCTTCTATGGCGTCGGCAATTTCTTTTAAACGGGTTTCAATTAATTGATTTGTTATTGAGAAAGTGTGGCATTTACTTTGGTCTGAATAATAAACACGATTAAAGTCAGAAATAATCTGTGTGGGATTTGTGTAATGTTGTAATCCGTTTATTTCAATATTTAAAGGAACATCAGGTAAATAAATATCAATATGTTTATGTCCATCCCAATACTCAAGCTCGGTTTTTATTCCGCGCTTATTAAGCTCCTCTGCAAGTTTTAATGTTTGAGTTGTTGAAATAATTTTTGGCATAAAAACAAAAAGCCCATCACGGGTAGAGACCGAAGTCTCTCGTACTAGTTTCCCAATACGGCGTATGAAGCGACCCCATGACGGGTTCTTTATGTCTAACTGGACTTTCGCCATGCCATTTCTGGTTTAGGCAATCTATTAAATTATGTTTTTATTATACCATTTTCCTAAAAAGTTATAAACTTGCAAAATTTTTTAAAAGGAACATATTTATATTGTTCCAATTGCTGTTAGGTCCATATCTGGCTCAAACCAGACCCGATATGGCAGAGTTTTCGGAAAATCTAATACAAGAAACCATAGCCGTTTTCAAAGATGAGGACGGTTTCGACATTTCTCCTGAAATAGCTAATGAATACTTAGAAGCCCTATCCGGCTTGTTTTTGGCGTTTGCCCGTCCGTCCATTTTGGACGACGGGCAAACTTCCCCTGACTTGATATACCCTCATAGTTGTAAGAAATAATCATTCTTTATGCCTACTATTTTTAAAAAATATGGAGAAATTATTGAAATCACGCAAATTGAAAAAGAACCGCTCAAAATACGCGTACACCATGCGAGAAAAAGGCGTAATGTATTCGGACCTAGGCGACCCGATAATATTCGTAGGACAAAACAGATATGTGTGCGGAGGGTGTCTACTGCTCTTGAAGACTTTGGATGTCCGCTTTTGGTCACCCTCACCTTTAAGGGAGATGCGTCAGATGCCTCCTATGCAAATGATTCCCTTCGCTTCTTCCAAGTGCGGTTGCGAACTGAATATCCTAAAGCTCAATCTATCTTTGTACCGGAACTTTCACCTAGGGGTAGAATCCACTTCCATGGTTTATTATTTAACGTGCCGTTGTCTCTCGGAGATACGCGCAAAGGTAGACGGGTTATTTCGTATGGAGATGAACGAGCCACACGTACCCTTGCTAAATTATGGGGAGAAGGTTTTGTTGACGCAACAAAAACTGATGGGTCTGGACGCTTGGCATATTACATAAGCAAGTATATAACTAAGGGTGGAGGACAGATTATGTTTAACGCAATGAGAATGTTAAGAATATCCCATGGTTTCCCAAAGGAAACTGTTATCAGAGGAAAATTTGCAGAATTTATGGCAGAGAAGTATGCTAAGGAGCAAAAGCCATTCAAAGAATGGGAAAGAAAGAATATATTTTTGGGAATGATTAAAAGAACTGTTTATATAAAAAGAAAAACATGAAATATATAATTTATTGCCGAAAATCAACAGAATCAGAAGACAGACAGGTTCTTTCTCTTGAATCCCAAGAAAACGAGCTAAAACAACTTGCCGAAAAACAAAATTTTCCCATTGTTAAAATTCTACAAGAAAGTATGTCTGCTAAAGAGCCGGGCCGTCCAATTTTCAATGAAATGATTAAAATGATTAATTCAGGAAAGGCTGATGCTATTCTCTGTTGGAAAGTTGATAGACTTACTCGCAATCCCGTTGATGGCGGACAGATTCAATGGCTTCTACAAAATAATAAAATAAAATGCATTCAAACTTTTGAAAAAAGTTATTTTCCAAATGATAATGTTTTATTAATGAGTATTGAGCAAGCAATGGCCAACCAATATATTCGTGATTTGAGTATGAATGTGAAGCGTGGTAATAGAGAAAAACTTGCTCGTGGTGAATGGCCCAATAACGCGCCGTTCGGCTATTTGAATGACAAAATAAATAAAACAATTATTGTTGACCCGATTCTTTCAAAATATGTTATTCGTATTTTTGAGTTGTATGCAACTGGTGGCAATGGTTTATGGGATATTTCCAATATTTTATTTAAGGAGGGCTTAAGAACTAAAAGTAGTAAGCAAGTTTTAATTTCTCATATAAAAAGAATTTTAGTGAACCCATTTTATATGGGAGTGATGACAAGAGACGGAAAATTTTATAATGGAAACCACAAACCTTTAATTTCTAAAGAAACTTTTGATAAAGCCCAATATGTTGCCGAGAATAGATTGCGTCCAAAAGCAAAAAGACTTTTCTTTCCCTTGCGCGGTTTTTTGAAATGTGAAAATTGCGGTTGTATGCTGACAGCTTCTTTAAAAAAAGGACATCAGTATTATTATTGTACTAATGGAAAAAAGATTTGCGGGGAACACAAGAGTTATTTAAGAGAAAATGACCTTTATTTAAAAACTTCCGAAATCTTTAAAAAGCTCCATTTCTCCGAGCGTAAAATTGAGTTGATGTATAAGGCTTCTAAGGAAAGGCTTAATCTTGACGCTGACTATTCTAAAAACATACTAGAGACCCTCCAATTGAGCCTAGAATCGCTTAAGACGAAAGAAACTAAACTACTTGATACTTTCTTGGCCGAGCAGATTTCTAAAGAATTATACGACCAGAAAGTTTTAGAAATTTTAAATGAACGTGTTGTTGTTAAAAAACAGATTGAAGAAGCAAGAAAACGACAACCAGCATTTACTTTGGAACCAGTCAAAAAAGTATTTTTAGACGCTAGCGTAAGCGCGAAAGAGTTTTTGGAGGGTGATGATTTGAAAAAGAGGAAGATTATAGAAAATCTACTTTGGAACTTTTCCATTAAGGACAAGAATATCGTTAATTATCAATTCAAAAGTCCCTTTGACATCATCTCAAAAGTGCCTAAAAATGCTAGTTTTTCACAACTGCTCATCTCTATGCTTCGGCTCGAACTTTTTTCGTAGAAAAAAAGATTAATGACTAATGCGCACGCTCCACGTGCCTCCTAAATTTAAACTAATTACCACGCTCTACCAATGTGGTAATGCGAACTCGGGAATGCGGACTTAAGAAAATGGAAACAAAATTTTGGGGATTAGGATTTCCATTTTCCTCGGCTCCAGTCTTTTGGCGAGATTTCAAATTCTGCCCGCAGGAGGGGTTTGGGGAGGAATGCGGGTAAGCTTTATTTATAAAATAACTCATGATAATCCCTATTCTTTTATTTTTTTAGCGAGTTTTCCAAGCTTTATATCATCTTCTCTTTTGTAATCATGAGAAGAAATATATCCTTCATATTTATCAAAGTATTTATCAACTTTTGATTTAATAGGTTTCCACTCTGTCATATCTGCAGTTCCGTGCATAGGAAAAAGTTTTGAATGAATATGATCTACGCCAAAACCTTCAAAAACCATAGCTGTTTTACCTACGTCATTTAATTTTGAATCAAGCAGTTTTGCGACTTTTTTTGTCGCAAGTATCAAATTAGTCAGGACCTCGTCAGGTAAATCAAAAGCATAACTAGGATAGTGAGTTTTAGTAATTACTACCGTTGTACCCTCAGTATTCGGAAAAATAGAAAGAAAGGCAACGTGTTTTTCGTCTTCCCAAACTTTGTAAGACGGTACTTCTCCTTTTACAATTTTACAAAATATACATTCAGTCATAATTTACTATTATTACAGATTTAATTATCTAATCTAAAAAATTTAGTTTCTTTATCATTAACTAAAATAACCTCACCGTCTTTTAGTGTTTGATAGGGAATATTGTTTTCTTTATAATATTCAATTTCTTTATCCATGCTTACTGATTCAGAATGATTTGATTTATAATGCACAGCTACATTATAATCAAGAATACCTAATCCATCCCAACTAAAGTTTTCTTTATAACCTTCCGGAACTATTTTAGGATCATCTACAATTTCTAATCCTTTCAACGATTTAGAAAGAATCACAATACCAGCACTAAAACCAGCATAAACTATTTCGTCTTTTATGAGCATTTCTTTTATTATCTTATCAAATCCGCTTTGTTCATTTGCGCGTTTAAGTACAAAAGCATTTCCTCCATAAACCCAAACTAAACCAAAATCAGCAAGATGTTTTTTTAACTCTTCAGATTTACCAAAATAATTTCTTAAATCAATTTGTTCCGGATTAAAACCCAAAGATTTCAATATATCCATTTGACTCTTAAGACCTGCAATAGCTCTTTCAGGATCACCCCAATCTACTGCGTTCATAATTACTCCAGCTTTTTTATTGCCAGGACAAAGTTTTACCAATTCCTTAGTATAGTTCCCAAATTTATATGATGATAGATATAGTCTCATAGGTTTTTGATAACATGTTAAGTTTTTTTATTTTCTTAATAAATCACTAATGAGTTTAAATCCTTTTTCTTTTTTAATTTTTTCTTCATGATATTTATTTGCTTTCCAGTAAACCTTATAAGCATTGGCTGAAGATTTAGAATCAATAATTCTATATTTATCATTAATAATTTCAATCGCACAACAATTATCTATGGCGATTGCAATACCTGAAGTTTTTTTCATCATTTTCTTAAGATCCGCTCTTCTATCCTTCTCAAAATCGTAATGTGGACAGTGAAGAGCATTAATTAAATCCAAACCAGAAACTTTAATCAAATCTGCGTTGGAATTGGTAAATCTTCTTGAGTCAGAATTTCCCCATTTAAACCAACAGATTGACCCGGCACTCAAGCCGGAAAGGACAATTCCTTTTTTATAAGCTTCTTTTAAAATTTTATCTACACCATTTTTTCTCCATATTTTCATCATTTTTAAAGTATCACCACCTCCAACATAAATAATGTCTGATTTTAAAATTTTATCTTTAATTTCCTTTTTATTTAGTTTTTCTTTTATTAAATACAAAACATTAGTTTTGCAACCTAATTTATCGCCAAAATGTTTTTTTACGACCTTAAAGTAAGATTCAGAATCTGAACTAGCCGTAGGAATAAAAAGCAATTTAGGATTTTTCTTCCCCGTTAATCTGATTATTTCTTTGTCTATTTCAGTGGTCTCAACAGGATATCCAGATTTTCCTATTTCTCCACCCCCGATTGCAATAATCTTTTGCATAATTCTAAATTTTATCCAATTAGCAATATAAAAAGCACTATTATTTAATATTAGAAAAACCTTCTATAAGTATTTTCTGCATTTGTTTCAACTCATTTTCTGATACCCTTTTTGCTCTTTCTGGATTAAGTTCATTGCCGTGATAAATAGGGACTAAATGAATATGCGCATGAGGAACTCCTAATCCCTCTATTGCTATTCCAATTCTCTTGGCTTTAGTTATTTTTTTAAGTGGTTTTGATAATTTCTTAATTATTTTAAATATTTCATTATATAAATTATCTTCCAAATCAAAAATCTCTTCTTGGTGATTTTTAGGAATTAAAAGTATATGACCTGGATTAATGGGTTTTACATCCAAAAAGGCTAGAAAATCATTATTTTCCCAAACCTTAAAAGCTGACTTTTTATTATCTGTAATATCGCAAAAAATGCATTGCATAAGAATAATATACCATAAAATAAAAAAAGGAGTAATTATTAATTACTCCTTTAGAAATATTAACTGTTTGATATAACGTTTGATTCTACTAATAAAAACAGTATTATCAGTAAAGTCTTTCTGAATTGAAACTCTTAAACTTAAAAGTGTTTGAACTAATCTACCGAGCAAATAAATTTGCTCTGCTTCTCTCTTTGTGAGACAAAACATTTCAGTAAGTGACCCAAGAGAAAACTTTTTCAGAAGTTTAAACCACTGTCGTGCATTAGTATAATGATAAACATCTTCCAATGTACCACTAAAACGAGCAAGATCAATGATTGGGATACCAGTTACTGATTCTGTCGGATCTATAAACTTTATACCAGCACTATTGAAAAAAATATTGCTTGGCATAAAATCCCAACTTGAGAAACAGAATTTATTTATCTGTTGTGGTAAAAAATCATAAAGTCTTTCTATGGTTTCATTTAATTCCGAAGAACCAAAATTTACTTGAAAAAAACTTTGATAGAGACTTTTTACTGTTTGAACCTGAAAAGCAATATACTTATTTGAATCATGTCCTTTTCTTAAACTTGTGGTATACAGCTTTACTAGCTCGGCTTCAAATTGATCATAAATCTGTGAATTTATTTGATCATTTTTCAACAAAGTAGCAAAATCTATACCGCAGTCCTCCATAAGAATATGACTTTCCTTATCACCAAGTGAGCTAGAGAGAATATTAGGAATGAAGTATTCTAAACCTAGAAATTCTAATTTCTTATAGCCTTCTAGATTTTTACGAATTTCTTCTTTTTCTTCATAATCCTGAGCCATCTTAAGTATAAGAATTCTTCCATATTTATCTTTTACTCGATAGATGTGCTTACATCGATGGCCTGAGGTAATTTGTATAATTATACTCAAGCCATGTGAAGAAACAAAATCACTTATCATAGAACACCTCCATTTCAATTGAAATAAAAAGGGACGGATCTAGCAGGTTTAAACCTATCAAACCCGTCCCAAGAATTGAACTACAAAGAACTAATCTTTTTGGAAACGAATCTTAAACCAAGTTCGTTTGCCAATTTGGAACACATCCCCATCTGAAAGGGTGAGTTGCTCCATCGCGTTTATGACTTTTACGTTGTTTCGACTTATACTTCCTTGTTGGAAGAGTCTCCGAACTTCGCTATTGCTCTTTTTGTCGCCAAAGAATTTTTTAACAACATTAAGAGCCATAACTGTCACATTTTCCATAACAACGCCAGGAATATCTGGTGGTGTTTTGTGTTGAGAAAACGTCTGGTCGAACCATTCACGTTCTTTTTTTGCAACTACATCACCGTGATATCTTTTGATTATCTCAGCAGCAAGTTGTTTTTTCGCTTCGAGTGGGTTGGATTGAACCAAATCCGCTAAACCTTTTAAATCTGATTCAGACACAGAGGTATAAACCTCGAAATATGTATAAATCAAATTATCAGGTAAACGCATTGTTCTACCGAACTTGTCGCGAGGCGAGTGTCCGAGTCCGATGTAATTATCGAGGCTTTTACTCTGCTTCGCCCCTCCATCGATTCCTGGCGTGATTTTCGTTGTGATGATTACCTGTGGAGTTTGCCCGAATCGTTCTTGATAAAAACGGCCCATCATCTCATTGAAGAGTTGATCAGAACCGATAATCGTTAGATCGGACTTTAGCACAAATGAATCATATCCTTGAAGAATCGGATAGATAAGTTCATGCATATAGATATCAGCTTGATCCGCGAAACGTTTCTGAAACATATCTCGAGAAATCAAGCGACTATAGGTGACCATGGAAAGAATTTTTAAGAACTCTCTCATGGGCATATCACCGAACCACTCGGAATTTTTCCTTATTTCGAGTAGGTCGGGATCATCAAAACGTAAAACCATTTTAGCTTGCTTAATAAATTCCTCAGTGTTTTGTTCAATCTCCTCCTGAGAGATCACTGGACGAGTTTTACTTTTTCCAGTTGGATCGCCAATCTGAGTGGTGAAATCACCAATCAAAAAGATTATTTTGTGACCATAATCTTGGAGTAAGCGCATCATCCATAGATTGACTGCATGTCCGATGTGAAGGTATGGTGCCGTCACATCAACTCCATATTTAATCCGAAGTCGCTTACCGCCACCGAGAAGTTTTTTCCACTCTTCGAGTGAAAAGATTTCATCGGTAGTGCGAGCAAAAGCGTTTTGGATTGTATTAATTATTTTTTCGCTCACAGAACTATCTTCCTTTCTTTCTAATGTGTTTGAAATATTATTCAAGGAAAGAAGCTGTCTTATGGTACTAATTGTGGGCACAGTCATGTGCTTATTTTTAGACACCAAAACACAACTATATCCTGCATTTTTTGCTGTTTCAATATCTACAGCATAATCATCGCCAATTACACAAATTTCATTGGCCGACAACTTACACTCTTTACGTATTTTTTCGTACACATCAATTTTATGATATGTATGCCAATTGACCCCAGGGTTATAAATTTCCGAGAAATATTGATTTACACTTAATGCTTGAAGTACCTTTTCGGCGTGACCTCGAGATGAAAGTGTAACCAAAAATTTTTTCCCGAGTAACCTGGAGAGAGTGTATTTAACATCTACATCTTCCAATAAGTAGTGTTTGGGATTAATTCCCTTGAACACTTCTTGATAATATGAAGCAGTACTTAAACCAAATACTTGAATTGCTTCAAGTGGATTTGGATAATTTTGTTTCATATTTTCGT
>CAWJHU010000003.1:0-180885 GCA_963842815.1 Candidatus Nomurabacteria bacterium
GAAGGCTATAAGAAATTAGAATTTCTAGGTTTAGAATACTT
Organism: Candidatus Nomurabacteria bacterium; assembly: GCA_963842815.1. GTDB lineage: Bacteria > Patescibacteriota > Minisyncoccia > Phycocordibacterales > UBA9973 > UBA9973. The sequence goes on from CAWJHU010000003.1 coordinate 42, forward strand.
CATTCCTAATATTCTCTCTAGCTCACTTGGTGATAAGGAAAGTCATATTCTTATGGAGGACTGCGGTATAGATTTTGCTACTTTGTTGAAAAATGATCAAATAAATTCACAGATTTATGATCAATTTGAAGCCGAGCTAGTAAAGCTGTATACCAAAGTTTAAGAAAAGGACATGATTCAAATAAGTATATTGCTTTTCAGGTTCAAACAGTAAAAAGTCTCTATCAAAGTTTTTTTCAAGTAAATTTTGGTTCTTCGGAATTAAATGAAACCATAGAAAGACTTTATGATTTTTTACCACAACAGATAAATAAATTCTGTTTCTCAAGTTGGGATTTTATGCCAAGCAATATTTTTTTCAATAGTGCTGGTATAAAGTTTATAGATCCGACAGAATCAGTAACTGGTATCCCAATCATTGATCTTGCTCGTTTTAGTGGTACATTGGAAGATGTTTATCATTATACTAATGCACGACAGTGGTTTAAACTTCTGAAAAAGTTTTCTCTTGGGTCACTTACTGAAATGTTTTGTCTCACAAAGAGAGAAGCAGAGCAAATTTATTTGCTCGGTAGATTAGTTCAAACACTTTTAAGTTTAAGAGTTTCAATTCAGAAAGACTTTACTGATAATACTGTTTTTATTAGTAGAATCAAACGTTATATCAAACAGTTAATATTTCTAAAGGAGTAATTAATAATTACTCCTTTTTTTATTTTATGGTATATTATTCTTATGCAATGCATTTTTTGCGATATTACAGATAATAAAAAGTCAGCTTTTAAGGTTTGGGAAAATAATGATTTTCTAGCCTTTTTGGATGTAAAACCCATTAATCCAGGTCATATACTTTTAATTCCTAAAAATCACCAAGAAGAGATTTTTGATTTGGAAGATAATTTATATAATGAAATATTTAAAATAATTAAGAAATTATCAAAACCACTTAAAAAAATAACTAAAGCCAAGAGAATTGGAATAGCAATAGAGGGATTAGGAGTTCCTCATGCGCATATTCATTTAGTCCCTATTTATCACGGCAATGAACTTAATCCAGAAAGAGCAAAAAGGGTATCAGAAAATGAGTTGAAACAAATGCAGAAAATACTTATAGAAGGTTTTTCTAATATTAAATAATAGTGCTTTTTATATTGCTAATTGGATAAAATTTAGAATTATGCAAAAGATTATTGCAATCGGGGGTGGAGAAATAGGAAAATCTGGATATCCTGTTGAGACCACTGAAATAGACAAAGAAATAATCAGATTAACGGGGAAGAAAAATCCTAAATTGCTTTTTATTCCTACGGCTAGTTCAGATTCTGAATCTTACTTTAAGGTCGTAAAAAAACATTTTGGCGATAAATTAGGTTGCAAAACTAATGTTTTGTATTTAATAAAAGAAAAACTAAATAAAAAGGAAATTAAAGATAAAATTTTAAAATCAGACATTATTTATGTTGGAGGTGGTGATACTTTAAAAATGATGAAAATATGGAGAAAAAATGGTGTAGATAAAATTTTAAAAGAAGCTTATAAAAAAGGAATTGTCCTTTCCGGCTTGAGTGCCGGGTCAATCTGTTGGTTTAAATGGGGAAATTCTGACTCAAGAAGATTTACCAATTCCAACGCAGATTTGATTAAAGTTTCTGGTTTGGATTTAATTAATGCTCTTCACTGTCCACATTACGATTTTGAGAAGGATAGAAGAGCGGATCTTAAGAAAATGATGAAAAAAACTTCAGGTATTGCAATCGCCATAGATAATTGTTGTGCGATTGAAATTATTAATGATAAATATAGAATTATTGATTCTAAATCTTCAGCCAATGCTTATAAGGTTTACTGGAAAGCAAATAAATATCATGAAGAAAAAATTAAAAAAGAAAAAGGATTTAAACTCATTAGTGATTTATTAAGAAAATAAAAAAACTTAACATGTTATCAAAAACCTATGAGACTATATCTATCATCATATAAATTTGGGAACTATACTAAGGAATTGGTAAAACTTTGTCCTGGCAATAAAAAAGCTGGAGTAATTATGAACGCAGTAGATTGGGGTGATCCTGAAAGAGCTATTGCAGGTCTTAAGAGTCAAATGGATATATTGAAATCTTTGGGTTTTAATCCGGAACAAATTGATTTAAGAAATTATTTTGGTAAATCTGAAGAGTTAAAAAAACATCTTGCTGATTTTGGTTTAGTTTGGGTTTATGGAGGAAATGCTTTTGTACTTAAACGCGCAAATGAACAAAGCGGATTTGATAAGATAATAAAAGAAATGCTCATAAAAGACGAAATAGTTTATGCTGGTTTTAGTGCTGGTATTGTGATTCTTTCTAAATCGTTGAAAGGATTAGAAATTGTAGATGATCCTAAAATAGTTCCGGAAGGTTATAAAGAAAACTTTAGTTGGGATGGATTAGGTATTCTTGATTATAATGTAGCTGTGCATTATAAATCAAATCATTCTGAATCAGTAAGCATGGATAAAGAAATTGAATATTATAAAGAAAACAATATTCCCTATCAAACACTAAAAGACGGTGAGGTTATTTTAGTTAATGATAAAGAAACTAAATTTTTTAGATTAGATAATTAAATCTGTAATAATAGTAAATTATGACTGAATGTATATTTTGTAAAATTGTAAAAGGAGAAGTACCGTCTTACAAAGTTTGGGAAGACGAAAAACACGTTGCCTTTCTTTCTATTTTTCCGAATACTGAGGGTACAACGGTAGTAATTACTAAAACTCACTATCCTAGTTATGCTTTTGATTTACCTGACGAGGTCCTGACTAATTTGATACTTGCGACAAAAAAAGTCGCAAAACTGCTTGATTCAAAATTAAATGACGTAGGTAAAACAGCTATGGTTTTTGAAGGTTTTGGCGTAGATCATATTCATTCAAAACTTTTTCCTATGCACGGAACTGCAGATATGACAGAGTGGAAACCTATTAAATCAAAAGTTGATAAATACTTTGATAAATATGAAGGATATATTTCTTCTCATGATTACAAAAGAGAAGATGATATAAAGCTTGGAAAACTCGCTAAAAAAATAAAAGAATAGGGATTATCATGAGTTATTTTATAAATAAAGCTTACCCGCATTCCTCCCCAAACCCCTCCTGCGGGCAGAATTTGAAATCTCGCCAAAAGACACAGCCGAGGAAAATGGAAATCCTAATCCCCAAAATTTTGTTTCCATTTTCTTAAGTCCGCATTCCCGAGTTCGCATTACCACATTGGTAGAGCGTGGTAATTAGTTTAAATTTAGGAGGCACGTGGAGCGTGCGCATTAGTCATTAATCTTTTTTTCTACGAAAAAAGTTCGAGCCGAAGCATAGAGATGAGCCAACAGCAAACTTAGGTCATTTTGAGGAAAATTTTCGCGCGCTTCGCGGAGCGAAGCGTAAGGTTTAATGGGGATAAATTCAATTTTTTTATTTCGCAAAGTCAGGTTCAAAAATTCAAAGCCAGAAGATTTTTTGGAGGGGAGAGTTTTTTGGAGGGGAGGTCGTTCACAGATAACAACACTTGCCCCGCCCACCCGTGCGCGTGTTAAAATTTTTGCCGATTAAATAAATCGTCAAACTCCCTTTTTAAATTATATTACTTTCCGGTTATGAAAAATGGCACAGTATCCGTGCATAACAGCACCATCTTTATTTTTAGTCGGGAATTCCTCCTCATGTCCTTTTGTAAGTTCAGAAAATTTCTTCTCGCACGCTAAAACTACCCCCTTAGCGAATTCAACATTTCTGCTACCTCTAGCAAAAATATAAAAAGTACGTACTGATTTTTTCATTAGTTCTTCAATTTTGCGCAAGTAAATTCCAGGACCAATATCAATGTTTTCAGGTCTAGCTACCATAACTACAGATATTTTTATATTATTTTTTATAAAATCACACTCCACATTTACCCCTCGTTCTTTATCTGCAATTTTCTTTAATAACTTAGTAAATTCAGTAGCTTCAAAAACAGTATCACCAGTTTCGGTTATACCTGCACGTCGGATACCCAATTCCATTAATTCTTTTAAAAATACTCGTGTGAAAAGTCCACGTTCGTCAATCATATCTATGATCCCACAATTTTCCTTTAATTCATTGTCTATGTCTGTTTGTGGTTTTAAGACAGTATTAATAAAGTGTCCCATTGAACTTCTAGCTTCAACGAAACTGAAAAGGGCCTTTTTAGTCATCATAAGATCAATAGCTTGACTAAGTTTTTGATGAATGTGAGGTCTAGCCTCCGGAATAATAGCCTTATTCATATAGAGCATTGTGGCCTTTGCTAAATTTTCGTCTTGATTACTATGATAATTAAGCATTACAACTACACGATCATTTTCGATAAATGCTTCTTTACTCAAATTTGGCAGAATCCATTTAACTTTCAATCCAAAAGGTAACAATCCTTCTACTTCGGTATTAATTGAAACTACGAAACTATCTACTTTGCCTTGTATTTTATTTGCAGTGGCTGTTCTTTCTGCTTTCTTACTTGCCCAAGCAACAAATCCGGCTAGCCAACCAACAAATTTCTCGCCCGTTTCTTGATGAAGAACAAACAGATAAATAATAAGCCAAATAAAAAAACCAGCCGTAAAACCAAAAGTTGCAATTGAAGAAATTAATGTCATGTTATTTTTTGAGTGATAATTTTGATAAACAATCTAATTTTGAACATGAAAAAAATATCTGTTTGTTTTCGGGGAAAATGGCTCCGAAATTTTTCTCTGATATGACATCACCACAAAAACGACATTTTATTTTTCCAGATACAAAATCATTAAGCAACCCCCAATTTTCCAGAAGGGTTTTTATGTCTTGCCTATGAACTGCTTCTAAATCTTTTTTTGGTATCATATATAGTTATACTACTACTTATTTTTAATAATTATTCCATTAATTCTCCAACAGAAACTCCAATTGCTTTCGCTATTTTTGCAATTGTGTCCAATGTTGGATTTGTTTTTCCGTTTTCAATATTAGTTATAAAGCTCCTACCGACTTTTAAAATGCGAGCAATTTTACCTTGAGATATACCCTTGACAGTTCTAATACGCTTTAAATTTTTACCAAGTTTTACAGAATCACTTTTCATTGTCTCAGTATATACTCCGGTATATTGCAATACAATGGTATATTATAGTATACTATATACATGAACTACTTTCTCTATGCTCGTAAAAGTACCGACGTTGAAGACAAACAAGTCCTCTCTATTGAAGGGCAACTTGCTGAGTTGCATTCGCTTGCACGAAGTGAAGGGTTAGAAGTTGTGGCAGAATTCGTAGAAAAGCGAACGGCAAAAATGCCAGGTCGTCCGGTTTTTAACGAAATGCTAAAACGAATACAGCAAGGCGAAGCGCAGGGCATTATTTGTTGGAAGCTAGACCGCCTCGCTCGTAATCCAGTAGACGGCGGACAGATCAGTTGGCTACTTCAACAAGAAACAATCAAACATATTCAAACGCATGATCGAAGCCATCTATCGAGCGACAATGTCCTTATGATGTCCGTTGAGTTTGGTATGGCTAATCAATTCATCCGCGACTTGAGCGCAAACACTAGCCGAGGATTGCACCACAAAGCGCGACTCGGATATTTTCCCGGCACTGCTCCGGTTGGCTACTTAAATGATGTACGAGTAAAAACTATCGTCATTGATCGGAAGAAATCAAAATTTATTAAATCTGCTTTTGAACTTTATGCGAACGGGAATTCTCGTTTTGAAGATATTTCTAAATTTCTTTTTGAAAATAATGTAAAAAGTTTAGGTGGTTTACAAATACACAAAGACAGAATAAGATTCATTCTCACTAATCCTTTTTACTATGGACATTTTCGCTATGCCGGAGAAATTTATGAGGGCAAACATACACCAATCATAGACAAAAAATTATTTGATAAAGTGGCGGAGGTAATTGTTAAACGCGGACATCCACAAAGAACCGATAAAAAACCGAAGGCTCTTTGTGGTCTAATTCAATGCGGTGAATGTGGATGTATGATAACTGCCGAGGAGAAAAAGGGACACATCTATTATCGTTGCACCAAGAAAAAAGGCACTTGTTCTCAACCTTATATTAGAGAAGAAATTCTTGCCACCGATTTATCTGAAATTCTTACACAATATATAGTGCCAAAAAATTGGACGCAAGAATTATTAAAACTCGTTGATAAAGACGAGAAAAATGCTTCCAAAACGGCGGATTCTTTTGTTCATAGTTTACAAGAACAAAAGAGTGACACCATTCGCAAGTTAGACCGCTTGACGAATGTCTACGTCGAACAAGATATAGATCGCGAAACTTACCTCGCTAAAAAGCGAGAATTGATGTCCGAAAAGAAGTCCGTCGAAGAACAAATCGCCCAATTACAAAAGGGGTCTATGGTTTGGCTCGAACCGATGCGAGAATGGATAAAAGACGTTTCAATGCTTGATGAAATAGCAAAATCGTACGACCTCCCCTCCAAAAAACTCTCCCTCCAAAAAATCTTTGGCTCGAACCTGACTTTGCGAAATAAAAAAATTGAATTTAGCCCCATTAAACCTTACGCTTCGCTCCGCGAAGCGCGCGAAAATTTTCCTCAAAATGACCTAAGTTTGCTGTTGGCTGGGAGACTTGGAATCGAACCAAGATTCACGGCTTCAAAGGCCGCTGTCCTACCGTTAGACGATCTCCCAATGTTAAACAACTTTACTATCTTTACTTATTATCTTAACCAACGCAAGTTCGAGCGGAAGTTCGGAAACAAAAGCGCGGTCGATGTCGCTGTAGGATTCAAGCAGAATTGAGAGCGCGTTTGAACGAAGTAAGCCTTCTTTATCGTTTTTTACCAGCCCTTTCAGGAAAGCCAAATCTTCTTCACCCAAATCCCCTGCCATTTCTTTTTCTAATTTCGGAGCATATTTCAAAATCACAGCCATACGGAATTTTTCTATAATAAGCTTGGTATAGAGTTTCATATCCAGATTTTCTTCCGCCGCTTTTTTGATGGTCAAAATTCCATTTTCCAGATTTTTTTCAGCAATGGCAGAAATAAAATCATTAACCAGAACCGTTTTCGGCGCTCCGGTGATTTTTTCTATGTCCTCCCTTTTTATTTTCTTGCTTTTGGAAAAATTCAAGACTTTCTGAAGTGTACCCAAGGCGTCCCGGAAAGAACCATCACCCAATATAGCAATTAACTCTGCTCCACCGGCATCCAATTCAAAACCTTCTTTTTTGGCGACTTCCAAAACCATTTTCTTGGAAGCAATGTCGGAAGCTTTGTGGAAAGTGAAAACCTGACAGCGGGAAATGATAGTTTCCGGCACTTTATGGATTTCGGTGGTAGCTAAAATAAAAATTACATGTTTGGGAGGTTCTTCCAAAGTTTTAAGCAATGCGCCCCAGGCATCTTTGGAAAGCATATGCACTTCGTCTATGATATAGACTTTATATTTTGAATCAAAAGGCAAAACTCGCGCGCCGTCGCGGAGGGCTCTAATATCTTCTATTCCCCTATTGCTGGCGGCATCTATTTCATAAAGGTCATTTTCCGAAACGCCGATATCTTTGGCGAAAATTCTGGCAACGGAAGTCTTGCCTGTGCCTCTGGAACCGACGAAAAGATACGCATGGGAGACTTTATTAGTCTCTACGGAGCTTTCCAACACTTTTACTATGTGGTCCTGCCCCATCACTTCCTGGAAGTTTTTAGGCCTGTATTTTCTATATAATGCCAAATCGTGCATTGGAACATTCTACTCCAAAATTTAATTTTTTCAAAATTTAGAGATGGTTGTGATTAATTAATATTAATTGTTTGATTTAAATTTCCCAGGTAATAAGAAATTAGCATAGCGTTTGCCCTTTGAGAATGGGAACCTCTGCCTCCTTTGGTGTCAAAAGCTACGGTTGCGTCTGTGCCACAATTGGGCAAAATAGTATTTATGCCACCCGGATGCTGGCCCAGGAAAGAAGTAACATCGTAAATTTTTCCGGAAATCAAAAGCCAACAACTTTGGGCGGAATTGTGTTTGGTTAATTCAGCGGTGGTCAATGCTAAAGTTGCCGTTATTTTTTTATTTGTTTTGGTTGGAACCGTAGCTGGGGCGCTATTACTAGCCGTGGTAGTTTTATTTCCCGTATTCAGCCCGGCTGTGATTAAGATAATCAAAATTATCCCAAAAATAACTAAAGAAATTGTAACATATTTTTTCATAAAATTTTATAAACTGAATTCCTCCGAATGAACTTCGTTTTTTTTAAAGCCCATTTTTATAAATTGTTTTTTCAAGCTTTGCATAAAAACGGGAGGCCCGCATAAAAATATTTCAGCGCCCCTGATGTCTTTGCTGTTTTTAAAAATAAAATCAGCGGAAATACGGCCGCTTTTTTCCGAAAAATACGGAAAGAATCTGAATTTAGCATTTCTTTTTGAAGTTTCCATGAACTCTTGGGAGAAAACAGCGTCATTTTCATTTTTTACCGAATAATAAAGGTCTATCGCATATTCGGCGTCTCTTTTGTCGGAATTAATTTGTCTGACCATGCTTAAAAATGGAGTAATGCCAATTCCCCCGGCTATCCAAATTTGTCTTTTGGAATCGGCTTTTTTATAAGAAAAAACGCCGAATGGTCCTTCAACCAGACAAATTTTACCCGGTCTTAATAAATAAGCCATTGAAGTATAGTCGCCTATGGTTTTTATTCCCAAAGATAAATTATTGTCATCAGCGCAGGATGAGATGGAAAAAGGATGAGATTCTGAAAGTATTCCCCTATCTTCAAATCTTAAAAAAACGAATTGCCCCGGCAGAAATTTAATTTTTTGTGAAAGCGGAGAAAACACCAATTCAGCCACATCTTCATTTGCCCTTACCACCTTCTCTAATTTATAGCGATACTCCCCTTTTTTGTAAATTCCAAAGATGGTTCTGTGAATATAAGAAAAAGCACCAAGAATTGCCAGTCCCAGCATGTAATATTTCAGAACTGCGTTATTAGAAATATCGCTTGGTATCAATAACATGTGCAAACTGCCCAGGAGAAGAACAATGCCTAAAAATTTATGAGTATTTTTCCAATTCTGATATTTGAAATTAAAATAAAAAGTAAAAATTATTAATAGAATAAAAATTAGCAATCCCAATTTGCCCAAATTAAGCGCCCAATCATCGGCTGAAAAAATAAAAAGGAAAGATGATTTCAGGGAGATAAAAAGATATTGGATAATTAAAAATATCGGATGAAAAAGCAGAAGACAAAAAGCGATGGCTCCCATTAGGTGATGTTTAATATAGACCCTGTTCAATCCATTGAATAATTTATCCAAAAATCTGAAACGGGCGGCTAGAATAAAGTTAATGGAAAGCAGGGACATTCCCAGAAGCCCTGTTATTTGTCCCAAACTGCGGAATATGGTTCCGAAGGAAGAAAAACGACCGGCAATGGGCATGATGGAATACCAAAGAACAAGTGGAACTATCGCTAAAATTCCAATCAAGATAAGACCGAGATTTTCTTTAATGTATTTAATCACTTGGATTTATTATATCAAAAAATATTTCTAATTGATATTTTTAAAATAATTATTTACTATCTTTTCTACCTCTTTGGCGTTTTTGGTCTCCATTAATTTTATCCGCAATTCTTTAGCGCCAGGAAAATCGTTCACATAGGCCTTGAAATGTTTTTTCATCACGGAAAAATTCTTATGCTTGGGCTTCAAAAGTTCTTTGTCAAAGATTTGCGTGTGTTCCATAAGAACTTCCAATTTTTCCCTAATAAAACTGAACTCTCTTGAATTTTTTGTCCCCGAGGGTCCCACGGCGACCTCGCCGGGAACGGCGAAGGGCGCAGGGGCAGAAAATTTAAGAGAGTGAAGTTTTTCACCAAAAAACCATGGATTCCCAAAAACTCCCCTACCTATCATTACCCCATCGCAACCATATTCTTCACATTTCTTCCTGGCGTCATCCATATCTACGACATCCCCATTACCAATGAGCAGTATTTCTTTCTCGCTCTTTTTTATAAGTTCTTTTATTTTTTTAATGTAATCCCAATTTGCCGGAACCAATGATAATTCTTTGGTAGTACGCAAATGAATCGTTAGAGCCGAAATATCTTCTTTTATCAGTTCTCCTATCCAAGGATTTATTTCCTCTTTATTAAAACCGATTCTTGTTTTAACCGATACTGGAATATGAGTCCTCGCGGATTCTATTCCTCTGTGAGCTGCTTGTATGATTTTCCTGGCAAGGTGCGGATTTTTTATCAAAGCCGCTCCGGCTCCTTGGTTTATAACTGATTTATCCGGACAGCCCATATTTATATCTATACCATCAAAACCAAGACTGGCAATATATGAACAAGCCTTTTCCATATTTTCAGGATTGGCGCCGAAAACTTGAGCTACGATAGGCCTTTCGGATTCTGAATACTTCAATATATGAGACAACTTTTTTTTGGCAAGTTTATTGCATAGGCCGTCAGCTGATACGAATTCTGTCCAAAAAACAATACTATTTTTATTTTCTCTATTCTTGCCATATTTTGCTAATATATAACGAAAAGCCACGTCGGTGACATCCGACATTGGTGCCAGACAGAAAAATGGTTTTTTAAGTTTTTCCCAGAAATTTTGCATTAGCGGAACTTGTAATATACCTTGTTCCCGTAGCGCAGGTCAATGTATAAAAGCGATGAATATTTATTTTTAAAATTTGACTGGAGGGGTTCAGTGGTAAGTACTGTTTGCAAATTTTCTGCTACCTGATTAAAATCAGCATCAGCTTTTAAAAATATAACAGGACCCAATTGAGCTGTCGTTGAAGAGAGAAATATTTCAATATCTCCATTATCTTCAACAAAAAATACAACCGGTTTTACCCCAATATTTTTTAACGCTTCTTTTAAAGAAATTAATTTCGCAAAATTTGGCTCAAAAAAATAAGGGCCTATATTTCCGTAAAACTTCGTATAAACCTCTCCTGAAAAATAGGGGGCTTCGTCAAAAATATAACCGCTTTCGTCCATGAAATAACATTTTTGATTTTTACTATCCAATTCAGCCGGAGCAATACCGCAATATGTATATAACGCTGTTCGTTCGGTCAAAGAAACATCCAATGTCTGCAAGTTTTTAACACTCATGGAAATATTTTTCAATCTTTTAAATTTGTCGGTCAATTCCCTTTGTATGCTTCTTTTTGGGTAAAGCAGAAAATTTGTTTTTGGAAAAAGCCAAAGATAGTTGCCGGTAATATTTTCTTTTACCACGCCCTCAATCATTTTCGTGTCTATTACTCTATTGCCTGAAATTTGAATATTATTTATATTTATTTTTTCCCATTTGGAAAGAAAAGAAAGTCCCGTAAAAACCAAAAGAAACAAAAAACCCCAAAGAAATATTTTTCTTCTTAAAATTTTTTGCCTTTTCTTTTTCAACTCTAAAAGGCGTGGAGAATTTAAGACACTTCGATTTCTCATACTATTTTATGAAATCTTTGCCTCCCATGTATTTCTTCAAAACTTCCGGAATTTTTATCGTGCCATCGGCTTGCTGATAGTTTTCAATGATTGCAATCAATGTGCGACCTATAGCGATAACCGTCGCATCATTCATATGAACAGGTTCTATTTTCCCATCCTTTCTTCTTACTCTTGTATTTAAACGACGAGATTGAAATCCTCCGGTAGAATCCGCACTGTGAGTTTCTCTGTATTTATTTTGTCCGGGCATCCATGTTTCGACATCAATTTGTCTGCTGTCTGGGAAACCCATGTCACCTGTACAAACGGCGACCACTTGAAAGGGTAAATTTAAACTTTTTAATATATATTCCTGAATGGCAACAAGAAAATTTTGTTCTTGCATTGAATTTTCCGGTAGTGAAAAAACTTCCATTTCTAATTTATCAAATTGGTGCTGACGCAAAATTCCATTAGTGTCTTTTCCTGCTGCCCCGGCTTCTCGTCTAAATGCAGTTGAATAACCGGCATATCTAATTGGCAATTCATTCTCTTCAAAAATTTTATTCATATGCATCGAGCCTAAAGTATGTTCAGCGCTGCCAATGAGCATCAAATTATCATTTGGGAACATATAATGATCTTCAGGTGTCATATATCTGGCCATTTTAACTTGTACAATTGGTTTAATAAAAACTGGCGGAATAATAGGCATAAATTTTGAAGGAATTATTGAAATACTGGATTCCTTGGCTATTTTTTTTAATATTTCTTCATTGGTTAAAATTTCTAAACACATTTGTATTAATGCAAATTGCATAGAAACTAAATCACCTTTTAGATATGAAAATCTTGAAGACGCAACTTCGGAAGCTGTTTCCGTATCTATTACTCCTAAGGCTTTACCTAACTCAAAATGTTCTTTAGGTGAAAAAGAAAATTGTGGTTTTTCCCCCCAACTTCGCAACACTTTATTTCCGCTTTCGTCAATTCCTTCGGGCGTGTCTACAGAAGGAATATTCGGAACCTGCAACATCATTTTTTGCCACTCTTCCATTATTTTCTTTAATTTTTCTTCTTTTGCCTTGATATCTTCTTTTACCGCGCGCATTTCTTCAATGAGCTGTATTTTGAGTGCATTATCTTGATTGCGAGAAATGTCATTGGAAACTTTATTCACTTCCCCTCGCAAATCTTCCACTTCTTTGAGTTGCTTTAAACGTTCATCATCAAGCGCAATGAGTTTTTCAATATCAATATCTACGCGTTTCTTTTTCGCTCCCGCTTTTACTATATCTTTATTATCTCGAATGAATTTAATATCCAACATTCTTTCATTATATAACAAAGCTGGTATAATTACAAAATGCAAATTAGAAAATTACCAAAAAAAGAATTTCCGAAGGCGCTTTTGGAAATTCCCCAACCGCCGGAAGATTTGTGGATTATCGGCGAACTGCCAAAGGAAAATTTAATTTATTTATGTGTAGTGGGCTCGCGCAAATTTACTTCCTATGGAAAAGAAGCCTGTGAAAAAATAATTGCCGGATTGAAAGGCTATCCCATTGCCATAGTTTCCGGTTTTGCCATAGGCATAGACACCATCTCGCATAAAAAAGCGATGCAAGTGGGGCTAAAAACTTTAGTTTTCCCTGGCTCAGGTCTTTCTGATGAAGCTATTTATCCAAAAACTAATGTTCACCTAATGAAAGAGGTAGTGCAGGGAGGCGGATGCTTGATTTCTGAATTTGAGCCGGACTTTAAAGCGACCCAATGGAGCTTTCCCATGCGTAACCGCCTGATGGCCGGTATTTCCAAATCTGTACTTATTATAGAAGCGGAAGAAAAATCAGGCACACTCATTACTGCCAGACTTGCCACAGAATACAATAGAGATGTGCTTGTCGTGCCAGGGTCAATTTCTTCGCCAAGTTCAAAAGGCACCAATAAATTAATCAAACAAGGTGCGACACCGGTAACTTGCTCAGAAGACGTGCTGGAAGCTTTGGGTTTTGAATTAAAAAAAGATGAAAACAAGCAAGCGAAACTTTTTGCTGATTTATCACCGGAAGAGAAAAAAGTGGTAGCGCTTCTCCATGAACCAATCCCCAGAGATGATTTAATTCGCGCTATGAAAATGCCGGTTCCGAACGCCAATGCAATCCTTTCTATAATGGAAATAAAAGAATTAATTAAAGAAGAGCTAGGAGAAATAAAATTAGCTTAATTTGCAAAAAAATTGTTTTTCGTGTAATACTTAGCGAATATGAAATTATTAATCGTTGAATCACCATCCAAAGCCAAGACCATAGAAAAATATTTGGAAGGCGCATATACCGTGCGCGCATCTGTCGGGCATATTCGAGACTTGCCGAAATCAAATAAGCAAGCCATAGATATTCCGGGCGGGTTTATTCCCCGTTATGAAATTTCAAAAGGCAAAGAAAAAATTGTACGTGAACTCCAATCTTTGGGAGAAAAAGCAACTGAAATACTTCTGGCCACAGACCCGGACCGCGAAGGAGAAGCCATCGCCTGGCACATTGAAGAATTATTAAATGAAGACAAAAAAATAAAAGCTCCGATCAAACGGGTAGTTTTTCATGAAATCACCAAAGAAGCGGTGGAAGAGGCATTAAAAAATCCCAGAGATATTGACACAGCCCTGAGAAAAGCGCAGGAAGCAAGACGTGTTCTGGACAGGCTTGTGGGTTATGACCTTTCCGGACTCATCTGGAAAAAAGTACGTTATGGGCTTTCGGCCGGCCGAGTACAATCTCCCGCCCTGCGCATAATAATGGAACGTGAACGGGAAATCCGCGCTTTTGTGCCGGAAAAATATTGGAAATTATTCGGGCTTTTTGAAACTGCTAAAAAAGGGAAACTCACTCTCATTTGCGCCAAAGAACCACGAGATGAAAAATTGGTTGAAAAAATTTTAGAGGAAGGCAAAAAAGGAAATTGGCAGGTTGTTGATGTAAAAGAATCGGAACAAAAAAGAATCCCCCGGGCACCTTTTACTACTTCCACACTGCAACAAACCGCCAGTTCTCGGCTTGGTTATTCCCCTTCCAGCACAATGCAAATAGCCCAAAAACTTTATGAGGCCGGACACATTACCTATATGAGAACCGACAGCACGAATTTGTCCGCTATGGCGCAGGGGCAAATTGTTTCTTTCATTAATAAAAAATATGGAAATGAATATTCCCAATCGCGAATTTATAAAACCAAATCAAAAAATGCCCAGGAGGCGCACGAAGCCATCCGACCGACACACATAGAAAATTTAGGAGCCGGCACCGAAGAACAACAAAAACTTTACAGACTCATTTGGGAACGCGCCGTGTCCTCCCAAATGGCTGATGCAAGATTATTAAAAACAAAAATAAACGCAAATATTTCTCCCGATAAATCTATTCCTGATTTCTCAGCCACTGGTTCAAGAATTCTTTTTCCCGGATGGCTAAAGGTTGATAGGGACAGCGTGCGGAGAAGATATAGAATTGCCGGAAGTAAAAGTTGGAGAAAAATTAAAATTATTAAATCTCATAAAAGAAGAAAAATTCACCGAACCGCCCAATAGATACAGCGAAGCGGGATTAATAAAAGAACTGGAGGCAAAAGACATCGGCCGACCGTCCACCTACGCTTCCATCATGAAAACTTTGGAAGACCGGGAATATGTCAGAAAAGAAAATAAAACTCTCTTCCCCACCGATGTGGGTGAAGTGGTGTCCGATTTTCTGGAAAAAAATTTTGCTAATTACATTTCCGATACATTTACTGCGGAAATGGAAGATGAGTTGGATGAAATTTCCAGAGGTGAACGAGAATATGAAAAAACTCTAAAAGATTTTTATGGACCATTTTCAAAGGAAATAAAAATAAAAGAGAAATTGGAAAAAGCGACCAACCTGGGCGACGCTCCGGAAAATATAAAATGCCCGAAATGCGGAGGCAAAATGATTATCAAACTCTCCCGCGGGGGCAAATTTTATTCCTGCATCTAGATATCCGGACTGCGACGGTGCCCTGATGTTGGACGGCACAGAATTAAAAGGTCCGAAAGAAACCGGAGAAATGTGTCCGGAGTGTGGAGAGAAAAAAGGCGGCAAGCTCATTGTGCGTGAAAGACGAGACGGCTCAGGCACTTTTATTTCCTGTTCCCGTTATCCAAAATGTAAATTCATTAAAAAAGACGAAGCCGAAGAAGCCAGAAAAAGAACCGGGGTTATTTGTCCCCTGTGCAAAAAGGGAGATATCTCGGAACGACGCGGAAGATTTGGCATATTTTATTCCTGTTCAAATTATCCGGATTGCAAGTTTGCCATCAAAGCAAAACCCACCGGTAAAATATGTGCCAAATGCGGTTCTCTGATGATGCAGGGAACGAAAACTATTCCCGAGAGATGCAGTAATAAGGCTTGTGTAAATCATAATCCGCATAAAATATCAAAAATTGATAAATAGAGTTGCCATAGTATAATAATATTATGGCAAATGTAAAAGAAATACTAGACCTAATGCCCAGCAAGGTAAATAAAGAGGACGAAGAACTCATAAAAAAAGCTTATGGGTTTGCCGAGTGCGCACACGAAGGACAAAAAAGACTAAGCGGAGAGCCATACTTTATTCATGTTTTTGAAACAGCAAAAACTCTAGCCCAATTTGGAATGGATGCTCAAACCATCGCCGCCGGACTTCTGCACGACGTATTGGAAGATACCAAAATAACGGAAGAAGAGATGAAAAAAGAATTCGGGGAGAATATTGTTTTTTTGGTAAATGGAGTTACGAAACTGGGAACCTTGAAATATCACGGAGATGAACGGCATGCGGAAAGCCTAAGAAAGTTTTTCGTGGCCATGACTAACGACCTGCGAGTGGTTATTATAAAATTTGCCGACAGACTGCATAATTTGCGCACGCTCCAATATATACCAGCCGAAAAACAAAAAAGGATTGCACTGGAATCCATAGAAGTTTATGCGCCACTGGCCAATCGTTTGGGAATGGGAAAACTGAAAGGCGAAATAGAAGATGCCGCCTTCCCCTATGCTTATCCGAAAGAATATGCGCAAATAGATGAAATTATAAAAGAAAGAAAAAAATTTATACGAAAAAAATTTGGAAGAAATACATAAAGAAATTGAAAAAGAATTGGCCAAAAATAAAGTAAAAGTTGTGGAAATTGATTATAGAATGAAGCATAAATACAGTTTATGGAGGAAGCTTTTAAAACGCGAAATGGACATAGAAAAAGTTCATGACATCGTTGCTCTGCGTATTGTGGTGGAAAATATAGAGGAATGTTATAGAGTTTTGGGAATTATCCATTCAATTTGGAGACCCTTGCCGGGGAGAATCAAAGATTACATAGCTGTTCCCAAACCCAACGGATATCGTTCCATCCACACCACTATTTTTACCGGTTCCGGCGGAGTGGCCGAAATTCAAATAAGAACAAAGGAAATGCATGCCGAAGCGGCCTATGGTATTGCCGCGCATTTTGCCTATAAGGAAAAAGAAAGCAAAAAAAATCTCGATGATAAATCAAAATTTAAATGGATAGAAGAATTAAAAAACTTTAACTATGAATTAAGCGAACCAAAAAAATATTTAGAGCACCTAAAAACGGATTTTTTTAATGACCGCATCTTTATTTTTACCCCCAAGGGCGACGTGATTGATTTGCCGGAAGATTCCAGTCCCATAGATTTTGCCTATGCCATTCATTCGGATATCGGCGACCATGTTTCCGGAACCAAAGTGAATGGCAAAATAGCCCCCATCCTTTCCAAATTAAAAAATGGAGATATTGTGGAAATAATAACTAAAAAAGATTCACATCCTTCTTCCAAGTGGCTGGAATTTTCAAAAACAAATCAGGCTAAAAAAAATATAAGATCCTATTTGGAAAAAAATAGCCTGCTTTCAAAACTTAAATCTTTCGGCCGCAATTAGATACTGAAATTAGAAATATCATAGAGTTTAGTGTCGTCTTCTTTTATTTCTTCTTTTGTTCTGTCATCTACTGGACTTTCCAGTTCCGAAGGTTCAGCATTCGGGATTTCGGTATTTTTAGCAATATAATTTTCAAGCATTTCTTCGGGTTTTTTCCCGCTGACTCCTTTGTTTATGGAATCTAAAATTGCCCGCAAATCTTCAATAGAAAAATAATCTATTTTAATTTGTCCTCCAAGTTCGCGCCTGTCTATGTGAACTCGAGTCCCCAATTTATTTTGAAATTCCCCCTCCAGTTCTATTATTTCCGGGTCCGGGGCATATTCTTTCTTGCGCACCCGGTCGGTGGCTATTTTCCTAGCCAGCGCTTCCGCTTCCCGCACTGTTATTTTTTTATACAGAATTTCTTTAAACAATACCACTTGCTCCTCCGGATAATCCACCAGCATTAACAAAGGCCTTGTGTGGCCTTCGGTAATCTTGCCCTCCGACAATGCATTCAATATTTCTTCTGGCAAGGACAAAATACGCAAGGTGTTTGAAACATATTCCCTGCTTCGGCCCATTTTCTTCGCCACTTCGGCATGGGTGAATTTAAATTCATTAACCAATTGAAAAAATGCCCGAGCGCGGTCAACCACATTCAAATCCTCCCGCTGTAAATTTTCAATGATGGCAAGTTCCAGTTTCATCATGGAAGTGTCTCCTTCACGAATGATTACTGGCACCTGAGATACTCTTGCGAGTTTTGCCGCCCGAAGCCTTCGTTCTCCGGCGATGAGTTCATATTCCGTGGAGAGCCCTCCGTCTTCTTTTTCCACTTCTATCCGGGAAACTATCAATGGCTGAAGCACGCCATACTGTTTTATGGAATCGGATAAATCCTGCAAGCGGGCCTCGTCAAAATCCCGCCTCGGTTGGAAAGGATTTGGTTTTATTTTATCCGTATCAATCCAAAAAATTGAATTGGAATACAAGTTGGACATGAATTGATTTTAGCACAAAATTTTAGTAAAGTATAAATGTGGAAAAATTGCCCAGATGGCGGAATTGGTAGACGCGATAGACTCAAAATCTATTGATGGCAACATCATGAGAGTTCGATTCTCTCTCTGGGCACAAGAAAAATCCAAGAGTTATCCACTTTGCAATATATCATATATGAGATATAGTATGTGCTATATGACTAAACAAACAAAAACAGAACAGCAAAAAATTGGGTATTTTATTAAAGAACTAAGAGAACGCCGGGGAATGACCCAGGAGGAATTTGCCCAGGAACTTAACACTTCCCAAAGTTCTGTTCCCCGCATGGAAAAAGGAGAACAAAATTTTACCACGGAACTTTTAACAAAAATAAGCGGGATTTTGGAACACAAACTGGTTTGCATAAACGACTCCATTGATTTTCAAGTAAATGGCGGTAGAAAACTACATGGGAAAATTAAAACAAATTTCTCCAAAAATGGCTCTGTTGGGCTTCTTTGCGCTTCGCTCATCAATAAGGGAACGACCACACTCCACGGCATCGCGCGCATTGAAGAAGTTTATAGGGTGATTGAAATTTTGGAAAGTATCGGCGTCTCGGTCAAATGGCTTGACCAAAATACCGTATTAATTATTCCGCTGAAGCAATTTAATTTAGAAAATATAAATATTGAATCGGCCGTTAAAACTCGTTCCATTATCATGCTAATAGGTCCGTTGATTCACATGCTTCCTTCTTTTTCATTGCCCCATGCCCAGGGATGCACTTTGGGCAGGCGTACCATTGCCGCCCACACCTATGCCTTGGAAGAACTCGGCATAAAAATAAAAACTACTTCACAAAATTATGAAATAAGCGCGCAGAAAATGAAACCGGCAGAAATTGTGATGTATGAATCCGGCGACACAGCCTGTGAAAATGTTTTGACCGCTTCCGCTTTGATTCCCGGCGAAACTATTATTTCTTTTGCCAGCGCAAATTATATGGTACAGGAAATTTGTTTTTTTCTTGAGACTTTGGGAGTAAAAATAGACGGCATCGGCACTTGCACCCTGACCGTTCATGGAATAGAAGAAATAAATCAGAATGTTGAGTATTGGAATAGCGAAGACCCCATTGAATCCATGATGTTTATTTCTGCTTGCATTGTAACTGATTCAAAACTTACCATTACCCGCTGTCCCATCGATTTTCTTTCTTTGGAACTGGAGAAACTAAAAAGAATGAATTTGAAATATAAAATTTTAAAAAATTATTATTCATACAACGGCCGGACCAAGCTTGCCGATATTGAAATTTTTCCAAGCAAATTGAAAGCCTTGGCCGATAAAATTCATTCCAACCCTTACCCGGGAATAAATATAGACAATCTTCCTTTTTTCGTGCCTATTGCCATCAAAGCCAAAGGCCAAACGATGATTCACGACTGGGTTTATGAAAATCGAGCCATATATTTCACCGAATTGAACCGTTTAGGGGCAAATATCACTTTGGCCGACCCGCATAGAGTCTATATTCAAGGCGGAACGCCTCTAAAACCCGCCCAGGTGGTTTGTCCTCCTGCTCTTCGCCCATCTATGGTAATTCTTATTTCCATGCTGGGAGCCTCCGGCATTTCTATTCTTCGCAATGTTTATATGATCAATCGTGGATACGAAGAAATCGCCCAACGCCTAAACTCCATCGGCGCGGATATTAAAATTTTGAAATAAATGAAGCAAAAACCAAAGGTTATAGTAATACTTGGACCGACGGCTACTGGCAAAAGCAATTTAGCAGTTAAAATAGCTAAAAAGATTAACGGAGAAATTGTTTCGGCTGATTCCAGACAAGTTTATAAAGGACTTGATATTGGCACAGGGAAAATTACAAAAAGAAAAATGAAAGGTGTCCCTCATCATTTACTTGATATTGCAAATCCTAAAAAGAAATTTACCGTTGTTGAATATCAAAGAAAAGCTATCTACGCCATGGCTGAGATTATAAAAAAAGGCAAAACCCCGATTATTTGCGGGGGCACGGGGTTTTATATTGACGCCATAACTAAAGGAACAATATTTCCGGAAGTCCCGCCAAATTTAAAACTCCGCAAAGTCCTACACTCAAAATCCGCGATAGCATTATTTGAGTATTTGAAAAAATTAGACCCCAGGCGCGCAAAAAGCATTGATAGGAATAATAAAGTCAGGTTAATTAGAGCAATTGAGATAGCGAAAGTAATTAATAAAACTCCCCTGCTAAAAAATAAAAAATTATATTATAAATTTATAAAAATTGGTTTATATTTACCGCCGGATGAATTAAAAAAGAAAATAGAAAAACGAGTCAAAAAAATGTTTAGAGACGGCCTACTTAAAGAAATTGAAAAATTAAAAAAGGCCGGAATATCTCAAAAGAGACTAAAAGAATTTGGTTTTGAATATGATTCCCCTACTTATGAAAAAATAGTAAAAGAGACACTAAAATATACCAAACGCCAAATGACCTGGTTTAAAAGAGATAAAGAGATTAAGTGGTTTGATGCTCAGCAGGTTGATTTTTAGCTTGCTCAGCTTCTTTGGCTTCTAATCTAGCTTCGCACTCTGTAATAAAAAAATCGCTGAAACTTTTTGCATCGCCTGTTTCTATATAATTTTCTAAAGGTATTATAGGGTCACTGTTAGGGTCAACGTGCTTATTTACTCCCGTACACCATTTATTATAATCTCCATATGTATAAAGAACTTGTAATTTTTGATATTTTTCAGCGCTCAGAATAATTCGCCCCGTTAACTCTGAAAGTTTAATATCCTCAGGTTTAGGCATTTCATTTGCCAATGTTTGTTCTAGCCTTTTCTTAAATTCTAAATCTTTTCCTTCCATAGCGGGCGATGAGGGAATCGGACCCCCGACATCGGTTTTGGAGACCGAAGTTATACCACTTAACTAATCGCCCTTGTTTCAAAACAAAAAACGACCCCTGAGTCGTTTTAAGTATAGCAGAAAAGCGCAAAAAATCTAACTGAAATCTATTTCTTGATTTCCTTGTGCTTGGTCTGCTTTCGGCACCATTTGCAGTACTTTTTAAGCTCGATTTTCTTGGTAACGAGTTTCTTGTTTTTGCTGGACCAATAATTTATACGCTTACAGGTAGAACAGGCAAGTTTTATAAGTCTTTCTTGTGACATATAGATAGATTAATATAAAAATGAAGCAAAAGCAAGTTAAATAATAATTCTCGGCAAAAGTGAGCTCAAGCGGGTGGTTATCTCATAATTTATAGTATCAATTTTTTCAGCTATTTCTTCGGCAGTGATTTGCTGTTTCCCTTGTGTTCCGATAATCACTACTTCGTCTTCCACTTTCACTTTCGGTAAATGGCTTACATCTGCCACAAACATATTCATGGCAACTCTGCCTAAAATTTTACATCTAATTCCGCCAATCAAAACTTCCCCTTTATTTGAAAGTCCGCGGTCCAAGCCATCCGCATAACCTTGCGGAATCACAGCTATTTTCATCGGTTCGTGGGTCATATAAGTCAAACCATAGCCGACGTTGTATCCTGCCGGCAGATTTTTGACTTGGGCAATTTTTGTTTTCCAGCAAAGGACGGATTTTAATTCCAATTTATTTTTATACAAATACTTTATGTGTTCCGAAGGCCATAAACCGTATATTCCTATGCCTAAACGAATAATAGAATTGATTCCTCTATTCCTTTCATAAATCAAAAGTCCGGAGGTGGCGGAAATATGAGTTTCAAATTTTCCATAACCGAACTTCTCGGCAATTTCTTTTGCTTTTTCGTATTCTTTTATTTGTTTTTCCGCGTGGGTAAAATTATTGGTATCTTCAATGTTAGCAAAATGCGCGTACATTCCGGTAAACTTTACATTTTTACATTTTTTTAACTCCTTAAAAAATTTCGACAATTCTTTTACTAAAAATCCTTCTCTGCCCAGAAGCGCGTCTATGGGCAAGTGTATTTCTTGCCTTATTTTCAGTTTTTTTGCTATTTTATTTATGTTTCTTAATTCTTCAATGGAAAATGGAGAGATAATACAGCCTAATTTGATTGTTTTTAATAAATCTTTTTTTTGAATATAACCCAAAACTAAAACTTTCTTCTTGCTGACTTTTCTCAATAATTCCAATTCTTCCGCACTATTTAATTGAAAATAATCCACATATGGGTCTAAAATTTTAGCCACCTCATTCTGCCCATGTCCGTAGGCATTCCCTTTTATAGCCACGGAGAATTTCGTACCAGTTTTGGCTAGATTTTTAAATTGTTTGATGTTATGTATTAAATTTTTTTTAGATAATTCAATATAAGAAAGCGGTAATTTGTCCATATTTTTATTTCATTATGCTTTTTAATTGTGCTTCTCTCTGGAATCGTTCTATGGCAAGCAAAATTAGTGTATCCAAAAGTTTTGCGAGAGGTATTCCACTTACTTCCCATAATTTTGGATACATGCTAATTTTGGTAAACCCTGGAATCGTATTGATTTCATTCACAATCACTTCCCCGTTTTTCTTCACAAAAAAATCCACCCGTCCCATGCCTTCGCAATTTAGAACCTTAAATACCTTAATAGCTAGCTCTTGAATTTTTTTAGTAATTTTTTTATCTAGCTTGGCTGGTATTTCGGCTACTGATCCTGTATCTATATATTTGGCATTATAAGAATAGAACTCTTGATTGGCGATAATTTCACCCGGAACAGAAGCCAGAGGATGTTCGTTGCCTAAAACAGAACATTCAATTTCTCTACCGTGAATCATTTCTTCAATCACGATTTTGGTATCGTATTTAAATGCTTCTTTTATCGCTTT
The DNA here is from genome assembly GCA_963842815.1 of Candidatus Nomurabacteria bacterium. Classification (GTDB taxonomy): domain Bacteria; phylum Patescibacteriota; class Minisyncoccia; order Phycocordibacterales; family UBA9973; genus UBA9973. The sequence continues at coordinate 23,305 of CAWJHU010000003.1, forward strand.
ATTAAATTCTTTTTCATTTTTAACCTTGCTTATTCCAACCGAAGAACCCATATTGGCCGGTTTAATAAACACTGGCAACCCAAGTTCTTTTTTTACTTTTTTTAAATTAATTTTTTCTCCATTTCTCGCGGCAATAAATTTGCCGATTGGAATCCCCGCTTCTATAAAAAGCTTTTTCATCACATCCTTGTCCATTCCTAAAGCAGAGCCAAGTACACCAGGCCCTACGAAAGGCAAATTCAAAATTTTTAACAATCCTTGCATGCTTCCATCTTCTCCGTATGGGCCGTGAAGCACCGGGAAAATAACGTCCATTTTTTTAACGGAATTCAAATCAAAAATCCCATTTCTGCTTATTTTTATTGGATATATTTGATATTTATTTTTATCTAATGCACCGATTACATTCTTTGCTGACTGTAAAGAAACATCATGTTCCGCTGATTTACCTCCCAAAAGTACTCCGATTTTTAACTTTTTCTTTGCCATTTTTTGAGTATAGCATTTTTATTTAAGTATGACACTATCTAGGTCTTTAGGAGCTTTAGTTAAATTTTTGTAACCATTTTTTGTAATTAAAACCATATCTTCTATACGAACACCGCCAAAACTTTTGAAATATAATCCGGGTTCTATGGTCATCACACATCCCACAGGTATAATGTCTTCACTTTTTGGTTTTAAATTTGGCCATTCATGTATTACGGTTCCTACTCCGTGCCCCAAGCCATGAGCAAATTTATTTGCCCCAAATTTTTTACTCAAAAACTCTCGTGCTGATTTATCTATCATTTTTGCTCTGCGTTCGCCTTTTTTTATTTTTTCTAATGCCCTATTTTGTGCTTCAAGAACGCTCAGATAAATTTTTTCTTGTCTTTTATTGGGTTTTCCAAAAAAGTAAGTGCGAGTCATATCCGAACAATAATGATTCACAGTGCAGCCAAAATCAAACATAATCATGTCCCCTCTTTTCAATTTAGTTTTTGTCGGCTCATGGTGAATATTTGCCGTATTCTTGCCAAAAGAAACTATCGGAGCAAAAGATAAAATGGGTGCGCCATATTTCACAAAAGATTTTTTAATAAAGTTAGCGATTTCTACTTCTATAATTCCAACCTTTAATTTTGCTACAGTATATCGTAGCACTTTCTCACTTATTCTCTGTGCTTTTATGATATTGGTAACTTCCTTTTTGTTCTTTACTGCTCGAACTTCGTGAATTAATTTTGTTTGCATAGCAACTCTAGAATAGTTTCACCACATCGTGATAAGTAACAAAAAGCATTAGTATAATCAAAATAGCAAAACCGACCATATTGGCGGTGTTAGCAAATTTTGGATTTAGGCGCGAGCCTTTTATTTTTTCAATCAGTAAAAATAGCAGTCGTCCGCCGTCCAGCGCTGGAAATGGAAGAAGATTAATGATAGCTAAATTCACTGAAATTAAAGCAGCAAAAGAAAGCAAATAGACAAAGCCAAATTGATAGGCATTACCCACTATGCCCACCATTCCCACAGGGCCGGTTACGGACGATAAAACAAGGCCTCCTTTGCCTGCTAAACCCTCTTTCACAAGCGTATAAAGCCCTATAACCGTGCCCTTTGTCACAGACCAGTCAAGAACTAACCCTTCCCAAAAAGCCTTAAAAACAGGCAATTTCAGGACTCCGATTTCATCCATGGCGATGCCTATACTAGGGGTTCCATCTGCAATATTTTTAACAGGAGTTATTTTTACAACATTTATTTGAGTGTCTTGTCCGCGCAAATAACCAAACTCAATTTCTTTGCCCGGATGAGAAATTACAAATGATTTAAGGGTTTCCGGATTAATATTTTGAACTGTATCTTTCCCGCTTTGAATTGAAATTATTTTGTCTCCGGACTTCAACCCGGCAACCTCTGCCGGTGATTTGGACAAAACAGAAACTAAAACCAAATGAACGTCTGTAGCAGAATATCCTTTTGGTTCAGTTCCAACGGAAGTCGGTAGTCCGGACATAAAGCCAATGGAGAACAAAAGCCAAGCCAGTAAAAAATTGGCAAGGATTCCGGCAAAAAGCACCAGGGCCTGCTGATATTTCGGCTTGTTAGCTAAACTTCTTTTTGCCAACTCAACTTTTTCGGGATTTTCTTCTTTATCTAAAAATCCGACTTCCACAAAATCAGCTTCATCCACATTTTCTCCAAATATTTTTACGAATCCACCCAAAGGCAGAGCATTGAAAGAATATTCAGTCTCCCCTTTTTTAAAACTGAATAATTTAGGCGGAAAGCCAAAACCGAATTCATCCACCCGAATGCCGAATTTTTTGGCGGTAAAAAAATGCCCAAACTCGTGGACTAGGACCAGGACCAATAAAATTATAACGAAAATTACAATACTCATATTTGTTTTACCCCATTACTTCTTTCTCTTTTTTTTCAAAAATACTTTCCAGTTTTTTATTTACTTCATCAATAATCTTTTGCAAGTCGTCTTTTCCTCTGAATTTTTCATCTTCGGTCAATTTGCCATCTTTTTCCATTTTTTGGATTTCATCCCAAATTCTTTCGCGTTCCTTGCGTATGGTGATCCTTTGTTCTTCCAATTTTTCTTTCAGAACTTTTATTAAGGTCTGTCTCGTCTCCGTGGTTAATTGCGGAAAAATAACTCTAATACCTGCATCATCAACAGCTACTGAAAGCCCTAAATTTGAAGAGACAATGGCTTTTTCAATTTCTTTAACTTGTCCTTTGTCCCAAGGCGCAATGCGAAGAGTTTTTGGGTCTTCAATAGAGACCGAGGCAACATTTTTGAGCGGAACCCAAGAGCCATAGGATTCTACGGAGACCCCATCAAGTATCATGGGCGAGGCCCGGCCGATGTTGAGTTGGCTGTATTCTTTACTTAAATACTCGGCTACTTTATTTATTTCCGTTTTAAAAATTGAAAAATTGTATTGCATTCCGCTAGTATAACATTAAAAATTAGGCACAGTCAAAGCCACGGATTCCATTAAAGTTTTTGCAGAGGAACCGGGCTGATTTAGAAATTCACGAACTTTGAAAATTTGACTAAAACAAGTTTCTAAAGAATTTTTCAGAATTTTTTTATGCAATACGGTTTCCAGAGCATTTAAGAATTTCAGAGCTTTTGAGCGGGTGCTAGATATTTCTATGGTGTCTTCTTCGTCTTCTTCAGCTTCGGCCAATAATTCTTTTATAAAATCAATTCTGTTTTTTAGAGGCATCGTGATAAATTTTTCCGCCTGCTTTAATTCATTTTCCAATTCTTCTTTGGTTTTAATCAAATAAAATCTGGAAATGAAAGTTTTGAGAAGAGAATTTACGTTCGGCATTATTATAAAAAAATGCGTATTTTCTATGGGTTCTTCAAAAATTTTAAGCAAAGTATTCTGCGCTTCCAACAAGAAATTATTGGCGGAAATCAGAAATATTTTCTTCCCCGTGGAAAATCCTTTTTCATATTCCACGGATTTTAAATTGCGGGCGTCTTCAATTTTAAAAGAATCAAAAGACATATGAAAAAAATCAGGGTTACCGGAAGTTTTTATTCCAAGATTTTCTATAAATTTTAAAACCTCCGGCACAATTTTTTCCGGTGTGCCTTCTATGAGATATGCATGATGCAAATTGTTTTTATCTAAATTATCTAGAATTTCCATTATTTTTTACTTAAAACAGTTTTTTTATAGACATCCAAATGTTCTAAGGCGATACCAGTTCCTTTCACCACGCAAAATAGAGCATCCTCGGCTAGGGTAGCTTTCACTCCGGTTTTTCTATAAACCAAATCAGGAAAATTGCGCAGTAAAGAGGAACCTCCGGTCATGATAATGCCATAATCCATAATGTCCGAAGCAAGCTCCGGAGGAGTTTCCTGCAACACATTTTTAATTGCTTTTACTATTTGTTTCAGTTCTCCGTCTATGGCCTTTACTATTTCGTTGGTGCCAACTTGCGCCGAACGAGGCAAACCCTGAATAAAATCACGTCCCTTAATGGTAACCCGGAGTTCTTCTTCCAGTGGAACAGCTGCGCCAATTTTTATTTTTACTTCTTCGGCCGTTCTATCTCCAATGGCCAAATTAAAAGTTTTTTTAATATAATCGGCGATGGCCTGGTCAATTTTATTTCCGGCACATTTTACCGATGTGGAAGCAACGATTCCCCCAAGCGAGATAACAGCTACGTCCGTTGTTCCTCCGCCAATATCAACCACCATATAACCTTTGGATTCATAAATTGGAATGCCTGCGCCTATGGCGGCCAGAATGGGTTCTTTCACCACATAGGCATTTTTTGCTCCGGCGCGAATGGCCGCTTCCACTACTGCTCTGCGTTCTGTGGAGGTAACTCCAGCCGGCACGGAAACCATTACATCCGGTTTGAAAAGATTAAATTTTCCCAAAGCTTTATTTATAAAATAACGCAGCATTGCCTCCGTCACCCGATAGTCCGCAATGACTCCATCTTTCATAGGACAGTAGGTAATGATGGAATCCGGTGTTTTTCCAATCATATCTTTGGCTTCAAAACCAATAGCTAAAATTTTGTTATCCTGTTCAGAAACCGCCACCACAGAAGGTTCATTTAAAACTACTCCCTTGCCGGGCAAAAACACCAGAGTGTTTGCTGTCCCCAAATCTATGCCTAATTTTCTTGAAAAAATCCTCATGAGCTAAATATATCACAAGTTATGCTAGAATTAAAATATGAAAATTGTGACAGTTATTCCCCTGGAAAAAGGAGCTTTCAAGCCGGACTTGACCTATTTTACTGCGAAAGATGTAAAAAATGGGAGCATAGTAAGCGTCCCCATACGCAATAAAAAAATTCTAGGCTTAGTTGTCTCCTGCCAGGACGTAACCAAGGCCAAGTCCGGCATTAAAGACATGTCCTTCAAATTAAAAAAAATAATTGAAATTAAAAAGCACTCTATTTTTAGAAATGAATTTATAGAGTCCGCCCTTGAATTAAGTTCTTATTTTGTTTCTAAAAAAAATAGCGGAATCATTTCTTTTATTCCCGCCATCTTTAGGGAAAAATATGATGAGATAGAAAAATTTTCAAATGACAAAACAAACACGTCAGATTTTCTCTCGCCTGAAATTAAAACCGAAAAATTACTTTTCCAAACTTCTTTCGAAGACCGTATTTCCTATTACAAAACTTTAATTCGCGGACAATTTGCCTTAAAAAAATCCGTTTTCATAGTATTACCCACAGAATATGACATAGAAATATTTTATCAGGCGCTTTCCAGGGGTGTAGAAAATTTTACTTTTACAATGTACGGGGGGTTAAAACCTAAAAAAATCATTGAAAAATATGGACAAATAATAAATTCTTCCCATGGGGTATTGATTTTGGGAACCTCTCAATTTTTATCTATTCCCCGTATGGACCTGGGAGCCATTATAGTAGAACACGAAAGCTCTAATGTTTACAAAATGTTTCCGAGACCGCATTTTGATTCACGAATTTTTGCGGAACTTTTTGCTTCAAAAATCAATGCTAAATTTATATTGGGCGATACTTTATTGCGTTATGAAACCATCGCCAGAAAAGAAATGGAAGGTCTAAGTGAAATTTATCCCATGTCTTTTAGAACAAATTTTAACGGGGTAAAAATAGATATCATAAATTCAAAAAAGGAAGAATCTCAAAGCTCATCGAAAAAATCCTTTAAAATCTTGAGTGATGAAAGTGTTGAGGAAATAGGATATTCTTTAAAAAATAAAAAAAATGTATTTATTTTTTCGCTCAGAAAAGGATTGGCCACCTATACCGTATGTAAAGATTGCAATGAAACGGTAAATTGCGAGAAGTGTTTGGCTCCAGTGGTACTTTATTTTTCTCGGGACCGCAAAAAAAGAATGTTTGTCTGTAATAAATGTAATACTGAAAAAGACCCGGAAATTAAATGCGCCAATTGTGGCAGTTGGAATTTGGTGCCTTTGGGAATAGGCACGGATACGGTTTTTGAAGAGGTTAAAAAAGAATTTTCGAAAGTAAAAATTTTTAAATTAGATAAAGAATCAACGAAAACGGCAAAAGAAGCTGGGAAAATAATTAAAGAATTTGAAAAAACACCAGGTTCTATATTAATAGGTACAGAAATGGTTTTTTTCTATTTAAAAGAAAAAGTTGACTTGTCCATCGTTGCTTCTTTTGACAGTCTTTGGACCATTCCGAATTTCAAGATGAGTGAAAAAATAATTCAAATATTGCTTTCCACTCTTTCTAAAACAGAGAAGAAACTCATTATTCAAACAAAAAATGAAAATGATTCTGCGCTTTTGGCGGTTGAATCAAAAAATTTGCTTCCCTTTGTCCGGGAAGAATTGGAAGACAGAAAAAAACTGAATTATCCGCCCTATAAACGTTTTATCAAAATTACTTATTTAGGAAACAAGGAAGAATCAATTGAGGCAAAAAAAACACTGAGGGACCTTTTAAAAGATTATGCCCCTGAAATTTTTAACGGTTTCATCGCAAAAAATAAGAATCAATATGTAACAAATGCACTTTTAAAACTGGAACCGAAAAAATGGTCCTTACCTGAACTTTCCGCCAATTCTTCCATTGACCAAAATCTCTTTAATTTACTTTCCTCTCTTCCTCCTCCCTACGAAGTATCCGTGGACCCGGAAGATTTGCTGTAAAAATGTATTGATTGACATATCAAATATAAAGTCTATATTTAAGAAAAAAGGAAAGGAGTTCTTTATGGAATATACTTACATTCCCTACTCTTGTATAGGGGAAATTCCGTTGGCTGATAGATTACCTATAGAATTTGAAGCTTTTTCGGATAAAGAAGCTCGGGGAAAAGCTGAAAAAATTAGCTCTCCAAAAGGTGGAAAACTTTTCAAAAAAATTGGAGAAATAAAGCCGGATGAATTTCAAAAAAAATAATTTATCGAGCCTGGGGTGGATTTCAGATAATGAAATTCACCCCGTTTTTTTAGGCTACCAATACCGTAAACTCCCCTTTTTGCTTAATGGGATTTTTTAATAGATAATCTAAAAGTTCAGTCGGCGAACCGGTTTTAAATTCTTCATAAATTTTGGTAATTTCACGGGCGATACAGACTTTTTTATTGGGACAAAATTTTATAAGCGATTCTAAGGTTTTTAAAATGCGGTGTGGGGATTCGTAAAATACCATAGTGCGTTTTGAGCCGGCAATTTCTTTAAATAAAGTTTCTCTGCCTTTTTTATGAGGAAGAAAACCAAGAAAAGTAAATTCATGCGTCGGCAAACCGGAAGCCGAAAGCGCGGAAATAACAGCCGAAGCACCGGGTATTGGGATTACATCTACGCCATGGCTGAGATGTGTTTTGATTTGAGAAATGAGCATTGCGCCCGGGTCGGAAATAGTCGGTGTGCCGGCATCCGAAACCAAAGCCAAATTTTTCCCTTCTTCTAGTAATTCAAAAATTTTATCTACTTTTGCTAACTTACTTTGAGTATGATAACTCATCGTCGGCGTATTTATATTATATTTCTGTAAAATCTTTTTTGTTTCTCTGGTATCTTCACACAATATTAAATCCACTTCTTTCAGCGTTTCAATGGCCCGAAGAGTGATATCTCCCATATTTCCTATTGGCGTTGCAACCACATAAAATTTTGACATTTTATTTACGATATTTTTTTGTCCTCCACTTGTCGGCAATTCGGACTTGAGTGAGTGAACGTTCCAGTTCTGCGGCAAAATGTTCATAGTCAACAACTTCTTTATTTTCCATTTGCTTTTTGAGCTCTTCGGCGCGAGTTTTGGCTTTTTCAATTTTCTCGTCCGTTAGTTCGGTAAGGTGTTCGGCAAAATCAGCTAAAACAGCCACGGTAGTGATTCCCTTTTCATCTTGTTTCACTTCTATAAATCCTCCAACGACAGCCATGGGCACATATTCGCCATTTACCAGAGCCACAATATCTCCGGATGCAAGAGAGGTTATGAGCGGAATATGTTCCGGTAAAACCGTAATTTCACCCAGGGTGGTCGGCAGGCTGACCTGGTCCACCATTTCTTCCAGAACTAATTTTTCCGGTGTTATTATTTTTAATTTCAGTTGTTTTGTCATATTCTAAAGTGCCCCTTTCATATAAAAATCATTTTCCGGTTTATGGTCGTGCTTACCTTCCAGAATTTCTTTAAATGAACGGATGGTCTCCGTAAGAGGAACATAAACTCCCTTTGTTCCGGTAAATTGTTCTGCCACGAAATTTGGCTGAGAAAGGAATTTCTGAATTTTACGGGCGCGCGCCACCAGCTCTTTATCAGCTTCGGATAATTCTTCCATACCTAAAATAGCAATGATATCTTGCAAGTCTTTGTAACGCTGAAGCACCCGCTGAACTTCTCGGGCAACATAATAATGGTCTTTGCCAACAATATTCGGGTCAAGAATGGTGGAAGATGAATCAAGCGGGTCCACGGCCGGATAAATACCTATCTCGGAAAGCGAACGGTTTAAAACAACCGTAGAATCCAAATGCGAGAAAGTCGTGGCTGGAGCCGGGTCGGTTAAGTCATCCGCCGGAACATAAACAGCTTGCACAGAAGTGACAGAGCCTTTGTCTGTGGAGGTAATGCGTTCCTGTAATATCCCCATTTCCGTTGCTAAGGTCGGTTGATAACCTACCGCGGAAGGAATACGGCCGAGCAAAGCGGAAACTTCGGAGCCGGCTTGGGTAAAACGGAAAATATTGTCTATAAAAAATAGCACATCTTTATTTTCTTTATCGCGGAAGTATTCAGCCATAGTGAGTCCTGAAAGAGCCACTCGAAGACGAGCTCCGGGCGGTTCATTCATTTGACCGAAAACCATGGCCACTTTATCCAGCACTTTTGAATCTTTCATTTCATGATACAAATCATTGCCTTCACGGGTTCTTTCTCCCACACCTGCAAAAACCGAATAGCCTCCGTGATTTGAAGCAATGTTATGAATTAATTCTTGAATGACAACAGTCTTTCCGACACCGGCGCCTCCGAAGAGGCCGACTTTCCCTCCTTTCAGTACCGGACAGATAAGGTCAATAACTTTAATTCCGGTTTCAAGAATTTCCACTTTGGTAGATTGAGAAATAAATTCCGGAGCTTTGCGATGAATGGAAGATACCGGACCGGATACAGCTTTACCATTATCAATGGGAGCGCCTAGCACATTAAACATTCTCCCCAGAGTTTCTTTACCGACAGGCACAGAGATAGGAACACCCGTATTTACAACCTCCATTCCCCGGGCAAGACCATCGGTAGAATCCATGGCCACAGCGCGAACGGTATTTTCTCCGATATGCTGTTCCACTTCCAGAACTATTTCCTTATCTCCTTTCTTGACCTTGAGGGCGCTGTAAATAAGCGGAATATCTCCTTCAAAAACGACATCCACGACCGGCCCAATTATTCTCTTGATTACACCTGTTGTTTTCATAACTCTTTTTTTATTAATAATAATTTATAATAATTTTAATTAACACTTGCCATGCCTGCGCTTATTTCCGATATCTCTCTGGTAATGTTGCTCTGGCGAGCTTTATTAAACACTAAAGTCAAATCCTCTATCATTTCTCCGGCCGCTTCGGAAGCATTTTTCATGGCTACCATTCGGGAAGATTGTTCAGAAGCATTTGATTCAAGAAACATCTGATATATTTGCATCCTAATTATTTTTTCCGCCAGCGATTTTATCAATATTTCTTTGTTTCCTTCAAATAAATAATCCGTGACTTTTTCTATTTTATTTCCTTTATTTTTAAAATCTTCTCCAAGCGTATCAATTAGTTCTTTCAATTCTGTTCTAGAAACCGGGATGACTTGCTTGATATTCGGTTTTTGAGAAAGGGCGGAAATAAAATCAGTGTAGGCGACTAAAACTTTATCATAGTGACCAAGATTGTATTCGTTTATCGCCAATTCCGAGATTGGTATAATGTCCGAAAGAGAAACATTATTAGGAAGTTCAAAAAAACTGGCAATAATATTTCTGCCAATGCGACGCATCATAGTATCTCCTTTTTTGCCCACAGTAACCAGGTCTATTTTTATATTATTGCTTTCATCCCGAAGCATTGCTGCTGCCTTTTTTATGATTTGCGTATTATAGGCTCCGCAAAGTCCGCGGTTGGAAGAAATGAGAATAAGCAAAACATTTTTCTGCTCTTTTTTTTCTTTGACCCGTTCCACAAAGAGCGGATGAGTTATTTTTTCCGTATCTTTCGCAATAGAAGTCAAAACCTCCCAAGAATATTCGGCGTATAATCGCGAAGCCAAAGTAGAAGACACCGCTCTTTTCATTTTTGAGGCAGCCACAAACTCCATCGCCTTAGTGATTTTCTTGGTGCTTTTGACCGATTTTATTCGTCTTTTAATTTCCTTGGTGCTGGCCATATTTAATTAAAATTATTCTTAAATTCTTCAATCGCCTTTTTTAATTCCTCTTCATCTTTTATCTGTCCACAATTTCGGTTTCAACAACTTCTTTGTAAAACTTTTTAGCGTTATTTTCCGTATAATTTACTAAACCTTCTTCAAATTCTTTTATTTTATCTACCGCTACATCATCCATATAGCCTTTGACAGTGCATAAAGTACCACAACTTGACGTTCTACTGCCATCGGCGCATATTGCGCTTGTTTTAACACTTCTACTGAACTTTTACCACGTTCAAGTTGTTGCTTGGTGGCATTATCCAAGATCGGAACCAAATTGTGAAAAAGCTTCAAGTTCGCGGTACTGCGCCAAGTCAAGTTTAAGAGTTCCTGCCACTTTTTTCATGGCTTTAATCTGCGCCGTGGAACCGACACGAGACACAGAAAGGCCAACATTCACGGCCGGACGAATACCTTTATAAAAAAGATCGGTTTCCAAGAAAAATTTGTCCATCCGTAATGGAAATAACATTTGTTGGAATATAGGCGGTTACATCTCCGGCTTGGGTTTCCACTATGGGCAGAGCGGTAATGGAACCGCCGCCGTATTCTTTATTTCTTCGGCAAGCGCGTTCAAGCAAGCGAGAATGCAAATAAAAAACATCTCCGGGATATGCTTCACGGCCCGGCGGACGTCGAAGCAGAAGAGAAATTTCGCGATAAGCGACAGCGTGTTTGGAAAGATCATCATAAATAATTAAAACATCTTTCCCTTGGTCCATAAAATATTCGGCAATGGAAACTCCGGTATAGGGAGCAATGTAGGAAAGCGGGGCAGGTTCCGAAGCACCAGCAGAAACAATAACCGTGTAGGCCATCGCTCCGCCTTTTTCTAAACGGGTTTGAATTTTGCGAAGCTTGGAATCTTTTTGGCCGATTGAAACATAAACACAAATCATATTTTGGCCTTTTTGGTTTAAAATGGTATCTATGGCAATGGCGGTTTTTCCGGTTTGACGGTCGCCGATGATAAGTTCGCGCTGTCCGCGACCGATGGGAATAATGGCATCAATAACTTTAATGCCGGTTGCCACCGGTTTGTCTACATACAGACGAGTAATTACTCCCGGCGCCACTTTTTCAATGGGATAAGTTTTGTCCGCCTTAATGGCTCCCTTGCCGTCAATTGCCACTCCCAAAGCATTTACAACTCTTCCTATAATATTGTCTGAAACCGGCACTTCCAGAATTTTTCCAGTTGCTTTAACTTCATCCCCTTCTTTAATTTTTGAAAAATCGTCAAGGATAATAACACCCACGGTATCTTCTTCCAAATTGAGAGCCACGCCTGTTTCTCCGTTTGGGAAAAGTTACCATTTCGGACGATTTTATATCGGACAAGTCCGGAAATTTTCGCGATACCGTCAAAAACTTCCAAAACATGACCAATTTTTTCAGCCTTTATTTTGAATGAGAAATTATCTATTTCTTTTTTTAAATTTTCTACAATATGGTTCGTACTCATATTTTTCTTATTAAATATTCTTGTAATTTTTTAATTTTATTTTTTACCGTTAAATCTATAATTTCATCATTCACTTCTATCCTTATTCCTCCCAATAATTTTTCATTCCAGCATTTCCATTAAAACAACTTCTTTGGCTTTATAATGTTTTTTTAGAAACAAGGTAAGTTCTTTTTTTGATTCTTCTTTTAATTTTTTTACACTCAAAACTTTCGCCACGATTCTTTCATTTTCATAATTGATTATCTTGCTTAATTGTTTTAATATCTCTTTTGATTTTGACAATAATCGTCTGCGGGCAAGAAATTTCACTACCTTTTTATCTGTTTCCTGCAGTTCCACGCCTGTTTTATCTTTGGAAACCAGGTAAATTGCGCGGACTATGTCGTTGTTTGATAAAGTGGCCATTTTTATATATTATTTAACTCTTCCATCGTTTTTTCCTCAAAAGTTCCGTCTATTTTTTTACCCAGTATTTTTTCCGCTATCTTCACAGAGAGAGCGGTAATTTCAGTCTTCGCCTCCTCTACCATTTTTATTTTTTCATTTTCAAGATTTTTCTTGCCGCTTTCAATCATCACTGCCACTTCTTCTTTGGCTTTTTCCAACATTAAAACTTTTTTGGCTTCGGCTTCTTTTTTCCCCTCCTGGAATATTTTATCGGCTTCTTTGCGGGCTTTTGCCATAGCCTCTTCATACTGGGCTTTTGTGTTATTTAAAATTTCGGCATTTGACTTGGCATCATTTACTCCTTTTTCTATTTTTTCTCCGCGTTCTTTCATTATTTTAGCCAAAGGTCTGATGGCATACAAATATAAAACCGTAAAAACAATCGCAAAATTTATAATTTGAGCGATAATAATTTTAAAATCTATGTGAAATGTATTGATGATTGAGTCCATAAAAAACTAGCAAGCTAGGTGCTAGTGGCTAGGTTCTAGCATGCTAAAACCTAGAAACTAGAACCTAATTTAAAGTGAAAATGCAATAACAAGCACGTAAATGGCTATGGCTTCAGCGAAGGCGCAAGAAAGAAGCATTGGAACAAGAATCTTGCTTGCTGATTCTGGGTTGCGGCCGATTGATTCCATGGCTTTAGTGCCGATCATGCCGATACTGATAGCTGGAGCCATTGCTCCGATTGCCATTACTATTGCTTTTGCAAAAGGGGTTAATCCTTCCATATATTTATATAATTAATTATTAATAATAACGACCTCACTTTTTTCTTCGTGCCTATGTTCATCATGGTCTTCATCGTGGTCCGAAGCCCCAATGGTGAAATAAACAACAAGTAAAATTGAAAAAATAAGCGCCTGAATGACCCCCACAAGTATTTCCAAGAAGATAAATGGTATTGGAATAACATAGGCCATCAGGGCCGCGATGGAAGCCAAAAGAACTTCTCCGGCGAAGACATTGCCGAAAAGACGGAAAGAAAGCGAAGCAATTTTCGCAAATTCGCCGATGATTTCAATTAATCCTACAAAGAACGTTACCGGAGCCACAAGGATGACCGTCGGGTCTTTTTTTATCTTTTTCCCTATTTCTCCAAGCACTTTCAGATTAACATATTTATTGAAAGTTTTCCATATGCCTATTGAAAAAACTCCGAAAAAATTTGCGCCCAAAACAGCCATAATGGCAAGTCCCAATGTCGTATTTATATCGGCTGTGCCCCCCCGAAGAAATGGAACAAAAGAAAGCCCCTCTTTGCTTTTTTCCAAAATTCCAAATCCGCCCAATGGAATCAATCCCAGCCAATTGTTTACCAGAATAAAAAAGAAAACAGAGATGGCAATTGGAAAAATTTTTATGGAAAGAGCCCGGTCGTTTGTAACTTGGTCGCACAGAGAAAGCGCGCCTTCAATAATAATTTCAAAAAGATTTTGAATACCCCGAGGAATCTCACGAAGTTTGGAACGAAGAATCAGCGCCATTATGACGATGATGATAACAGCGCCCCAGCTGGTAAAAAGAGCATTGGTAATTGTAAAATTTTTATTTTGATATATGGGTTCGGCAAAAAGTGTTGTCTCGTGCAATATTTGCTGTTGTCCTGTTTGTTGTGTTGTTGTATTTCCCTGTTGTTCCATAAATTATTTTTTATTTTGGTCTTCTTCTCTTTTTAACTTGGCGGCATACTTTTTTACGGCTTTTACAATGCCATAGGACGAAATTAAAAAAGCCACGGCAGCCAGTCCTATAAGCATCCAAGGAGCTGTACCATAACGCCTATCAAGGGCCTTGCCCCCTATGGCCGCCAATATTACTGGCGCCGCAATCCAAGTTGAAATCTCACTGAAAACTTCCAGCGCCGGTACCCATAATACTTTATCGTTTTTCTTGTTTTTCTCCATAACAACAAACGAATCCCCGTTATTCATCTGGGATTCATGTGGGCGTGGTAGGAATCGGACCTACGGCCTCTGTCTTATCAGGACAGCGTTCTACCACTGAACTACACGCCCGAAATCTACACGACCCAATAAAAATATAACAAAAAAAAATATTTTACGCAAATAAAAATCGCCCAATGGGCGATTTTTATTTTTAAGAATCTAAAAAATTAGTATTCTCGGCGTCCACCGCGATTTCCACCGCCGTAACCGCCATTGCCTCCGCCGTATCCGCCGTTACCTCCTGTGCGAGGTGGTCTTGCTTCCATTGGGCGAGCCTCATTGACTGTGAGTTTTCGTCCTTCAAATTCTTGGTCATTGAACATCGAGATAGCATTGGCTGCTTCCTCGGCTGTGGACATTTCCACGAATCCAAAACCTTTTGAGCGACCGGACATTTTGTCCATGATAATCACAGCTGATGCAACGTTGCCAGCTTGTGCGAAGAGGTCTTTTAGGGCATCTTCTTGAACACTGTAAGGGAGTCCCCCTACATATAGCTTTGTAGCCATATTCTTTCTTCTCTCATTTTTTAAAAACGAGCAAAAAATTATTATAATGCGTAGATACTCTTGTCGCTCAATGATCTCTTTGATGCAAAAACTTAATCAAAACTCACAATTAAAACAAAAAAGCTCTTGGAGAAACTACTTGTAAAGCATACCACAAAGTAAATAAAAAGCAAAAGAAAAATCCGCCTTGGTAGTTGGATTTTCCCAACCCACTATAAGCGGATTATTTTTTTTCTTCACCTTCTTTTTCAATGACCTTGGTTGACATTGAGCCAGCAATAAAGCCAGCAACAACAAGACCAAGACCTGCCAAAGTAACAATTTGTTCAACATTCTTAGCACCCTTTAATGTATTTTGTGCTAAGTTGATGGTTTTAATTGTTTCGTCGGCAATCTTTTGAGCTTTTTTTTCAAGCTCAGGATCAAAGAAGAAACCACGAATATATTTCTGAAACATAGAACCTCCAATAATTTATGATTGATGATTATTTTAGTTCTTTCTACTCATTACAATGTACAACTTTTATATTGCACAAAGTAAAGCATATATGAATATAAAAGTCAATAGCTGTATTAGGCTGCAAAATGAGGCTTTTATTCCTCCTCATCACCCGTCTCTCCAGATTGCAAAGCCTCAATAATTTCTTCTATATAACCAGTCATTATCTTTGGCAGATTGTGCCAGGATTTTTTGATGCGATGGTCCGTCACGCGGTCTTGGGAAAAATTATAGGTGCGGATTTTTTCAGAGCGGTCACCGGTACCTATTTGGTCTTTGCGGGTCCCCGCATATTTTTTCGCTTCTTCTTCTTCTTTTAGTTGCTGGAGTTTGGCCGTTAAAATCATCAACGCTTTTTCTCGGTTGGCAAGTTGGCTTCGTTCATTGGTGGAACGCACATCAAGGCCTGTGGGTTTATGAATAAGCCGAACAGCAGTCTCCACTTTATTTACATTTTGTCCGCCCTTTCCGCCAGAACGCGAATATTCCATTTCTATATCGGCAGGGTTAATTTCAAATAAAACTTTTTTGCGAATCGGAAGCACAGCCACCGATGCCGTGGAAGTATGCACCCTGCCATTTTTTTCCGTCGCCGGGATTCTTTGCACCCTATGCACCCCCGTCTCATAACGCATTATTTTGTAAACATCTTTGCCTTTTATTTCAAAACTGGCTTCTTTGTAGCCACCCAGTTCACTTTTGGATTCATAATTTGTTTTCCATTGCCAACCTTTTAGCACAGAAAACAATTCATACATATGCGCCAACTCCCAGGCAAAAAGCGAAGCCTCGTCGCCTCCGGCGCCTGCTCGTATTTCAAGCACTATTTCATTTGCCATTTCTTCTTCCTCTATATCCTTATCTAAAATATCTTGAATTTGTTTTTCTGTGGTTTCCTTTTGCTCTTGAATGGATTTCAATTCTCCTTCCACCATTTCTTTCAAAGTAATATCTTTTGCCAGCATTTCCCTTACTTCTATTTCTTCTTTATTCAGGCGCTCTAAAACACCCGCCAGATAGCTTGTATTGTGATTTTTTTTAAGTTCGTCTAGATTCATAAAATATAAAAAGTAAAGTTTTTAAGGGGTTTGGCGAGCGACGGCGAGCCAATTTCAGGATTTTTTAAGCTTCAAAAAATCCGTACCGGCAAAAATTTTACTTTTTATTTTTTTACTTTTTTAATCTTCGCAGAAGCAGCTCGGCGCTTATTGAAGCGTTCTACACGTCCGGCCGTATCCATAACTTTTTCATTGCCGGTATAAAAAGGATGACATTGACTGCAAATTTCCATTTTGATTTCAGGCATCGTTGAACCCACCTCAAAAACAGCTCCGCAGGCGCAGGTGGCTTTGGTTTTAATATTATATTTTGGATGTATATCTTTTTTCATTACCAAAAGAGATTATCACAATTTTAGCTTGAAAGCAAATCTATATTGCTCTGGATGGTAGATTTTAATTTCTGAACACTTCGGCTGTAGGAACAGGAAGAACTCTTGGTGCCATAATAACTGCAGGCTGCTCTATTTTGCGCACTGGTACTGGTTCCCACAGCCCCAAGGTCCGTGAGATATAAACCGGAAGCCATAAAAGCATCCAAGGGAGACCATGGATTGGCATAATATCCTAAAATATTTTCCAAACGACTTTGAAACATCTGCCAAGTGGAAGGAATAAATTGCGCTGGTCCCATGGCTCCGCCATAACCCCCTGCCCCGGCAATCGGGCAAGAAACAGCTGTTTGGTAAGCATTAAATTTTAAGTCATTGGTAATACTCAAAAATACAGGCACATCCCGGGTCGGATTCATAACATTTGAAAATATTGTCCCGGTATTTTTGCCGACTCCAGCTCCCGTATCCGGATTTTTCAAATAACATTGACCGACATTTGCTCCCAAGTTGCTTTCCTGGGTAAGGATGGCGAGCAGAAACGCAGGGTCAATACCTGTTTTATTTTTTACTTCATTGGCATATTGAAGAGCCGTACCGAAATCAATTTTTTCCGATATGCCGGCAAGACTGAACAAAGCACTGCGAATTTTATCCGCCTGAGCTTTTTTTTGCGCCGCCAATTGCTGATAGGCAGCTTCTTTTTGTTTGGAAATGGCCAGCAGTTGCTTTTTGTCCGCTTCGGATTTAGCCACTTGTTTTTGCGCATTTTCCAATTCAGCCTTGGCGTCAGTTTCAGCGTTTTGTTGTTTTTCTAAATCGGTTTTGGCAGCTTCAGTTTGTACTTTTACTCCGTTAATAATATCAACGGAATCTTTTATGGCCTGCTGAATAGAATTATAGGATTCCAGATCGCTGTAAAAAGTTGAAATGCTGTCGTCCGAGAGAATTAAATTTATTATATTTTCATTATCAAATTCATTGGTATTTCGAAGAAGCTGAGCCAGTGATTCATGTTCCCGGTCAATTTTTTGCAGAAAGCGATGTAATGGTATTCGCTTTATCGGTAATATCCACTTTTAATTGAGCAATAACAAGCGCCCGAGCTTTTATTTTTACTTTCAGCGCATTAATTTGGCTATTTAAATAATCCACGTCGCCCTTCAAGGTTCCGGTCTGTTTTTTTTGTTCCGCCTGCTGATTTAATAAATCCGTCAGTTGCGCTTCTATTTGATTAAGCTGGTCCTGGCAATAGGCTTTATCCGTGACACTGGAAGATGTATTCAAACTCAAGACAGTCAAAATCAGCGCTTGCTTTAGGCGCTGAAAAAATCGGCATAAAAAATATGAAAACAAAAACCATGGCAAATTTCTTAACCATAGTTCTTATTTTAACATATTTAAAATTTGTTTGCCCTTGGAGAAAATTATTTCTTTTCCCCGCCTGCAAAAGTTATGCTTTAAGCATTGCGGGCAGGTTCTTTCTTTTCTGCCGGGGCTTCGACAACAACTTCAGCTCCTTCTTCTTCTTTTTTGCCTTTCTTTTCAACTTCAATGGCAGACAAATCAACTGGCGGCGCTATCACCTCTTCTTTTTCTTCAACCTGCAAAACTATGGAAGCCACGACTTCTTCGCCGCCGGTAATCATTGTAACTCCGGTTGGCAATTTTATATCGGAAACAAAAATCTGGCTTTCTACCGTTTCAAGCTTGGAAATATCAACTTCAAGATTGTGAGGAAGGTCTTTCGGTAAAGCTTCAACTTCCACTTCGTGAAGTACTTTTACAAGATTCCCTAGGCCATTTTTAACCGCATTCGGAAATTCCGTCAAATTCAAGAGGCACATTAACTTTGATTTTCTTTATTCATATCAATCACCAAAAAATCCACGTGAATCGGCTCTTCGGTGACCGGATCAACTTGTACTTCGTGAATGAGAGCGTCAATATTATTATCGCCTAAAGCTATCTTAACGGTGGAAGATTCCCCCGCTTCCCGCCAGATTTTCTTAAATTCAGCGATTGAAATGGAAATAGAAGTAGTCGTTTTGCCGGCTCCGTAAAAAACAGCCGGGAATTTCTCCCCCTTTTCTTAAAGCATCTAAATTATACCCTCATTTCTCTTTTTAGCTTTGATTACAAACATAAAGCAAAGTATATAGGAAAATTAAAAAATTGCAAATTATTTTATTCCGTTAAAAAGTTTCAATCGCGCTTCCACCATTTTTTCGATGGCCTCCACAGCCGGCTGTAATATTTTATAAGGTGTAGTTTCGTTCGGGTTATCAGTCAAGGATTTTTTCAGTGCTTCATCATAGGCCAAACGAATTTCGGTGTTTATGTGAATTATGGAAATGCCCGCTTTTATGGCATTGGTAAAATCTTCATCCCGCAGTCCTGAACCGCCGTGAAGCACCAAAGGAATTCCGGTTGCTTTTCTAATTTCCGCCACCAATTCGCCATCAATGTGCGGTTTCCCGCTTTTTATCAATCCGTGAATGCTTCCGACGGACGGCGCCAACATATTAATGCCTGTCATTTCCACAAATTTTTTCGCTTCTTCCGGTTTTGTTAAAATCCCCGCGCCCTCGGGAATAGTTTCTTTGATATTAGAACCGGAACCAATGTATCCCAACTCCGCTTCAACCAGCACATTTTTGCCGGAATTTTTTGCATAATCTACGCACTGCTTGGTTATTTTTACATTTTCCTCAAAATTTAATTCGGCCCCATCAAATATGACGGCATCAAAGCCGGCATCGATGGATGCTTTGACTCTTTCAAAACTGTAATGATGGTCGGCATTCAAAAAAATAGGATAATTTTCTTTTTCTCTGATTTCTTTAATCATCCCGACAGCTTCATTCCTGCCGACAAAATCTTCTTCTCCTTCGGAAAGGCCGATGATTACCGGAACATTAAGTTTTTTTGCCGCATTATAAATTCCGTGCAAAGCTTCCAAATTGGAAATATTAAAATGTCCGATAGCTATTTTTTTTTCTTCCGCTTCTTTGATGTATTCGCGAAGAGTTTTCATGTTATTATTTTAACAAATCTATTAAAACTTGCTTAGCAACAGAAGGATTCGCTGAACCTTTCGTTTCTTTCATCATTTGCCCCACGAGAGACATAAGCGCTTGTTCCTTACCTCCTTTATAATCTGCTACTACTTTTGCATTTGCATCAATGATTTTTTGCGCGATTATTCTTAAGGTATTCCCGTCATTTTCTTGTAGTAACCCTTCTTCTGTTGCCAGTTTTATTGGTAATATGTCATTATCAATAATCTTTACCAAAATATATTTTGCTGCATGAGAAGAAAGTTTACCTTCACTGTACATATCAATCAATTCAGCAAAATTTTCTACTTTAGGAATTCTTACCTCATGCCCGGGATACATTATTTTTATTCCCAAAAGATCATTGATTATAAAATTAGATGCAATTTTTATCTTTTCCTTGTTTTCTTTTAATGCTAGTACAAGTTTTTCAAATTTTTCAGAAAGTTTTTTATCATTGATATAGCTTTCTATGTCTTCGTCTTTGATTCCAAAATCTTTTTTATATCTTGTGCGTTTTTCCGCGGGTAATTCCGGCAATTCTTTTTCCATTTTCTTCAAATCAAATGCTTCATGCAAATACATTTTCGGCAAATCCGGCTCAGGAAAATATCTGTAATCATGGCTGGATTCTTTTTTGCGCTGAGAAAATGTTTTTTGCTTCCCTTCATCCCAACCACGGGTTTCCTGCACTATTTCGTTTCCTTTTCCACTTTCTAAAAGTTCCGTCATTCTGTCTAATTCAAATTTAATCGCCTTTTCCACGCTTTTAAATGAATTTAAATTTTTTACTTCCACTTTTGTTCCCAATTTATTTTTATCTTCCGAAACCGAAATATTCGCCTCCACCCGCATTTCACCTTTTTCCATATTCGCATCTGATACTCCTAGGTACCCAGGCATTAGTACTAACTGAAGTTCTTTGGCAAAATTGGAAGTTGTTTTAGCGGCAGTTTCCGCATCATTAAAAGTATGAGGTTCTGTCACAAGTTCCATCAACGGCACGCCGGCGCGGTTGAAATCAACAAGAGAAAAGTCTCCTCGGTCATGTTTATTATTCGCTGTATCTTCTTCCAAATGTACTCGGGTAACGTCAAAATCCGCCAATTTCCCCCCAGAAACTATTGGATATTTAAATTGCGAAATCTGAAAACCTTTTGGAATGTCTGGGTAAAAATAATTCTTGCGGTCAAATTCAGTAAAATTGGCAATTTTCCCGCCAATAGCCAGCCCAACTTTTATCACATTTTCTACCGCTTTTTTATTGATTACCGGCAAAGTCCCCGGATGAGCCATACAGACGGGGCAAATGTTTACATTGGGTTTTTCTTCATCAGGGTCGTTCTTGCAATCGCAAAACATTTTTGTCTGCGTTTTCAATTCCGCATGCACTTCCAAGCCAATTGTCGGGTAATATTTATTTACCATGTTTTAATTATACCTTTTTCTTCAATATTTTCATCAACTCGTCTTTGAATTTTTTTACCGCTTTGTCGTCATACAAAGAAAGCACGAAAACTCTCTCGCCAAGTTTTTCAAATTCCTTTTTCTTTTTATTTATGATTTTTGGGTCTTCTATAGTATCGGATTTGGTAAGAATAATAATTTCGTCTTTTTTTGATAATCCTTCTTCTCCTAGATTTAAATTCTTATCGTATTTTTCCAATTCTTTGCGGATTTCTTTATAAACTTTCATCATACCTGTCGTCCCCTTTGATAAATTTTCAAATGATACTAAGTGCGCAATCATTTTGGTGCGTTTAATATGTCTTAAAAATTTTACTCCTAGCCCTTTTCCTGTATTTGCTCCTTCAATCAATCCCGGGATGTCGGCAATGGTGTAGCCATAAAAATCTCCTAAGTTAGGATCTAAAGTAGTAAATTCATAATCTCCCACTTTCGCATCTGCATTCGTTAGGGCGTTGAGTAATGACGATTTACCAGCATTTGGCAACCCAACTAGCCCAATATCGGCAAAAAGTTCCAATTCTATATGAAAATTGCCATGTTCTCCATCCACTCCTGGCCGCCATTCTTTCGGAGTTGTGTTTGTAGAACTTTTAAAATGTTCATTGCCGAATCCGCCATATCCGCCCCTTAAAAGCAAAACTTTTTGTCCTTCTTCCAACAGTTGCCATTGCTCGTCCGTATCAAGATTGGTAATGATGGTGCCCATGGGTAATTCTAAAACAAAATCATCTCCTTTTTTACCGTGCAAACTTTTTTTCCCGCCATCTTCGCCTCTTTCCGCTCTAAAACTTTTTTTGGCTTTATATTTTGAAAGTATATGTACATCCCGAACAGCTTGCGCATAAAAATCCCCACCACGTCCACCGTCGCCTCCCGCCGGTCCGCCCTTGGGCACAAATTTTTCCTGACGCCATCTGACTACACCGTCTCCACCGCGTCCCGCTTCCGCATATATTTTGATTTCATCAATGAATGCCATATTATTTAAGCGCCAATTCCGCTAATTTTATCGCCCCCTCCTTGCTTTTAGCCACTGCCATAAAAAGCGCTCTATGGCAAAATACGGCATCTTCTACTCCTGAAATTTTTTGCAATTCCTCATCCTGTAAGCTTGCCCAGTTTGCTGGAAAATTTTTTCTGTTTTTAAAAGTTTTAGGATTTTCTCTCACTGCTTTTACTCCCCAAAAATCATCACTTGTTCTGGGATAAATTGCAAAAAGAGGTTCCGGGAAGTTATTCAAAATATCTTCATAGGGGTAATTTTGATCCAAAACAATTATTCTTTTATCTGTGGTATTTTGATAGATTGATATTATTTTTTCTTCAGCAAGGATAGCATCTTTCGCTTGGGTAATCTCTCTGGATAAGATTTCCTTTGCAATCTCTACGGATTTAAAAAACATTTCATCAATACTCAGATTCTTTTCTTTCCAAGTTGGACGCATGGCCAACAAAAAATGTTGAATAAAATAAGGAGAAACATCATATTTATTTTCCACTAAATCAAAACCATTGTCATAGGCGTCAATGGGAGCAACAAGACGTTTGTCTATTAGATTTGCTGCTTTTTCTCCCCCCGCCAATCCCAAACCAAATTTTCTCCAAACCAAACCAAAAGATGAATAAAAAAAACCTTCCGGCCTCTTTTCTTTAAAATCTGTTTGATGATGGTCAAATCTGTTTGTTTTTTCATCATAAATTCCACCAACATCAAAAACATAGTCCGCCTTATTGATAAACTCGGAATCGCGGGTGCGGATTATTTCAAAACTTTCTCCTTTTTCCTCTAGCATTAAAGAAAGCGTGGCCGTAGCGAAAACATCGTCTGCGTGAAAAGACCCATCGTGAGTAATTAATTTTTTATTATTTATTTCCATTTTCGCTTCCATTATTATTGATATTTCCGCCATTTTTAAAATATTCAAAAACTCTATAGAAAAAAGCGACTAATTTATCAAAAAGCAGAAAGATTATCAAAAGAATGAACACGGCCAGAGAAAATCTGTTTATTTCCTTGCTATAGGAAAGAGCTGTTTGGCTGAAAAAATATCCCAAACACAAAAGAGCCGGCGCCCAAATTATAGTGGACAACGCTTCCGCTTTCAAAAAAGTTTTAAAACGTATTTTGTTATATCCGGATAAAATAATGACCCAGAAGTTCGTTCCCACAATAAATTTTGAAACAAAAATAGACCAAAATGGCGTTTGCCTGAATCTAGGCAAAAAGTAAAACACTCTTTTTTCCAAATATTTGAGAACAGCGAGTTTATTATATTTTCTATTTATAAGTTCACCTAAATAATACACACCAAAAGTTTTCATCGTGCCACCGGCCAAAATAAAAAAGAGCGCTCCCCAAAAATCAAGGGCTCCCAAATAAGACAAAACACCCGCAGTGATGACCACTACTTCTCCCTCAAAAATAAGTCCTAAAAAAATCAACAGGTACGCCAATACTTGATGATTCTGCACTAGATGATTTAAAATTTGTACCGTATGCATATATTAAAAAAGGCTGTCTACCACTTCTTTCACTATTCCCCCGTCCGCTTTGCCCTTTAGGTCTTTCATTAAAGCCTGCATCAGCATTCCCTTTTTTGTCGGGTCGCTAATGCCCAATTCTTCTTTTTTGCTTTTGGCTATTTTTTCAATCTCACTTTTCTCCATTAATTTCGGCAAATAGGTTTCCAAAATAGCCAATTGCGCTTCTTCTTCTTTCACTAAATCCTGCCGATTGCCTTTTTTAAATTGCTCTATGGAATCTTTTCTTTGTCTAGACAAACGCGTTATTACTGCAATTGTTTCCTCGTCCGAAAGCATTTCGTTCGGTTTCCTGCCTTTTGCCACAAGTTCATTGGTAAAACCGGCCACCATGGAACGCAAGGTTTCAAGCAAAACGATATCTTTCGCCAGCATGGCGTCTTTTATTTTGTTTTTTATTTGTTCGTGCAACATGCGCATATTATATCAAATTGTGATAAAATAGTGAAATGAGTAAATTAGTATTTTTTGATTTGGAAACAGCTGGA
Source organism: Candidatus Nomurabacteria bacterium (assembly GCA_963842815.1). Classification (GTDB taxonomy): domain Bacteria; phylum Patescibacteriota; class Minisyncoccia; order Phycocordibacterales; family UBA9973; genus UBA9973. The sequence continues at coordinate 47,578 of CAWJHU010000003.1, forward strand.
TTGAATCCAAGCGAAAACGGTATCCATCAAATATCCGGCTGTATTGAAATTAATGGAGAAGAAAAGGAATGCTTCGACTTCAAAGTCGCTCCGAATCCAAAACTGGCTATTTCCGATGAAGCTCTTAAAATTTCAGGCAAAACTAGAGAAGAAGTACTGGCTTATCCGCCAATGGAAAAAATTTACAAGCAATTTATCGATTTGCTTGAAAAATACGTGGATAAATACGATAAAAAAGATAAATTCTTCCTGGTCGGCTACAACAACTCTTCTTTTGACAATCAATTTTTGCGAAATTGGTTCATTCAAAACAACGATAAATATTTTGGGTCCTGGTTTTGGCCAAATACTTTGGATGTATATGTGCTCGCAACCCAAAAATTACTGGATAAACGAAAAGATATGTCTGATTTTAAACTGCCTACTGTATGCACCCAAGTCGGGATTTCAGTGGAAGAATCAAGGTTACATGACGCAATCTATGACATAGAACTTACCAGAAAACTTTATCAAATTATAATTTCCGAGTATTAAATATGGAAAACATTTTATGGATTGCCATAGGAATCTTGGTTGGAGGCATTGTTGTTTATTTTTTGTTTGGAAAAAAGAAAGAAAATAATGATAAAAATGATACTGGATTAAATCTCATTCTAACCCAAATAAACGAACTCTCACGTACCGTAGATAGTAAAATCGGCGAATCACATAAACAAATGAATGAGAGTCTGAAATTCCATTCTTCCGAATCAAATAAAATAATCCGGGATGTGACGGAAAAACTGACCAGACTGGACGAGACCAACAAACAAGTCATCTCTTTTGCCGACCAACTGCAAAGCTTGGAAAATATTTTGAAAAATCCTAAACAGCGCGGAATCCTAGGAGAATATTATTTGGAAACAGTTTTGAAAAATGTTCTCCCGCCCGGAAGCTTTCAGATGCAATATCCTTTTCCCGACGGCACCATTGTGGACGCCGTAGTGTTTGTAAAAGATAAAATTATTCCGGTGGATTCAAAGTTTTCCCTTGAAAATTACAATAAGATGGCGGAAGAAAATAACGAAGCCGAGAAGAAAAAACTGGAAACTATTTTTGTAAATGATTTGAAAAATAGAATTACCGAAACGGCCAAATACATCCAGCCTTCCAAAGGCACGACGGATTTTGCTTTTATGTTTATTCCCCATGAAGCCATTTACTACGACCTTTTAACCAACAAGGTGGGAGCGGGAGAAGAAAATGAAAATTTAATTCAACGAGCTGCCGGAAAATACAAAGTCATCATCACAAGTCCTACTTCTTTTCTTGCTTATCTGCAAACTGTTTTGCAGGGATTGAAGGCTCTTAAAATAGAAGAGTCCGCCAAAGAAATAATAAAAAAAGTGGAAGATTTGGGAAAGCATTTAAAATCTTTTGATGAATATCATTTGAAACTTGGCAATGCGCTGAAAACTGTTGTAAACCATTATGACGCTTCCGGCAAAGAATTAAAAAAAATAGACAAAGATGTGCTTCGCATAGCCGGTACTTCGCCGGAACTTTCTACTCTTTCCCTGGAAAAACCCAAGCTCGAAGAATAAAGAGTTTTTCCACAGTTTTGTTGACAATTTTATACAATAGTATATAATATTGACGAATTCACGATTCTTTGTTGCTGTATTTTTTTTACAAGGAGGAGTTTTTATGAAGCCTGTGAGAAACACACCAAACCAACATTGTGGAATTAATCAATCCTTTCGAAATCAGAAAGAGGGTAAAACAAAACCAGATGTTGATACTATTCCTCTTGGTGTAAAAGGAAGAAAAAGGGCATTACAAATTCTCAAAAATTTTTCTCTTCGCAGTGGTCATCATAACGACCACTTATCATTTAATTAAAAATCAATTTTATTTTAAAGAAAAACGCATCCCAAAAATCGGTTTGCGTTTTTTCATTTTTCATTAAAAAATGTTATATTTTTCATATGGCCCTATCGTCTAACGGTCAGGACGTATCCTTCTCAAGGATAAAATTCGGGTTCGATTCCCGGTAGGGCTACTTGACATTTTCATTAAAAGGTGTATACTTATATAGACTATAAAAAGTTGTTCATTCAAACAGAATAATAAGAAAGGGATTCTTATGTTTATGACAATATTAGAAGTTTTGCTAAGAATAATTTATTACATACTTGTTGCGCTATTTGTAATATCTTTAATTGCGGCACCTTTTGTGTATAAACACAGAAAAGAGTTGCAGCATTGGTATGAAATTCATTTTGAGTAGAAAGGAGAGAATCATGAGAACTCCAACGCCAGCTCCATACATATCTTCTTTAAAAAATTCTGGTAAATCTCACACAATACTCAAAATGTTATTGAGTATTGTGTGTATAGTTGTTGTAGGGATAATTTTTAGTATCATCCTCACTAATCATTAAACCCACCTCATTCCCTCTTCATCCAAACTCGCCATGTCTTTGACCCTTGGCGAGTTTTTTTATTTCTTATTCAACCACTCTTCATCCTGGCGGACCAGAAGTTCTGATTTTTTTTCTTTATCCCGCAAGATAGCTTCCACGGCGCGTTCCATGCGCATCCCTTGGGAACCTTTAATAAGTACAAAGTCATTTTTTTGAATGAAAGTTTTTAAAAACTCCCCTGCCTCCCGTGAATCTAAAAATTTAAAAATACTTTTTATATCCATTCCGGTTTCCATGGCTCCTTCTTTTATTTTTTCCGCCCTGGGACCAACAATAATAAGCACATCGGCATTTTCTTTGGCAATTTTGCCGACATTATTGTGGGCCTCTTCCGTATGTCGGCCAAGCTCCAGCATATCGCCCAAAACAGCGATTTTTCTACCCGTAGATTTTAATTCTCCCAAAGTTTTCAAGGCAAATTCGCAGGCAAAAGGAGAGGAATTATAGGTGTCGTCTATGATGAAAGAATTATTTATTCCTTTCAGAAGACGCATGCGTCCGGGTGGAACATTATAATTTTTGAGCCTGCCTATGGCATCAATCATATTGAACTTCAAACCGGAAGAAAGAGCCAGCGCGCCAAGTGAGGCGTAAACATGATTTCTACCGAATACTCCTTCTATAACCACCGGCATACTTTTTCCAGCTTCATCTATCCTAAAAATCAGACCTTCCGGCACTCCGGTATCATTATATAAAATACTGTCGCCGGAACCTCTTAGATCGGAATCCTCTTTGAAACCAAAAGTAACTACCCGATTTTTAGTTTTTTCTTTCATTCCGAGAACCGCCTCATCATCATTATTTAAAACCAAAAGCCCGTCTTTTTTCAAAGTTTTTATCAATCCGCTTTTTTCCTCCACCAAATGTTTATGGGAATCAAAAAATTCAATGTGCACCGGAGTTTCTCCTATGGTTGTAATAATAACCACATCCGTTTTAAGCCAGGATGCAGTGGAACGCATATCCCCCGGTTTCCCGACACCCACTTCCAGCACAAGCCACTTGGGATATTTATGAGACCCCAGCACAAGCCAAAATCCTTTCAAAATATTTAAAAGCCATACGTAAGGATTATTCCATCCATTGGGACATCCCAAGATGGTCAGAGGCAATCCTATTTCACTGTTATAACTTTTTTCACTTTTGCGAACATAGGAAATGCCGGAAATCACGGCATAAACCGCGTCCTTGGTAGAAGTTTTACCAACTGAACCGGTAATGGCAATAACTTTGGGTTTATATTTCCAAAGCACCAGCTGCGATTCTATCCGTAAAATATATGCTACTATTTTTTTAAAAGTTGTTTTCATTAATTTTATCTATCCGGCGGAATTTCATAATAATTGATTAAAAAATTTGTAATGCTCAAAAAAGAATCCCCCAGGTCTGAATGGCATAGGGCACGCCCTTGGGGTTGACTGCATAAAGAAAAATAATAAATTTCGGGTCATAGGCGGGAAAATATCCCATAAAAGAATGAGTATGCCTGTCTTCATAATAACCTCCATTCACGTTGTCCGCAACTTGCGCTGTGCCGGTTTTTGCCGCCACGCTATAATGTTCTAAATTTTTACTACCAATTATTCCTCCGAGATTCTTATCCATCGGCATTCACCAACATTCGAGTAATTTCTTCCGCAGTCACCTTGGATATTTTTGTAGGTTTTGTTTGATAGGTTAAATCTTTTTCCGTGCCATCGTCATATTTTATTCCTTTGACAATATGTGGAGTAACTAAATTTCCGCCGGTGGACAGGGAGGAAAGCGCCCGAATCAATTCAATGGGAGTTAGAGCAATACCTTGGCCGAAAGCGGCATTGGCATATTCAATTTCTCGGGGACTATTTAATAATGTTGGAAACCAATCCGCTGGTCTCATTGGGCAAATCAATTCCCGTTTTATCTTTAATGCCATATCCAAGCAAATAATCGCGTAATTTTTCTTTACCTAGTTGTTGTTCCACAAAAACCATTCCAGTGTTGAGAGATTGGGTCAGAACATCCTGCATGGTCGTTCCCGGACCTCTGCCTTTTTTATCAAAATTGAATATTTGGTGTTTTTCAATGGTAACTTCTCCTTTGTCGTTATAGGTGGTGTCCGCCGTTACCACTCCCGCATCCAGCGCCCCGGCCATAACCAGAGGTTTGACCACAGACCCGAATTCAAAAACATTTTCCACCAGAGGATTGGAAAAAGTGGAAGTAGTTTTAACCTGAGAAAAATTATTTAAATCAAAATCGGGTTTAGTGCTAAGCGCATAAATGGAACCATCCTGGGGGTTCATAATTATTCCGCCCAGGGAATCAACTTGGTATTTTTCCTTCACATTGTCCAAAGTTTTTTCCAAAAAACTTTGGACGGATGGCTCAATGGTAGTTACCACATCTCCCTCCAAAGAATTGTCGCTAAACAAAGTTTTATCAACATTGGAAAAAACTTCAGCAAAGAAATTTATATAGGGATTGTCCTTGTTTCTGGAAAGCACATCATTGTATTGCCTTTCAAGACCATAGCGCCCGCCTAAATCATTTCCTTTATATCCCACAAAACCCAACGACTGGGAAGCAAGATTTCCTCCGGGATAAAATCGCCATTTTTCTTTATAAATGGATAAACCGGGAATTTTAAAAACAGAGATGGCGTCTGCTTGTTCTTTGCTTAAACGATGCGCCACTTCCTCATAGGTATCATTTTCTTTTTCCACCTGAGCCATAAAACCATCGTGGTCTAAGGTTATTACGCTTGATAATTCTTGATAAACAGATTCCTTGTCCACAATCTTGGTAGGATTAATGGCCACCTTAAATCCGGTGGTTTGCATGGCGGCAGAAACAAGCTGGTCGTCTTTGCTTGAAAAATAAATGGTACCCCGTTCAAAGATATTGGAGGAAGGCGTAGAATATTGTCTGTCCGCCCGCTCCGAATAATCGCTGCTTTGCACCACCTGCACCAAAAAAAGTTTGCTTATCAAAATCAAAGCAAAAATTGAGACACAAAAAAATAATTATTCTAGTTCTAAAAATAAAACTATATTTCATTTTTAGCAATGTTTATACTGCCAAGAGCTTTACGGGTGGCAAATGTTGCTTTTGTTTCTTTAAAACCGAGAGAGTGTGCGAGATCAAGTCCACCTTTTGGGACAGAGAAAGATATTCCAGTTCCAAACTTCCCACATCATTTGATAGGGTAAGAGCCCGTGTTTCAAGGGTCCTGCGTCCTATAATATTGAAGACCATATTCCCCAAAAGAAAGACATAAAGAAGAGCCAGAGTCCCCAGGGTCCAAAGCATAATGTTTAAAATTCGCTTCTGTAAATTGCCGTTATCAACGATATTTACATTGCTTGCGTAACTTTTTAGTTTTAAACTTGCTTGTTTCATATAATTTTTTCTAAAATTCTCAATTTTGCGCTTCGGGCTCTTGGATTATTTTTTATTTCCTCATCTTTGGCTATTATTGGTTTTTTGTTTATCAAAATCGCCTTGCCTTCTTTTTGTTTTTCCTTATAAAATCTTTTGACTATTCTGTCTTCCAGGCTATGAAAGGAAATCACCGCCAGCCTTCCATTCTTATTTAAAATTTCAAATCCTTTTTTTAATCCTGCTTCCAATGCTCCTAATTCATCATTCACCGCTATTCGCAATGCTTGAAAAGTTTTGGTGGCGCAGTGTATTCTCCCTCTTTTGTATGCGCCCGGTACGCTTTCCTCTATCACTTTTACCAAATCTTTCGTCGTTTCAATTTTTCCCTTTTTTCTCGCTTCCACTATCCCCTTCGCTATTCTTCTGCTAAACCTTTCTCCGCCATAACCGTAAATGATATCCGCCAAACTTTTCTCGCTCCAAGTGTTTACGATATCCGTGGCCGTCAGGTCTTCTGGCAGAGGATTTTCTTTCATGGTCATAAGCAACGGCTCATCTTTCATAAAAGAAAATCCTCGTCCGGAATTTTCCAATTGGTCAGAACTCAAACCCAAATCAAAAATGATTGCATCTACTTTTTCTTCACTATCTAAATCCCTGAAATTTTTATTTACAAAGAAAATTCTTTTCTCAAAGCCCTTGAATTTACTTTTTGCTTTTTCCCAAACGCTTTTGTCCTGGTCCAGCGCGATTATCTTTATCTTCGGATATCTTTCTAAAATTTCCCTGCTGTGTCCCCCGCCGCCGAATGTGGCGTCCAGCACGATGGATTTATTTTCTAAATTCAAACTTTCTATTGTTTCATTTAAAAGAACTGTCCTGTGTACGCTTTCCATCTTATTTCTTATTCCCAAGATTTTCTGCTAATTGGTCTGCCTGTTTTTCCACCACTTCTCTGTACTGCAACCATGTCTTGTCATTCCAAACTTCCACTCTGTCCTCCACTCCGATGATGGCTGCTGAATTCTTTAATCCGATTCTTTCTTTCAAAAAATCAGGAATTAAAATTCTTCCGATGGCGTCCACTTCCACTTCCGCCGCCCGGCCGAACATAAATCTGTTGAAACTTCTTTTGTCCGCTTTTAGAAAAGAAAGGTCTGTATCCGAATCGGAAAGTCTTTTGGAAACTTTTTGCCATTCAGCCGTTGTGAAAATGAACAAGCATTGGTCCAATCCGGGTGTGATAATAATTTTCTTTCCGAGTTCCTTGCGAAATTTTACCGGCAACGAAATTCTATTTTTTATATCTATTGTGTGTATATATTCGCCGATGAGCATAAAATTTCACTAAAATTATTTATCCACCTGTTTCCCACCTTTTCCCACTTGATATACATTGTAAACCACTACTTCCCACAGCGCAAAGTCCAAGCTGTGGATAACTCGAAACTGAAAAACATTGACTTTTTTGATAAGTGGTATATACTCCTATTTAGGAATTGTTCCTTCTGGATACACAGAAGATCCCACGACTCGTAACAGCGTGGACGTGTCCAATCAAATTTTGTTGGTTGTTATTGAATCTCCTTGGTTTGCAAGCTAAAGAGAATAGGCAATTCCGAGATCGGGTCCCACCACGCTGACGTTGTAAGATGCGTAGGGTGGGACTTTTTATTTCATTGACTTTTTAAAAAATAATGTAAATCTATTAGTAGATAGCTCTTCTTGGATTTTACTCTTCTGGTGTATACACCGGTTTATGTGTACCGAAAGCAAATATCGGGCATAAGAGACAAGCATTAAAAAATTCAAGTTGCTTAGCGACTCCAAAGGACTCCATATCACCAATTGGTGGAGCCCTTTTTTATTTTCAATTTTTTATTACACGCTTAAGAATGTTTATGAAACCGTGTCTTATTTTAACATTCCTAATGCTTTCCAAACTTGGTCTTCTGTGAATCCAAACTTAAGAAATCTTTTAAAAGCCTTTTGGTTTACTTGATTTGACATACCTTCATAAACAGTAATTACAAGACCATTTATATTTTCAATTGGAATTGAGGGTACTCTTATACTATAGCAATGAGAAGTACCACCACTTGGTGATGTTATGAGCAGATTTAGATTTTCGGCTACTTTAAGCCAATCCTTAGCTTTTATTTTCCCTAAGGTTTTATATAATTCTTTTCTTTTTATACGCTCCTCAGACATACAATGCCTTAAAGGAAGGCATAGATTCATTTCTAATTATATCTTTTGAAGGTATTTTTGAAGAAATATTGAATGCACAATGAACTACATCTCTTATTCTTTCTTCTATTAATTCAATAGATGGGATTTTTTCAGAACCACCAATAATTATTGCAGGAAATTCGTTACATTCTGCAAACCAGCCATCTTCTTCCTTGTCATGAACTAGAAAATGTAATGTCCCCCCTACACTCGCAACAATCTTGTCAAAATTTTCCACCGCATCTAAAGAGTCAGGGATTCTACCGCCCATTAATGAAGCCCTTTTAAAATTTTCTTCTGGTATATTTTTCATATATTTATTATATCACACATATATCGCCGATAGACGATTATTGTGTAAAATTACGTTAATATTTACGTATTTACTATACTACTTATTATACACTAAAAGTCAATGAATATCAGTTTTTCCGTTATGTTATGAAGGGTCATCTGTGGATAACTCGAAACTGAAAAACATTGACTTTTTTATGAATTTTATGTTAAATTAAAAGAGAAGAGAAAAGATTCATTCACAAAAAAAGGAAAAATATCATGAAAGATTTTATCGTCATTCAATTTTTGGAGGATAGGACTCCTAAACTTCATGAAATTGTAGAGATATATATCAGCAAAAACATAGGTAGTAACCCTGCACCAGAATTGTATGAATGTGGGAATGAAAGAATTGGAAGAATTTCATGTAAATCATCAAAATTCATATTTTCTGGAACTTCTGATGGTAGACATGAATATTTTGAATTACTTTGTGTGGAGTGCGGACAAATAGTTTCGTTTCCAACCTCAGGGAAAACAGAAGCAGGTGATTTTTACTGGAAACCCATTTCATCTTTTAAAAAGAAGAAACAATAGTAACTTCATTCCTGAAATAAAACATGCGCCGAAGAAATGCAAAAAGCTCTCAATTCACGAGGGCTTTTTTATTTAAGTTGACTTTTATAAAAAGGAGGATTAATCTTAGAAGTAGGAGTTGTTCTTTTAGCTTTGTTTCTCTACCTGCAACTTTATGTGCCCGTAGTAGCACATATAAATCTTCAAAGAGGTAGAATTTAAAGAGCTCTTCATCTCGTCATTATTTGGTTTAGGCGAGAAGTTTTAAGTGATATGTTTTATGTTTGCTGTTATTTGGCCCCCTTCCCCCTCTACAATACACTGTAGAGGGGTTTTATTTTTTGAGAAATTTTTATTCTAAACTTTTAGGCCGCATGAGCGGGAAAAATTGAGTTTCGCGGATAGGCTTGTCCGCAAGGAAAGCAAAAAGCATTTCGCCAAAACCAAAACCGCAAGTTGGTGGCATCCCGTATTCAAGCATTTCCACAAATTCCATGTCCGGCATCATTGCTTCTTTGTCCCCTTTATTTAAAAGTTCTTTTTGTACTTCAAATCTTTCCGCTTGATCAAGTGGATTATTCAATTCACTATATCCGTTCCCTACTTCTGTCCCCGCAATAATTATTTGAAATCTTTCCGTAAGTTCCGAATTTTTGGGCATTGATTTTGAAAGTGGAGATACGAGTTTCGGATGCCCGATTAAAAACACGGGCCCCCAATTTGTTTTCGACAATGTTTCCAAAGAGTATCCACTAAACGTTCCATAGTGTCACCAACATAAACAATTTTTAAATTTTCCAGTTTCTCCTTTACTTCCTCAAAAGTAGTGTCTAACACATCTATACCCGTTTCTTTTTTTATGGTTTCTCGATAGTCAATTCTTTTCCATTTTTCTCCCAAATCAAATTTGTGTCCGCGAGTTTCAAAATTTGTTTTTCCAAAAACATCTAAGGCAATTTTTCTATAAAGCTCTTCTACTAGTTTCATTCCATCTTCGTAATTTGCATAAGCCCAATAAAATTCCAGATTGGTAAATTCCTGCAAATGATTCGCGTCCGAACCCTCGTTTCTGTAGGCTCTGCCGATTTCAAAAGTTTTTGGAAATCCGGCAGCCATCAAGCGCTTCTGCCAAAGTTCCCCCACTGAAATGCGCAGATATAAAGGCAGTTTAAAATCTTCATTGTATGTTTTAAAGGGAGTGGCTTCAGCCCCACCGGTGGTTATTTCCAAACTCGGCGTCTCCACTTCCAAAAATCCATGCTCTTTCATAAACGCACGGGTTGTGTCCCAGAATTTTGTTTTCTTCAGGAGAAGTTCTTTTGCTTCGGGGTCCATCAAAATATCCAAATATCTTTTTCGGAATCTCTCTTCGGTATCCTGTAAACCATGCCATTTTTCCGGCAATGGAAGCAGGCTTTTTGATAAAATATTCCAGTCTTTTACTTCTACGGTTTTCTCCCCTCTCTTGGTAGCAAAAAAACTTCCTGAAACTTCCACAAAGTCTCCGATGTCCACCACTTCATTAAAAAAATCAAATTTCTGGTCTCCCAAAATATCTTTTTTAAGCAGAGCTTGAAAATGCGCCGTTCCGTCATTTAAAGTAATGAAAACGATGGCCCCTTGGCCGCGGATGGACATTATTCTGCCGGCAATCCATTTCGTCTCTTTGTTTTTTTCTATTTTTTCAAAACTATCAATGGCTTCCTGAAGGGAAATTTCTCTTTTGGATTCTGCCGGATACGGATTTAGTCCCTTGTCCTGCAAGAGTTTGAGTTTTTTTATTCTGGTGTCCCTAATTTCATCAATGGAAGACATTTTATTTTATCCCGCCGTGGCGGTGATTAAGACACGTCTATAATTTTATAATTTACTTCCCCATTCGGAGTCTTAAATGAAACATTTTCTCCTTTCTTTTTTCCGAAAAGCGCCTGTCCAAACGGAGAGCGATTGGAAATTTTTCTCTAAAGCCATGTCTGCTTCCTCGGAACCCACTATCTGATATTTTCTTTCTTTGGTTTCCCCTTCCTTTATTACTATGACCTTTGAGCCGATTTCTATTTCTTCTCCCCCTCCTCCGGATGCCACCTGAGAGGAACGCAGAATTTGTTCTATTTTTGCAATGCGTTCTTCCAGCTTGCCCTGTTCTTCGCGGGTCTGATGATATTCCGCATTTTCAGACAAATCGCCCAAGGATTTTGCGTATTCCAAATTCTCCAGAATTTCTTTTCTTTTTGGGCCTTTTAACTCTTTCAATTCGGCTTCCAGGGCTTTTCTTTTTTCTTCGGTTATATAATCTCCCGCTTGTTTCATAATTTAAATCTTAGTCTTTTTTTGCGAAAAAGTCAAAATTGCAAAAACTTGCTAAACACTATTTATGATAGTCTATTTCATATGGCAAAAACAGTAATTGAAGTAAGTAAAAACGGAAATGAAAATAACGCGAGTGTCTTGCGCCGTTTTTCCCGCAGGATTCAAGAATCAAACATCATTCAAAAAGTAAGGTTCCCGCTATAACAAAAGAAAAGAATCAAAACTCAAAATTAAAAAGAGTACTTTAAAAGAATTTGGAACGAAGACGAGAAATAGAAAAACTCCGCAAACTGGGCAAAATAAAATAAAATGAGAAAATTTTTGTTAAAGAAAATAAAATCGAGGACATATCTTGGGTAAGAAATATTCTTTGTCCATTGCCTACCTGAGCGAAAAAAAAATCAGGGAAATAAATAAAAAATATAGGAACATAGATAAATCCACCAATGTTTTTCTTTCGCTCTGCATAAAAATGCCGGAGAAATTCATTCTGTGTAAAAGCGTAATCAAGAAACAGCGAAAAAATTCGGCAGAACATTTCCGCAATTATTGGGCTTTTTGGTTATCCACGGAATGCTTCATTTGAAAGGAATGGAACATGGGAGTATAATGGAGAAAGCGGAAGACAAATATGATCAGAAATATTTCCATAGGAATAGACATGGGGTCTACCACCACCAGAATCGTAGTGGGAGAATTTCTAAAAGGAGAAAAAAATCCTAAAATTATTGGCATAGGAGAAAGCGAAACAAAAGGAATCCGGCACGGATATGTTGTGGACGTGGCTGAAGCGGTAATTTCATTGAAAAATGCTCTGACCATGGCGGAAAGAAATTCGGGTATAAAAATAAAACATGCTTTTGTTTCTATCGGTGGCGTGACTTTGCGCGGAGATATAAGCAGTGGAGTAGGAATTATTTCCAAGGCGGACGGCGAAGTGACTAGTTTGGATATAAATAAGGCGCTGCAAGATTGCGAAGATAATTTAAATTTGAATAATAAAAAAATAATTAAAATATTTCCCATTTCTTTCAAGCTTGACGGTAAAGAAATTCTCGGCCGGCCGGAAGGCATGCGGGGAACAAAGCTTGAAATTAAAGCTCTTTTTGCCACCTGTTCCCTTTCGCATTTTGAAGATTTGTTGGAAGTCATAACTCTGGCCGGCATAGAACCTATGGATGTTATCGCTTCTCCGGAAGCCGGAAGCCATATAGCTTTGTCTGAAAAGCAAAAAATAGTGGGAGGGGCCTTGGTCAATATTGGCTCCGAAACGGTTTCCCTTTCGGTTTTTGAAAATGGAATTCTTGTGTCGCTCCACACATTTTCCATTGGCGGAGCGGATATTACCAATGACATTGCTCTGGGAATGAAAGTTTCACTGGAAAATGCGGAACGCTTTAAGCTCGGAAATATGGGAGAAGATTTTTCCAAGAAAAAATTAGATGAAATTGTTGAGGCGCGCCTTTCCGATATTTTTGAATTGATAGAAAATCATTTAAAAAAAATAAAACGAAATGAACTGCTACCGGCGGGTGTCGTGTTCATCGGAGGAAGTGCAAATATTCCCTTGCTTGAAGAGTATTCAAAAATTGCTCTGAAACTTCCTTCCAGAACAGGGAGCACGGAAATTTTTGGCAACATAAAAACAAAACTCCGCGACCCCGCTTGGTTTACCGCCCTGGGTCTTATTATGTCCGACGATGATGGTAATTTTCATTCCGAAGGCCTGTTTCAAAATTTTTTCAGAAACCTAAAAAGAATAGCCAAATCAAATATAAAACAGCTGATGCCCTAAAAAAACAGATTTTGGCCAAAAGACTTTGGGCTTTGCTTTTTTTTAATTTCTGCTATTATAGGGGGTATATAAATAATTCAACCCACGCCTTTGGCGGGGCAAGTAAATGTATGCCTAAATTAAACCCTGAAATAGAAAGTTTTGCTCGCATTATGGTCATCGGAATAGGAGGGTCCGGGAAAAATGCTGTTAACCATATGATTAATTCCAGGGTTAAAGGAGTGACATTTATTTGCATGAATACTGACACCCAGGATTTGCATCATTCTCTGGCTGAGAAAAAAATTCATATCGGAAAAAATCTTACCAAAGGTCTCGGGGCCGGAATGAATCCGGAAATCGGAAAGAAGGCTGCCGAAGAAACAAAATCCGAAATTCAGGATGTGATGAAAGGAGCTGATATGATTTTCGTCGCCTGCGGAATGGGCGGAGGGACAGGTACGGGCGCAGCCCCCATTGTCGCTCGCGCAGCCAAAGAACAAGGAATTTTGACCGTTGCCGTGGTTACCAAACCTTTCTTTTTTGAAGGGAACCACCGAATGAAAATTGCCGAAAAAGGAATTGAAGAGTTGGCCAAAGAAGTGGATGCTATTATTGTTATTCCAAATGATAAATTAATACAGCTGGCTGATAAAAATACGAATTTTAGAGATGCTTTCGCCAGTTGCGATAATGTTTTGCGTCAAGCGGTGGAAGGTATTTCAGACCTTATTACCATTCCGGGCATTATAAATGTTGATTTTGCGGATATCAGGGCGGTTATGTCGGATGCCGGCAGCGCGCTGATGGGCATAGGTCTTGCTTCCGGAGACGGTCGCGCCTCAAAGGCAGCCCTTCAGGCCATCAATTCTCCCCTTTTGGAGGTTTCAATCAATGGCGCCAAGGGCGTACTCTTTGCCATTTCCGGCGGAGATGACGTGACTATTCATGAGATTCAGGAGGCGGCTAAAATAATTACGGAATCCATAGACAAAGATGCCAAAGTAATTTTCGGTACCATCAGAGATGAAAAATTAAAAAAGGGCGAATTGAAAGTAACAGTTATTGCCACCAGTTTTGCCAATGAAACACCTCGTAAAAATCTTTTCAGCGGAACCTCTATTTTAAATCAAACATTATTGAAGGAAGAAAATGCGGCCAAGGCCGTGAAAGAAATACACAATACTATTCAAAATTCAAATATAAATAATAAAGATAAAAAAAAGGAGATTCCAGAAGAAATAATTATAGATGATGATACTGAGGATTGGAGCGCTGTGCCGGCTTTTTTGAGACGCAAGAAAAATTAAGGCTGGACAGGTATGTTATAATATCTAAATGACTTACGATTTAATAATTATCGGAGGAGGGCCGGCCGGCGCGGCAGCTGCCGTGTATGCTTCCCGTAAAAGACTAAAAACTCTGTTCATAACCAAAGAATGGGGCGGACAATCCGTCGTGTCTGAAAAAATTTTTAATTGGATTGGTACTCCATCCATTTCCGGAGCAGAACTTGCCAATAATCTCAAAAGCCATGTTATGGCAAATACCGGAGAATATTTGGAAATTAAAGAAGGATTAGTGGCAAATGTCGTCGGGTATCCAACGCCCGAATTTAAGGTAAAAATAGATTCAGGGGAAGAGTTCTCAACCAAGACAATTTTAATCGCCACCGGCAGCGGGCGCAGAAAACTGGAAGCAAAAAACGCGGATAAATTTGAAAATAAAGGTCTTACCTATTGCGCATCCTGCGATGGTCCCCTTTTTGCGGATATGGATGTGGCCGTTATCGGCGGAGGCAATGCTGCTTTTGAAAGCGCAGCTCAACTTTTGGCCTATTGTAAATCTGTAACTCTTCTGCACCGAAGTGAAAAATTCCGCGCCGATGAAATTACCGTTGAAAAAGTCTTGGAAAATCCAAAAATGAAAGCAGTAAAAAATATTGACATTTTAGAAGTAAAAGGCGATAAATTCGTGGAAGGAATAATTTACAAAGATAAAATTACCGGGAAAGAAACTGAATTGAAAGTTTCCGGCATTTTTGTGGAAATTGGGCAGATTCCGAATACTTCTTTTGTAAAAAATCTTGTCCCGCTGGATGAAATCGGACGCATTAAAATAAATCCCCTAAATCAAAAAACAGAAGTTCCCGGCATCTGGGCTGCCGGAGATTGTACCACTGTTTTATATCATCAAAATAACATCGCCGCCGGCGACGCCGTTCGCGCGCTGGAAGATATTTATCTGGCTATTCATACGAAATAAAGTTTGACAAAATGGGCTTTTAAATGCTATAATTTTAGCATATAAGTCCTTCGTCATCATTCACTCTTTTTTGGGAGAAATATTATGGTTATGGGAAAACAAAAAACTTTGCCATTATTTCTTTCAATAATGGCTTTTCTGATTTATAGTTTAGGTTCAGAGATTACTAGCGTTCAAAAAATTGTTATAATAGTGTTTATAATAGGTTCTATCCTATTATATTTATATTCATATTTAAACTTTTAAAAACAAAGGAGGTCCTTTGAAAAAAGAAAAAGATTTTTCGAGCCTAAAATATTTGATAAAAGTCGCCTTGGGGAGTGTTTTGGGGTTTTATTTTATCCGAACAGTACAAGATGTATTGGTGTACTTAAAGGATTTTATGTTAAATAAAAAACAGTAAAACTCGGCTACACGTAACATTGTGTTTCCGGGTTTTTATTTTGCAAAAAATATTCTATAATTCATTTATATATGACGAAAATCACTATTGCTGCCATTAATCTCCAATCCGGTGTGGCCACCACCAAAGGCAATTTTTATTATGCATTGACTGCTTGGAAATACTGGCTTCCCCATTCACACAAACCCATCTGTGAAGCTGGAAAAATGTTAAAAAGAGAAAATGTAGATATTGCCTGCATTACGGAAATATCCGAAAAATCTTTACGAACAGGTTTTCGTTCACAAACAGAAACTTTTGCCCAGAACGCCGAAATGAAAAATACGCATTTCTTTTCCTTACAGAAAATCGGAAAATTCTTTTTCCATGAAGGCAATGCTCTTGTTTCCAAATATCCAATCAGTGATGTCATCCATCACCCTCTCCATATTGAACTTCTGCGCATAGGACTGGAAGAAGCAACAGTAGAGATAGAAAATAAAAAGATAAGTGTTTTTATCGCTCACACAGCCTTGCTTCAAAGGAATCGGGAAATTCAAATTAAAGAAATTATTGAGATTATGAAAAGCAAAAAGGGTCCAATGATTCTGGCGGGCGATTTTAATGCAAGAAACCCTAAGGAACTTGATATTATTGCAAGGGAAACCATCCTGAAACAAAGATATACTTTAAAGACTTTTCCGTCCTGGAACCCTAAATATCCGCTTGATAATATTTTCTTAAGTGAGAAATTCACTGTGCTTGATTGTTATATTCCCAAAGGCATGCCTTTCTCGGACCATATGCCGTTGATAGTAAAAGCAGAATTGAAATAAAACTTGACAAAACTATTTGCTTCTGGTATACTTGTGGAGAGTTTAAAATCCACTGTTCCTTTTAATTACAAAAGAAAGAGAAAAAGTCATGCCTACCATTCTTGTAGTTGATGATGAAGTTGGGATACAGGATGTTCTTAGATTTCTTCTTGAAGATGAGGGCTATGAAGTGCTTCAGGCTAAAACTTTAGCCGAAGCAAGGGAGGTTTTTGATTCTCAAAAATCCAAGATAGATGCTATTCTTCTGGATGGAATTATGGATTCAGGAAATACTACAGATCTTCTTTTGAACTATATGGTAAAAGAATCAGAATTTTCAAAACCGGTAATAGCATTTTCCGGCGATGAAAAAACACGAAAAAAACAAGTCAAACTTGGTTGCCTCGATGAACTCGACAAAGCCTCGACAGCCGATGAGATTTCAAATTTTTTCAAAGTTTTGTTTCAAAAATAATAAAGAAAAAGTTTCCTTGCGAAGCCCCGCGCAATGTTGCACGAGGCTTTTTTATTTGCGGAGACGGTGAGATTTGAACTCACGATTGGGTTTCCCCAATGCCGGTTTTCGAAACCGGTGCCTTCAACCACTCAGCCACGTCTCCTTTCTATTTCCACATCTCCGTGTTTATAATCTAACACTTTTTGCGATTTTTTCAAAAATAATATATTATGAGATGCAATGGCCCTATCGTCTAACGGTTAGGACATCGGCTTTTCAAGCCGGTAATTCGGGTTCGATTCCCGGTAGGGTCACAAAACGCGCAAAGCAAATAAACTGCTTTTACGTAAGCAGTTTTTTTGTTGGGATTTTTATTTTACCGGCGTAGGGGTTGGGGCTGGGGTTGTTCCCCCATTTGCATTGCTAGGAATATTGTTGTAGTAATCATACCCGCGCATCATTCCATAATCATTTCTATTCATCATTCCGCGTCCATATGCTCCCCTGATGGAACCGGTAATTTCACCCAGCCTAAATCCGCACCAAAAGATAATTATAATGATGAAAAGTTTCAAAATGATTTTTACAAGATGATGTTTCCCGCCATAAAATCCATGACCACCATGCATTCCACAGCAACATTTGCCCTGTGAGCAATCTTTGCATACATTATCTTCGGATTGTTTTTTATCTAAGTTTTCCATATTTATAAATTTTTATATTTATAATGTCGACCTATTTATAATTTGAAAGATATCATATTTCTATGAATTTTTCATGAAGACTAAAAAGTATAAAATCTCGCAAAATTTTATATAAAATGTTAATATATTCATACTTATCTGATTTTTAATAAAATTTTTTATGAAAAACACCCAAATAATAATATTAGCCGGCGGGAAAGGAGTCCGGATGAAATCAGACGACCCGAAAGCGCTGGTGATGCTTAAAGATAAACCACTTATCAGGCATATTCTAGATACTATTTCCAGTTTGCAAATGCCAATCAAGCCAATAGTCGTGATATGCCACAAAAAAGAGCGCATAAAAGAGGTTTTAGGAAATAAGGATGTAATATATGCGGAGCAAGAAAGCCCGTTAGGAACAGGGCACGCCGTCGTCTCAGCTAGAAACAGCGTTTATCATGACCATAAAACAGTTTTGATATTGTCTTGCGACCAGCCCCTTATTTCAAAAGAAACAATTGAACGTTTATTGAAAAAACATAACGAAAAAAAACCGACCATAACCATAGCCACGGTACAGATGCCGGATTTTGAAGAGTGGAGGTCTGCTCTAAGGCATTTCGGCAGAATAATTCGCGGGAGCGACGGAACAGTAGAAAGCATAATTGAATTTAAAGACGCAACGGAAAAAGAAAAACTAGTCAAAGAGTTGAATCCGGCAGTATACGCCTTTGACGCGGATTGGCTTTGGAAAAATATTAGTCTGATAAAAAATGAAAACAGGCAGGGTGAATATTATTTGACCGACCTCATTAAAATAGCCCGTGATCAGGGTAAAAAAATTGAAGCGGTGCCGGTGGCAAATATTTTAGAGGGATTGCAACCCAATACCAGAGAAGAACTTGAAATATTAGAGAAGCTTGCCTTATAATCAAATTATTGTATTGTTCTTAATAAATAATGCGCGGTTAGCTCAGTTGGTAGAGCATCCCCTTGACGTGGGGAGGGTCACAGGTTCGAGTCCTGTATCGCGCACATGAAAATTTTAAGCATTGAAACATCCTGCGATGACACGGGCATAACTTTGATGGAGACAAAAGGGGGTATAAGAAATGCTTCTTTTAAAATCTTAGCCAATGTTTCTAATTCGCAAATAAAAATACACGCCGAATATGGCGGAGTGTTTCCAATGCTGGCCAAAAGAGAACATATAAAAAATTTGCCGATACTTTTGGAACAGGTACTTAAAAAAGCTAATCAAGAAAAAAACAAAAAACCTGTGGATGCCGTGGCTGTGACCTATGGGCCGGGGTTGGAACCGGCACTCTGGAGCGGAATTGTTTTTGCCAAAGAATTGGCAAAAAAATGGAACATTCCTCTAATTCCGGTAAATCACATGGAGGGACATATTTTATCCGTGTTTGGAAAGACAAAAGGACAATTTAAAATTCCGAAAATAAATTCCCCTATTCTTTCTTTGCTTGTTTCCGGCGGACATACGGAACTTATACTAACAAAAAATTTCAAACGGTATGAAATCCTGGGTGAAACGTTGGATGACGCGGCCGGAGAAGCGTTTGATAAAGTAGCCAGAATGATGAACCTTCCCTACCCTGGCGGACCAGAGATTTCAAAGCTGGCGGAGCTTCAAAGGGCAAGGAAAAAACTAATCTTTTCGGGGTCGCTGTCTCCGCGTGCTCGCGGAGCGCTGCCTCTCGGCTCGTCAGCCTGCGAGACACCCCGCAAAGATTGTTTTTCCCTCGCCCTTCCCCGCCCGATGCTTCACAGTAAAAATTTTGATTTTTCTTTTTCCGGCCTGAAAACCGCCGTTCTTTATTTAATTCAAAAAATCGGGAAATTGGATTATAAAACAAAAACAAAAATCGCTTTAGAATTTGAAAATGCGGTAGTGGATGTCCTGGTTTATAAAACAATCAAAGCTAAAGAAAAATTCAAGGCAAAAACCGTCATCGTCGCCGGCGGAGTAGCTGGGAATTCACATCTGCAAAAACAAATAAAAAAAGCTCTGGGCAAAAAAACCAAATTATTTTTCCCGAAAAAAGGATTGACCGGAGACAATTCCATAATGATAGGCATAGCCGGATATTTGAATTATCTTAAAAATAAAAAGAAAGTGCCGAAAATAGATAATATAAAAGCGACTGGTAATTTAAGGCTTTAATATGATATTATTTAGGTATGGATGAGAGATTGCTAAAGCCCTACGACCCGAAAGGAACGGAAGACAAGATTTACAAACTCTGGGAAAAGAGTGGTTTTTTTAACCCTGATATTTGCATAGAAAAAGGAATAACTGAATCCGATGCTGAAGCCTTTTCCATAGTTCTTCCCCCGCCGAATGTCACTGGCAATCTGCACACTGGGCATGCGCTTATGCTCGTCATAGAAGACATAATGACTCGCTATGCTCGAATGCAAGGTAAAAAAACTCTTTGGCTTCCGGGCACGGACCATGCCGCCATTGCCACCCAGTCAAAAGTTGAAAAACTTTTAGAAAAAGAAGGTGTCCGAAAAAGTGAAATCGGACGAGAAGAATTTTTAAAACGAGTGGAAAAATATGCAAAAGATTCCCATGATATTATCGTAAATCAAGCAAAAAAAATGGGAGCTTCTCTGGACTGGTCCCGAGAAGCATTTACCTTGGATGAAAAACGCAATGTTGCCGTAAAAACAGCTTTTAAACAAATGTATGACGACGGCCTTATTTACCGTGGAAATCGTATGGTAAATTGGGACCCCAAAGGCCAGACCGTTATTTCCGATGATGAAATAGTTTACGAAGAAAGAAAAAATAAATTTTATACTTTTAAATACGGCCCGTTTGAAATAAGCACAGTGCGCCCGGAAACAAAATTCGGCGACAAATACGTGGTAATGCATCCGGATGACAAAAGATATAAAAAATGGAAAGATGGAGAAAAGATAAAACTTGAATGGATAAATGGTCCCATTGAAGCCACTGTTATAAAAGATGAAGTCATTGATATGGAATTCGGAACCGGAGTAATGACCATCACTCCCTGGCATTCACATGAAGATTTTGCCATCGCGGAAAAACACAAACTTGATAAGGAACAAATTATTGATAAATATGGAAGGCTACTCCCCATAGCTGGGGAATTCGCCGGAATGAAAATAGCCGACGCGCGTGAAAAAATTGTGGAGAAATTAAAAGCAAAGGGGTTGGTCGTGTCCATTGATGAAAATTATATAAACCGAGTGGCAACAGCGGAACGAAGTGGCGGGATGATTGAACCGCAAATAATGCTTCAATGGTTCATAGACGTAAATAAGAAAATCCCCTCCCGTGACAATAAATCGCTCAAAGAATTGATGCTGGAACCGGTTCGGAAGGAAAAAATAAAAATTATTCCCAAACATTTTGAGAAAGTTTATTTTAATTGGATTGAAAACCTGCGCGATTGGTGTATTTCTCGTCAAATCTGGTACGGACATAGAATTCCAGTGTGGTACCGCAAAGACGAGATTTATTGCGGGGTAGAAGCACCAAAAGGCGACGGCTGGGAACAAGACCCGGATACGTTGGACACTTGGTTTTCCTCCGGACTTTGGACTTTTTCTACTCTGGGTTGGCCAGAAAAAACAAAAGATTTAAAAACATATCATCCTACAACAGTACTTGAAACCGGACACGATATTTTGTTTTTTTGGATTGCAAGAATGATTTTAATGTCGCAATATTTGCTAGATGAAATACCTTTTAAAAATGTTTATTTGCATGGTATGGTTCGCGCTGCTGATGGTAAAAAAATGTCCAAATCTCTGGGAGATAAAGCTATTGACCCACTGGATATTATTGAAAAATACGGTAATGATGCGCTTCGGTTGGCAATGATTGTGGGCAACACCCCAGGCAATGATTTGAAGTTAAATGAAAATGACATCCGCGGTTATAAAAAATTCGCCAACAAGGTTTGGAATGCGTCACGTTTTGTTATTGAACAGACTAAAGATTTGGACATTTCCAATCTGCCCGAATTGGATGAAGAAGACAAAAAAAGCAATGACCGGTTGCAGGCATTATTAACTGAAATTTCAAAAGAAATGGATGAATTCCGATATTCCATCGTAGCGGAAAAACTTTATCACTATTTCTGGCATACTTTTGCCGACGTTATTATTGAAAGGTCAAAGGTTAAAATTTTGAAAAATCAAAATGCCTCTTCGGCTAAAACCCTTCTTTATACTCATTTGAATACTCTTTTAAAGATTCTTCATCCCTTCATTCCTTTCGTCACCGAAGAAATCTGGTCAATGTTCCCCCAAAAAAATAAAAATCTTTTATTGGTAGAAAAATGGCCCGTCGGTTCCATTCAGAGCAACTCTCAAAAAATCAAATGACTAACGACCCGAAAATTTTAGCTTTGGCGCTTTTGGGCGGAATTGCTCCGGCTCTTTTTTGGCTTTGGTTTTGGCTCAGAGAAGATAAAGAAAAACCTGAACCCATAGGCCTTATAATTTCAATATTTATCATTGGAATGATTTGCGTTATTTTTGTCATACCGGCCGAAAAATTCATCCAAAATAATGTGGCTTCAAACGGATGGCGAATCATCAGCTGGGCAAGCGTGGAAGAATTGATAAAATACCTGGGCGTGGTGATTATTCTTTATAAAACAAACCGCGTCCAAAAACCCATAGATTGGCCGATTTTCTTGATTACTGTCGCTTTGGGATTCGCAGCCCTTGAAAATACCCTGTATTTAATCAAGCCTCTCTCTCTAAACAATGCCACGGTGGGCCTACTTACCGGCCAACTTAGATTTTTGGGGTCTACTCTTCTTCATGCCGTATCAACCGGAATTGTCGGCATAGCCATAGGCCTCTCTTTTTATATGAGAAAGTTTTTTGAAGAAATATACCTTGTTTTAGGCCTTTTACTGGCTATCGCCTTGCATAGTACCTTTAATTTTTTTATAATGGAGAATAGCGGAACTAATTATTTAAGTGTGCTAGGTTTCCTCTGGGTCGTTACAATTATTATTATGTTACTTTTTGAAAAATTAAGAAGAATGAGTTTAAATTAATTATGAATACACAAAATAAAAAAAGAAGTTTTTTTGACAGATTGACAGGAAGCATTCGCAGCGAGGAAGATGATGAAGAAATAAAAAATATATCCGTTAAGGGAGATAAAAAAAACGGCAATGGCTGGATGGAAGAAGAAAATGAAGAACTGGAACTTACGGTGGACGTTTATCAAACACCGACAGACATTATAGTGCAAACCATGGTTGCCGGAGTTAAGCCGGAAGATTTAGAGCTTACCATTGCCAGAGACATGATTACCATCAGAGGCAAAAGAGAAGAAAATAGGAACATAGATGAAGAAAATTATTTTATTAAAGAGCTTTATTGGGGAAAGTTTTCTCGTACAATATCTCTGCCCATAGAAGTGGAACCGGAAGAAGTGGAAGCTACCGAAAGACACGGATTGTTGACTATAAAAATACAAAAAGTGGATAAAGAAAAAAAGAATGTCATTAAGGTAAAATCTATTTAGAAAGTTTACTTTGTGCCTGGGGGCAGAATCGCACTGCCGACCTATCCCTCTTCAGGGGAGAGCTCTACTACTGAGCTACCCAGGCGTGTTTTTGTTTTATAATTTCTTTAATAAATCTTGCAGCGGACTGCTGTTTACTTTCTGCTGTATACCGGTAACTGAATTATACAAATCCGCTATCTTGCTTAAATACGGGTCCAGAAAATAAAAGGATCCAAAAGCAATTCCCAGTATCAAAAGATATTTCAACACTTGCCATAGGGTTGACCTTTTTTGAACGCCTCTGATTTTGTGAAGCAATTTATTGTTTTCTTCGGCCAGTGCCAACGTATTTTGAAGCAATTGCTTTGACTCAGGATCCATAGAAATATATTATCATAGACAAACAAAAAAACCAATTCACTCCGCCGTGGCGTGGGTTTTTAAATTTTGGCTTTTTGTGTTAAATTATAAGAGTTCATAATTTAAGTCCTCGTAGTTCAATGGATAGAATAGCTCACTCCTAACGAGCTGATCCAGGTTCGACTCCCGGCGAGGACACACTAAATAAGCCCTAGTGCCTTAGCTATTTCCGGTTTATCGAAGCCCACAATAAGCTTCTCCCCTATTATAATAACAGGCACGCCCATTTGCCCGCTTTTGCTTATCATTTCTTTTCTTTTTTCAATGTCGCTGGCCACATTGTACTCCGTATATGCTACATTATTCGCTTTGAAAAAGTCTTTAGCCATTTGGCAAAAGTGGCAGGACGGTGTGGAATAAATCACTACATTTTTCATAATGTTTTTAAATTATATTAAATTATTAATTACTTATATTATAGCATACGCGTCAAGCGACACAAAATGTGCGGCCGGCGAGAATCGAACTCGCGCCCGATGCTTGGGAAGCACCAGTTCTACCACTAAACTACGACCGCGCATATAAAATATATCGTTATTCCCCCTTTTGAGCAAGTTCTTGCTTTTTTGTTTATTTTGTTGTAGTCTATCATCAGAAATAAAGAAATCGACCAACTTTTTGAATTAGTACCTTTTTAAAACCATATATAAGGAGAAAAAAATGTCGCCTAGTAAACCAAAAATGTGGGAAATAAAAAAATTCTATTTCCTGGGAGTGGATAATGAGTTGGGAAAAATTATCCCGGCTGTTATTAAAAGGGGCAGAGAAGAAGAGGTTATTGTGGTCTCCGAAGAGAACAAGATTTTTCTTACAAAAATTTGGTATCTTTTGGGAATAGAAAATGCCAAAATAAGCAGTTTCGTCGGAAATATGAATTTAAAGAAAAATATTGTCTCAAACCTTTTTAAACTCTCTGAAAAACCAATACACGTTTATTCTGTAGACGAATTGGAAAAGCTTTATCGGGAGGAAAAGGGCTGCTTCCAATGGAAAACTCCTGTGATGGAAGAAGAAAAAAATCTTATCTTCATTGTGCCTATAGTTTAGTAAAAAAACAAAAAGGTTATTGCTAGTTTACCGGTAATAACCTTTTTTATTTACAAAATTTCTTATAGATGCTTCTTTAAATGTTTCCAGGAAGCATGGGCTTCTTTGGCCATCTTTCTTAAATCTTCCGCATCAAATTTCCCGGTTTTGTTATAGTCGGCTAAGGCTTTGTTTATGAATATTTTATATTCTTTTTCCCCCATTTCTTTGGCATTTTTCAATTTCGGGGCGACTGTTTTATAAAAATCTGCCAATTTGGCTTTCACTTCCCCTCTTACCTCTTTCCCTGTTTTTGATTCGGCAAAAATTCCCGCCGCCACTCCCAAGGCCGCTCCGATTAATGCACCATTTAAAAATTTAGAACTTTTATTTGTCTTTT
The DNA here is from genome assembly GCA_963842815.1 of Candidatus Nomurabacteria bacterium. Taxonomy (GTDB): domain Bacteria; phylum Patescibacteriota; class Minisyncoccia; order Phycocordibacterales; family UBA9973; genus UBA9973. The sequence continues at coordinate 72,555 of CAWJHU010000003.1, forward strand.
TCATAATTTTTATTTTTACTAAATGAATTGATAATTTTTTTTATGTTCCTTTTTGTCCTATGATAAGTCTGGCTGACATCGTCCGTGATATTGCGGGTATTTCTTAAAATACAGATTAAATAATATATCAGAATAACAAGCAATAGGCCTATAACTATTATCACAAGCGAAGAAACTATATAGAAAATTGTTTGGGATATTATAAGCGTGCTCATTGATTTTTACTGAGAGACATAATAATTTTAATAACCGTGTCGGGATTGAGAGACATACTTTCTATCCCCTCATTTACCAAAAATTGCGCAAAATCAGGATAGTCCGACGGGGCTTGTCCGCAAATGCCGATATATTTCTTCTTTTCCCTGCATTTATGAATAATTTCGGCTATAAATTTTTTCACCGCTCCATTATTTTCATTGGCAATGTGCGTGACAATGCCGGAATCGCGGTCCAAGCCCAAGGTAAGCTGGGTCAAGTCATTGGAACCGATGGACATACCGTCAAAAATTTCCAGAAATTCATCCGCCAGAAGAATGTTTGAAGGAATTTCGCACATTACATAGACTTTCAGACTCTGGTCCTTGGCGCGGTCCAATCCGTGTTCTTTCATCACTTCAATCACCTGTTGGGCTTCTTCCGGAGTTCGGCAAAAAGGAATCATTGGGATAACATTGGTAAAACCCATTTCCTCCCGCACTCTTTTCATCGCTTTGCACTCAAGGCCGAAAGCCACTTTGAATTTTGGGTCATAATAACGAGAAGCTCCGCGCCAGCCCAACATTGGATTCTCTTCATGGGGCTCATAGAGCTCCCCACCGATAAGGGTGCGGTATTCATTGGTTTTGAAATCAGAAAAACGAATGATAACATCGTGCGGATAAAATGTAGCGCCGATTTTGGCAATCCCTAGGGCAAGATTATCAACATAATATTGCGATTTATCTTTATAAAGAGGCGCTAAATTATCAATTTCTTTAAGGACCTTTTTTATGTAAGGGGTTTTCTTCCCTTCTTTTAATTTTTTATAATCAATTAAAGCATTCGGATGAAGGCGAATGTGTGAAGCAATAATAAATTCCAATCTGCCCAAGCCGACTCCCTGCGCCGGAAGGTTGTGATTTTTAAAAGCTTCATCCGGAGAACCGATATTAACCATAATTTTTGTATTTACCTTTGGTATTTTATCCAGATGATGTTCAATTATCTTAAACGGAATTACGCCGTCATAGACGTTGCCAACCTGGCTGGAAGCATCCACCGTTACCCCATTCCCATTTTTTAATACTTTGGTAGCATTATTAGAACCGACAATACAAGGAATACCCAATTCACGCGAAACAATGGCAGCGTGCGAAGTGCGTCCGCCCTTATCCGTGACTATGGCGCTGGCAATTTTCATAATCGGTTCCCAATCCGGGTCGGTGATTTCGGTGACTAGTATCTCCCCTTTTTTGAATTGATTGATATTTTTGGCGCTGCGCAAGATACGAACATTTCCATTGCCAATCTTTGAACCCACAGCAATTCCACTTACCAGTATCTTGCCTTTTTTTTCCAATTGATATTCTTTCAGCACATTTTTATCCTCTCCGGAAATAACCGTTTCCGGACGAGCCTGTACAATAAAAAGTTCATTGGTTTTTCCATCTTTAGCCCATTCAATATCCATGGGCTGATAATGATTGTGCTTTTTGGAAAAATATTTTTCTATTTCGTAACACCATTTGGCAAGTTTTATGGCTTCCTCGTCCGTCAAACAGAATTTCTGCTGGTCCGACAATGGAACGTTTTCTTTTTTAGTGCCATCTTTCGCATAAACCAATTTAATATTTTTCTTGCCGATATTTTTGCCGATGATTGGATTCTTGCCATTCTCAAGCGAAGGCTTAAAAATTATAAATTCATCCGGAATAACTTCCCCCTGCACGATAAATTCTCCCAAGCCATAGATGCCATTTATTATTACAACTTTATCAAAACCTGTTTCCGTATCAATGGTAAACGCTACACCTGAGGATGCTTTATCGGAGCGCACCATACATTGAATACCCACAGAAAGAGCCGTATCAAAATGCGAAAATCCTTTGTCCGCCCGATAGGAAATAGCCCTGTCGGTAAAAAGCGAAGCAATGCATTTTTTGGTGGCAAGAAGCACATTGTCAACGCCATGCACATTCAGAAATGTTTCCTGTTGTCCGGCAAAAGAAGCGCCCGGCAAGTCTTCGGCGGTGGCAGAAGAACGGACGGCCACATCTCTGTTTTTGCCATATTTTTTTTCTAAATCTTCATAGGCTTTAGTAATCACATCATCCAGGTCCTGCGGTAAATCGGCTTTTAAAATCGCTTCCCGAACTTTTTTCCCGCGAATTTGCAGATTGCGGATATCTTTGGTGTTCAAGTCGGAAAGAATTTTTTTTATTTCTTCATCCAGACCCGTGTTTTTAAAAAAATGACGATAGGCGTCCGCAGTCAAAGCAAAACCGTCCGGCACATTCACGCCCAGAGGCACTAGATTTGAATACATTTCTCCCAGGGCAGCATTTTTCCCGCCCACTATCGGGACATCTTCAATTCTTACTTCGCTGAACCATTTTACGAAATTATTTTCTGTCATATGTGATTATTATAGCACAACTTATAACAAATTATTCTTCAGAAATTTTAATTAATCTGTCGTATTTGACCTTTCTTTCGGGTTTTAATGGAGCGCCAGACTTGAGGCCAAAACAACCGAAAGCATAGGCCAGGTCAGCAATAAAATCATCATTGGTTTCCCCGCTTCGGTGGCTGACTATCAATTCAATGCCATTTTCGCGGGCTAATTTCATTGTTTGAAGTGTCTCCGTAAGCGTGCCAATTTGATTCGGTTTAATAATCATCCCATTTATACTGTCATTTTCTATCGCTTTTTCCAAAAGATTTTTATTGGTAACTGTTAAATCATCCCCGACAACCAAAAGATTTTCGTTTATTTCTTTTAAGTTTTTAAAACTGCCAAAATCTTCCTCATCAAAAGGGTCTTCAATGGAAAGCAAGTTAAACTTAACAATCAAAGAATTATAAATATTCATCAGTTCTTCTTTGGAAATTTCTTTATTATTAATTTTATATTTTTCGTTATCATAAAAAGACGAAGATGCCACGTCCAGGGCTAATCTAACTTTATCCACAAGATTATTTTGCCTTATGGCTTCTTTTAAATATTGAAGCGGTTTTTCAACATCGATTATTTGAGGCGCGAAACCTCCTTCATCGCCCAGCACAAGAGATTCTTCCCCTAATTCTCCGCCAATAATTTCTTTCAGCGTATTTTGTATTTTAATTCCCATATCAACTGCCTCCGTAATGTTTTCCGTACTCGGTACAACGTGATATTCCTGAAAAGCTAAATTGTTTTGGGCGTGCTTTCCACCATTTATTAAATTCATATATAAATGAGGAACTTTTCTGGAGGGTTTTATTTTGGCAAGTGTTCTTAAATATTCAAAAGTTTCCAAACTGGAAACTTCCGCCGCCATCTTGGCGCAGGCAATACTGACGCCAATCATAGAATTTCCACCCAGGTTGTCTTTATTGGGCGTGCCATCCAATTTAATCATAATCCCATCAATCACTTCTTGGTTTAAAACATTCTGTCCAACCAGCGCCGGAGCAATTATGTTATTTACTTTTCCCATGGCTTTTCTCACTCCTTTTCCATCATCATCGCGAAGCTCATGCGCTTCATGAGCTCCTGTGGATGCGCCGGACGGCACGGAAAAACTGCCGGATTTATTCCCAACCCAAACTATGACTTTAATAGTCGGATTCCCCCGCGAATCCTTTATTTCTTCAGCTATTATTTTTGTGATTTTATTATCCATCATTTCTTCGTTAAAAGAATCATTAGGTCTGAAACATTAGCGCCAGTCGGACCGGTTATAATCATATCACCGGATTTTTGGAAAAAATCATAAGAATCAAAGCGATTCAAATAATCATCTATATTCAAACCCAATTTTTCTGCTTTTTCCATGGTATTTTTATCAATTATTGCTCCAGCCACATCGCTGTTGTCCATTCCATCCGAAGCAAAAGAAATAAAAACAGAATTTTTGTCTATTAATTTATCTTTAATGGCGGAAAGTCCCATATGAAGATTCCTTCCCCCTTTTCCATTTTTTTTCTTGACTTCTATACGGGGTTCACCAGCAGCCAAAATGACAATGCCATCTTTTCCAGCGGAAAATATCTCTTTTAGCGTTTTATCTACCTCGTCATACAATTCGGTTGAAACAATGCTTGCTCCCAAATTGAATTCCTGCGCTTTTTTTGCCATTGCTTCTACGGCGGTTTTATTGGAAACAAGAACAAAATTGTAAACCTTATCAAAATATTTGTCTTCTTTGGGTGTTTCTATCAATTTGAATTCTCCCAGATTGTTTTGAGCGATAATTTTCTGTGCGCCAACAACAGTACTGTTATCTTTATAGGTCGGCCCGGAAGCCACATCCCCAAAGACATCCCCGGGAACATCCGAAAAAATAAGGCCAATAATTGTTGCCGGATATGCCATTTTTGCCAAACCCCCGCCTTTTAAAAGAGACAGATGTTTTCGCACCGTATTGGTTTCAACTATTGTTTCATTGGATTTTAAAGAAGCGTCGTAAAGTTTCGCCCCTTGGATATATTCGCTTTCAGGATAGCAAAGAAGGGCCGAACCTCCGCCAGAAACCAGAACGATAATTAAATCGTCTGTACCTGAATTTTCTATTATCTGAACAATTTTTTTACTGGCTAAAAAATTCGCCTCCGATGGTCTTGGGTGTGTTCCCGTAAAAGTCTCAATGTATTTGGTAGAAATTTTATTCAGACCAATAACGGCCCCTCCGCTGATTCTTTCCGGCCCTAAAATTTTTTCCAACGCCAAAGCCGCCTCGCAGGAAGATTTGCCGAAACCGACAACTTTTATCTTTTTATACTTAGTCAGATTAAAAGGCTTCCCTTTTACAAATAAAATACTGCCCACCACGGACACTGAAGACTCCATAATTTTCTCGGTATTTATGGCATCAAGCCCGGTTTCCATTATTTCCAATGCCATTTTACGATTTGAAGTTACGGCAAGTTCGTCAAAATTTTTAATCCGGCGTTTTTCCATATTTTTCTACAAATATTGCTTGATTATTTCGGCTGATTTTTTTAACTTTTCTTTTTCTTCAACATTTAATTCAACCGGCCAAGATTTAACAACTCCCGTATTTCCGATAATTGCCGGAGACCCGAGACAAACACCGCTTACTCCATTCCAATCTTCCAGTCTATGAGAAGCGGGCATAATTTTATTTTGATTAAATAATATGGCTTCAACTATATCTGCCACCACCATGGCAATGCCGTAATAGGTTGCGCCTTTTCTATTGATTATTTCATAGGCCTCTTTTTTTACAGATTCTTCCACATTTTTTCTTTCCTCTTCCGAAAGCATATCTTTTACCGATTTACCGCCGATGCTAACCGTACTCCAGGCGATAAATTCGCTATCGCCGTGCTCACCCAAAGCAAAACCTTCCACCTGATTGCTGTCCGTTTTAAAGCGTTCAGCTAAATTCAAATGAAGTCTTGCTGTGTCCAACCCTGTTCCCGTTCCAAAAACTTGCCCTTTGGGCAAACCGGAAATTTCCTGCGCCAGATAGGTAATAATATCCACCGGATTGCTAACAACCACTATAATCGTTGACGATTTAATTTGCCCGATTTCTTTAAAGATGGATGAGATAATACTTTTATTTTTTGCCACTAAATCCAGCCTGGTTTCTCCGGGTTTTTGGGCCACACCAGCTGTTAAAATTATAATGTCGGCATCGGCAGTATTTTTATAGCTACCGACTTTTACGTCTTCCAGCTCGGAAAAAGATAGCCCATCGCCGATATCCAAAACTTCTCCCTTAACTTTTTCAGCATTTATATCTACCAATAAAATTTCAGACCCTAGGTTTTTAACCACCAAAGTATAGGCCACTGTTGAGCCGACGGCCCCTGCCCCAATTATCGCTATTTTTTGTTTTAGATTATTTTTATTATCCATATTACATATATAATACCATACTACTTAAATAAATTCTTTAAAAAAGAGAAGAAACCGGAGGAATCGGTTTGGGACTGCGTTTCCGGTAAATTTTTATCCTCGGTAATCATAATCATATTTTCTCCGTCTTTTGCCAAGCCGAATTTGTTCCGAATACTCTCCTCCACCCCTGCTTCTGTTTTTAGGCTGTTAATATCGGAACTGAGTTTTGCTTTTGATTTTTCCAATTCCGCAATTTTATCTTCCACTATTTTTTTGTTTTTAGCGGTTTCTTCCATCTTGCCTACAAAACTGAACATGCTGAAAATAAAAGCAAGGATAATGATACCCAAAAATATCAGGGATGGCTTTGACTGCATTAGGCGCTTCCATTTTTCCTTTTTTTGAAAATTTCTCATAATATGATAGCATTATAGTATGTTTTTCAATAAAAAACACCAAAAGAAAATACAGCTGATTTGGACGATAATTTCCATATTGATGGTGGTAGGTATGATTTTGCTTTATTTCCCTTCTTTTAGGGGAAATTAATTTAATCCTTTCCGGCGCGCATCATTTTCAAGAAAACGTCCTGGGTGATGTTCACTTTGGCATTTTCCCTCATTCTGGCTTTCCCTTTTTTCTGTTTTTCAAGCAATTTCTTTTTTCGGCTGACATCTCCTCCTCCAACGACTTTGCTGCCGTGCATTAAAACATCTTTACGAAAAGCAGAAACGGCTTCGGAGGCAATAATTCTTCCCAAGGCTTTTCCTTGGATTTTGAAAGCAAATTGCTGGCGCGGAATAATGCTTTTTAATTTTTCCACCTGAGCGCGGGCTTCTTCTTCCACTCTTTTTTTTGAAACAATTCTGCAAAAGGCCGGCATCGGTTCATCGGCCACTAAAATATCCAACTTGGCGACATCCGCTTCCCTGTATTTTCCAATTTCATAGGAAATGGAAGCATAGCCGGAAGTAATACTTTTTAAATCATCAAAAAAATTGCGCATCAGCTCACGCAGAGGCATGTCCAAACTTATTACGGACCGATTGTCTCCGAAACTTTCCGTCATATGCACCTCTGCTTCATGTTCAAAAAGAAAAGGCATCAAAATACTGGTATATTTCTGCGGAGTAATAACTTTTACCAAAACCCAAGGCTCATAGATTTTTAAAATTTGCCCATCTTCCGGAAAAAAATGCGGAGAATAAACCATCTGCTCTTTATTATTCTTTAAAATTACTTTGTAGGTGATGGAAGGCATTGTCACCACCAGGCGCAGGTCAAATTCCCTTTTTAAACGTTCGGTGATTATTTCCAAGTGAAGCATCCCAAGAAATCCGCAACGAAAACCTTTTCCCAGAGTCCCGGAAGCTTCTTCTTCGTAGGAAAAGGCGGAGTCGGAAAGTTTCAGACGTCCCAGGGCAAGTTTCAAATTCGCAAAATCATCGGCATCCTCCGGATAAACGGACGCCCAGACCACCGGTTTTGGATTCATATAACCGGGCAGTGGATGCATCGGCTTTTTATTGAAAGTAATCGTATCCCCGACGGAAGCAATTCCCGGTTTTTTTATCCCCGTTACTATATAACCAATCTCTCCCACATCAATTGAATTTTTTGGATTTTCTTCCGGGGAAAATATCCCCACTTCAAGGGCCATAAATTTTTCTTTGGAAACGGAAAAGAGCAGACTGTCGCCCTTTTTTATCGAACCGCTAAAAAGCCTGACATACACAATTACACCCCGATGATTGTCATATTTAAAATCAAATACCAGTGCCTGACAGCTATCTTTTACATCGTCGTAAATTGTCGGCGCCGGCACTTTTTTTATTATTTCTTCCAATAAATTTTTTACACCCTGCCCTGTTTTTCCGGAAACTTCCAAAATAGAATCCGGGTCAATGTTAAGCAACACTGCCACTTCCATTTTTACCTCCTCCACCCTAGCCAAAGGAGAATCTACCTTTGATAACACCGGAATGATAACAAGCCCGCTTTCGCGAGCCATTTCCAAAGTCGTTAGAGTTTGTGCTTGAACGCCCTGGGTCGCGTCTACGAGCAAAATAGAGCCTTCTACGGCCTTTAGAGCGCGGGAAACCTCATAGGAGAAATCTATATGCCCGGGAGTATCTATAAGATTTAAGATATAATTTTGACCCCCTGAAGCATACTCCATTCTGACCGGCTGCATTTTGATGGTAATTCCCCGTTCCCGTTCAAGTTCCATGGAATCAAGTACCTGGTCTCGCATTTTGCGTTCTTCTATGGTATGGGTAATTTCCAGCATCCTGTCCGCCAAAGTGCTTTTGCCGTGGTCTATGTGAGCTATGATTGAAAAATTTCGGATGTGTTTTAAATCCATAAATTTATATTAACAGAAATTTAGAAAATTACTATTTTTAAAGTTCCTCCTGGGGAGAAATGAGAACTTTTGTGCGCCAGAATTTTGTTTTAAGAGCTTCAAAGAGGTCTTTCAATTCCTCGCTCTTCAGAAGATACAACACCAGAACACCAGCCAAAATACCTAAAATTCCGGAAATAAATCCCTGAAAGAACACTCCCCAGCCGGTGGTAGTGCCGAAAATCGGTGAAAAAATATTCAAGCCAAGGTAAGCTACCAACCCAATAAAAAATGAAGCGCCCAAACTTTGGAAAAAAGTTTTGCTGATGAAAGATTCGGTCGGCATAAAATCTTTTTTAACATAAATCCAATGTAGAATAAAATTGAGGATGGTGCCGACGGAGTAAGCCAGTGGAAGCATTAAAACTTCCGTGCCGGGAATGTCATTTACTTTCAGCAAGGATTCCATAAAATAGCGGAAGAAGGTAAAGTTCTCAAAAATTTTCATAAATAAATAAGCGAAAAAGATAATCAGGACGGAACATATCAAATTAAGCACCAGCGGACGCTTGGTTTCCCCTTTTGCGTAGTAAGCGCGGGAAACAAGCGAAATCATTCCCTGGGCCAAAACCGAAACGGAAAAAATAGCGAGACAGGCGGCCGCCAGACGGGTATCGTTCCAGGAAAAATTACCGGAACCAAGAATGACACGGACAATCTGCGCCCGAAGCACGATAAAAAGAAAAGTGGCCGGGATAGACCAAAAAGCTATTGCCCTGGCGGAAGCTTTTAGGTGCTCGTTAAAATGGTCATGCCTCCCTTCCGAAATGGACCGCGCCAGAGTGGGAAAAGCCGCCACCGCATAGGAAACACCGATGATACCAAGCGGAACCGATTGCAAATTGAAAGAAAAATTAAATATGGAGATGGAGCCAACCGCCAAGAACGAAGCAAAAAATGTCATAGAAATTTCGGCCATATTATTAAAAGCCAGGCCCAAAGTTCTTGGGAGCGAGGTTAAAGCTACCCTTTTGATATCTTCAAAATTAATGGAAAAAGAAAACTTCGGTGTAAAACCGCAGTTGTGGGAGGCCCAGGCTTGTATGCCAAAATGCATAAGGGCACCGAAAACAACCCCAAAGGCCAGACCATAAATTCCGAAAGTAGGATAGAGAAAGATAACGCCGACAATAATGCCGATATTATAAAGAATCGGACTCAGAGAGTAAATAAAAAATTTCTGAAAAAGCTGGGTAATTGTGCCGAAAAGATTTGAGAGGCCCATTAAAATGGGCGAGAGCAACATTATGCGGGAAAGTTCAATGGCTTTTAGTTGCAAGGCGGGCGTAAAACCGGGGGCGATAAAAAATATCAGATGGGGCATCAGAAAAAAAAGAATAATGGAAACAAACACCATAACGCCGAAAAAAACGGTAAAAACATCTCCCAAGAATTTTTCTGCTTCTTTGGTTGCCTTCCCTTCGGACATTCTGGCTGAAATAAAGGGAATGAGAACAGTTATGGAAGCAAGGGAGGCAACGCAAATAAAAATAAGGTCCGGCACACGAAAAGCGGCATAATAGGCATCCAGCTGAGGAGACGGACCAATAAAGCGGGCAATGTTTCGGTCGCGGAAAAGCGCCAGAATTTGGGAGAGAAGAGTAAAACAGCCCATCAAGAGAGCAGCTTGATTTATATTTCCATATTCTTTACTGAAAATTCTGAAGAATTTCTGCATTTTTATTTAGTTAATACTATTTTTTCTTGGTAGTGTTTTTAGTGGCAGGGGTCAGAGTTGGAGCAGTGGAAGGGGTTGTTATGACGGGAACCGGAGCGGAATTTCCATTTTTCAGATTATTTACATACTGAATTAAATCTTTATTGTCTGGAGCAAGAACCAGCGCCGCTTCTGCGTAGGAAAGAGCATCCGTATTATTACCGTCGCTTTTTTCTATCTGAGAAAGAGCAACCAAAGCTTCCAAATAATCGGACTTCAGAGAAATTGCTTCCTTGGCTGCATCCCTGGCATCTTTCGTATCTCCGTTATTAAAATAGGAACGCGCTATGGAAAGTTTAATGCCTGGATTCAAAGGATTAAGAGTGGCCGCTGTTTTATACACTTCAATTGCTTTATTGTAAGCATCTTTCACCCCAAGCGCCCCAACCGTATCATAGACAGTTCCCAAAGAATTATAATTTAAATAGTTTGTATCATCATAGGCTATTGCCAGTTGGGCGCCGTTTACTGCCCTGTTAAAACTTGTTTGCAAATCACTTTTATCCGCATCACTCAGAGAAGACCCCTTGGCAGCCAAGGAATTAATTTTTACTATGTAAACCTGCGCATAGGTGCGTAGGTATAAATCATTTTGATATAACGAAATGGCTTTGGTAATGGAATCTTCAGCGGCTGGAATAGTTGTGGCGGAAAATGTTTTGCTAAAATACGAAACGGAAGCCAGCCGTTCCACGTATTTGAATCCGACGGCCGCAGAGGCAATCATTAATATCACCAAAAGCAGTATGGAAAGAAAACTTTTTCTAGGATTATCAAAGAATGAAAGAGAAATTTCTCCATCGGGATGATTCAAAGAAGATAATCCTATAAATACTCCGGCAAAAGCAAAAGCCAGCAAAAATATAACCCCGCCGGTGGAATAGAAAAATGAGGAAACGAACAAATAAAGGGAGGCCACAAAAAACACTACTACTTCCCAGTTCAGATTGTTTTTGATGCTGGAAAAAAGAGACTTTATTCCGGCAGTTAGAAACAAAACAAAAAATGTAAGCCAAGCTAAAATTCCCAAAATTCCGGTGGTGGAAGCGAATGTAGGCAAAAGGCCTGAACCAAAATTAAAAGAAGTATTCCAAAATTGAGTAGAGTTGATAACTTGCGGTTTGTACATTGCCCATACCTCTTCAAATTTGTTCGGACCCACTCCCAAAATCGGATTTTTCATCAGAGTATCTTTTGTTACCGAGATGGTGGTACCCAGAGAAGGCCTAACTTCAACATTGGATAAACCCAAGGCGTTCGGCAAAATTCCTCCAATAAATTGGCTGGACATGAAGAACAAAAGCGAGACCATAACCACCGTAAAGGAAAAAACCGGGAAATGTTTCTTTTCTCCTTCCGCCTGTTTCCCGCCAAAGGAAAATGAAATTTTATAAACAAAAATAATTAAGGCAAAAATTCCGAGAAGTTCCCAAATTAAGGAGAAATTGACCACCGCAGACAATACAATAGAGAATGCAATCAAAATTCCCAAGAGCCATTTAACCGGTTTAAGAACCGGAAGAAATTCAATTATAAAAAGAGATATAACGGTAGAAAATCCGGCAAAAAGACCGAAGGCATTCCAGGATCCCAGGATACTATCTGTCTTGCCGCTTAAAACTCCCAGCGATAACAAATCGGGCATAAATAAACGCAAGCTCTGAAAAACGAATAAAACAAGAGAAGATAAAATTACTCCCAGAAAAACCATCTCCGCATCTTTTTTATCCTTTAAAACAATGGAGGAAACCAGCATTAAAAGAAAAGCTCCCAACATAAAATAGAAAGTACCCGTATCCAACATGGTGCCAAAAAGAGAGACTTTTAGGGCCGAAGAAAACAAAGCGGAAATAAGAAAGACCAAAAGAATGCCCAGGCCGGAAAGCAAAAGTTTGGATTTTGGCAAATTAATTTTGCCGTCTGAAAATCGAGCCGCTATCCAAAAAATAATTGAAACAGCCAATCCCATCACCAAAAGCAGGCCCTTGGAAGTTTCAATCGGAATTTGAGTAAAAGGTAAAAAGAAAATCGGCAATAAGACAATTACTAAAAAGAGTGACCAAAAAGAAATTCTATCTAAAATGTTTGATAACATATAAATTTTATTATTTTTAAAACGCTAATAAAAACTTCAACGACTTTATTGATACTCACATCATACTATAAATTGACCGCATTTAACAAGCATATTGGGCTAGTTTAATATGTTGATAACTCTGTTTTTTATGTAAATTATTCTTTTTACTCCCTGGCCTAAATGTCTCTGAACATTTGAATCTGCCAGAGCTTTTTTTCTTACTTCATCTTCCACTTCATCCATTTGAATTAAAATCTCCCCTCTGACTTTACCATTTACCTGCACGGCAATTTTTATTTCCTGGTCTTTCATTAAACTTTCATCCCATTTCGGCCAACTGGAAAAATGGATGCTTTTTTTCTCTCCCAAGCTCTGCCAAATATTTTCCGCAATGTGCGGAGCAAAGGGAGCCAAAATTTGCAGGAATTTTTTATAATCTTCCGTGTTGACATTCTCTGCCCTCTCCATTTCAGTGACCAATATCATCATGGCAGAAATTGCCGTATTGAAGCGCATATTTTCTATGTCTTCGGAAACTTTTTTGATAGTTTTATGCAAAAGTTTCAAAAGAAGGGAAGGCAAATAATTTTCAAGAGTCGTGGGTTCCCTGTCCTTTTGACTCCGAGGGCGAAGGCTCAGAAAATTATTTGCCTTCCCTTCTTTTACTTTTTCCCCTATCCTCCAAACTTTTTCTATAAATCTCCTAGAGCCGATAATGCTTTCCGTGCTCCAGGCTACCGCTTCTTCAAAGGGCCCCATAAACATTTCATAAACGCGCAAAGTGTCAGCGCCGTAGGTTTTAACAATATCATCCGGATTCACAACATTACCCAGCGATTTTGACATTTTGACTCCCCCTTCGCCTAAAATCATTCCGTGAGAAGTTCTTTTTTTGTATGGTTCTGTGGTCGGTACAAGTTTCAAATCGTATAAAAATTTATGCCAAAATCGCGAATACAAAAGGTGCAGAGTAGTATGCTCCATTCCGCCGTTATACCAATCCACGGGCGTCCAATATTTCAAATTCTTTTTACTGGCAAATTCTTTTGCATTTTTTGGGTCCGTGTACCTCAAATAGTACCAAGAACTTCCCGCCCAATTCGGCATGGTATCTGTTTCTCTCTTGGCTTTCCCACCGCATTTGGGGCATTTAACATTTACCCATTTGGTGATACCAGCCAAGGGTGATTCTCCTGTGTCTGTCGGTTTATAACTTTTTACTTCCGGCAATTTTACCGGCAAATCTTTATCTTTCACTGGGACCAGTCCGCATTTTTCACAATTGACGAGCGGAATCGGCTCACCCCAATATCGCTGCCTGGAAAAAACCCAATCTCTTAACTTGAATTTAGTCACAATTTTCCCGCCAACTGCTTCTGTAATCTTTTTTTGCGCTTTCTCACTTGTAAGACCATTAAACTTTTTTGAGTTAATTAAAACTCCATTCTCTATAAAACATTTCTTTCCTTCATATATTTCAAAATCATAAAGTTCTTTTTCATCTTTAATTTTTTGTTTAGCTTCTTCATAACCCAACCAAAGAATATCATGCAGTGATTTTTCTTCTTCAGTTATATTATTTTGTTTTTCATCAATTAATTCTAATTCGACTAAATTACACAACAATCTTCTGTTTTCTTTTTTATGAGGATGAAAAAAATGAGATTGAGTAGTTAAACCTAAATCGCGAACAAATTTTGTTTTATAGCCAGTTTCTTCAAACACTTCTCGTATCGCGGTATCACCAGCTTTTTCGTTTTCTTCTATCCCTCCATAAACTTTTGAAACCTCATTAAAAGCTTTTGCAAACAGAAAAAGATATTTACCGTCAGACGGCCTTTTAACAAAAGCGGCGATGGCGTGTCTTTCTTTTTCGTCTACTTGTGGTTCTCCAAAAATAGGTATAATCACAGTTTTTATCGGCAAACCATATTTTTTTGCAAACTCAAAATCTCTTTCATCGTGTGCAGGCACAGCCATCACCGCACCAGTGCCGTATTCGGCGAGTACATAGTCGGCAATAAACACAGGCACTTCTTCATTATTTGCCGGGTTTATCGCTTTTATTTCTTTCAACTCAATGCCTGTTTTTTCTTTCTCCTCCGCCATTCTTTCTAATTCTGTTTTGTTTTTTGTTGCTACAATATACTGTAGTACTTCGTTCCAATTTAAAATTTGTGGTTTTAGTTTTTGAATTAATGGGTGCTCTGGTGCTAACACCACATATGTCACCCCAAAAAGCGTGTCCGCGCGGGTGGTAAATACTTTGATATTCTCTTCTTTCGGGTGTCCAACACCCGAAATTATCTTAAATTCAATTTCGTTTCCTTCCGATTTCCCTATCCAATTTCTTTGTTGCGTTTTTACTCGCTCCGGATAGTCCACCAAATCCAAATCTTTATCCAATCTGTCCGCATATTTTGTGATACGGAGCATCCATTGTTCTTTTTCCCTCTTTTCCGTTTTGCTTCCGCAACGATCGCAAATTCCGCCGACGGCTTCTTCGTTGGCAAGACCAATTTTGTCTAATGGACACCAGTTTATATAAGATTTAGCCTTATAGGCCAAACCTTTTTTGAAAAATTGCAAAAATATCCACTGGGTCCATTTATAATATTTCGGGTCAGTGGTATTTATTTCCCGGGACCAATCAAAAGAAATCCCGAGCATTTTTATTTGCCTGCGAAATTTATCCGTGTTCTTTTTGGTTACTATTTTGGGGTGAATTCCCGTTTTAATGGCATAATTTTCCGTGGGCAAGCCGAAGGCATCCCAACCGATAGGATAAAGCACATTAAAACCCTCCATTCTTTTTTTTCTGGAAATAACATCCATCCCGATATATGGTCTCGGATGCCCCACATGCAATCCATCACCGGATGGATATGGAAACTCAATTAGGGAATAAAACTTTTTACCTTTGCCGTCTTTGGCTTGGTAAATTTTTTTCTTTTCCCATTCTTTCTGAATTTTTGATTCAATTTTTTTATGGTCGTAATTTTTCATTTCTAAATTATTGCTTTCCAAATTTTTTAATTGCAATCCAGAATAAAGTCACAAGGGCAATAGCCAAGATTAAAACTTTAACCCAATTGTCCGCATCAGACCAATAACGCATTGAGGCGATAATGAGAGAAAGCACTCCTCCCCAGGATAAGCCCAGAGAAACTATTTCATTTACAACAAAAGCTCCAACCAGCAGAAAAATGGCTCCAAGAACCACCAAAATTATAAAAATATTTCTGTTGTAAATTTCCCGTGCCTGGTCAAATTCCTGTTGTTTTGTAAAATTCGGATTGCAAAAACTTTTAATATCCGGGGTGCTGGCCGGAGCCGGGTTGGTTTGGGGATAGACTGCGCTGCCTTCATTCCATTGTCCGCCAACTTTCAAGCATTCTTCCTTGGTATTTATTTGTTGCACTACCTGCGGTTGCGCAAAAAAAACATCGTAGTTCGGTTCTTTATAAAAAAGAGAAATTGCATAATTAAAAAACAAATTCAATACGATTACAATACCTATAATAAGGGCCCATTTTAAAACTTTTGGTTTTGTTTCCATATTGGAATATTGTAGCAAAAAGAAGACAAAAAATAAAACGCTGGTTGTGTTTCAACCAGCGTTCAAGATTAACGAAAAACACTCAAAAATTTTATTGGATCTACGCTGAAACTGCCCACGCGTACCTCCCAGTGTAGATGCGGAGCATCTGAATTGCCAGTTGACCCAGAGTATCCTATCACTTGTCCTGCATTAACCATATCTCCGGTTTTTACTAAAACCTCCGATAGATGGAGGTAAAAAAAACGAATATTTCCACCGACATCAATAACAATCGTTACTCCGTTTGCCGGCAAGGTATCCTGTTCCGCCCAAACAACTTTTCCATACGCCACCGAAAAAACTTTAGTGCAGGGTGCTGCACGCAGATCGCTTCCCTTGTGTAAATTTATCCTATTGGTATAAATTCTTTTTTTACCAAAGGGGCTAGTAACAACCATCTGGGAAAGCGGATCCGTAAGCATCTCAATGTGAGCATACCTTTCCTCTGAAGGATATGAGATTAACTTTTCATATCTCTTCCATAATTTTTTAGCAACAGTATCATTAGGGGAAGTTTTGTTTTTATACCCACTTTTGTAATATTTCGAAGGAAATATAACTTTTTCTACTTTTACTTGAAACGAACCAATCGTTTTATTTCCTAAATAGAATTTCAGTGTGTAATTACCCTTCTTCATACCTAAATCAACCGAGACTAAAACAAACACAGAATCATGCCTTAAAACCATCGGCATATCAAAAGTATTTAATTTTGCGTTCAGATTTAAATCTTTAAAATTTTCTACAGTAATGGGTACCAATACTGACTCACCTTGTGGCACCACAATAATTTCCCTGTTGGGGAATAAACCAAAGAACAAAATTAGAAAAAACATATATCCTCCGATTTTTAGTTTTCAAAAAATTATTTACTTGTATTATGACACTTTCTACAAGCTATTCCAAATGGCAGTATTGGATAGTGGAATAATCCGGTTGTTTGATTTTTCAGGCAAACAAAGTTCTCCAGAAATAACCTCGCCTTTGAGGTTTTTCATTGCATCTTCCAAAGCATAACCCAAGGATAATGCAGAAAAATCTACGGCATAGGAATTCAAAATAACAAAAAGCGGTTTATTGCTCAAAATCTTTCGCACCCCCTTAAGAAGCTTCGGCAAATCTTTTTCTATATTCCAAGTTTCCCCTTTTGGCCCACGGCCGAATTTTGGCGGGTCCATTATCACGGCATCATATTTATTTCCTCTTTTTTCTTCGCGTTCAATAAATTTCATAACATCTTCACAGATAATCCGCATTGGCATTTTCTCCAGACCGGAAATTTTTTGATTTTCTTTTGCCCATTCGGTGGATGTTTTTGAAGCATCTATGTGTGTGACTTCCGCGCCAGTCCGAAGAGCAAAAAGGCTGGCAATTCCTGTGTAGCCGAATAAATTTAAAAATTTGATTCTAGGGCCGGAATTTCTTTCAATTTTGAGCTTCCCGAGGGTCCCGCCCCTGTACTCAGGGGAAGGGCACAGGGACGAAAAATTGAAAGAAATTCCGGCCCTTATCTTTTCTTCTATAAAATCCCAATGTACCGCTTGTTCCGGGAAAAAACCCAAATGCCTGAAAGGTGTAGGTAGGGCTAAAAATTTTATGCCTTTATATTCCATTTCCCATTTATCTTCAATTTTCTTGCTCATTTTCCAACCTGCTTTGGCACCAACTTTGGAGCTCCAAAATTTTCCATCTGCTTTTGCCCACTCTTTGTCTCCTAAAGTTTTCTCCCAAACAGCACTTTCACAAGGACGCACAAAAATATATGGACCAAATCTTTCTAATTTTTCCCCTTCGCCGGTATCCAGCAATTCATAGTCTTTCCAGTCTTTTGCACAAAAAATTTTTATTTCGTTTTTCATAATTAAATTAAAAACTCTATTACATCCCCATCTTTTACAATGTAATCTTTGCCTTCTGTGCGAACCCATCCTTTTTCTTTTGCTTTTACAAAAGAACCAGCCTCTATGAGTTTTTCATAGGCCACCACCTCCGCCCGAATGAATTTATCCCGAAAATCGGTATGAATAGATTTACCGGCAATGGGCGCTGTGGCTCCACGAACTGTAGTCCAAGCCCGCGTTTCGTCTTCTCCGGTGGTAAAAAAAGTAATCAAATTCAGTAAATCATAACCGGCTTGAATAAGTTTATCCAAACCCGTGCCAAAAATCGGGTCCACTTCTATATGAGGTCCGGGAAGTTTTGAAATGAAATCTTTTTTCACATTTTCCGCCGCTTCGGAAGTATTCAAAACATAAAGCGTTGGTTTTTTGATTCCCGCCTGTTCTAATTCAAAATTGATAACTTCTATATCAAAAAGCGGGTCAATTTTATCGTGCACATGAATCATCACTTTATCTTCAAAAATTCGCACCACTTCAATGATGGCATCCACTTCCCGAATATGCGAAAGAAATTTATTGCCGAGTCCCGCACCTTCTGAAGCTCCCTTGACCAACCCCGCGATATCCACAAATTCAACCACCGCAGGAATAGTTTTTTTAGATTTGGACATCTCCGAAAGTTTTAAGAGTCTGTCATCCGGCACAGGTACGATGCCCACCGATGGGTCAATGGTGCAAAAAGGATAGTTTTCTGCCGGTACTCCCTTTTTTGTCAGCGCGTTAAAAAGCGTGGATTTCCCCACATTTGGCAGTCCGACAATTCCGATACTTAATGACATAGCAAATTGAATATACCAAAACGAGCTTTAAAAGTCATTTATTTCCCGGATTCTTCCACCTTGCCGATTATTACCTGTTCCGCTGCTTCTATATCTCTCTTAAATTGATTTATAAATAAACGCTCATCATTGGTAAGAGGTTGCAGGGCTTTAATTTTTTTAAATATTTTCACTTCTTCCCCCACATCCTCATCCAAAATATCAAAACTTTTTGAAACAATATTATGCGTTTCCATTAATTTTTTATGCACATATTTTTTGTAACGCGAAATATTATGCCAACCCCAAATCAGAAGCAAAATCAGCAATATTATAAGTCCAACAGTTGGAACAATTATTGAAAACATATTTGTGATATTGGAGAGAAGTGAATTATTTGGCAGAGAAAAAGATTCAAAAGATTTTTCTACGGGTGAGACTTGATTATTCCCCGTGCTATTTTGATTGGATGCAAATAGGGGTGTTGGGGGCGCACTTTCCATTTCAGGTGCCGGTGCCAATATTGGAACTGGCACTACTGTTTCTTTTAAAGGAGATAAATTGAAATTTGCTTGGCCTATTTTTGAAAGAATATTGGAACCCAGGCCGTCATTGGCTAATACCGAGGAAGTCGTAAATTTTATATTCGCATCACCGACAGCCTTCGCCTTAAAAGACAGAGTGGCAATTGTACCGTCATTACCCTGAAAACCACTTAATATAATTCCCTCCATACTGACAATACCGCTTATATTTGAATAAGACGGGTCCACGGACCAAAGGCCGATAATGGAATTATCTTTGGAAACGGAACCCAAAGTTAATAAATCTTTTGGAAAAGAAATAGAGACGGAAATTGCGTTGGCGGATTGGTTGGGACTTGATAAGACAATGCGAACTTTTATGGTATCGCCTACGTTATAGGAACCGGAAGAAGGCGACAAAATAAGGTCGGAGGCAAAGGCGGAGCGCCCCAAAAATAAGACGAATAGAAAAAAGAAAAATAATAATAATTTTCTATTAAATTTTTTCATACAATAATTATACATTGTGAAAGCGTAAATTACAAATAAAATATGTGATAAAAATAAACAATTATCCGGTCCAATAATATGCCAAAATACTAAAATCGATTAAATTTACAACTCCATCGCCATTTAAATCAACAGTAGCCGGCGGATTTTTTTTCTTGTACCAAAACGCCTCAATGGAAAAGTCGATCAGGTTGGTTTTATTATCATTATTCAAATCGGCCTTTGAGGAAGTAATCACTGTTTTTTTCTGCACAACATTTTGGTCCGCCACGGTGAATGCCACCGTTTTGCCGTAAGAACTGATTGTTCCATCTTTAGCCACCTTTGATTTTGCGGTGTGGTCCCCAAGATCCAATTCGGACGAATCTACAACTTGCAGATATACTCCGTTTTTGTCCGAGTTTACCGTTTTAAATATTTCCTGTTCGGAATTGATTGTAATGGTAACCTGACTGGTCGGCGCCGACTGTCCAAAAAAAGTTATATTGTCGCCTTTTTTAACTTGCGATTTATCAACAGCCAAAGTCGGGGCGAGAAAAATCCCACCGATGTTGGTACTTGCCCCGGCCGTAAGAGACACCGGAAAAGTAAGAAGAGAAGAACGATTGCCCTGATTGTCTTCCGCGTAAACACTGAAGATATAACTGCCGGCGGTAAGGCCATTCACATTAATTAAAAAATTTGCGTCTTCCCCTGCCTTTGTGGAAACAAGCACTTGGGCATCCTTTAACAGCACCACGGTGCTATTGGGATATGCCCGGCCGGAAAAAGTAGTTGCGTTTGAAACAGGAATTATATTTACATATGCGTTTCCCCCACCACTCCCTCCGGTACTTCCGCTGTTGTTATTATTATTTGAAGTGGCAGCGCCTAAAATAGCAAAGTTGCTAAAATGGGTAGTGGTTGCGCTGATAGTTTTGTGTACCGTATCCAAACTTTGATTGCTCAATGCCGACCATTGACTGCCATCCCAGCGATAAAGCTGCAAACTTGATTCGCTTAAACCGGAAATATCGGCATCCGTATAGGAAATGGTAATTGTAATGGGTTGAGTAAAGGTGCTGACCTGTGTTAAATCGCTTTCCTTATAAATGCTAAAATTATATATGGTGCCGGCTGCAACTTTGTCACTGGGTACGGGGAGTGTAGCGCTAACCTCAGTTTTAGGAAAAGAAGATAACGACATTTTAAAAGTATCATCATTGGCCAAAGTGTTGGCCGGAATATTTATTGTTGCCACAGTGTTATCCGAACTGGTTAAAGATTTGGAAACGGTTTGGGTTGGAATAATTGAATTGACTGTTTCGCTGGAAGTTATATGCACAGTGGAAATCGGAGTGGCACCTACCGCCGCCGATTCGTTAAGTAAAATTCCAAGAGAATAGGAACGTATTTTGAAAAAATATGGAGTGCCATTTGCTAGACCTGTTTTTATGTAGGTCAAAACATTGCCCACAGAGGTAAATGTGTAAGTTCCGCCGGAGGATGTACTAACGCCAACTTCATAGTTTGTGATATTAGCAAAAATACCCGTGGCAGAAGTCCAATTAAGGATTACCTGGGAATCGCCGGCTGTGGCCGAAACTATAGGAGAAGAAGCCATAGAAAAATATAAAGAACCGGCATCCTGTAAAAAATCGGAGCCGGAACTTTGTCCGTTGGTCAACTCTCCTGTACTGCCCAAATATTGAAAATTAGGAGAGGATGCTTGTCCTCCACCTGTAATATCCGTTGAATTTTCCAGTTTAAAATTTGTACTGGTGGAATCTGCCTGGGCAAAATTGAAAAATATTACTCCAAGAATAATTACGAAAATAAAAGAGTATTTATTATTTAAAAAATTCATTTATGTATATTAAAAAGATTTATCTTCTTCTTCGCGCCCACAGTGTACCACCTGCTTTCAGGGTGCTTGTGGTAAATGTACATTTAGTAACTAAATAGACAGATGTTGTTGAACTCACATTTATACGCCGCATTGGCACAACCTCAGCGATGACAGCTGTCGTTCCAGGGACTTCAGTCGCGTGGGCGTTTTGATAGTAAGTATCCTGTGCGCCTAAAGTTGCAGACGTAGTGTTTATCCCCCCTGACGTTATGGCAATGGATGTTGTCGTCGTAGGGGTGTAATTAATTACACCCCAGACATCCCAATCACCTGCGGTTAATGATAAAGGTGATGATAAAACGTTAGCTAATGTAGCAGTTGTAAGAGAAATCGTCCCTGCTGCGGTGGTTGCGGTTAATAACTCTCCAACACTCCCAGCTTGGGCATCGTTTACTCCAGTTGTACCTACAATACCGGCTGTAGCGGAAGGTGTAATTGTGCTACTTGCCGTAATGGTGGTAAAAGCTCCGGTGGAAGCGGTACCTGAACCAATCGCTCCCGGAGCGGCAAAGGTTGATCCAT
This sequence comes from Candidatus Nomurabacteria bacterium, assembly GCA_963842815.1. Lineage (GTDB taxonomy): Bacteria > Patescibacteriota > Minisyncoccia > Phycocordibacterales > UBA9973 > UBA9973. The sequence continues at coordinate 94,506 of CAWJHU010000003.1, forward strand.
TTAAACTGCTTGCATTTAAATTAGCGACATTCGTGGTTGAAGATACTACCAATGGAGCCGTGCCCGTGGCAACGGTTGAAGTGAGTGATCCTGATACCGAGAGACTCGTACCTGTAGCCGCCCCAAGGCTAGGAGTGGTGAAGGAAGGAGAAATAAGGGGAGCTTTGAGTGCATCGTTTCCATTTAATTTTTGAATGGCTGTCAAAATTGAATCGGTGGCAGAGATTGTGCCTGCGCCGGAGGTATACCCAGTTAATACTTTGGCTATGACCGGAGCGTTGGTAAGCGTGGTCGCATTGCCTACGGAAGTAACATCGCCGGTTAAATTAGCGTTAGTTGTTACATTTCCCGCCGTCAAACCGGAAGCAGTACCGGTAATATTTGTTCCCACCAAAGTTGACGGAGTGCCAAGGTTTGGCGTCACCAAAGTCGGAGAAGTATCAAAAACTAATTTGGCAGTTGTTGTTCCTGTTGTTCCTGTAGCGCCATTTAAATAATTAAGCTGAGTGCCGGTAGCAGTCATAGAAACTGCACCAATAGTGAAAGGAGTTGGAATAGTTACTGTACCGGTAAAAGTTGGAGAGGTCGCGAAAGATGTGGTATTGCCAACAGAAGTTACAACACCGGTTAAGTTGGCATTAGTGGCATCATTTCCATTTAATTTTTGAATCGCCTGCAAGATGGTATCTGTGGCAGCAACAGTTCCGGCTCCACTGGTATATCCAGTGATAAATTTTCCGGTAACCGCAGTATCAGTGAAGGAAGCTGATGGCAATGCATTGGTGGCAAGTGTTCCCTGGGCAGAAGTGGCAAAATCTCCGGTATTGTTGTTCGCAGCAGTGCCAAAAGTTCTGTAAGCTAATACATTTGTACCAATAACTAATCCTAAAGTGGTCGGAGTTACCGCAGCTGCCGCTCCTGAGGCATCATAGGCACTGCTCGCGGTAAAAGCGGCACTACCTAAAGTTCCGCCGGTTCCAATATTCAAAGTAGAAACATCATTTGAAGCGGAAAGAGTAAGAGAATTGCTGACTGTCAAAGTTTTTCCGGAGGTTGGAGAGAAACCGGTAACATGTCCGGCGGTTAAACTGGCAGCAGTACCACTGGCATTAGTTAAAACAATCGCCGAAGGTGTACCTGCATCTCCACCGGGCGCTAAATAATTGGTGCCGGCAATAAAATCAGTAGCTCGATAATCTGAAGCATAATTGGAATTGGCTGCATTGTCGCCGGTATTGGAACCGCTGAAAGAAAGATTGGGAACATTTCCGAGCCCAACAAATGTTTTATCTATGGTTTCCCATTGAGTATTAAAATTAGTTCCATCTATTTTTGTTAAAGCTTGATGTACTGTTCCACCGGTTGCAATGCCAACTCCCGTAGCACCAGTTGTTCCGGTATCACCCTTGTCACCTTTTGGACCAGCTACTGTTGAATCCGCCCCCGCTGGTCCGGTTGGACCAGTGGCGCCAGTATCTCCTTTGGGTCCCTGAGAACCTGTCAAACCAGTGTCTCCTTTCGGACCTTGTGGTCCGGTCGCCCCAGTTGGGCCAGTTGCCCCAGTTGGTCCGGTCGCCCCAGTTGGCCCGGTCAAACCCGTGAGTCCTTGAATTCCTTGTGGACCTGTAGCGCCAGTTGGTCCTTGGGGACCAACATCTCCTGTGTCACCTTTTGGACCGGTAGCGCCAGTGGCGCCAGTCAATCCGATAGGGCCCTGAGGTCCAGTCAAACCAGTCAGCCCCTGAATTCCCTGACTTCCAGTATCACCTTTTAGTCCTTGAGGTCCAACATCTCCTGTGTCACCTTTTGGACCGGTAGCGCCAGTGGCGCCAGTCAATCCGATAGGGCCTTGAGGTCCAGTCAAACCAGTGTCTCCTTTTTCACCCTGTGGTCCGGTTGCACCTGTCGGTCCGGTCAAACCCGTGAGTCCTTGAATTCCTTGTGAACCAGTATCCCCAGTGTCACCTTTCGGTCCGGTTGGTCCAGTTGGCCCGGTTGCACCTGTCGGTCCGGTTAGTCCAGTCAAACCTTGAATGCCTTGAGGTCCAACATCTCCAGTGTCACCTTTTGGACCGGTAGCGCCAGTGGCGCCAGTCAAACCAATGGGACCTTGAGAACCTGTCAAACCAGTGTCTCCTTTCGGACCTTGTGGTCCGGTCGCCCCAGTTGGGCCAGTTGCCCCAGTTGGTCCGGTCGCCCCAGTTGGCCCGGTCAAACCCGTGAGTCCTTGAATTCCTTGTGGACCTGTAGCGCCAGTTGGTCCTTGGGGACCAACATCTCCTGTGTCACCTTTTGGACCGGTAGCGCCAGTGGCGCCAGTCAATCCGATAGGGCCCTGAGGTCCAGTCAAACCAGTCAGCCCCTGAATTCCCTGACTTCCAGTATCACCTTTTAGTCCTTGAGGTCCAACATCTCCTGTGTCACCTTTTGGACCGGTAGCGCCAGTGGCGCCAGTCAATCCGATAGGGCCTTGAGGTCCAGTCAAACCAGTGTCTCCTTTTTCACCCTGTGGTCCGGTTGCACCTGTCGGTCCGGTTAGTCCAGTCAAACCTTGAATGCCTTGAGGTCCAACATCTCCAGTGTCACCTTTTGGACCGGTAGCGCCAGTGGCGCCAGTCAAACCAATGGGACCTTGAGAACCTGTCAAACCAGTGTCTCCTTTCGGACCTTGTGGTCCGGTCGCCCCAGTTGGGCCAGTTGCCCCAGTTGGTCCGGTCGCCCCAGTTGGCCCGGTCAAACCCGTGAGTCCTTGAATTCCTTGTGGACCTGTAGCGCCAGTTGGTCCTTGGGGACCAACATCTCCTGTGTCACCTTTTGGACCGGTAGCGCCAGTGGCGCCAGTCAATCCGATAGGGCCCTAGGTCCAGTCAAACCAGTCAGCCCCTGAATTCCCTGACTTCCAGTATCACCTTTTAGTCCTTGAGGTCCAACATCTCCTGTGTCACCTTTTGGACCGGTAGCGCCAGTGGCGCCAGTCAATCCGATAGGGCCTTGAGGTCCAGTCAAACCAGTGTCTCCTTTTTCACCCTGTGGTCCGGTTGCACCTGTCGGTCCGGTCAAACCCGTGAGTCCTTGAATTCCTTGTGAACCAGTATCCCCAGTGTCACCTTTCGGTCCGGTTGGTCCAGTTGGCCCGGTTAGTCCAGTCAAACCTTGAATGCCTTGAGGTCCAACATCTCCAGTGTCACCTTTCGGTCCGGTTGCACCTGTTGGTCCGGTTAGTCCAGTGAGCCCCTGAATTCCTTGTGGACCGGTTGCTCCTGTATCTCCCGTGTCTCCCTTTGGACCTTGAGCTCCAGTTGGTCCGGTTAGTCCAGTGAGCCCCTGAATTCCTTGTGGACCGGTTGCTCCTGTATCTCCCGTGTCTCCCTTTGGACCTTGAGCTCCAGTTGGTCCGGTCGCCCCAGTTGGCCCGGTTAGTCCAGTGAGCCCCTGAATTCCTTGTGGACCGGTTGCTCCTGTATCTCCCGTGTCTCCCTTTGGTCCTTGAGCTCCAGTTGGTCCGGTTAATCCAGTGAGCCCCTGAATTCCTTGTGGACCGGTTGCTCCTGTATCTCCCGTGTCTCCCTTTGGACCTTGAGGTCCGGTTGATATATCTTGCCAGGAAGGTAATCCAGACGAAACAACAAGTCCCTGTCCACTATTTCCAATACCAAGTCGCGCAAAGTTACCGTTACTGTTTCTATAAAAAATATCACCAGTTGCATCAGAACCGAGATTGAGAGCAAGACCTCCTGACGATATGCTTCCTGTAATGTTAAGCGCTCCGGAATTTAAAACAGGAATTTGATTGCCGGTAGGAGTTTGAGAAGGGATAAAACCACTGACTGTTTTTGAATTAAGCGCATAGGCGGCAGAAACAATTCTTTGACGCGGACTAAGGGTTTCAAAAGAAGTTGCCGAAGCACAAGAGCCAGAAATAGAATTGGCAACATCAATATTTAAATAAACTTCATCAGCACTATTGAAATCAAAATTAAGAGCATCCCCGCCGATTGATGTATCGCCAATATCTGCGCTAAGGACTCCATTTTTTACATTGACCGTCATTTTGGATGGAAGATTGGACGGCCATAACCTTGTTCCGGCTGTTGCGCTATTATAGAAAGAAAATTTAAAACAATAATTGGTTCCGGAAGAACCGCCTAAAAGATTCCCTGATGAATCAAGTAAAATTCCTTGATGATGCAAAAGTGAAGGTGCGCCGGCGGCAGAAACAGTATTAAAAACTAAAATGGACACCCAAAAAAGCACCGCAAACAAGCGAGCGATATTATTTTTACAAAAAAATCGTTGTGGTGTTTTTTTTATTATCAAATCTATTTTTTACAGTGGATAAATAAATCATACACTGTCTGTATATTATAGGGCAAAAATATATTGGAAGCAATCAAAGAAGGAACGCCGTGTGGAAAATCATTCGTCTATTATTTCAAAGTCATTTCCTGCTGTTTGGGAAGTAATTTTTCTCTTGCGGCTGCGAATAAAATAAGTGGCGCTTGTGCTAATCCCTAAAAAAGCAACCAAGCCTAATATTCCATATTTGAAGTTATCTTTTGTGGCAGTATTATTTGGAGGAATTTGAGCCAATAAATTATCAACGGGTATCTCGGCCGTTGCATTGCTATTATCTTTCGCCGTGGATATTTTTGCCGAAGCGGAACTATTTGTTAAAGTTTTTATTGGCTTCTGTAGAGCTGCATAATCAAAAATCGTTTCTCCCTGTGGATTTATCAATTTTAAAGTATCTTTATCTAAAATTGAAAAATTGGTAATTTTTGAAGAGACCATCATCTTGCTTTTTGATTTAAGAATCGTATTTTTGGGCAGAGTAAAACTTCTTTCGGCACTCGAGAGAACCCATTTTGAAAGGTCCGCATCATAATTGGTATTATTGGAAATTTCCACAAAAAAATCTTTTTCATCTCCAACCCTGCTTATGGAAATATCTGCCGGCACTATTTTGATAGTTATTTTGTCCGAAGCATTCGGGTTTTCGGAATAATAATTCTGATAATATTCCAGGGATACGGCATATTCACCCTCGTAGAAAAAAGTGTGTGTAAATTTTGTTGCATCGGTAAGTTTTATTTCTTTGGAATCTCCATCGCCGAAATTCCAGAAATATTTTCCGGAAAAAAGAGATTCGCCGGAATACCCTGTAGCACTGGCATTGAATAAAACAGGCATGCCGACAAAAGCGAGCGTTGGAGCTATAATTTTTGTTTTAATTTGGGGAATTTCAATTGCTTTTGTTTTTGTGTCAACCGTATCTTGCGCGGAAAAACTATTGGCCGGAAGCCCATAGCTGACGGAACTATTATTGGATTCCGCCGTGGAGCCGGCAGAAATATAATTGGGCGCACCCGGAGTGGGCGAAGCTGCCTGCCATAGGTTGTTAAAAAATTGCAAAGAATTCCCGGTACCCGAAGCATCCGCCAAAGTTGTATAAGTTACGGAATTAATAATTTTTTTATCTGAATCGGAGATGGCTTTATAGGTATTATATTTGGAGCTATCGTTGGGTAAAGAAAATTGAGAGGAACTAAAAACTGTTCCGGAAAAGGAATTCCAATCGGCGGTGGAGGTTATTATGGCATAGCTTCCGCCGGACAAGAGAGCGGACCCTTTTTGCAGTCTAAGCGGAGCGGAATCGTCCGCGTTGTTAAAAAACCTCCAGTCAGTCAAATCAACAGAATTATTCCCTGAATTAAAAATTTCTATCCATTCAGCTTCGCCATTTATCGGCGCATACATTATTTCATTTATAATTACCTCCGCCCGAGCCAGTCGAAATGAAAACAAAAAAATAAACCCCAACAAAATTAAAATTGTTTTTTTAGACATAGTTATTATTAATATTTTTAATTAAATATGCTATGATTATAGCATGAAAAAAATAGATTTTCTTGCTATTGGAGATATAGTGATAGACGCTTTTATAAAATTAAAAGATGCCCATGTGCATTGCAAGCTGGACACGGATGCCTGTGAACTTTGTTTGAGTTTTGGAGACAAAGTACCCTATGAATCGGTGCATATCATTCCCGCCGTTGGCAATAGTCCGAATTCTGCTGTCTGCGCCGCAAGGCTTGGATTAAATTCCGCTCTGGTGGCCAATATAGGAAACGACCAAAATGGCAAGGACTGCCTGGCTTCTCTCAAAAAAGATAAAGTTATAACCAAATACATCGCCACTGAAAAAAATAAAAAAACAAATTATCATTACGTTCTTTGGTATGACGTTGACCGAACAATTTTAATCAAGCATACGGAATTTAATTATAAATTTCCAAAACTGAAAGAAGTTTCTTGGATATACCTGAGCTCCTTGGCCCCCGATTCTCTGCCCTATCATCAACAGATAGCCGAGTATCTAAAAAATAATCCAAAAACAAAACTGGCTTTTCAACCGGGCACTTTTCAAATACAATTTGGCACTGAAAATTTAAAAGAAATTTATGCGCGGACGGAAATCTTTTTCTGCAACCTTGAAGAAGCTGAAAGAATTTTAAAAATTGAAAATAGAGATGTTTTGACTTTGTCAAAAGGTATTGCTATCTTGGGACCTAAAATGGTTGTCATAAGCGACGGTCCCAATGGCGCTTATCTTTATATGAACAGAGAATTATGGCACAATCCTATTTATCCGGATATAGCACCGCCCTACGAACGCACGGGTGCGGGAGATGCTTTCTCTTCAACATTTACTGCCGCTCTGGCTCTAGGCAAATCCCCTCTTGAGGCATTTTCCTGGGGGCCGGTAAATGCCATGTCCGTGGTCCAAAAAATAGGCGCCCAGGCAGGATTGCTTAGCCGTGAAAAATTAGAAGAGTATTTAAAAGTTGCGCCGGAAAGTTATAAAGTTAAAAAAATAAATTAATTAGATTTTTCTCTTTAATACTTTTTCTACCGCCAGCATAATATCAGATACATCCATCTTGTAGTGTTTTATCAGTTCATCCGATGTGCCTGATTGACCAAAGCTATTTTTAACCCCGATAAATTCCACGGGTACAGGATAATTTTGCGCAAGCACCTCGGCCACAGCCGAACCCATTCCTCCCGCTATTTGATGGTCTTCCACGGTCACAATTGCCTTGGTTTCTTTAGCTAAAGCTATAATTGCTTTTTCGTCTATTGGTTTTATGGAACACAAATTCATTACTTTGCTTTTTATTCCTTTGGCTTCCAGTTCTTTCGCCGCCAGCATCGCGCGGTGAACAAATCCGCCGGTAGCGATAATTCCCACCTGTGCCAGCCCCGCATCCGGCAACCAAAAAATTTGTGCCCTGCCTATTTCAAACGGAGTTTCTTCTGTTGTTAAAACCGGTGTTTTTTCACGAACCAAACGTAAATATTCCGGTTTTTTTGTTTTAGCTAATGCCAAAGTTGCTTTTTTTGCTTCTATTGAATCGCAAGGAGAAATAACATCCATATTGGGCAACACTCGCATTAGGGCAATATCTTCCAGCGCTTGATGGCTTCCTCCGTCCGCCCCGACGGAAACACCAACATGGGAGCCAATTATTTTTACCGGCCTGTTGTTGTAGGCTATGGTGGTCCTTATCTGTTCCCAATTTCTGCCCGGAGAAAAAATAGCAAAGGAAGCGCAAAAAGGAATTTTACCCATGGCCGCCAAACCGGAAGCCACCGTTGCCAAATTTTGTTCCGCCACTCCCATTTCTATAAATCTTTCAGGAAATTTTTCTTTAAATAAATTCATCTGCACGGATTCGGTCAAATCCGCGCAAAGAGCCACAATATTTTTATCATTTTCTCCCGCTAATACCAACCCCTGTCCAAATCCTTTTCGGATGGGCGCCTGCTCGCAGTCTTGGCTGAATATTTTTGGATTTAATTTTAAATCTGGATTTAACATAAATTTACACGGGCCTATAATTTTCTAATTCTTTCAAAGCCATCTCCCCTTCTTCTTTATTGGGCGCTTTGCCATGCCATTTATAATCCCTTTCAAATTCTTTCACGCCTTTGCCGGGAATAGTATGGGCAATAATAACCACCGGTTTTTCTTTTATTTCTTTCGCTTCTTTCACTGTTTTCTCCAGAGCTTTAAAATCATGCCCGGAAACTTCCAGCACCTGCCAATTAAAGGCTTGCCATTTATCTGCCAGCGGTTCAAGGGGCATAATGTGTTCGGTATTTCCATCTATTTGAATATTATTTCTATCCACAATGGCAATTAAATTTTGCAATTTATTTTTTCCCGCAAACATTATCGCCTCCCAAGTATTTCCTTCGTCCAATTCTCCGTCGGACATAAAACAATAAATAAATCGTTCTCTGTCTTTTTTGTCCATTTTATCTGCCAAAGCCATACCTATCGCTTGGGAAAGTCCGGAACCCAGGGGTCCGGAAGAAGTCTCCAAAAAGGGTAAATATTCCCTATGCGGATGTCCTTGTAATCTTGACCCAAATTTCCGCAAAGTTTTTAATTCCTCAATGGGAAAATATCCGCTGTGCGCCATGGCCGCGTATAAGACCGGACAAATATGACCATTGGAAAGAATTACTCTGTCTCGTTCCGGCCAAAACGGGTCTTTGGGATTGTGCTTCAAAGTATGAAAATAAAAAAGGGTAAAAATATCAGCCATGCCGAGGGGACCTGCCGTATGCCCACTTTTTGCTTCCACCAGCATTTTAATAATACTTTGGCGAAGGTCATTCGCTTTTATTTCCAGTTCTTTGATTTTGTCTTCGGTCAACATATTATAAATTTCTAAATTCCTCTATGGTTTCAATTATATCATCCGTTTTAAAAATCGCTGAGCCGATAATAAGGCGAGTGGCGCCCGCGCTTACTAGCGCGGGCGCATTTTCAAAATCTATTCCCCCATCCACGGATATTTCAAGGTCGGGAAATTTTTCTTTCAGTATTTTTATATCCTCAAAGACTTTTTCATTAAATTCTTGCCCCTGAAAACCAACTTTGTCTATACCCATACATTGCACAAAATCAACATCATTAATTAAAGGAAAAATTTGTTCCAGAGAAGTTTCTATATTAAGAGCTATGCCTATTTGTATCATTTCTCTCACATATATATCCATGCCCTCCAAAAAATTTTTAAATTCTTTCAAATCACCTACCGCTTCAATGTGAAAAACTATTCTTTTTGCCCCGAGCTTAGAATAAATATCAAAATTTTCTACCGCATCGGACACCATCAGGTCAAGCTCAAAATCAATATCTTCCCAAAAAGGCATTCCCTCTTCCTCGTTTAAAATTCTATGAAAATTATAATCATTAATTCCTTCCGTAGAAAAAGGCCAAGTCTTGGACGGCACAAAAATCCCGTCGCAAATATCTATTTGCACAATGGGAACTACTCCGCGCACCAGCGCTATTTTATTTTTTAAATCTTCGTAATTTTTCGGCAATATTGCTGGAATTATTTCAGCCATAGGCTTATATTTTGATTTCGTCTATTTTCCCCAAGCGACGAATATGTCTTTCGTCAAAACTGAAAGGGGTATTGAGCCAAAGATTGACCGCCTCCATCATGGTTTCTTCCGTAAAATATCTGGCGCCCAGAGAAAGAATATTTGAATTATTATGTTGTCTGGACCTGACTATAATATTTGATTCATCATCCACCACAGGTTTTGCATTGCCGTAAAAAACAACTGCCCGAACATGGGGAAATTTATTTGCGGCAATAGCTTCTCCCTCCCCTGTGCCACCGAGAATTATGCCTTTTGAACCATCTGGATTTTTTGAAATTTCTCGGGCGACCGGCACAACAAAATCCGGATAGTCATCATTTTCATCATATTTAAAAGCGCCTTTATCTATGACTTCATATCCTTGAAGTTTTAGGGAAGAAACCAACCTTTCTTTTAAGACATATCCGGCATGGTCTGTCCCAACAAAAATTTTCATATTATTTAATAGTTTCTCCTGTTTTTATAACATGTTCGACCAATGTGTAGGTATACCCCATTTCATTATCGTACCAGCCCAAAACTTTTACCAGATTGCCGTCAACAACACGAGTCATTTCCAGGTCAGCGATAGATGCATGTGATTCCCCTAATATATCCGAGGAAACTAATGGTTCATGGGTGACGGCAAATATTTTCTCCCACTTTTTGTCTTTTGCCGCTTTTTCTAAAATTGCGTTCACTTCTTCCTTGGTGGTATTTTTCTTAGAAATAAAAGTAATGTCTACGATAGACCCAGCCACTACCGGCACGCGGATGGAAATTCCGTCAAATAATCCTTTTAATTCCGGGAATGCTTCGGTCACGGCAATGGCTGCGCCGGTGGAACTTGGCACTATATTTTGGGCGGCTGCGCGTCCTTCGCGCAAATCTTTTTTACTTGGTCCGTCAACAAGCGCTTGGGAAGCGGTATATCCGTGCACGGTATTTAAAATTGCTTTTTCAATGCCAAGCGTCTCATGCAAAATCGCAATCAATGGACTGGCTGCATTGGTGGTGCAGGATGCATTGGAAGTAATATCGCAAGTGCCGAATTTGTTTTCATTTATGCCAAGTAAAATAGTTTCGCCCTGCACATTTCCTTCGCTTCCTTTGGACGGTGCAGAAATGACAACTTTCTTCGCGCCCTGGTCAATATGAAATTTTGCTTTGTCATAGGAAGTAAACAATCCGGTGGATTCAACCACCACATCAATGCTTAATTCCTTCCAAGGAAGTTTCGTAGTATCTTTTTCGGAAATAAATTTAATTATTTTTCCATCAATTATTAAATTGGAACCGGAAATTTCCACTTTGTGATTCCAATTTCGGTAAACAGTATCGTGGCGCAATAAATAAGCCAAACTTTCTATGGAACCCAAATCATTTATCGCTACTATCTCAATCTCCGGCCGTTCCCAAGCTATCTTTAAAAACGCCCTACCTATCCTGCCAAAACCATTTATAGCTATTTTGATGTTCTTCATATGTGCTATTATATTAAAAATGAAAGAAGAAGTAAACTTTATACACCTTCATACACATAGCCATTATTCCCTTTTGGACGGACTTTCCAAGCTTAAGGATTTGGCTGAACTTGCTAAAAAAAACAAGATGCCTGCCCTGGCTATTACGGACCACGGCAACATGTATGGCGCCATTGAATTCTATAAATTGGCAAAAAAAGAAGGTATCAAACCCATTATCGGGGTGGAGGCTTATATGACCGCAGGTTCCCGCAAAGACAGGACAGTTGAATCGGAGGGTGGCAAACGTTATTATCACCTCACTCTTCTGGCAAAAAATTTACAGGGGTATAAAAATTTAATAAGATTGGTTACCATTTCAAATCTGGAAGGATACTATTACAAACCCAGAATGGACAAAGAGATTCTCAAAAAATATTCGGACGGAATAATATGTCTTTCCGGATGTTTGGGCGGAGAACTTTCCCAAAGTGTTGTCCGCAATGACACAGTAAAATCGGAAAAAATTATTCAGGATTATCAAGAAATTTTTGGCAAGGAAAATTATTTTATAGAAATTCAGTGCCATCCTTCCGTGGAAAACGACAAGCAAGTGCGTGAGACTTTAATCAAGCTTGCCCAAAAAAATAATATTCCAGTGGTAGCCACCCAGGATTCCCATTATCCATGCAGCGATGACCATGAGGCGCATCACACGCTGTTGCAAATAAATACCCAGGGCGACAGCAAAGAAGCGTCCAAATTTGAATTTTCGGATGATGATTTTTCTTTAATTGATACCAAAAAAGCATTGGAAATTTTCAAAGATATTCCGGAAGCTGTAATAAATACTCAAAAAATAGCTGATATGTGCAATTTGGAATTGGAACTGGGAAATTGGGTTTTCCCGAATTTCAAAATTGAAGTGGGTATGACCTATGATGAAAAATTACGCGAACTTACCTATGCCGGTTTTAAAAATATCGGTATAGAAAAAACACCAGAAATTATAGAGAGAGTGGAATATGAGTTGCAAATTATTTTTAAAAAGGGCTATTCGCCGTATTTTCTGGTGGTGGATGATTTATTGGACTATGCCAAAGATAATGGCATTTTAACTACCATTAGAGGTTCCGTAGCAGGTTCTATGGTCACCTATCTTCTTGGTATTACCAACGTGAATCCGATTGAATATAAACTCCCCTTTGAAAGATTTTTGAACCCATTTCGTCCTTCTCCGCCCGATATTGATATGGATTACGCCGACAACAGGCGGGATGAAATGATAGAATACGCCAAAAGAAAATACGGGGAAGACAAGGTGGCACAAATCGGAACTTTCGGAACAATGATGGCGCGTGGCGCCGTACGGGATGTCGCTCGCGCTCTGGGTTATCCCTATAACGTCGGCGACAGAATTTCTAAAATGATTCCCATAGGCTCCCAAGGAATGCCTATGACCATAGAACATGCCATAGAAATCGTGCCGGAATTAAAAGGAGCCTACAAAGACGAAAAAGACACAAAAAAAATAATAGATTTGGCCCACAAGCTGGAGGGATGCGTCAGACATATTTCCGTGCATGCGGCCGGGGTAGTTATCGCTCCCGAACCTCTTTACGAATACGTGCCTACACAGTTTGACCCAAAGGGCGGAAAAATAATCACTCAATACGATATGTATAGCGTTGAAGATGCGGGGCTTTTAAAATTTGATTTTCTAGGCATTAGAAACTTATCCATTTTAGCCGACAGTATAAGTTTGGTAAAAAGATTTTATAATATTGACATAGACATAGAGCGCATTCCCCTTGATGATAAGAAAACTTTTGCTCTTCTGGCTTCCGGCCAGACGGAAGGGCTTTTCCAATTAAACGGCGACGGGATGACTAGATATTTGAAAGAATTGAAGCCCACTTCCATTCACGATATCAATGCCATGGTCGCTCTCTACCGCCCCGGGCCCGATGGAATCAATTCCGGAATATATCAAACGTAAGCACGACAGAAAACTGGTAAAATATTTGGACCCGCGAATGAAAAAATTCCTGGGTGAATCTTACGGGCTTATCGTTTATCAGGATGACCTTCTTTTCTGCGCCATAGAATTGGCCGGCTACAACTGGGAAGAAGCGGACAAATTTCGAAAAGCCGTGGGTAAGAAAATTCCCAAGGAAATGGCGGCTCAGAGAGAAAAATTTACCAAAGGCATTATTTCAAACGGGCAGACTCCGGAATTCGCCGAAAAACTTTGGAAAATTTTTGAACCATTTCAGGCTTACGGTTTCAATAAAGCCCACGCCGCATCCTACGGACGGGTCGCCTATCAGACGGCTTACATGAAAGCAAATTATCCCGTGGAATATATGACCGCCATTCTCACCGCCGAGTCCGGCGATATAGAAAAAATATCCGAAATAATCAATGAGTGCAAAAATATGAATATTCCCGTTCTGCCTCCCAATATCAATGAAAGTTTTGGTGGGTTTACTTGCCTGCCGCACGACAAAGACACCATAATAAGTGATAAAAATAAAAGTGAAAAAATAAGATTTGGGCTTTATACCATTAAAAACTTGGGCACCGACATCGCTGACGCCATTATCGCCGAAAGAAAAGCAAATGGAAAATTCAAATCCATTACCGATTTTTTGAACAGAATCAAGCATAAAAACCTGAATAAAAAATCCATGGAAGCTTTAATAAAATCCGGCAGTATGGACGAATGGGGCGACCGGGGACTTTTCCTGGGGAATCTTGAAGATATGCTTTTGTATCACAAAGAATCTTTTAATAAAAATGAAAACCAGACTTCTCTTTTCGGCGGGTCTGCGCAATCCGGAATTCTCGCCCTGAAATTAAAAGATGCGCCAAAGGCCACCCAAGCCGAGAAGTTGCTTTGGGAAAAAGAGTTGCTTGGACTTTATATTTCCGGACATCCACTGGACCGTCTGCGTGATAAATTGGAAAGCCGGGATATAAATATTAAAAAAATAAAAGGAGAAATCGGAAACGGCATTCCGGTTACCATTGCCGGCATCATTGAAACGGCCAGAATTGTCATTACCAAAAACAATGACCGCATGGCCTTTTTGAAAATTTCGGATTTGACCGATTCCATAGAGGCGGTTGTGTTTCCTTCCATCTTCAAAGAAGCGGTGGATATTTTCGTTCCGGAAAAATGTATTGCTTTTTCCGGCAAAGTTTCCCTTCGCAACGGCGAAAAGAGCATCATCATAGAAGCGGTGAAGGAGGTATAAAAAGAGAAAAATTTCTAGTGGTAATCCTGTTTTGAGTCGCGTATTTTTATTGCTTGTTCCAAGGCTTTTTCAGGTAAAATTTCTTTGTTTTTTAGACTATTTATTAAAGCTTCAAGAGCAGGAATTTCATAATCATTTGCTCCCATTACGGCAACTTCTCCTTTAATCGCTTCTATTTCATTAATAGTTTTTTCTATAAGATTATTGTTATTTTTCCCTTCAAACATACATTTTAAAAAATTAATTATAAAGACTCATCGCTTTTTCTTTGCCTTCGGTAAAAATAATTTCCAAAGCCTCGACGACTTTTTTGGAAATTTTTTTTAATTCATTTAATTCCTTTTCTTTGTATTTGCCAAGCAAGAATTTCAACACCTCCTTCTCCCCTTTCGGTTTTCGTATCTTGCCGGATGGTGTGGCTGGCGAAGTGCCAATTCTGATGCGCAAAAATTCTTCAGATTTCAATGCTTTGATGATGGAGCCCAAACCATTGTGTCCTCCGGAAGACCGATTGAAAGAAATTTTTATTTTCCCTAAAGGCAAATCAATGTCGTCGTAAATCACCACAAGGTCTTTTAAATCTTTTTTTGATTTGATTAGGGGCGCAACCACTTTGCCGGAGTTATTCATAAATTTATCGGGATAAACAAACTTAATTTTGTCTTTTAGGTTTAATTTTTTTTCAACCATTTCCAGCACAATAAAACCGGTATTATGCCTGGTATTTTCATATTCTTTGCCCGGATTTCCTAAACCAACGATTAATTTCATATTTTGGATTATAGCATACAAATTTAATTCACCTCTCCCCAACCCCTCTCCTTATTAAGGAGAGGGGTGAAGGGGTGAGGTCTAATCTATTACAAAACAAGTATCTCCTTTGTGTCAAGACTTTTTTGTGTTAAAATACTGTAATGAATGAAGAAAATAAGCTTGCCGAAACAGGCAAGGAGAAGTTCACTAAGCAGTCATTTTGGGAGTTGGTACGTTTTGCCTTGATAGCCATTATAATAGTTATCCCCATCCGCATATTCATTGCTCAGCCTTTTATTGTCTCGGGTTCCTCCATGGTTCCCACTTTTGAAAATGGACAATATCTGATAGTGGATGAAATATCCTATAGATTGAATAATCCACAGAGAGATGACGTGGTAGTTTTCCGATACCCAAACGACACCACAAAATTTTTTATTAAAAGAATAATCGGACTTCCGAATGAAACGGTGGACATAAAAGGCACCACGGTTACCATAACCAATTCAGAACATCCGGGAGGATTTACGCTTTCGGAGCCTTATATACAAAATACCGCCGACAGCAATACGCATCTTGAGCTGAAGAGCGATGAATATTTTGTAATGGGCGACAACAGACCAGCCAGTTCCGATTCCAGATATTGGGGTCCTGTCTCTAGAAAACTTTTGATAGGAAAAGTATTTCTGCGTTTATTGCCGGTAAATAAAATAGGCGTCTTGCCGGGTGATTATAAACAAACTCAATCCCAGTAGTATGAAAACAAAAACTATAAAAACCAAGACGAAGAACCTATCATCCCCCAAAGGAATGAGAGATATTATTAATGAAGAATATTATAGTTTTCAGGGATTTTTTGAAAAAGCTCAGGAGGTAGCCGTTTATTACGGTTTCAAACCCATTGAAACTCCCATGCTGGAACATGCGGAAGTTTTTACTTCAGGCATTGGCGAAGGAACGGATATCATAGACAAAGAAATGTATACTCTCAAAACCAAAGGCGGAGACCATTTGGCTCTAAGACCGGAACATACTGCGTCGCTTATGCGCTCTTACATTGAACATGGAATGCAGAATATGCCTCAGCCTGTAATGTTTTATCAATATGGTCCGGCTTTTAGGCATGACAATCCTCAACGCGGACGTTACAGACAATTTTGGCAATTTGACTTGGATTCTTTGGGAAGCGACAAAAGCATTGTGGACGCGTTGGTAATAAAAGTCGGCATGAGCATTTTGGAAGATGCCGGAGCTGTCAATTTGTCCGTAGATATCAATTCCATAGGCGACAAAGAATGCCGGCACTCATATATAAAAGAACTTACCAGTTATTACAGAAAACACATAAATGACTTAGCTCATGTTGACCGTGAACGCTTGAAAACAAATCCCCTTCGCATTCTGGATTCCAAAGAGGAAAAAACAATGGCAGTGAATGAAAATGCCCCGGATTCCATAAGTTTCCTCTGCCCTGCTTGCAAAAAGCATTTTAAGGAAGTTCTGGAATATTTGGAAGAAATGAATATTCCCTACAATATTAATAAAAATCTGGTGCGAGGACTTTCCTATTACACCCGCACTGTTTTTGAAGTGGTTGAAGAGAGCGGAGCAGAAGACGGAACCCCTCTCACCATCGCCGGAGGCGGACGTTATGATTATCTTGCCCGCCAACTGGGCAGCAAAAAAGATGTTCCGGCAGTCGGCTTTTCAATCGGCGTAGACAGAATTATTGCATCTCCTTGGTATAAAAAGCTTTCGCCTCGCATAATGAAAAAACCGAAAATGTATTTTATCCAGCTCGGTTCCGAAGCAAAATTGAAAAGCTTGAATATAATAGAAATATTGCGCAAAGCGCATGTGCCCATTGCCCAGTCAATTTCCAAAGACAGCTTGGGTTCCCAGCTGGCCATTGCTGAAAAGCTGGGTGTTCCATACGCGCTTATTTTCGGAGTAAAAGAAGCAATAGAAGATTCGGTAATTGTCCGGGATATGTCCAATAGGTCCCAGGAAACCGTGAAATTAAGCAAGCTATTGGAATATCTAAAGGAGATAAAATGAAAAAAATAGTTCAAAAAGAAGACAGAGTTCTGCGCCAGAACACAAAAGACATCCCCGTGAGTGAAATTGCCAAGCCCAAAATACAAAAAATACTGAAAGAAATGTCTTCGGCATTAAAAAAACAAAGCGACGGAGTAGCTTTGGCGGCACCTCAAATAGGATATAAATTATCTATTTTTGTGGTTTCCGGAAAAATTTTTCATAAAGATTTTATCAGCGGAGAAAAGGAATTTGAAAAAATACCAAATAAGGAAGTTCCCAAAGATTTGGTTTTTATCAACCCGAAAATTTCTAAATTATCTCGAGAAAAAGAATGGCTCATGGAAGGATGCCTTTCCGTCAGATGGCTTTATGGAAAAACCTATAGGTCAAAAAAGGCTATGATTACAGCCTATGATGAAAACGGAAAAAAATTCCAAAGAGGAGCTTCCGGTCTTTTGGCTCAAATTTTTCAGCATGAAACAGACCACCTGAAAGGGGTACTTTTCATAGACCACGCCAAAGAAATTAGGGAGGAGCTACCTAAGCAAATTTAATTTGAAATAATTAATCAGAGAAATCCCTTTCTCGTCTATTTTTAGATTTATCTGCCAATTTTCAAGGCCCCTGGAAATGGATTTTTTTACTATATTGGTTATTCTTTTATCCGGGTTTTCCGGAACTTTAAATTTTTCCGCATTATATAAATAGCATAAAAGCATTATCGCCCTTTGGCCTTTTTTAATTTGACTGGATGTATCATAAAAATGTCTGCCCAATCTTTCAAAGGAATTAAATTTGGCATTATTTTTTTTACTGCCAAAGGGAAGAAGCATTAGCGGAGTTTTTACTTCCAAAAAGCAATTATCGTTTATCAGAAAATCTATTCTGGAATTATTAAGTTTTACTTCCCTCTTCAGTTTTTTTACTTTAATCATTTCGGGCAGAAGATTATTTTTTAGAAAAAATTCAAGGTAGCCGTTGGCTTTTGTTTGGTTTATACCAACCCACAGTTTGGGCAACGGTGAAATTGCCTCCACGGTATAGTTGGTTTTCCTCTTTGGGTTTTCTGATTTTGAAAGCAAACAGGGAATATTTTTGAATTCCATGTTTCCGATTCTTCCGGTGGAAGGACAATGGCATTTTTCCAATTTGCCGTTAATTTTTACGAACATTATGAACCTATTGGGCCTGGATTTTATCAGCCCGGGAATTAATTTTCCTTCAAAAAGATATTTTTTCATATGACAATAAATTGTATGTTATGTGAACTTTATGATAACATTAAATGATTCCTAAATGCCAACATAAACATGAAAAACATCTCAAAAGAAAAATTGAATTTCGTATTTTGGGGAACGCCGGATGTGGCCTCTGAGACTTTAGAAATATTAAAGGAAAATGGCTATTTGCCGTCGCTTATTATTACTTCGCCTGATAAACCACAGGGACGCAAAATGCTCATTACTCCCCCGCCGGTAAAAGTTTGGGCGATGAAAAACAAGATTCCATATTTGCAACCGGAAGATTTGACGTTCCCCTGTCCCTGGGTCAGGGGAGAATCCCCTGACCCAGGGACAGGGGAACAAAATATTCCCGAGCTCTTCCTGGTTGTCGCCTACGGAAAAATAATTCCGGAAGATATTATAAATCTACCCAAATTTGGTTCTATTAATATTCATTATTCCCTTCTGCCCAAATATCGCGGAGCTTCGCCGGTGGAATCAGTTATTTTAAATGGAGATAAAGAAACAGGTATTAGCATCCAAAAAATGGAATATAAAATGGACACCGGTCCGATCATTGCCCAAGAAAAAGTAGAAATGGGGCCAGACGAAAAAGCTCCCGAATTGCGCAAGCGTTTGATAAAAATCGGCGGAGAGCTTTTGGTAAAAACTTTGCCTAATTTTATAGATGGAAAAATCAAACTGATTTCACAAAATGAGAACGAGGCAACCTATTGCAAAAAAATTAAAAAAGAAGATGGGCTAGTTAACTTGGAGACCGAGTCGCCAAGCGTTCTATATAATAAATTCCGCGCCTATGCCGCTTGGCCCAGAACTTTCTTTTTCAAGGATGGCAAAAGAATAATCATCACTGACGCTGTGCTGGAAAATAATCAATTTGTAATAAAAAAAATCATCCCCGAAGGCGGAAAAGAAATAAATTATAGAAATTAGTATTTGGCTGTAAAAGGATTTCTTCTGGAAAGGCCTTTCATCATTTTTTTGACACTGGAAGCTCCGCGTTTGAATAATGTCTGTCTGCGGTCTTTGTTTTTCCTGATTTCATTAAAAAGGCTTTCTTTTATTTCATCAATGGCCTGATACAGGTCTTCCTTATCGGAACTGGCATAAAATTCTTTCCCATCTATTTTAATCAGGCAATCCGAATGAAAAACAGCGCCGGTTTTGTGATGCTTGGTGCTTTTCCCAACTTCAAAATTAACCAGCACTTCCCCTCCTCCGGCTTCCATGGTGGAAAGCAATTTTTCCAGATTAGTAACCCTTTTGGAAACATAATCTTTAATGGCTTCAGTCAGCTCAAAATTTTTTCCCTGTAAATTTATTTTCATGTTTCTATTCTATCATGGAATAACTTTTATGAAATCTGGATTAATTTAATATTTCATGCCGTGAATAAGAGCCTTTAAAAGAATATCCAGTTTCATGGTTGCCACACCCACGACCTTGTCTGCCCCGCCGTAATAAATATAAAGCAAGCTGTCTTTTAGAACCATACCGCAGGGAAATACAACATTATTCACAACTCCGCTTTTTTCATATTCTTCCACCGGTTCAAAAATCGGGTCGCTGCTACGAGCTAAAACAATGGCGGGGTCTTTCAAATCTAGCAAAACGCATCCGATGCGATAGGTATTATGGCTCTTGGATACGCCGTGGTAAAGCAAGAACCAGCCGTATTTGGTTTTAAGGGGCGGAGCGGAAATGCCGACTTTGGCGCTGTCCCAGGTGTTTATGCGGGGTCCGATAATTCTTATGCATTTTTTCACCATTTCATGCTTGAAATCCAAAGTGGACAAATAATCGCCGCAAATTTCATTGCCCACTCGATGCAAGATAAAATAACCCAGTGGGAATTTTTGAGGGAAAAGACAGGTGTCTTTATCATCCAAACCCTGCGGAGTGATGAGAAATGGTTTTTCCCATTTCCAATTTTGAGAAATAAAATCTTTTTCCGAGATGGATGAAATGGCCACCCGGGGAGGTCCGATGCTGTCAAAGGCCGTGTAGCATACATATATGTTTTTGCCGATTTTTGTCAAACGCGGGTCTTCGCATCCGGAATTCTGATTATTTATTTTTTTATTTTCAAATTCTTCCCGAGGCACATAGACGGGTAAAGATAGCCGTTCAATTATATCCACTCCGTTTTTGGTCATGGCATAGCCGAAAGTAGACGTATTGTCCTGGGACATGGCCCGATAGACGATATGCGTTTTCCCATTCAGAAAAATGGCTGCCGGATTAAAGGTCGCTTTTTCTTCCCATTTATTTTCTTTTTTAGGAAGAATAATCGGATTCTTGGGAGAACGCTTGAAGCTGAAATTATCTTTATATTTATAGTGCATGCTGAAAATAAGGTCATTTAAATTGACTTTGGCAAAACATACGGTAGTGTCCGCCGCGCCATAGTATATGGCAAGAATATCTTTTTCAACCAGAGCGCCGGTGGGAAAAACTATATTCCCCACATAGCCGGACAGCTCGTAAAATTCTTCCGGCACAATAATAGGTCCACCGGTTCGGCCGATTATTTTTTGCAAATCTTTTGAATCAAATAAAACCGCCTCAATGCCGAAAATCCTGTCGGGGTTGCCGTCTGACGGAAAATAATTTTGAATGTGAGAATAAATAAACAGCCAGCCATATTTGGTTTTAATGGGCGGAGCTCCGACTTCTATATGGTCGTAGGGGGAACGTTTTAAATCAATGGTGCAATTATCAACATTCTTCTCCCATTTTTCCCAAAACGACGGCGACCATAATTCTTCAATCCTATCCAATTCGGCAATAACAATTTTGGCCGGAGGAGAATCGGTGTGATAGGAAAAGATAACTACAATTTTCCCATTTATCCGCTCCGGAAAAAGAGTCATAGCTTTGGCATTGAAAGGAGTAACCAGGTGCCGTTCATCAATCTTTTTTAAATTTTTAGAGAGAGCCACGGCCACCCTTATGCCGTCCGAACTGAACGGATATTTTGAAAGCGCTGTATAAAAAGTGTAAAAAGTCCCTTCAAAATATGTTATTCTCGGGTCTTCACAGCCGAATTTTTCCCATTCTTCCTTGGGAACTATAAAAGGGGTACGGTCTTCAAAAAGCGCGCCGTCTTTGCTTTTACCTATGCCGATGGTGGAAATTTGACGGGGATTTTGCAATTTATCTTCCGCTGAGATAGCGCGATAAACTCCAAAAAATGTTTTGCCATATTTGACCGGGCAAAGATTAAAACTGGCAAATTTTTCCCAATAATGGTCTCCGTCGGGAATCAATATTGGATTGTGTTCCGATTTTTTAACAACAAACATAAAATTTATTCAAAGTCCAGCGATTTATTTTTTTCCAGCTTCACTGCGCCGTTTTTCTTCATACTGTCTATCAAATCCGAAAGTTTTATGGAAGCGATGCCTATATGCTTATCTCCCCCGCCATAATAAACCAAAAGCCTGCCATTTCTGACAACTGCCCCGCTGGCATAGATAATACCGGGCTTCCAGTCATTTTCATACCATTTGTCCGGTTCAAGAATAGGATGCTGCGCGCGATAAAGAACTTTTTGCGGGTCTTTCAAATCAAGCAGAAGCGCTCCCAATTTGTAACGGCCCCCATCGTCTTTATCCATGGCATGATACAAAAGAAGCCAGCCATCTTCGGTTTTAATGGGCGGCGCTGCGGCGCTGCGGGTGCGTTTATGCCAAGCTACAATATGGTCCGGCAAGGACTGAGGGTCTGGAGCATCTTTCCCTTTGGGTGTTTCCGAAGTATCAAGTTTGTTTACAAAAACAATCCCGACTCGCGACGGGTCGCCTTTGTCTAGATTGTGGAAAATAGCGAACTTGCCGTTTATTTTTTCCGGAAATAAAACCCAGTTTTTTTGCCTGTCCCCTGAATGAGAAAGATAAGAAAAATTTTCCCAATTCCATTTTTTATCCAACAAATCTTTTTCTTTGATGGAAGTCACTGCCACCCGCATGGAATCCCATCCGTTGAACATATTGAAGGTCATATACACATAGCCATCCATCAATACCGTGCGCGGGTCTTCACAACCTCCCCATCCCCCGCCGGAAGCATAAATAGCCGTGTCATAGCGCGCCGGAGAAGTGAAAGGCCAATGTTTTTTCATCTCCTCCGCATTTTCCACAAAATATACCGGATAAAAAAGTCTCTGGTCAAAATTAATGCCATCTTTGCTGGAAGCATAGCCGATGCGGGATACCCCGTCTCCTCCAAGAGCTCGATAAAAAAGATGTACTCGTCCGCCAAAAGAAATAGCCGCTGGATTGAAAACAGCCTGAGATTCCCATGAATAAGGTCTGGGCTCAATAATCGGGTTGCGAGAAGATCTTGTCAACTTCGTGATCTTAATTATTTTATTTGCTTTTAACTTTTTAGACGATTTAACAACTTTCCTAATTTTTTTAGTTTGCTTTTTGATTATTTTTTTTGGTTTTTTTAACGCTTTTACCATGGGATTAAGTCCAACCAATACACATAGAACATTATACCCCCAAAATGAGCTCCCAGCCAATTATTTTTTGAGATTCTTAGAAAATTTCTTCACCAGTTCCGACGAGCTTTGAACTTTACCACCAAAACCTATGTCATTTATTATTTTACACCCTATTTCTTCACAAACCAACACCTCGGGAGTTGGAATGTTTCCGCTATGGCGGTCTCCCCCTTTGGCAAAAATATGGGGACGAATAATGCGTAAGTCTTTGCTGATACTTATGTCTTTCGTACCCTTTTTATGACTGCTTATAACCACCCTATCCACCGCCTCAAATGCTTCAATAATTTCTTTTCGTTCATGTTCGGGCATAAAAACATATCCTTTTTTTAATTTCAGCCAATTATCGTTATTCAATAAAACCACCAGTTCATCACCCAGTTTTTTCGCTTCATTAAACATCCGCACATGGCCGATATGCACCGGATCAAATCCCCCGCTGACCACCACTATTTTCTTTTTCTTTTTGGGCTTAGAATTCATCCAATAATTATACCAAAAAATAATAAATCTGGTATAATTTATTTATGTATATAATTTATGCATTATTGGGGGCAATTATGGCCAGTGCCGGGACGATTTTTGCCAAGCTCGGACTTAAAGGAGTAGACGCCGATTTGCTGACAGCTATCCGCGGAATTGTGATGGCTATTATTGTTTCTATCGCCGCATTGTCTTTCGGAAAACTTACAATGGCGTCAATGTCGGCGCTTTCCGGCAAACAATGGCTTTTTGTAATTCTCTCCGGTTTGGGTGGAGCTTTGTCCTGGATTTTCTTTTATCAAGCTTTGTCTGTGGGCCCGACAATTGCCGTGACGGTTATTGATAGGTTATCCATTGTCTTTACCGCCATTCTTGCATTTTTGGTTTTGACGGAAAGTATTACTCTCCAAACCGGGTTGGGGCTTCTACTGGTGGTGGCGGGAGTGTTGCTTGTCGCTATTCACTAAGGAAAAAATAAAAATGAACTTTTTAAGGGGTTTGGCGAGCGACGGCGAGCCAATTTCAGGATTTTTTAAGCTTCAAAAAATCCGTACCGGCAAAAAGTTCATTTTTATTTTTTATAATTTATTTTAATAAAAACTGCACGGTAGAAACCAGGCGAACTTTTTTATATTCTGGCGAACCTGGGTCTTTGTCGGTAATATCAAACACTCCTTGACTTCCGCGATGCAAACTACCCAGACTGGAACCTGATTCCTGGGCGATTTTTTCAGCCGTATCTTTCGCATTGCTCAGAGCTTCCGCCAGCATTTCCGGCTTAACGCTATTAATGTCGGAAATCTCAAAATTAATATCATTCTGGCTCATGGTTATGCCCTGCTTCACTAAAAATAAGGTGTCCTTGGAAACGGATTTAACCAAATCAACTTTCTTGGTATAAACAGAAAGTTGCGTGCTAGAGTTGTATCTGAAGAGCGAATCTTTGTAGGTATCTTGATATATATTTACCGGCGCAACATTTATTTCGGAAGCGTCAAAACCTTTATCCGTCAGAAACTTCTGAATTATTGAAACATTTTTTTGAATATTGGCATACAAAGAATCAACATCATTTGATTTGACATCAAAGGTCATGGACCAAATAGCCGTGTCCGCTTTCACTATTTTTTCCGACAATCCTTTCACTTCCACATAGGAAAGCTGTTTGGAAAAATTCTGGGCAGAGACAAAAACAACGGCTGAAAAAATTAATACTGATAAAACAATAACTCCAAGACTATATTTTTTTATGTTTTCCATAGTATTTATATTATAGCACGCTGATAAAATTTCTTGCTACTGCTTTTTTTGCTCCAAATCCTTTTCAAGATTATCCAAATGCTGGGATATTTCTTTCACTTCTTTGCCTATTTCTTCAATGGTTTCTTTTTCCGTTTTGACTTCTTTTTCCGTCTTTTCTTCTATTTTTTTCTCTCCCTTCAGGCCGGAAATTATGGCTTCGCTCCCGAGAAAATCCAGAACAAATAGGCCGGTGGACAGAAGCAGAACACTACCGACAACAATGGACAAGGGCCCGTCCCACCAGGGGAGATTGCCCAGATTAATGGAACCGCTCTGCTGAAAAGAAAAAATAATCTGAGTAATAAAATCCGCCGTATGCCAGATACCCCGCCAAAAGATAACTACCCCTACTCCACCCACGCAGGCGTAGGCAACAGGATAATGGCTCAATTTTGCTCTGACTTTATTTTCGGTTCTGTCAAAAAAATCGTATATGGATTTCATATTTTGATTGTATCAGAAATATAATTTTTATTCTATCTGCTTGGCAATTTTATCGACTAGCTCGTAATATTCTCCGGACCTTTCATCCCGAGGCCTTGCCATTTTTACTTCAAAAACATCTTTGACAAAAGTGGGCCTGGGGGCAAAAACAAAAATTCTGTCGGAAAGTTCCACCGCTTCTTCCACCAAATGGGTAACCATAACCACGGTCATTTTGTATTTTTGCCAGATATGCAAAAGTTCGGCGCGCAATTTTTCGGCCGTCAAAATATCCAGGCTGGAAAACGGCTCATCCATCAATAAAATATCCGGATTGACGGCCAGAGCTCTGGCAATGCCAACCCTCTGCTTCATCCCGCCGGAAAGTTCAATGGGGTATTTATTTTCAAAACTCAGGAGTCCGACTTCTTCAATTTTTTTCAAGGCGATTTTGCTTCTTTCCTTTTTGGAAACTCCTTCCATTTTCAAGCCGAACTCAATATTTTCCTTAACCGTGAGCCATGGAAAGAGGGCGAAATTTTGAAAAACCATAGCAATTTTTTTTGTTTTGGAAGCAACTTTCCCCTTTTTTGCTTTGATTAGGCCCGAAAGAATTCTTAAAATAGTTGATTTTCCACATCCGGACGGCCCCACCAAAGAAACAAACTCTCCCACATACACATCCATTGAAATATTTTTTAAAACATTCAGATACTCGCCGGATTCTTCATTGAAGAATGTGTAGGAAAGATTTGAAGTTGAAATAATTGTTTCTTTATTCTCCATATAATTGTGATTTTTTTAGCAGAGGCATCCAGACTAATCTATTAATCAAAAACACCACCAAAAGCAGGGCTGAAATGCCTAAAATTAAAGTTTTATCGTAACCGCCGGCGCTGGAATTATTCAAAAAAGGGCCGATGCCGGTGGAAAGACCGATTATTTCCACTCCGATGATGGCTTCCCAGCCGATGCTGAAACCAACGATGGAACCGGTAACGATTGAAGGAAAAGCCACAAGCAAGGAAAAAAACAGCACTTTCTTCAGACCCCGGGCCCCGAATATTTTGGAGGCATCTTCTTCATCTTTTTGGACCGTTTTCAGGGCATGCAACATATAAAAAAGAATCGGCCACAAAATGGAAGTGGCGGCAAAAATTATGGTCATCAAATTGGTATAGCCCAGCCAGAGAACGAAAATAGGAATCAGGGCAAAGGACGGAAGATTCTGCATCAAATCAAAAACGGGAATTAAAGAGTCGCCGATTTTGTTATTGCTGATTGAAACAGCGATAATTACGGCAAGAACCAGAGAAATGAAATAAGCGACAACCAAGCGAAATAAAGAAAGAGCCAGGGCTTCCACCAAAAGTGGAAAAGAATTGCCCGCCGAAATGCTGATGGTTAGAATCATCACTAAAATAATAAACAGAATCAGTCCGGTAGTTATTTTTTTATGTTTTCTTTTTTTGGTTAAATGAAAACCGTGAATTATCCTGACCATAGGCTTATTATAGCAGGAATATAAAGGCAAAACAAAAAGAGATTTTATTTATTTTCCTTTGAATAGTCCAAACTCTGGGTAGTGAACATCCCCCGATAACTCAAATAATAATTGGCGATAAATATTGCTCCGACAATGGCCAGTACGATTAGTCCGTTGGTTATCAGGCGGAGATGATAATTTTTCATTTTGATAAAAAGATAAAGAAGTAGGGCCACGGCGATTATACCGAAAACAACGAAAAGAATTATATTGGTGGTATTGCGGGGAGAAGCCAGAAGTTTCTGCCAGAAAGTGGGATTTTGAATCGGATTGACCAAAACATTGGAAGCATTTTGTTCCGTTAGGGCGATGGTCTGCGCTCCGAGAACATTGGTTGATTCTTTGCCGGTAGCCACGCTAGGCGTTTTTGATTTTGTGTTTGTATTGGTTTTTGCCGGCACGATTTGTTTAACAGGAGCGACAAAAGGATTGGCATAAATTTGCGCCACAAAAACCGTTTCCCTTCCCTGATATAAGCCACTAGCGATGCCTGTGCCGATTTCCGTGTAATTTTCTTTGACAATATTTGCTTTGTGCGTCGGGCTGTTCATCCAGGCATTGGTAACGTCTATGGAATCGGTAAAATTGATGGCCAAATTTTCTCCGGCATATTGATAGTTATAGCCCACTTGGTCTAACCAATACCAGGGAGTTTTTCCTGTCGGACTGGTATGGGCAAAATAACCATTGGTGGCCATATCTTCCGCTTTCATTTCGGCCGCTTTATTTAAAATCGGACTGACGGTAAGAACCTGAAGGTTGTCCGCCTTGCGTTCCTGGTTGGTAAGGTCAGCTAAAACAGCCGGCAAAACTGCCGCCATCCCGCCCGAAATGTTCAGACGAGTAAAAGTCGGGATTAAAAAAGTAAATATTTCCAAAAGAATGACAGCGATGACGATGTTCTGTATGCTGGAATCGCGCAAAATGTGCGGACGGTGCTCGTTGCCTTCGTGCGGAATAAAATGTTTTTTAAGCCAATGAAACATTGGTATATTATATACAATAAAACCCTATTTGTAAAGATAGGGTTTTATTTTAGTAATTGCGTAACCAACGCAACTATTTGGTCTTTCTTTTTAGGATCACTTTCGGCAACAAGAAGTGCAAGCGCAGTCAGGGTTGCGGGATTAATATTTCTAAATCCTTTTGTCTTTGTTTTTCTCAAAAACCATACAAAAGCAAAAGCGCCAGAGCGTTTATTCCCATCTAAAAATGGATGCCCTTTGGCTATAAAATACAAAAGGTGCGCCGCTTTTTCTTCTATGGTTTTATAAAGCGGTTTGCCTCCGAATGTTTGCATTATATTTCCTACGATTCCTTCTATGCTTCCTTTTTCCCTCTCGGTTGCAAATAATTCCGTAGTCTCTTTTTTCTGTATTAGCTCTTTTTTTAAATTTAAAATTGCGGAAAATAACTCATCGCTTTTTAATTTTATATTTTTTTTATTAACGCCTTTTATTTTGAGCGTTTCTTTATCATAGGCATCAAGAGAAATCCAAGTACTGGCAAATTCCTTAACAAGGTCTAAAACCGCTCCGGGGTCAAAAGCAATATGTTCCGGCAGTAAATTTTGAACACTGGCGACAGTTTGCATAAAAGAATCGTAATTTTGGGCTATTTGCCTGCGATTTATTGTATAACCCTTGGTTATATGTTCTCGCAAAGTTTTTGTCGCCCACTGTCTGAAAACTATAGCTATTTTTGAATTTGTTCTATAACCAACCGATAAAATAACATCCAGATTATAATATTGAACCTGGTATGTTTTACCATCATTCGCAGTATGTGCAAATTTTGCACATACTGAATTTTCTTCAAGCTCTTTATCTTTTAATATATTTCTTATGTGTTTTGTTATTACCGAGCGCTCAACATCAAAAAGCTCTGAGACTTGGTTTTGTGTAGCCCATATTGTTTCATTCTTCATATCCCCGCGAAATTCTATCGCGCCATTTTTTGCTTGGTATATAATTATTTTATTATTGTTTATTCTTTTCACTCTTTAATTATAACATAAAAAAACACCCCGATTTAAATCGAGGTGTTTTTTATTTATTAGTTTATAAAATTTATTTATTCAAGACCGCCCTGGTTACGGGACCGACTCTGCCATCTATCTTGAGTGGAGGATTTGCTTTTTGATAAGCCTTCACCGCCGTTCTTGTGGCAGAACCAAAGTATCCGGTAGTTTTTCCGTGGAAGAATCCTTCGGTGGTCAAACGATTCTGCAATTCCAGAACATCATTGATTTTCATCCCAAATTTCAAATCAATGTTGAATTTGAAATTCTCCGCGCCGAGAACTTCCCCGGTTGGAGCTGGTGGAGTCAGTGGAATAATTGCCAATCCATTTCCGCCATTTTCATTGCCATTGCCTGAATTTCCACCGCCGTTTGAACCTTCATTGCCACTTGAACCTCCTCCATTATTGGAACCTGTTCCTCCTGTTGTGCCTCCCGTTGGAGTTTCATTTATGTCTCCTCGGATACCACCGCCTCCACTAGACCCCATAACAACTACGCCTCTGGTTATGGATGCAGTATTTCCGGCTGAATCGGTAGCACTATAGGTAACCGTATAAACTCCAGCAGTGCTGGTATCTACATTGCTGACAGGATCACCTACTAATGTTCCATCGATATTAGTATCGCCTGAAACTGCGTCGATTTTTGCACCCTCCTCTATGTAAGTGCCCCCCACGTGAAGTATCGTTGGATTATCGGGATTTATAATAATAACTGGGGCAGTATTATCAACTGTTACTGAAATTGAAGATGAATCCGCACAATTCCCAACATTATCGCAAGCAGTAACCCAAAGATTATGAGAACCATCTGCTACTGAAGTAGTATCCCAAGCAATCGAATATGGAGAGCCGATTGTACTTTCTCCTATTTTTTCACCAACTGGACTTGATGAGTGCCAAAATTCAACTTTTGCTACACCAGAACCAGCATCAGAAACGTCAGCGGAAATAACAATTGTTCCTCTTAAATAACTATCTACTGATGGCGAAGTGACAGAAGAACTTGGAGCCGTGGTATCTATATTTGAAACGGTTGCTGTTGCACTTCCCGTATTACCAGCTGAATCTGTAAATTCAAATGTAAATGATCCATTAGCAGAAAAGATATAACTATTGGACCCATCGTTGTTTGTAACTGTTCCATCACTAAGAGTTATTGTTGCGGTGACATTTTGGTTTGTCGGAGCTGTTGTTGAATAATCTATGCTTGCAACTGGAGCCGTTCTATCAATCCCCGCAATAGCATTGGACATATTGTAAGTGGTGTTGGTTGCGACATCAACTGCTTTATAACAAATCTTCGTACCATTATCAGATTCTGATATGAAAGTTTGATTTGAATAATCTGAAAAAACTAAAGAAGAACCACAAACTGAACCAGTAGTACCAGTAGTATTACTCATCGTTAAAGTTCCTTCAGTTGTGAAGGCTGTCACTGTTTTTGATTGAGCTGGATTTGTGTCTGGGTTAGTTATTGTGATTGTTGGAGCAATTTTGTCGATATTTGAAACAGTTGCTGTTGCGCTTCCTGTATTCCCTGCTAAATCTCTCAAATTAAACGTGAATAACCCGTTGGCAGAAAAAACATAGGCATTAGATCCGCCATTGTTTGTGATGATTCCGGGTTCGCTGAGAGTTATTGTTGCAGTGACATTCTGATTCGTCGGAGCGGTTGTTGAATATGCTACAGTCGCCGTTGGTGGAGTAATATCAATGTTTATTGGATGCGCAGACACAACTACTGCTTTATTATGAGATGCATCTTCTCCGTAAGCGCAAATGAATTTTCCATTTTTGCTTTCATCTGTTATGGAAAATCCTCCAGTATAATTTGAAAAACCAGATATATTAACAGAAGTTGTGCAAATTCCAGCAGAAGCAACGTATCCATATTTTTCTACAGTTGCATCACCGAAACTTATTGCAATAAAATCTGACATAACCGGCCCAGACGCAACATCATTGGTAAATGATAAAGTTGGCGGAGTGGTATCATGAACAACTATAGTTTGGCAAGATGAGACAGATTTTTGATATGAATGATCCCCCACATGGTAAGCCCAAAATTTATAGGTGTCAGCAGATGAAGGTGCAGTAAACGTTCCACTAAAAGATCCTCCTGCGGTTGTTGTAACAGTCTGTATTAATGTTCCTGCATTTTCATTGTCTCCCGATGGGCATGAGGTGTCATAGTGTAATTCAACAGTACGGCCTGATATACCTACGGACCCTGATTTAATAACCCCAGAAAATGAAACACCTGATTGTCCTGTTGTTAACGGAGTAGAAATAGAATATAAAGTTGTTGTTGTTCCAAAAGCCGCAAACGCTGTTGGGGCATTAAAAACAAGCATGCCCAAGGCAAGAACCAAAATTGAACCAATAGAAAAGTATTTCTTCATAAAAATAATTTTTTAATTAATAATAATGTTAATTTATATACATATTTGATAAGCAATCGACTAAAATTTGCCTATCTTGATTAATTTATAATTTGATTGTATATTACATCTGTTTAAAAATATGTCAATAGAAAAAGTGCATATTCTGTGAACAATGAAAAACCCTAAAACAGCCTTGTAATTTAAGGCCCAAATAACGCTTCATGAAGATTTGCTCTTTTTTTATTTAGTTGAAGGAGAGCTGATTACGCATTTCCCGCTCAAGTGTTTGAGAGAAATCACGAATAATAGATTGTTGTCCTGAAGGTAAAAATGTTCCAAGTTCGCCTTGAAAATCAATTTGTCGAGAACTGGCAATAATTTCCTCCGCAATTTTGCCAAGACGCGCCTTTTGGTCCGGCAATAGCATTCCTTTGCGCATTATAAAATACAAATCATAATAATCACGGGGCTTTTTTCGTTTAAGCAAAGCATCAAATATTTTTTCATTAACTATCTCTTCCTGTGGCAAATGGTAAAGCGTATAAGTCGGCACAAAATTATTCGCGATACTATCCACTTCTCCACGGACACTATTTTCGTTATGGGCTTGTACATTTATTTCTATGTTAATAGGAGAATAATTATTAAAACGAAGAGTCGCAAGACCAAAATATCCTCCTGAGGTCGGAGTTGATTTGCCACTTAGATCTACATGGATACCAGTACTTTCAAGTTTTGCTAGAACATTCATAAATAAATCATCAATAAATGAACCAACCTCATTGGATAATACTCCAAATAATGAAAAATCCAAATCTTCTGAAAATCGAGGAGAACCATAAACAATACGAAGGGCTGTGCCACCCTTAAAGAGCAACTTTTCCGACCCTTGGAGTTGATATAATTCGGTAAGAAATAAATGTTGTACATATTCGCGGACAACATTTGGGAATACGCTTGTTTGTTCTTTTCTAGCAATTGTTTCCAATAATTCTGGTTCTATCATAATAATGTTCTTTTTAGTATAGCAATAAGTTTAGGATTCTCAAAAAGCTTAGCATATCTAAGTGCTTTGCTTTTATTAATTTTTTCTTTATTAAAACGAGTTATGGGTTTTTTCCCAAAAAGAACGCGATAATAGAGGGTGTCCACAAATGCTTTTTCAGCATCCGCTATTCGAAAAGTAAAACCTTGTTGTTTTTCTATAATATATCCCGTAAATGCAGATTTTTTAATCTTGCGGTAAGAATATATCTTACCTAGTGTTTCAAATCGTTGTGTTGCTTTTATTGTTACTGATGTTATTTCATATACCGTTTCAGGAATAATTCCACGATATGATAAAGCAAATTCTCTGGAAATATAAGATGGGGCATAAAGTTTATTGGCAAGATATAATTCAGGTGGTAGTGCATCAGGGAATAAATATAAACCACGTTTAATTCGAACGATAAAACCTTGTTTACTATAGCGATGCAATAAAAAAGTTGAAGCAATCTTAGAAACTCCGAATAAAGTTTGTATATCACGTCCAGAAAAAAGGGCAATTTTTTTAGCCTTAATTTTAGCCATAAAATCTGTACGATTGACCAATTTAGCCATATTGCTAATATACCAAATTCACGGGAAATAACAAGCTTTTGACTGTGAATAACTTTTTATATCTCGTGATTATTTAAACTTTTTGCGAGCGGATTTTTTCGCCAGCATAAGATTCTTGATTGCTATTCGTTTTTTGGTCTTGCGGGAATGCCTTGACCTTTCCTTTGGACTAAGTGTAGTGCCTCTTTTTGCCATATAATTTTTCGTTATTGATAATATTAATTTGCATTATAGCATAAAAATAAAAATTCACCGAAACGAAAAATTCGCTCCGGTGAATTAAAAACTAATCCTCCACAATATAAAAATGATAGCTCGGGTCAAGCCATACATTATTTATATATTTTATCGCTTGCTCAAAGGACAAATCTTTAAATAATATTTCCCAAGCGTTTTGAAGCTTGGCCATATCTTTTGAATTATGCTTGCCCTGGAGCATAACCTGTTCCCCGTTTATAAAAACACAGACCACTTTTATCCCTTCTGGCTTCCAGGACAGTAAATTTGTGAGCTCGCATGCCTGCTCTGCATTCATGTCTCCATAAATAACGTGCCAGGCTCTATGCAATTTGGGAGGAACATAAGAAAGGTTCGACGGGTCATTTGACCCGCCCAGTGACTGAGAACGTCTGTGGTGCTTCTCAGTTCTAGTAATTTCTTTTTCTTTTCTCAAAATAACACCTCCTGTTTTCCTTTACTTAACCACTAATTATCGGCAAGCGCAACTGAATAAAGTTGATATCTTGACTTGCGCAAATTTTTCCCCTAGGGTATAATATAGGCTATGGAAAACAATAATATTGAGAAAAATTCTCAACCTATTAATAAAATAGAGGAAGCAAAAAATAATGAGCGGAAACAACTGGCCGATTTTGAGGTAAATCTTTTTTTGGATACCTTTATGGAAAAAAATGAAAAAGCTACCAAGTCTAAGGACAAAGAAGAATTGCGAGAACTTGGCGAGACTTTAAAGGAAGAAATAAAAAATTTCATAATCGATGCGATGCGCAGACAGGGAAAAGATTATGCGGATTTAGTTAAAGGGAAGTTCTTTGCTTGCTTGACTATTTATCGACCGATTATAGCTGACGATGAGAAAGATTCGGAGGTTAAGTTTGAGGCCAAAAAATATATTTTGGATTTGTTTCCTCCTGTTGTTCAGACGGATGAAGGTGCTAAACTTGAATATTAAATAGGTTTAACTAACACCATTTATTTGTTACTGGTTCTTTGAAGCAGTTCTTTTTCCAGCGCAATGGCCAGGGTTGAATCCAAAACGGGTAAAACTCCCTCGCTTTTGGCATTACTTTGGGACTCATCGGTGCCGGCGGTTTCTATGATAATGCGAGCTATGCCCAGCATCTTTTCATTGAAACTTTGTTCATGATTCACGTTTTGAATTTGCTTATAGGGAATGGCAATATCCGATTTGGAAAAAATTCCTTTTTGAACGTGGAAAGAAAATTCATCCAGCATGAATTTGACGCTTTTATATTTCAGCCAGGCAATACTGAATACGGCGCAGCAAGCCAAAATTCCGATAATGATTACGGCTGGCAAAAGTGAATCAAAACCTTGGAAGAAAGAACCTCCTAGGCCGATAATCACAAAAAGAATAATAACGGATAATAATTTGGTAGAAACAAAATACAGAAGCACTTTCCTGCCCGGCGAATAATATTTTCCATTTTCAAAAGTTTGATCCATGGGTTTTTAATAAATTTTATAATTGCTTCCACCAGATGCAGGTTATATATATGCCAGAGGCGAGAGCAATGATTAGAAACGGAACTATAAACGGGGTAAAAATTTGAGGCCAATAGGCTCCGACAACTATCCCGCCCAAAAACATAGACAGCTTGAATAAACTCCCCTGCCACCACTTAAAGGTAAACGATTTGAATATATTCATAATGCCATTATTATAGCACTTTCAATAAAAAAGCCAGTTTTAGGTAAACTGGCAAACCATGCTTTTATTCTGAATGCTCAACGGAGGTGATTAGAAAGTAAAATTAACATTTTCATTTCCATATGCCCCGCTAACGTCGCCGCCCGAACCATCCGAATTGAAGTTTATGGTTATGTGCATATTGATTGTTTCACTGTAATTGGGACCGTCCATTTTAAAACCTCCCCCTATTACAATGTCGGATGCTGTTCCAAAACTATAATCAGGTTTGAATGTGAAAGTTCCCACGATTGAGATATACGGTGCTCCATTCATTTTATACTCTTTACCATCTATATTGAATGTAAAACCGTTTATCGTTTCATCATATCCAAGGGACAGGTAACCGCCTAGAAAATTTCCATGAGCGTCAAAATTAAAGTTGGCTGTGATATCCCCGGTCACATGAATATAGCCACCGTACTTGCTGTATATATAATCATCCGTCTGCCAATAGTATTGGTCTTTCGGCTGAGCTGCCGTTATTTGCTGGCTCACTCCCCGTGGTGACTTTTTAAATGACGTGTTTTTATAAGCCATCATCGTTGCGTTGAATATGTCTTCGATAACAGCTTGCGGAGCGACCGGATAGGTGGCAGCAGGGGTAACGGAGAGGTCCTTGCAGCCGACTATCATAATTAATACAATCGCCTCAAAAAAAACAACAAGTAAATTTTTCATGGGTATTCCTCCTTGTTTGTTGTGTTGTTGTATTGTTGTTTAAAAAAGATTCACAAAAAACTGCATTTATGTAAACAGTACTATTAAAAAATTAAAAGTCAAGACTCTCAGAGATTGAGAGGCATTAAAAAAAGGTATCATTTAAGAACTAACCCTGTTTTTTCAGCCAACTTATCATTTGTTTGAAAGTGCTGGGACCGGCTTGTCCATCGGCGCCCAGTCCTTGAGCTTTCTGGAAAGCGGCCACTGCTTTTTGAGTGCTTACTCCGTAATCATTGTCAATTTTGTTCGAGGTGTTGTTATAAACATTTAAAAAATTTTGCACAATCCCCACTCTCGTGCCGCTGGATTTCAGCTTCATGGAAACATTATTATCTACCAAACCTTGTAATTCGTTTATGAGATTTTGATTTTTATAAACGGCTGGCTGCGCGGGAGTCGGGGTTGTTGTTTCCGGCTTTGCTGTGGATGCGGAATTCTGCTCCCCTGCCGTGGAATCCGCCGATTGGGACTGAAAAACATTCAGCTGGTCCGTCAAATCCGCTACCTGTTTCGTTAAATCTTCATTTTCCTTTTGAAGTTGCTGTATTTTTTGGCTTGTGGCAAATTCAGTCCCCGACTGCATAGAAGTAACAGACCAATAACCGATAAATCCCAACAATACCAAAACAATAATTGAAAACAATATAAATTTTAATTTATCCATATAAATTTATTATAACAAAATTATAGACAAAGTTAAATTAACCAAAAGGCATTATGGTCTATTGTTTTTTGCTCATTTTCTGTTAAGATGATAAAAGTTCTTTATTTAATTAAATACATTCCGGGGTAGTTGAAATGCGTCTAAAAAGCATTTCAAGGGCGGAGGCACGAAGGTGCCGAGCCGGGGTCGCGAGATTTTTCAGCAGAAAAATATTTGTGACCAGCGGTTACCGCTGAGCTATCCCGAATAAATATTCCGGGGTAGCTCAGCGGTAGAGCGGTCGCCTGTTAAGCGATTGGTCGTAGGTTCGATCCCTACCCCCGGAGCGAGAAAGTTTTTACTTTTCTATGATACAATTTCTTTCATGAGTATAAGTTACGAATTAACTGTATTTACCATCTTAAGCATAGTCATTATTTCTGTATCATGGCGATCATTATTTAATATCAAAGCTCATGGTTTTTACAGGTTTTTTGCCTGGGAAGGTATAGCGTGGCTACTAGTAAATAATTATAGATACTGGTTTATTAATTTATTTTCCTTTTTACAAATTATTTCATTTATATTATTAGTGTGTGCATTAGTTCTTGCCATGACCGGTTTCGTTCTTATAAAAATAAAAGGTAAAATTGACAAGAATCGCAATGACAATACGGCATACTCATTTGAAAAAACCACAGAATTAATTGAGGTAGGAATTTTTAAATATATCCGACATCCTATGTATAGCTCTTTGATATTTCTCACTTGGGGAATATATTTTAAAAATGTTGTCTCAATAAATCTTTTAATAATTTCTATTTTGTCCACTGTTTTTCTGTTTATCACAGCAAAAGTAGAGGAAAAGGAAGACTTGAAATTCTTTGGTGAAAAATACAAGGATTATATAAAGAAGACTAAAATGTTTATCCCTTACATAATATAATGTATTTTAGTATAATTTTTATATGAAAGAAAAAATCACTCTCCATGCCAAGTGGCTTATCAAGGCTCCTCTAACGGAGGTGTTTAACATAATGACTGACTTTGAAAAATGGCCTGAGTATTTTCCGAAAGTTGCGGAATCTATACAAGTCATAAGGCGCGAAGGAAATTATTTGGAAATGGATGCGACCGTCAAATCGTTCGGCCAAAAGTTTCCAGTAAAAATGAAATACCAGATTCTCCCCGGAAAGGGGTATCATTTCGGATAATGAAAGCCCTAAATTTGGAACTTCTGGCCACGAAGAATTGTTGCTCTCTGAACGTCCAGAAGGAACCGTGATCGATTACACTTATCAAGTTGCCATCCATAAACGCTGGCTCCGTATAGTTGCACAACCATTGATTGGTTGGTTTTCCATGAAATACTGGCAGAAAGCTGTCATAGATGAACTAAGAAAAAGGCTCGAGAGATAAAATATTGGTTATAATTAAGTTATGAAAAAATATTTAAAAATAATTATATTGGGAATAATTGTTGTAATTGTTGTTGGTGTTTTTGCTTATTATCAAAAACCAAAACAGGAATCTATTACGGGTACTTATATTGCTCGCCTGGCAAACGATGTTTATGTTCTTACAATTCTTTCCGAACAGGGCGAATCTTTTACCGGAACGCTTGATATTAAAAATTTTGAAAAAGATAGCTCAACCGGCACTCTGGCAGGCACATATAAAAATGGAATTTTGCTGGCAGATTATACATTTCAATCGGAAGGAACCGAATCCGTTGGCTGGGTAGCATTCAAAAAAGTTGCAGACGGTTTTATCCGGGGGTTCGGTAATGTTGACCCTGGAACAAAAACTCAATCCATTGATTTAAATAAAATAACTTTTGATTCTTCTGTTGTTTATAAGCTTTCGGATACAATTGTAAATTCTGTAATTTTTGATTGCGCCGAAAATAAAAGCATCAAAGCGGTTTTTTATAAAGACAGAGTTGAGATAGATTTGAATGACGGCAGAAATATGTCCTTGCCTCAGGTTTTGTCCGGTTCCGGGGCGCGCTATGCAAATTTTAATGAATCTTTTGTATTTTGGAATAAGGGAGATACTGCCTTCGTAAACGAAGGCGATGCGATGACATACAAAGACTGCCTGATAAAAAATTAATTTTTAATACTCTTTTATTTATTTGAAGCAAAAATAAATTGCCTTAGTGGAAATCCTGTTATATAATGCCAATCTATGAAATCTATAAGATTTTTTGTATTTTTAATCATAATATGTGCCTCTTTATCAGTAATTCAAAAACCCGTTATGGCTGCTACTCTGCCTTTTCCCAGCGTAGAAATCCTGTTAAAAAGCATTGCCAGCGGAAAGGTTCTTTCTACAAATACGGATAACAATGGGAATTTCAACGTAGGGGTGCCGGAAGAAAGCGGGGCTTATAATCTTTATATCGGCAATGAAAGCCTTCCTCCGGTAAAAATTTCGGCAAAGAAAAATACAGTCAGCGGCCGGGTTGTGATTCTGACCGAGGGCACTACGACAAAGGATCCGACGCCTCCGGCCCCGATAAAAAAGACTGTTCCGAAAAAGACTACTCCGGTTAAAAAATCGGTTTCTCCCGCTATCACTAAGCCTAAACTTCCTTAAATAAAATTTATGAAAAAAGTAAAAAAAATATCAGAAAAATTCATATTGTTCTTAAATAAAAAATATGGCATAACGCCGGATGTTCTGGTGTACATAAAAATATTTTCAGCTCCATTGCTCGCCCTGCTCATTTCAAAAGTTATTTCCAACAGAAGTCTGTTGCTAGCCATAATTGTTCTTATCATTTATATCAAAGTTGTGGCAATAGATTTCTATGCTGAAATCTTAGCCCATATGGCAAAAGAAAAAAATAATACCGATCATTTATATGGAAGCATTCTTGATAAAATGAGCGGAAAAATTTTACTCATTCTTGTTCTTATTCCCTTCGGCCTTAATCTTTATACTTTTCTGATTATTTTGGCGGAATCAATATGGGTTTTTCAAAACATACATTCTCCCCTCTATGAAAAACAGAGGGCAAGCCGTGCTGAAAAAATAAAAATATGGCTGCAGATAGTTTTAATACCAATTTTAATATTGCAAAGAACAACGAGCTTCATTCCGGGAATGCTTGTTTACCTGTACATTATTACTACTATTGTTTTTACTTACATTCCGATTTACACAAATTATTTCTATTTTGAAAAATAGAATTTAAAATTGTGGACATAATACAGAGAAGTTGGAACCAATTGGAAAGCTGGGTATTTGAAGCATCTGAAGTTATTAAAAGTAATTTGATACCTAAAAATAGCCTTATTTATACTTGATATTAGCTTTTGTTGATAGCACATTAAGTTAATGGAATTTAATAGTAAAAATAATAGTGATTTTAGAAGAAAAATAGTATAATAGTCTTAAATTATGGAAATAAAAGAATGTAGGGATTTAGCAGAGAAGATTGTTGCTGAGTTTAACCCAGAGGGTCTTTCACCTTTCCCATATCAGAAAATTGAAGAAAAAAATAAGGATTTAAAAATTTTCTTGTCCAACATAGAAGATAATAATATTTCAGGTGCCATAACTTACGATAAAGAGACTCCTGAGTTTGTAATTCTTATCAATAAAAATAAACCACCATCAAGACAGTATTTTACTGTTGCACACGAGTTGGGACATTATTTTCTTCACAAGGATATTCTTAGAGAAGAAGAAATTTTGGTTGACAATGACAACATACTTGAAGGTAGAACTTTGTTTAGATTAGACACTACAAAATCAACTATTATCGAAACAGAAGCAAACAATTTTGGAGCTTCCTTAATTATGCCTGAAAACCAAGTTTATAAAGCTTGGAACGAATTAAAAAACATTGAAGAATGTGCAAAAGTATTTAATGTTTCTGTTTTAGCGATGACAATTAGATTAACTAAATTAAATTTAGTTCAAGAATAGCTATATGGCACCCTTAGAAGAAAACAAAAAAGAGAAAACTTTACACAAACCAACCAAAAGGAAATCATTTTCTTTTGATTTTGAAAATCAGAGAAAAAGAATACAAGAAATAATAGCAAAACAAAATAGCAATAATGAACATTCAAAAATTTATCGTTATACTCCTCACAATGATTCTAGGAGTCTTGATGAACGAATTAGAGAACAGGCTAAAATTAAAAAAGAAGAGTTATTGAACGAAGAATTTGCTCAAAACATGTTATTAAAAAAAACAACTTTAAACAGATTGTTTCTTTTTCTTTCTGTAGAAACACTAGTTAT
This sequence comes from Candidatus Nomurabacteria bacterium, assembly GCA_963842815.1. Lineage (GTDB taxonomy): Bacteria > Patescibacteriota > Minisyncoccia > Phycocordibacterales > UBA9973 > UBA9973. The sequence continues at coordinate 134,565 of CAWJHU010000003.1, forward strand.
CTTTATTTTAGCAATTCTTCAGGGATTTAAGTTAACAAGCGGTTTCTATTTAGAAGACTGGAGTTTTAGATTACTTGTTGCTGTAACTATTTCTCAAATAACTTATATGTTGCAATTTGCTGTTAAACATCTGTTTCCCAACAATAAAGAAGAAAAAGAAGAAATTAAGTAAATTAATCAATGTCAACGATTAAACAGAAAGAAGCACTAGAAAAAATAGTGGAGGATACCCCACTATATAGGTTAAACTTATACGTCTACAAACCTTATTCTAAAATTAGGTGATTTCCTTTATAGAAACGTTGATTTCGATGTGATGTTTAAATACCTTACTAATCTTTAGTATATATTTATGTCCACGTTGTAATTCTGATTTTTGTTGAGCATTTACGTATGCTTTTATTGTTTTACCTTCAAAATCTCCTGAACATACTTCAAAACAAATTTCAAATTGATCTCCAACAGGTTCCCATGCATAAACACGAACTTTAATGTCATTAATATCAAGCTGGGAATAATTTACCTCAGGACCATCATAAAGTCTCTTTATAACACGTCTTTGTTTCTTTTCTATCAATTTACGACCCCTAACATCTGTTTTTTTACCAAACTTTGATAATTTATCAGCTACCTTGTTTCTTTTTTCTGGTACATAGTTAATTGACACACTTCCACCTACAGTTTGTTCAAGCTTTACTCTAGTTTTATCGATTTTATCTAACAGGTCCCTGTCCTTTATTGGTTTATTTTCATAATTCATCCAACCATTTCTGCGCCAATCTTTTATACGATATCGATTAGTAAATTTATTATCAGTAGCGTTAAACCTGTCGGTATACAATTCCACTCCTGAAGCTTTTTTTAGTATTAATGGATTCTTCTTTCCAAAAACAAGTAATTCTGTCATTGCCTCAATGAGACTTATTAACTCCAGTCGATTAATACCCTGTCCATCATTTCTTATAAAATGTGCTATGGGTTCTAGTTCAAAAGAATCTGGAAATTCAATAATAAAACCATTTCCTCCGGTTTGCTTGGTATCATAGTCCATTGCCCCATCACAGTGAATTTGTATTGCGTGAGGATTATTCATGTTTTTATTATATCAAATACATGAACGGAGGGGGTGGAGGGTACCCCACTGTGTTTAATAAACTAATAAGTCTATAAACCTCGTTATAAAATTAGACGTATTTTTTAATAGGAACTATTACCAAAACTTAAGCCAATTAAATACCTTTTGATACCATTTTGATTTTACTGGTTCTGGGTTTGTTTGAGAAATTGTGTCAGTTTTTATTGTAATTAGTGGTTGTTTCGCGGACAAAGAAGATATCGGGGTAATAACTTTCTTTATTTTTGGTTTAGGTTGTATAATTTCTTTTTTCTCAACATTAAGATCATTGGGTGGATTAATTACAGAAGTACTTGAAGAGACTACTGGAGCTATGGGGATTAACACACATTGTTTTTTACCTGTTGTGTCAAATGTATATCCTTCATTACAAGAACAATAAACATTCTTATCGTCGTGTTTATTTGGTGAAGTTGTTGAATTCTGACCAAACTCTTTTTTGCACTCAGTATCAGAAGCTTCTTTTTCTGTAATAATTTTACCATGCCCATCATTTACATAACCTGTGTTTGGTATACAGCTTCCATGTGAATCCTCTACGGAATTTATCGGGCAAGAACACTTTCCATTTACATCAAAGCTATATTGATAAGAACATGCACATTTCCCAGTATTTTTATTATAAAAACTATGAGGGTCAGGATTGTGGCAAGAATTATAATTATCAAGATCCTTTAGCATTGCAGATATATCAGGCGTATATGTTCTGTTGATAGGTTCAGTATAAAGTGGTGTTGAGATAGAATTATCATTAGTAAAACTATTAGAGACACATTGTCCACTACTACTCATAACATAACCAGATTCACATTTGCAATATGCATCACCAAAGTTCTCACCTATAGTTTGATGATCTCCTTCACAATACAAAGTGCCAACACCGGGGACATCAACACTGGCTTGTGCTTGGATTTTTTTAATAGGTAAAACCATTATTACAGCAACTAATATTAAAACAAATAGTAGATTTTTTTTCATATAATTTTATTAGTTAGAAAGCAAAAAGCCCATCACGGGTAGAGACCGAAGTCTCTCGTGTCAGTTTCCCGACACGGCGTATAAGGCGACCCCCTGATGGGTTCTTTATTCCTTATACGACTTGTATTACCGTGCCTTAAAATATAGATATAAATCAATATAAATATATAAGTAAGGTTTAGGCTACTATATTTATTAAGTTATATTTTAATGGTACAACTTCACAATGGAATTATCAATATAAAAATAAGATAAGAATAGTCGTAAATGTTTAAAATATTTGATAAATAAAAGCTCAATTTCGTAATTTGTGTATTTTTGATGGTATAAAAACCTATGTTTTATGGCTGTTTTTAAAATAAAGATAGTTATTCACATAATATATCGCCCTATTTTAGCGCTAGTGAATATAATCACTACACGATGAGAAGTATAAGGGCAAGATTTAAAGAACAAGAATTAAAAAATCCATTTAATGGAGCATCTATTAATTTAGTTAGAGCAGTTCGAGGGAAAAAGTTTTCACGCAAATCGTTAGTGAAAGCCTTTAACGAATTAATACCAGAAAGAGAATATGAAAAAAATGAGCAAAAAGAGCTTATTGATTATTTAGAGAATCAAACGAACCTACCTGAGGAGGGCGAAATTAAGGGCAAAAATGCCTTAGGAACAGTATAAAACATCTATGATAAGTATTGATAGGTGTAAAGAAATATTGGGTGGAAATATGGCAGATTCTGAAGTTGAGAAACTTCGAGAAACTCTTTATTCAATGATCGATTCAATATTAGATAATTACTTTGAAGAGTTTAGTGGTAAAATAGATATATGAAAAAAGCAGTAATATATTGTCGAGTATCTTCCGTAAAACAAAGCACTGAGGGACATGGGCTTGATAGCCAAGAATATCGTTGCAGAGAATATGCAAAACAAAAAGATTATGAAGTTGTAAAAGTCTTTGGGGATACTTTTTCAGGTGGTGGAGATTTTATGAACAGACCAGCAATGTCTTCTCTTTTGGGTTTTCTAGACAAAAATCTTGCAACTAATTTTGTAGTTATTTTTGACGATTTGAAAAGACTTGCCCGTGATACTGCTTTTCATCTTAAATTAAGAAGAGAACTCACTGCTAGGGGAGCAAAAGTAGAATGTTTAAATTTTACTTTTGAAGAAACCCCTGAAGGGCAATTTATTGAAACTATAATGGCTTCTCAGGGTGAGTTAGAAAGAAAACAAAATCAAAGACAAGTAATCCAAAAACATAAAGCTCGTCTTGAAAATGGTTATTGGTCTTTCTGTTCTCCGGCAGGATATAAAATGGGCAAGAACCCTATTCATGGATATATTCTAAATAGAGTTGAACCTGAAGCCAGTATAATTAAAGAAGCACTTGAAGGATTTGCCTTTGGAAGGTTTGCAAATCAAGTTGAGGTTCAAAGTTTTTTACAATCAAAAAAGTTTCGTGGTTTAAAAAAAGTTAGTTTAGATTCAGTGAAAAAGCTACTTACAAGGTCAGTATATGCGGGATATGTGGAATATAAAGAATGGGATGTGAGTAGAAGAATCGGACACCATGAACCAATTATTGATTTAGAAACTTTTGAGAAGATTCAGGATAAACTAAACGGAAAGATAAAAGTTTTTTCAAGAAAAGACAATAGTAAAGAATTTCCTTTAAGAGGTTTTATTTTGTGTGCTAAATGTATAAAGCCAATGACAGCAAGTTGGACAACAAGCAGGAATGGAGAAAAACACCCTTATTATCATTGTAAAACGAAAGAATGTGATTTGAGAGGTAAATGCATCAGAAGAAAAGACATGGAAGACAAGTTTGAGGTTATTTTACGTTCAATAAAACCAAAGGAAAAGACCTTAGCCCTTACAAAAGAGATTCTGCTTGATGTATGGAATAAAAGACTTGCTGATGTAGATAATCTTAAAAAGAATCATGAGAATAGTTTAGATGAAGTCCGTTCAAAGATAAGAAACTTATTAGATAGATTATCAAAAATTGATAATGAAAATTTAATAAAAACTTACGAAAAAGAAATAGGGAAACTTACTGAAGAAGAACAGATATTAGAAAATCAGGCTCAGGTCATGCGAAGTAGAAAGCCAGACTTTGGAACCGCCCTTGATATAACATTTAATTTTCTTAAAAACCCTTATCTTTATTGGAAAAAAGATGATTTAAAGTCAAAACACCTAGTTCTAAAATTGGTCTTTGAAGACAAAATTATTTATAACAGAGAAACAGGATTTGGAACCGCTAAATTATCTTTACCATTAAGGGTATTTGAGCTAAATGAGCTTAATGATTCTTATGATGTGGACCCAAGCGGACTCGGACCGCTTACCTCCTCATTGCAAATGAGGCGCTCTACCAGATGAGCTATGGGCCCAATACAAGAGATAAAGCCATTCTATATTATTTTTTTAATAATGCAAATTTGCCTTTTTTTTTGTTTCAGTTATTATTTTTAGACGGGCCTATAGTTCAGTGGTAGAACGCGTCCATGGCATGGACGAGGTCGGAGTCCGATTCTCCGTAGGTCCACATGCACTCTTAGCTCAGTTGGTTAGAGCGTGCGATTCACATTCGCAAGGTCGTAGGTTCGATTCCTACAGGGTGCACAAAAATGCTTTAGCATTTTTGTGCACCCTGTCAGGGCCTATAGTAAAGTGGTATTACGCGGCATTCGCATTGCCGAGGCGCGAGTCCGATTCTCGCTAGGTCCACAGCTTGACTTTTATTGTATATATGATATACTTTCTTTGGATTTAAATAGAAAATAATGTTTGTTCATTCCACTAATATAAGGAGACGCAAATGTCGTTAATTCTCGTTCCAAAACATGACCTGCTATTTAAAGCAAATAGTATGGTTAAAGTTGGGGATGTTAAAAAGGAAAATCATCTTCGTGGACCCAAAGGAGAAAAAATTGCTGAACCCGAAGAAAAAAAACCATTTACAAATCTTAGACTGCATGTATGCGGTTCAGATAAAAAGATTCAGGAAAAATTCGAGTCAATGGCACAAGCCATTCTTGACGAAGACTGGATTAGCTTTGATACTCTTTTTTTTGAACTGAAGGAGTTCAAACCATCCAAGACTTGCCTTAATACTTTTGGACGAGAACAAATTAGAATTACTATCGCTCGCAATCCTTCCAATTTTGAGTTGGAAACCATCCGTCGAAAGTTGAACTCTATTGGAATCAGCGAAGAAGTAATGGATCAGGGATACGAAGACGGTTTTGGGTTTCTTCAATCCCAATGTCATAAATAGCCCATTTTTGATTGAACAAAAACCTTTGCTCTGGCAGAGGTTTTATTTTTTTATTTTATCTTTTAAATACAATTAATTCCCTAAAAAACAAAAACCCGCCTTGCGGCGGGTCTCTGCGGCACTTATGTTGTTTACGATAAATGTGAATCTAACCTCACACTCACAAAACGAGTATAGCATACTTGAAATAAAAAAGCAAGTCTGTTAGAATCAAATCGGTCCTGTATTGGGCAGTTGCGCTCCGACTTTGGTCGGAGTGAGGAAAGTCCGAACACATAGCCTGATTTATCGGGCAAACGTAGCGGACAACCCCCGTCGGGAGTAATCCCAGGGTTGAGAACAGTGACGAACCGATTAAGTTCGGGTGAAACGGCAAAATACCTACGCGTGTGCAAGATCGTGTCCGCCCACAGCTACACAGTTGCTGGCGGGAGAATCGCTTGAGCTTTGGAGTAATTCAGGGCCTAGATAAATAACTGTCGGTCCGGCTTCGGTCGGATTACAGAATTCGGCTTATAGATACAGAACCGAAAATATGAAAAATCCTCTCACAAGAGAGGATTTTTCTATTGGGTTAATTTTCCGCAGGACCTTCGGTTTTTTCTTTTTTAGCTTCTTCAACCAAAACATCATCCAAGGAACAAACTCCGGAGACGCAAGCATATTCTTTAGCCCCCACGGTATTATCTTCCTGCTCGTAGTAAATCAGTTTGGAAAAATCAATATGTTTTATTTCGTTCATTCTTTTTTCGTATTCTTCTTTGGAAATTTCTTCGTAGGGCGCCAGCTGATAAACATGTTCGGAACGAGGCAAGAAAGAAAGTCCGCCAACAATATCCCAGTTTTCATAAATAAAATTCGCCACCTTTATCCATTCATCATTGCCCACATAAATAGTTACCGAAGGATTGTGCTCAATATAATTAATTTTTAATCTTTTCCATTCGTTCAACAGGTCAATGGCAGAAACCTGGTCGCGGGTGACAGCTCCCTCCGGCGCTTTGATGGGAAATTCAACCACAGCGACAGTGGAATTGGCTGTGGAATATCCGACTTCCGCCTTAAAAGGAACACCCTGGTCTTTAATTAATTGATAGAGCGGGTCATTTGTGGAAATACGAACTCTGCGGATGTAATACTTGGCATACCACGGATGCATTCCGGAGCCCACATAAAGAAGCTGTCCGGAATTTCCGTGGGGTTTGATAGTGGTAATGCAGGTGGAACTATTGATGCCAAATTTTTTGGCATACTCTTTATTTATTTTAATAGCCTCTTCCCGAAGTTCTGATAAAACTTTATCATTTCTGATTGTTTTGTTGTCATAATATCCAGTAATGGAAACTCCCAGCAGGGCTTCATCCTCGCAATTTTCTTTCCATTCTTTTGATAGATAACCGAAATGAGTCAAGGTGGCTTGATAGGTCCCCAGAATGGTGGAAAGTCTGACTTTTCTCTTTAAATCCTCTAGGGTATCTTTGGGGCGCACCACAATGGAAGTGAGGTTGCAGAATTGCTTGGAACGAAGGGTAATTTCTCCGCATGGATTTGAGCCCGGCAATCCCACAATGACGTTTTGGTCGTCTATAATTCCGGCCTCCTTCCAGTTGTCAATTCGGCGTTTTGGGAGCTGGGTCATTAATCCCCCTCTATTGAATATACCCCTTTCCCCGGTGCCTGATTTTATCAATTCTATCCATTCGTTTAAAAATTCCGAGGCCGAAGGCTTCTGACTGTAGACGGCGGAGTTATTGGCCATGGAACGTTGTCCATTATCAATCCAGAATTGTCCCTGTTTTGATTTGCGCATGGATTCATCGTCAATATCCGAAAGCGATATGAGAGCGCTGCGACGAACACCTCCGGCCACAACAATGAGGCCAATCTGACAAATGATGTCATGCAAATCCAAATTGGTGAGACGCTTTGCTTGTCTTCCCAATATTTTTTTCTTGGCAAAATTAATAAGGTCAATGAGAGGCTGGGGTCCGGAAGCGCGGCCGCCGGCAGTTTTCAAACGAGCGCCCGACGGACGAATTTTACTGTAATCAAAATCTATATCATATCCATCGGTCCAAGTCTTGCAAGCCAGAATAAATGCATCCGCCCAACCTTCTTTGCTGTCTTCAACCACATGGGTTGCTAATTTTTTTCCTGTTTGTCTTCTGATCTGCGGAAATTTTTGCACGGTCTCGGATTCAACAGAAAAACCTAAACCTGCTCCGGACATTAGGATGAACATTATCTCTCCCAGGTCTTGCCAACTGGAAGGCGCCACATAGGAACAATTGTAAGCCCAGACGTTTGATTTTTCGCAAGCTTCTCCGGCGGACCAAAGCAATCTCATGGATGGACAAATTTCTTGTTTTAAAATTGCTTCTTTAACTTCGGAAAAATCTTTCGGGGACAACTTGTTGCCAAGATTTTTTTTCATATAGGCCATAAAGCGGTCAATGGTTTCTATCCATGTCTCGCGTCTGCCTAAATCATCCTGCCATTTTGAGTAGGTTCTATAAAAAATAAATTCTTCGTAGGAACTTACAAAGTAAGAACTGGATTCGTCAAAAATTTTTTTGTTTTCCGGAGGGATGGTGCCAACTTCGCGCCTCAATTCCGCTCTTTTGGACCTATATAAAATATAAGATTTTGCCGTAGAATGATATCCTAAATCCATAAGCTCGGATTCTACGATATCCTGAATCATTTCCACCGTCGGAATGAACTTTTTTTCTATGTTTTTTGCCTTTAGGTGGAGCAATTTATGAAAAACTTTCTCAGCAACGTCTTTCGCTTCCCTTTTTTCCCCTTCTTTGGTCGCGATAAATGCTTTATAAACGGCATCGGCGATTCTATTTATATTAAAAGGAATAACTTCCCCTTCTCGGTTTCTGACGTTCTTAACTTTATTCAATTCCTTTCGATCTAAAATAAAATCTTTTTCCATGGAGCAATTATACTTCTATAAAATAATTTTTGCGAGTGGAAAACAAGAAAAAACAATAAAGAAAAACAGTTTGAAATGGCTGTAAATAGCAATCTCTTTAAAAGCTGAAACGGTAAGCCTTAGGAGGACAAAAATTCCACCTTGTCGCCTTCTTTTAAATTATTCTTTTCCGAAAAAGAGGAGCTGACTTCCAAAACATACCGACTGATACCCTCGGGACCATAGGTCTCCGGATATGACCCCGGAAGTGCATTTTTTTTGATATAAACCACCCGCAAATCTTCTCCGATCCAAATAATATCTATTGGAAAATTCATATCCTTCATCCAAAAAGAATATTGGCCTGCTTGGTTAAAAACAAAAAGCATTCCTTCGTCTTCTTTCAATCCTGCCCGTCCTGAAAGCCCTTGTTCTTGAGCTTCTGGAGTCAAAGCCAAATCAACTTTGAGAGTTTTTCCGGCAATTTTTACATATTGAATTTTACTTATATCAAAATTTTTGGGGGAATAATTTATCAAAAAAAATCCTGCCACAAAAAAAATAATAATTATGAGAATAAAAAAAATATTTTTATTTTTCATTTCTTTATTTATGGTCTCCATTAGTCCAGCCAAAAAGTTTCCCGATATATTCCGCAGTTTCATGTTTTCGGACAATTTTAATCGTGCCGTCTTGGGCAATAATTTTTGCGGGAAGAGAAAGCAGACAGTGATGCGAAGCAAGTCCATCCTGATAGGCGCCGGTATCCAGAATGGCAATGAATTGATCTTCGCCATTTAATTTTGGTAAAAGAATATAATCTCCCCCGGCGGTATATTTGTCATCCGAGTCGCAACTACTTCCCGCGAGCCAAACTCTTTTCAAAGAACTGGTCATATTGTTTGTCGGCACAACATGCCATTTTTGATGTATCGCCCAAGTATCTTTCAGATCATTCATAAAACTTCCGTCAATAACATACCAGGCTTTGGCATTAGCCTTATCAATATATTTTTTAGAAATAATTTTATAAAGTGTTACCTGCGCCGGAGCCACGATGTATTGGCCCCATTCTATGGCCAAGTTCGGATGCTTGATTCCTGTTTTATCCGATAAATTTTTTAATGTTTTTATAATCTTGCTGGAAACGCCTTTGGCTGTGTAAAATTTCTTTTTTTCATAGGGAACGCCAAATCCTCCGCCGATATCCAGAGTATCCAAATTGGGATGTATTTTTTGCAATTCAACATAAATACTAAACGCTCGTTTTATTCCTTCCAGAATGCTTTTCTGTGTTTTTATTTGGGACCCTAAATGATAATGCAATATCTTGAGATTTTTCATTTTGGCCAGAGAAAATACATCTTTTTCCGAAAGACCAAAACGGTCAAATTTCTTATCCCAGTGGGTATCCGCCTTGATAGCCAAATCTACCCGTACTCCTACGTCTCCTTTGTATTTCAAGAGTCTTTCTACCTCTTCCTGCCCTTCTATGATGGGTATTATGTTCATGCCCTTGGTGCGTAATTCCTCTATTAAATCCAGATATTGGCTGGTTTTTGGACCATTGCAAAATATACGGATTTTAGCATTAAATTTTTCTCCTTCCCAAAATTTTTTAACAAGCCAAAGCTCGTTCGGAGAGGTTACTTCCAGATTTGCTCCTTCCGAAAGAAGCGGAAGAATAAATTCTTTGTTTTGATTTACCTTCATCGGGTAGTGATAAAAAAACTTTCCTTTGTAGCCGTAGATCTTCATGTAGGCTTGAAAATAACCAATGAGGTCTTTCAAGCGGTCTTCTATGATAAACGGAAATACCACCTGCAGAGGCGTGCCATATTTATGTATAAGTTTATTAAAATTATAAATGTGATAACCTTCCGTCGCCGTCAGATTGCCGTCTTTGCTTACACTAAAAAATTGCGTATTAAATTCATCCGCTCCGAGTTTCCAAAACTTTTTCCAATTTTTCCCCTGTTTTTTTATTTTTTTTCTGGCCATTAAAGTGGAGTTTAGTATAACAATTTTTCAATAATTGTAAAGCGGTTTTTATTTTAAATATTCCTTTAAAAATTTCTCTTTAAATTCAAAAAAATTATCATCCAGAATAGACTGGCGGATATCGTCTACTAAATGGGTAATAAAATGTAAATTATGAATTGAAGCCAGAGTGCCGGCCAACATTTCCTTGCCGTGAAAAAGGTGGGCGACATAGGCTTTCGTATAATTCTGGCAAGTATAACATTCGCAATCTTTTTCAATTGCTGAAAAATCATTTCTGAATTTTGTGTTGGTAATAATTATTTTTCCATTTTTCGTATAAATTGTGCCATTTCTACCAAGTCGGGTTGGTAAGACACAATCAAAAAGATCCACTCCGTTTTCTATGCCCAAAAAAAGATCTTCCGGTTCCCCTATGCCAAGCAAGTGTCTAGGTTTTTCTTCCGGTAAAATTTTATTCACCCATTTCACAGCACTGGACATATCTTCTTTTGCGAATGAACCGCCGATACCGAAACCGTCAAAATCTAAACTACTTATCACTCTCGCGCTTTCTTTGCGAAGTCTTTCATCCCTTCCCCCTTGTACTATCCCGAATAAAGAAATTTTATTTTCTTTATTTAATTTTTTGTGCTCAATTAAACTTCTCTCCGCCCAGCGATGAGTGCGTTCCAGCGCTTCTTCTTGATATCTCAAATCTTCCGTCGGGCTGGTACATTCGTCAAAAGCAAAAATAATATCAGCACCCAAGTTGTGCTGAATCTGAATTGATTTCTCCGGAGTAATGTAGTGAATGCTTCCGTCCAAGTGAGATTTAAAAGAAACTCCATCTTGTCCTATTTTCGCCAGCCTTGGGGCGTCAGAATCGTCAAAACGTTCCGGTATCAACAATGATGGATCAATTATTTTTGTGATTTTGGAAATATCTTTTCCGTAGGCGGCGCCTAAAGAAAAAACTTGGAAACCGCCGGAGTCCGTCATGGTCGGCCCCGACCAATTCATAAATTTTCCGATACCTCCGGCATCGCGCACAATTTCATCTCCCGGCTGTAAATATAAATGATAGGTATTCCCGAGTACCATCTGCACGCCAATATTTTTGACCTGCTCTGGATTCAGAGATTTTACTGTGGCTTTTGTTCCCACCGCCACAAAAGCCGGAGTTTTTATTCCTCCGTGTGGAGTTTTAATCACCCCTACTCTTCCTAAACTATTTTTTAACCTTTTTTCAATTTTGAATTCCATTATTTCTCCACTTCCACAAATTTCAATTCCTGAATATTCACCGGACTGGTTAGCAAAGCTTTTTGGAAAGCGTCCCGCGGGTCGGAAATAATTGTCTGCACTGTGCCGACAATATACGGCGTGATGTCGGGCAAATCGACTTCTGTCCCATTTTGCAAAACAAAATCTCTGGGCAAAATCATTTCAAAATTTCCTCCGCCCCGCCCGACTATTTGCATAAAAGTACCACTGCCTGAAATTACCACTTCGGTTTGTTCTCCGGGATTTGAATATAAAATAACTTTCGCGGAATTCGTATAAACTTCCGCAATGCGTCCGATGGGCACATTTCCCAAGGCAAAAACTCTTTGGCCAACTGATATTCCGTCATTGGTGCCAACATCAATAATAAGCGTATCGTAGGGAGATTGATTTGGTTTGGATAAAATAACAGCCAAAATTAAATTAACTTTTGGATTTTTTCGTCCTAAAATTTCTTTCATTTTCAAGTTTTCATCCAAAATAGAATTGTAGTTTGATATCTGTGCTTCTTCTTCGCCTAGCTTTGATTTTAAATCTTCATTTTCCAAAAAAAGAGAACTTTTGGAATGGAAATAGGAACCCGTATTGGACAAGGTTCCGCCAATATTATTTCCTAAAATTAAAACCGGACGAAAAACGGCGGATGAAACATAGGAAAGCCCATTAAAAATACCGGCTCTAAAATAGATTAAAATAGATAAAACTATAACAAAAAGTGTGTATTTAAATAACTTATTTCTTTTTATTTTTTTATCTAGGAGGTAACTCATCTTGGTTCCCGATTAAAATTTCGTTATAGGCTGGCAAATCGTCTAAAATAATCCCGGTTCCTCGAGCCACAGCCGTAAGCGGATCGTCCACCACATAAACAGGCATTTTAAGAACATTTTGTAAAAGTCCCCCCAGTCCTTGTAGCAAAGCTCCGCCTCCGGAGAGAGTAATTCCTTTGTGCATTATGTCGGACAAAATTTCAGGAGGGGTTGTTTCCAGCACATCTTTTACTCCTTCTATGAGTTCTTTGATGGACAATGAAAATGCTTCGCGAATATCGGAGTCCGTCACCACCACTTCCCGGGGTAATCCAGTCAATAAATCCCGTCCGCGTACTTCCGTTTCCATATATTCTCCCGGAAGAACGGAACCGATAACCATCTTAACCATTTCGGCTGTAGTTTCACCGACTAAAATTTTAAATTCATCTCTCATATAAGTAATGATGTCATTATTAAATCTATCTCCCGCCACTTTCAAATTTTTTGATTTGACAATCCCGCCTAAAGAAATCACGGCAACATCCGTTGTTCCTCCGCCGATATCTATAATCATGGAACCAACCGGGTCTTTGATAGGAAGCCGGATGCCGATAGCCGCCGCCATAGGTTCTTCCACTAAAAATACTTCACGGGCTCCAGCCGAACGGGCGGCGTCATAGACGGCGCGCGTCTCCACATTGGTCGTACCGGAAGGAACGCCAACTAAAACTCTCGGCCTGGCAAGTTTCTTGGATATTTTATTGGCTTTATTTATTAAATAAGAAAGCATTTCTTCCGTAACTTCAAAATCCGAAATGACGCCATCCACCAGCGGACGAACCGCTTTAATATGTCCCGGGGTACGTCCCAACATTTCTTTGGCCTTTTCCCCCACGGCAAGAATTTGATTGGTTTTAATATTTACCGCCACCACCGAAGGTTCATTGATAACAATGCCGTGCCCTTTTAAATACACCAGAGTGTTGGATGTGCCCAGGTCTATGCCGATGTCATTTGAAATTAATTTGTAAATTTTATTGAACATTTTTTAATAATTTTGATAATTCATCAAGTGAAATAACTTTCCCTTTTTCTTCCGTGCGTTTTTTTAATTCAATTCCCCCTTCTTTCAGGCTTCTGGCGGAAACAACCGCGCGATAAGGGATGCCCAGTAGGTCGGCATCGGCAAATTTTTCGCCGGGAGAGATTTCTTTTCGGTCATCGAATAAAATTTCAAAATTCTTCGACAAACTTTCGTAAATTTTATTTGCTTCGGAAAAAACCTCTTCTCCTTCCCCCAGGGCAAGCAAATGTATCTGAAAAGGAGCGATGGACTCCGGCCAAATTATACCTTTGTCATCGGACAAAACTTCAACGACTGTTCCCATCAATCTACCCAACCCAATGCCATAACTGCCCATTATTACCAGCTTCTCTTGTCCGTTTTCATCCTTATATTTCAAGTCAAAAGGCTCTGAAAATCTGGTTCCCAGCGAAAAAATATTCCCTACTTCTACCGCTCTTTTTTCCACTAATTTTTCTTTATTCAAGCCAAGCTGGAGAAGAGTTTCATCATTAAAAACTTCTTTGTTCACGGCAATACCTGAATTCTCATCCAGGTAAATAGTATCTTCCCCGACCGAAGTTATCGTTTGAAATTCATGGGAATATTTTGAAAAGCTTCCGCCGGAAGCAAAAGTTAAATAGGTCAGGTGGCCAATGCCGGTTCTTTTGAAAATATTTTGATAGGCAATTTTTGATTTCTCGTAAAATTCATTGTGCTCTTTTTCGTCTCTGGAAAAAGAATAAAGAGCTTTCCAATAGAATTCTCTTCCTCTCATGATTCCGGATTTGCTTCTGGCTTCATTTCTAAAAATATTTTTAAAATCGTACGGGTAAATCGGCAAATCTTTATAGGAGGAAATATATTGTTTTAAAATATTTGAATAGGCTTCCTCGTTGGTGAAAGATAAACCGACTTCTCCACCATTTTTTAATTTTGTTTTAAACCAAGTATCTACCACTTTATCGTCCCATCTGTTTGATTTTTCCCATATTTCTTTATTTTGAAATACGGAAGTTTTCATTTCTGTTCCGCCGATAGCATTCATTTCTTCACGAATAATATTTTCAATTTTATTTAAAACTCGCAAACCTAAAGGCAAATATGAATATACTCCTGCCATTTCCTTATGAATAAAACCACCCCGAATAAGAAGTTCCGCATTTTTGGACACTTCGTCCGTCGGGGCCTCTTTCTTGGTTTTAGTAAAAAGTTTAGATTGTCTCATAACCTCCATATTAGCTGAAAAAAGTCTTTTTGGCAAAGGACTATATGAGTTGCAAAAGGACAGGTCTTCTGCTAGAATAACCCTCATGCAAACTACGAGCTTGAAGCCACAAAAGGCGGAAAACAGAAATACAGGCGCTTCCATAAGCGTAGAAAAAATGTTTGAAGCGGGGGTGCATTATGGTTATGGAAAAAGCAGAAGGCATCCTTCTGTTTCTTCATATATATACGCCACCAAGAATAATGGGGACATTATAGACCTTGAAAAAACAAGCGTTCAACTGGAACATGCGGAAGAATTTATTAAAAACCTAGGCGCTCAAAATAAAATTATTCTTTTTGTGGGCACAAAACCTGAAGCCCGGGAAGTGATAAAAAATGCTGCATTGAGTTTAAATATGCCTTACGTAGATGTGCGATGGATCGGCGGAACTTTAAGTAATTTTACAGAAATCAAAAAAAGAATCATTGAACTGGAAACTTATAATAAAGAAAGTGCGGAAGGCGGACTGGAAAAATACACAAAAAAGGAGCGGGTGATGATGGCTAAAAAAATGGAAAAACTTACAAAATATTATGGAGGGTTGCTTGGTTTGAAAAAGACCCCCGATGCGTTGTTTATTATTGACGCAAAAGCGGAACACATAGCGACCACTGAAGCTTATAAATCCAGCGTACCTGTTGTGGCTTTGGTAAATTCCGATTCAAATATCAAAACCATCGACTACCCTATGGTTGGTAATGACTCCGGCATACCATCCATCAAATTTTTCACCGCTTCCATTGTTGGCGCATATAAAGGAGGCCAGATGTCCGTACCGGTTAAATAAAAATTAAAATCAATATTAAATTATGTCTATAAAAATTACGACTGAACTTATAAAAGAGTTAGGGAATCAACAGGTATTTCCGTAATGCAGTGCAAAAACGCGCTGGAAGAAGCCGGAGGAGATATGAAAAAAGCTCTTGCTATCCTTAAAAAAACAAGTTCCGACATCGCACTCAAAAAAGCCGGCCGGGACGCCAAAGACGGAAGGGTTTGCATTAAAACAGAAGGAAAGAAATCTGTCCTGGTTTCCCTGCACTGCGAGACAGATTTCGTTTCTAAAAACGAAGATTTTGTAAATTTGCTTTCCAAATTGGCAGATATCGCGTTCAAGGAGGGCATTGATAAAATGAAGTCAAAGGCCAAAGACCTGATAGACCCCATTATCCAAAAAACCGGAGAAAAAATAGAGCTAG
Organism: Candidatus Nomurabacteria bacterium; assembly: GCA_963842815.1. Taxonomy (GTDB): domain Bacteria; phylum Patescibacteriota; class Minisyncoccia; order Phycocordibacterales; family UBA9973; genus UBA9973. Next base: position 150,441 of record CAWJHU010000003.1, read on the forward strand.
GCGACGCCTATGAAGTGGACGGAAATATTTTAGGTAATTACGTGCACAACAACAAAATTGCTGTCATTGTTTCCTTGGAAGGCGGAAATGAAGAACTGGCCAAAGACATTGCCATGCATATAACCGCCATGAAGCCGGAATATATTTCGCAGGAAGACATAACCGAAGAGGTAAAAAACACCATGCGAGAAATTTTTCAGAAAGAGGTGGCCGGCGTAAATAAGCCGGAAGAGATAAAGAAAAAAATGCTGGAAGGCAAAATGGCAACCTATTTCAAAGAAAAAACTCTGCTTGACCAAATATTCATAAAAGACCCGAACGAAACAGTCGGCGGACTTCTAAATAAAAACAAAGCAAAAATAAAAGAAGTAAAACGTTATTCAATATAAAAAATATTATGCTTTTACCTTTAATTTTATTTCTTCTATCGTTTCTGGGCATCATTATAATGATAAGCCTTAAGCTTACCCTTGTCCGAAACGGTCAAATTGCAAAAGTACAAAATATTCATCCTTTTGAGAATGACCTGGAAAAAATAAAACATTCAACTTTCAAAAACACAAAAAAGTTCGGCTACATGGCGCTTTTTGTAACTCTTAAATTTTTTATTAAATCCTCAAATTTTATAAAGATTAAAAGCAAAATATTTGCGGAAGAATTAAAAAATAAATTTAACAAGAATAAGAACGGAGACGAAACAACGGGGAAAAAAGAAGTATCAAAGTATTTAAAAACAATTTCAGAATATCGGGAAAAGATAAGAAAAATGAAGCATAAAATAAAAGAAGAGGAAGGAATAGAATAGTGTGCTAAAGTAGAAATATGCCGCCTTAGCTCAGTTGGTAGAGCAACGCTTTTGTAAAGCGAAGGTCCTCAGTTCAAATCTGAGAGGCGGCTCAAAATTAAGGAGTCTTTTTGCTTGTCGTTTTAACAGGGTTTGCCGTCTTTGTAGTAGGGGTCGTCGCCTCCAGAAGCTTGAAGGATTCCTGCACTCGGGAATCCAGTTCATCCACCCCGTGAAAACCAGTCAATAAATTATCGTCAATAACCAAAGCTGGAAGTTCTGTGTCTTTTATTTTGTAGATTTGAAGCATTGCTTTCACCGCGGAAAGGTCAATGCTGTAGTCAAAGGAATATACCCGGAGTTCCGGATATTTATCTCGGAGAGTTGAAAGCGCCAGACTCTCCTTTTCGCATTCGCTGCAATTTTCCGCCGTAGTATAGAAATAAAGAATAAATGCGGCCTTTGTTTTACAGCGAGAAGAAATGTTTTTATTCAGAAGATAGTCTTTGATTTCAAGCAGAGAATAATATTTTTTCAAATAAGAAACCGTGTCCGTGGCGCCCAAATTCTGCTGGCTCCATTCCAATTTATTTCCCAGGTCGCTCAGCTCCTGAGAAAGTACGGAATCGGAAATATTTTTACAGGAAAGCTCCGAGAGCAAAGAAAATTGGGTTTCCGAAGAAAGAACATCTATGGAAATCGAATCCTGAATCGCTTTAAGCTGGTCAACTTTTTTATTGCTGAAATAATTGCTGATAAAACTGGCGGAAAGAAAAAGTCCAACGGTAAATAAAAACACGATTAAATATTTTTTCCAATCAATGTGGTTCTCATTCATATATTTATCTCCAGGCCGGTTTTCTGGACAAAATGGTGTTATACATCGCTTTGAAGAGCCAGACCGGACCGATAATAGTAAAAATAATAAAATAATAAACGATGCTCAAATAAAGATGACTTTTTTCCTTGGTCATTTTTTTACCAAAAATTATTGAGAATAATATTAAAAGGTAAAGGACAATGGAAATAAAGAAAATGGATTGGGTGTTTATAAAAAACGGGTCAACAAAACTTTTTTGGGTAACGAGATGAAAACCTACGGCTTCATACTGCATGATTTTTGAAAACAAAAAGCTGCCGAATCCATAGAATACTTTTCCGATAAGATAGCCGACCGCCACCATGGAAACAATAATCATGGGCAAGGTAAAAAGAGAAAAATTGCCGTATTTTTTTCTGAAAATCATTTTACGATAATCAATAATATTGTTTATGGAACCATAAATCCAGCGTAGCCTTTGTTTATAAAGCTTTAGCACGGTTCCCGGAGTATTGGTGTAAACATAGGCATCATTGCACTGTTCTATTTTATAATGATTTTCTTGCATTCTATAGGCGATTTCCATGTCTTCCGTATTGTGAGCATGTCGGTAAGGACCTAAATCATCAAAAACCTTTTTACGAAAAATAGTGAGCGGGCCGGGCGTAACATGAATAGCCCCGAGGAATCCGAGCATTTTTTTCATATAAACGGCTAAAAAATATTCCGCTTCTTGGGCTTTTTGGACAAAATTTTTGGAGTTAATTGCAACGATAGAAGGAGCCACCGCCATAACTCCGGGGTCTTTTTCAAAATAACTCATAATGCGGACGAGGGATTCCGGGTCCGCAATGGAATCGGCATCCAGACAGCCCACGAAGTCGGTCTCAATATTTTGCAGGCCTAAATTAAGGGCGGTATATTTTCCGCCGTTTTCCTTATGAAAAATTTTTATATTTGGATATTTGGAAAATCTAGAAATGGCGTCCAGAGTACCATCCGTGGACCCGTCATCAATCAAAAAAATTTCAACTTTATCTTTTGGATAGTTTAAATTAAGCAAAGAACGAACTGTTTTATAAATTGTTTTTTCTTCATTCCAGGAAGGAACCATAATCGTTACTTTGGGATATTTGGCAAGTCTAATGGTTCCGTTTCTGATAAGAATTTTTTTCCTGTTTTCAAGAAAGGTAATCAAAAAAAATAGCTGCACGTAAACAGACAAAAAAGTCAACATATAAAACACCGCATTTGAAATTGAAGCCATACTATGTATTGCAATATAGCATTTTGGAAATAAAAAGCAAATCCTGCTAAAAGAGCCCTCCGATTTTAATCGGAGGGCTCTTTTTAAGGAAAATTACATTCCTCCCATTTTGTTCGCATCCATTGCTGGAGCGTCTACTTTACACTTGTGGCATTTACAGCCGAATATTTTCATAACAGCCGCAATGCCTACCAGCACATAAACTATTCCCTCCACCGTTGGAGAGAAACCCAAAATCATATTGACTACGTTCCAATTGCTTGAACTGCCCAAAAGCATACCCAAGCCGATTAGGCCCCAGTTTATGCCTCCAATGATTACCAGGATTTTGACAATCCAATGCACAGTGCAACCCCCTTTACCACAATTTTTACACATAATAATAAAGTTAGTTTATAATTCCACCCAAACGACTATTTAGGCGGGGTTAAATAATACCCTACAATTATACCATTTTCTAAATAGCACTTCAATGAAATGTCAACTTTATATAATTGACTATTAACTAAACAAATCAGCCAGATTGCATCTACGCCATGGCGTAGATTGGTCTATATAATTAGGATTTTTCTAGATAAGATTTAGCTAACTTAAATGTTTTAAATTCTTTTTGTAGACCAATTCTCTTTAAGTAATCTAAAAAATCTTTCGGCAATGGTGAAGGACCAACCCAGACACTTTTTTGAATCATAATAAAATCAAAATTTTTGAGTTGACGACGAAACCAGTCTCTTTCCTTCTTCTTCACATGGGGAATATCATACATAAGAAGTAAATTTTTTGGTGCATCTTTTTGAAAATTAGAGATAAAAGAACGGAGATATTGACATTTAATAATTTTTTCTTTTTTCTCAGAATAATTAAAGTTTGGTAAACCTAAAAGATTTACGGATACACCTTTGTATTTTAATTTTTTTCTGGTAACCATAATTTATATTATACACTAAAAACATATCTACGCCATGGCTGAGATATGTTTTTGATTTTAAATAAAAAACTGCTGGCACTAATAAATATAGTACGCAGCAGTTAGATAATACAGGGTGGAAAAACTAGAAAGAGAAGAAACGGTCGGCAGAGCTACCTTATTCCTTCTTTATGTTTCTACTAGGAACCACAAGGGATCGAACCTCATCTTTTCCACTGTATATATAATATTACATACAGAGACGAGCTAGGAAACACCACAGAGGTCTTAACCACATGGGGAAACCCCCTCTGAGATACACCCAAAATTAAAAGGTGTGGGTAATTTTAAGGTCAGCCGTTGAAACCCTTATTAGCCTCAACGATGCCTAAGTTTGTGTTGGCTCTCTATCCACCCAAATATATTCTTAACTTTACAAATTCTAAGATAGAGATTAATACTAATCACCTAATTAGTCAATATTAGTCAAAGTAGTTCTTCAGCCGGGCAATTTTTTCGTGCTGGCGAAGTTTTTCGTGCACTTTGGCTTCAATCTGGCGAATGCGTTCGCGGGTCACTCCGAATTCTTCCCCCACCCTTTCCAGAGTATGTTGAATACCGTCCACCAACCCATAACGCATTTCCAGATATTTTACGTTTCTTTGGGGTTAAGTTCGTTCAAAACTTCGCGGATTTGGTCGGATAAAATTCTGCGGGAGGATTCCTGGTCCGGGCGCAAAATTTTATCATCCGGAATAAAGTTTTCCAGAGTTGATTTATCGTCATCGTCCCCCACCGGCTGTTCCAGAGAAATAGTTTCCTGGCTGATATTTTCAATGACGTGAATTTTTTCAACTGGAATGCCCATTTCGGTGGCAATCTCTTCGGCCAATGGTTCCCGGCCTAAATCTTGACTGAGTTTTCGGTACGTTTGTTTGTATTTGGAAATAGTTTCCACCATATGCACCGGAATGCGGATAGTTCTGGATTGGTCAGCCAGAGCGCGGGTAATGGATTGGCGAATCCACCAGGTGGCATAAGTGGAAAATTTATATCCCTTGGTCCAATCAAATTTTTCCACTGCCTTGAATAGTCCCAAATTCCCTTCCTGAATCAAATCCAAAAGGCTCAGATTGGCGCTTCTGCCCACATATTTTTTGGCGATGGAAACCACCAAACGCAAATTGGCTCTGGCCAATAAATTTTTTGCTTCAACATCGCCCAATTCTATGCGCTTAGCAAGATCTTTTTCATCCACCGCATGAATGAGCGCATACTGCCCTATTTCTTTCAAATACATTTGAATGGAATCGTGAATGGTGGATTTATTCAAATCTTTATCGGTAATATCATTATCAAGATTAAGTAAATTTCCGCCTTCCAGCACATCAATACCAGCCACGGCAAATTTTTCATAAAGCTCGTCCAAAAAGAAAATATTGTTCTCAATGTCGGGAAAAGTTTTTAAAATTTCATCATAGGTAATAAACCCTCTTTTGCGCCCTTTTTCTATAAGTTCATTTGAAAGGCGGGCAAAATTTTCTGCTTTTTTTTCAGCCACAGTTAATTTCTTGGTTGATTTTGCTTTCTTTAAAATAGCCTTATTTTTCCTGACTATTTTCTTTACCACCTTTTTCTTCAGCCTTTTTGTCTTGGACTTTGTTTTTTTATTAAGTTTTTTATTTTTCTTTTTTTTCATATATTTTTATAATTTAGTGATCCCGGTTATTTTTAATTTCTTCTTTCTTTTTATTTATTTCATTTATCTTTTTTAAAATCTCCACTTCTTCTTTTTTGCCTTTAAAATCCTGAAGTTCCGCCATTTTTTTAACAAGTTCTTCATTTAAATATTCTTCTTCAATGTTCAGGAGCATTTCCTTCACATCTTTTTGTAAATTTTCACTATTTAAATAAAATTCTTCCGCCTCGTAAATTAAATCTTCTTTTATATCTTTGTAAATTTCTTTAGCTTTTTCTAACTTTTTAAAAATCAGTTCCGGGTCTATTGTTTTTTCTTTCATATTCTCCTGCCAAAAAGCGATACCCAGAAGCCTGCGTTCAATGGGGTCTTTTCTTAATTTTTTCTCTACATTTTCTTTGGCTATTTTTGTCTCCTCTGTCTCAAATTTCAACTCGGACTCAACTTTCCTTAAATCTTCCATCAGGGCATTTTCGGCTATGCCGGTTTTATCGCTAACCAAAGCAATAAAATGCGATTTTTCTATGGAACTTTCCAAGTCATTCACAAAAGGAAGCAGGTGTTCTTTTATTTCCCTTCCCATTTTTCTTCGGTCTATGGAATTATCTTTTAGAATTCTCTCCAGCATAAACTCAATAAAATGTTTTGAGTTTCGGATTGATTCGCGCCAGGCATCCGGGCCAATTTTTGAAATTACATCCGCCGGATCCATATTTTCCGGCATACCTGCCACTTTTACATCCATACCCAAAGACAAAGCGATTTTGGCAAAGCGATTGGAAGCGTTTATCCCCGCCTTGTCGGCATCATAGGCTAGAACGATATTTTTTGACAATCTGGTGAATGAGTCCCAGATTATTGATAATATTTTCTTTGGACAATATTGAATCGGTCATGGCCGTTCCGGAAGAAGCTACTGTATTTTTAAATCCCGCCTGATGGGATAAAATCAAATCCATTTGGCCTTCCACTAAAATAGAAAAATTGTTTTTTCGGATTGAATCTTTGGCTTTGTCTATACCGAAAAGCACCGAGGATTTATTGAATATGGGTGTTTCCGGACTATTCAGATATTTGGCGCTTTTTCCGTCGTCTTCCAAAATTCTGCCGGAAAAAGCGATAATGCGACCGCTGGAATCGGAAATCGGAAACATAATTCGTCCGCGGAATCTGTCATACATTCCTTTTTCTGTTTTTTTGGCTAGCCCGGCTTTTTCTATTTCTATGTCGGTAAAACCTATCATCTGGAGATGAGAATAAAGTTCCCGCCAGTCATTTTTTACAAAACCAATTCTGAAATCTCTAATGGTCTTGTTCTCTAGCCCTCTTTCTCTTAAGTATTTAAGTGCCTCCTGATTTTCCACCAGATTTTTTTCAAAAAACTTAGTCGCTTCTTCCATGGCTTTGTATAATCTTTCTTTCTCCCCTTCTTTTTCTTTATTGTACTGCACAAGAGGAACTCCCGCCCGCTCGGCCAAAATCTTTAGCGCCCCTTTGAAATCAAGTCCTTCAAATTCTTCTATAAAAGTAAAAATGTCCCCCTTCGCTCCACAACCAAAGCAATAGTAGCTGCCACGGTCCGGAGACACAAAAAAAGACGGCGTTTTTTCGTTGTGAAATGGGCACCTGGCTTTTAAATTTGCGCCTGCCCTGTCTAGCTTTATATAAGAAGAGACTACTTCTTCAATTGAAAGCCTCTCCTTAATTTGTTGAACCGGAGAGTTCATAAATTTTATTCCTCCTCTGGAGAAATTACTCTACTTTTAAATCCGGTGCCGGCCGGAATCAATCGTCCAATGATGACATTTTCCTTCAATCCTCTTAGAGAATCCACCCCGCCCTTAATTGCATTTTCAATGAGAACGCGATTGGTATTCTGGAAGGATGCGGCCGAGAGCCAGCTTTTGGTGCGGAGAGATACCTCAGTAATGCCGAGTACAATGGTTTCCGCTTTTGCCTCTTTCTGGTTTATTTTAGCAACTCTATTATTTTCTTCAATGAATGCGGTATTTTCAACAATGTCCCCGATGGAAAAATTGGTTTCGCCGGCGTCTTTTATTTTTCTTCGGGAAAACATCTGGCGAATAATTATTTCAGTGTGTTTCCTGGAAATGGAGGCGCTTTGCAATTCGTAAACTTTGTTTATTTCCCGAATGATATACTCTTCCGCCATTTCTTTCGGACCAAATTTAAATATCTCGGCAATATCCGCCGAACCGTCGGTCAACAATTCGCCTTTCTTTACTTTCTGACCCACTTTTACTATGGGAGTTCTGCGAAATGGTATGACATATTCCATTTCATTTTTTTTACTACCATCCTTGGCATCGGAAAGCACTTTAATTGTTTTTTCTTTTCCATCTTTATCTTTTATTTCAAAAACTTCTCCGTCCGTTTCTGAAATTATCGCCGGGTTTTTGGGAATGCGCCTTTCAAAAATTTCCTCAACACGGGGCAAGCCGGTGGTAATATCCGTACCGGCCACGCCTCCGGCGTGGAATGTTCTAAGGGTAAGCTGAGTACCCGGCTCTCCGATGGCCTGGGCCGCTATAATGCCAACCGCTTCTCCCAAATTAACAAGATGATTTCGTCCCAAATCCAATCCATAGCACATCTGACAAATACCGTGGGTAGTACGACAGGTTAAAGGAGAGCGGACAAATACTTCCCCAAAGCCCGCTTTTTCAATATTATGCGCTTCTTCTTTGGTAACTAAAAATCCTCTTTTATAAACTACTTTGCCGTCTTTGTCTTTGAGGTCACCTGCCAATATGCGTCCACTAATATTTTTTGAAAGCGGAATTTCTATTCCGGAAATATTTTCTCTGGTTACTATTTTCCCATCTTTTGTACCGCAATCTTCTTCCGTTATCACTACATCCTGCGCCACATCAACCAATCTGCGGGTTAAGTATCCGGCTTTAGCGGTGTTCAAGGCAGTATCCGAAGCGCCTTTACGGGCGCCGTGAGTGGTGACGAAATACTCAATGGGAGAAAGACCTTCGTCATAGCAAGGAATAATTGGGAACTCCAAAACTTTACCCTGGTTATTTTGAATAAGCCCTTTCATGCCGATCATCTGACTCAAACTGGTCATATCTCCTCTTGCTTTGGAAGTGAACAAATCATAGGTAGAGCCGTTTTTATCCAAAGTTACCGGCAAAACTTTTTCCAGCTCTTTTTTGGCGGATGTCCAAATTTCTATAATTTTTTGGTATCTTTCTTCTTCCGAAAGAAGACCTTCATTCCATTCCAAAATTATTTTTTCTTCAAATTTTCTGCTGTCGGCCACAATTTTCGCTTTTTCGGCTGGAACTTTAACGTTGTCTATACCCCAAGTTGTTCCGGAAAATGTTGAGTACTTGAAACCGAAATCTTTTATCTTGTCCAGAATGGGCGGAGTGTCGTCCACGCCATAATGCACAATGAGTTCATCCACCAGGGAAGATAATCTTTTTTGAGTCATTTCATCGCTTATGTAGGGAAAATCATTCGGCAGAACGCTGTTGAAAAGAAGTTTGCCGACGGAAGTATCAAAAATTCCTCCGTTAAATTTCTTATATTTTTGATTCTCTGTGGCTAAAACTTTTATTTTGGCCCGAAGAGAGACAATTCCATATTCGTAGGCAGTGATGGCGGTATTGGGACTTGAAAAATATTTTCCTTCTCCTTTTTCCCCGTCAACGGATTTGGTCATCCAATAGGAACCGAGCACTATGTCTTTGCTTGGATGCACGATGGGGTCGCCATTCTGAGGTTTGAGCAAATTTTTATTTGCCGCCATTAATTCTTTAGCTTCCGATTGAGCTTCTTCCAAAAGAGGAACATAAACCGCCATCTGGTCTCCATCAAAGTCGGCATTGAAAGCCTGACAAACTAGTGGATGCACTTGGATAGCATTTCCTTCAATAAGAATGGGGTTAAAAGCCTGAATGCCCAAACGGTGCAAGGTTGGCGCGCGGTTTAGGAGAACATATTTGCCCTGAATCACTTCTTCAAGCATTGCCCAGACTTCCGGGGTGCGTTCCTCTATAAGTTTATTGGCTCCGCGAATATTAAACGCCAATTCTGCCTGCAAAATCCTGGAAATGACAAATGGCCTGAAAAGTTCCAGAGCCATATGTTTGGGCAACCCGCATTGATTAAGCCTGAGTTCCGGACCGACAACGATTACGGAACGGCCTGAATAGTCCACCCGTTTGCCGAGCAAATTCTGGCGAAACAATCCTTGTTTGGATTTTAGGTTGTCAGAAAGGGATTTGAGAGGGCGCTTTTGGGATTGGCTCATGGCCGCGCTATCGTTTTGTTTGGCAATGGAGTTGTCTATCAATGCATCCACTGCTTCCTGTATAATTCTTTTTTCATTTCGTAAAATTACATCCGGCGCATTTATTTCTTTTAATTTTTTCAAACGATTGTTGCGGTTTATCACTCGGCGATAAAGGTCGTTCAGGTCCGACGTCGCATGACGTCCGCCATCCAAAGCCACCATTGGGCGAAGCACCGGCGGAATAACCGGAATAACGGTCAAGAACATCCACTCCGGACGAATGCCGGCATAGGTCATGGCGCGAATAAGGGAAAGTCTTTTTTGTAATTTTTCTTTTTCAATGATACTTGCTTTTTCAATCATTTTCTCGGTCAAAACTTTCAATTTATTCAGGTCAAGATTTTTGAAAATAGAATAAATGGCTTCGGCTCCGATATTCGCTTCAAAACAAGTGCCGTATTTCAAAGAATAATGATGGAAGGAAATTTCATTTAGGACTTTTCCTTCATAAATTTCTAAAATTTCTTTCTTGGTGCTGGAAAATAAATTTTTTAATTTTTCCCGGGTGTCATCATCAGCTGAATTTTTTAATTTGGCTTTGTATTCTTTTTCCAAATTCTGAACGATTGTATCTTTTTCATTTTCATGTACTTTGGTAATGATGTAGCCGGCAAAATATATCACCTTTTCAAGGTCAGATACGGAAATATTCAGAAGAATGCTCATTCGGGAAGGCACTCCCCGCAAAAACCAAATATGAGCAACCGGCGTGGAAAGCTCTATATGTCCCATGCGTTCCCGTCTGACTATGGAACGGGTAACTTCCACTCCACATTTTTCGCAGATAATATCTTTGTAGCGAATTCGGCGATATTTTCCACAATAACATTCATAATCCTTTTCCGGTCCGAATATTTTCTCATCGAAAAGGCCTCCACGTTCGGATCTTCCGGTACGGTAGTTTATGGTTTCAGGCTTGGTTACTTCTCCGTAGGACCACTCTTTTATTTGCTCCGGAGATGCCAGTTTGAGGGAAATGTAATCAAAATCGGTTTTATTTAATGTTTTCATATTTTTTCAAATTAACATCAAGGGCAAGTCCTCGTAAATAATTGAGCAGAACATTGAAGGATGCGGGAGAATTAGGTGCCTTAATGGTTTCGTTTTTGATAATGGAATCAAAAGTCTGAGAGCGACCAAGTATGTCATCAGACTTAATGGTAAGCATTTCTCGCAATGTATAGGCTGCGCCATATCCTTCCAGCGCCCAAACTTCCATTTCTCCGAATCTCTGTCCTCCGCCCTGGGCTTTTCCGCCCAAAGGTTGCTGGGTAATAAGAGAATAAGGTCCGATGGAACGCATATGGATTTTATCTTCCACCATATGGTGTAATTTCAACATATACATATAACCCACCGCGATGTCTTGGCTAAATGCTTCTCCGGTGCGTCCGTCAAAAAGTTTCAGTTTGCCATTTTCCGGAAATCCGGCTTTCTTTAATTCTTCTTTTATTTCGTCATGACCTGCTCCCAAAAATGGAGGGACAATGGCCTGATAACCCAAAGTGTTGGCTGCCATGCCGAGATGCATTTCCAAAATTTGTCCCAAGTTCATACGGGAAGGAACACCCAAAGGAGAAAGAATTATGTCCACCGGCGTGCCATCGGCAGCATAGGGCATATCTTCTTCCGGCAAAATTCTTGAAATAACTCCCTTGTTGCCGTGTCGTCCGGAAAGTTTGTCTCCAACGGAAATATTTCTGATTTGGGCGACTTCAATCACTATTTTTTTGATAATTCCCGCTTCCAAGGTATGCCCCAGGTCACGAGAAAAAATTTTAACGCCAACGATGCGTCCGCGTTTGCCGTGTTCCATTCTTAAAGATGTGTCTTTAACATCGCGCGCTTTTTCCGCAAAGATTGAACGCAGGAGTCTTTCTTCCGGAGTAAGTTCTGTTTCCCCTTTCGGCGTGATTTTGCCGATTAAAATATCATTCTCTCTGACTTCCGCTCCAATACGGACAATACCATCCTCATCCAGGTCTTTGAGTTTTAATTCCCCAACATTCGGAATATCGCGGGTGGTAATTTCAGGTCCAAGTTTGGTATCCCGAACCGTACAGACGAATTCTTCAACGTAAACGGATGTAAATTTGCTCTTTTTTACCAGTCGTTCGGAAATAATTATAGCGTCTTCATAGTTTGATCCGGACCAGGACAAAAAGGCTATAAAAATATTTTGCCCGATAGAAATTTGTCCGTCCACGGTACTCGTGGTGTCAGCTAAAATGTCCCCCTTTTTCACTTTTTGGCCCACACTTACCGCGGGACGCTGATGAAATACGGAAAAATTATTATTTCTTAAAAAGTTAACGAGGGGATAGGTTTTTTCTTTTTCTGCTCTTCCTTTAATTACTATTTTCTTTGCGTCCAGATAGGAGACAGTGCCATCTTCTTCGGCAATAATCATTCTGCCACAATCGCGGGAAGCCAATGCTTCAATGCCTGTTGCCACCAATGGCGCTTCCGGAAGCACGCAGGGTACCGCTTGTTTCTGCATGTTGCTTCCCATGAGAGCGCGGTTAGCGTCGTCGTGTTCCAGAAAAGGAATCATGGAAGTAGCAATGGAAAAACCTTGATTGGCGGCCACGTCAATAAAATCAACCTCTTCCCGATGAATCATTCCCGGATTGGTTTTCACTCTGGCTTCCACTTTTTCTTCCGTTATTTTTCCGCTTTCGTTGTAAGGAATTCCGGCGTGGGCGATATTATATTTTTCCTCTTCCAGCGCATTCAAATATAGTATTTCTCCGGTAATTTTTCCATTTTTTACTTTTACATATGGAGTTTCAATAATGCCGAAATCATTTATTTTTGCATAGGTGGAAAGATGCAAAATAAGCCCGATGTTCGGACCTTCCGGAGTGTGAATCGGACAAACCCTCCCGTAGTGGGAAGGGTGCACGTCGCGGACTTCCAATCCGGCGCGCTCTCGGGTAAGTCCTCCGGGACCCAAAGCCGAGAGAGTACGCAAATGCTCCATTTCGCAAAGCACATTTTCTTGCGCCATAAATTGCGAAAGCTGGTTGGTAGTGAAAAATTCTTTGATGCGAGCCTGAAGAGGACGCTGATTGATAATGTGAATCGGCATACGCAGTGTCAACATCAATGATGGACATTCTGTCCTGAATGTTTCTTTTTATCTGCATCATGCCGGTACGCACTTTTTGCTGGAGCATTTCTCCGACAAAACGAACACGTCGCTGGCCCAAATGGTCTATGTCGTCGGATTTGGCGCCGGGGGTATTGTTTAAAACAATAATATTGGTAATGACTGTCATCAAATCTTCTTTGGAAATGGTTCGGCGAGCAAGCTCTGCCTCTTCTAGAGATTTGTCAAATCGCTTATTAAATCTAAATCGCCCGACCGGAGAAAGGTCGTATCTTTCGGGGGTAAATAAAGAATCAATAAATTCCTTGGCATTTTCAGCCGTAGCCATATCCCCATCCCTCAGACGTTTGTATATTTCAATGTATGAATCATTCAGTGTTTTGGCCACATCCTTTGTCAAACAGGCTTCAATTGCCTCTTTGCAATTGGGAGTTTTTTCAAATACTTTTAACATTGCCTCATTGGTTCCATAGCCCATTACCCGCAGAAGCGCCGTAGCGGGAAATTTTCTTTTTTTGTCTATTCTTATATAAATAGCTCCGTCGGATTCCGATTCTATTTCAATCCAAACTCCGCGGGCCGGAATTATTTTTGCGCCAAAATATCTTTTGCCTTTATTTTCGGATTCCGTGAAAAAGACGCCGAAACTTCTGGCCAATTGCGGAACAATGACACGCTCCACACCATTTATGATGAAAGTTCCGTGAGGAGTCATTAAAGGAATTTCGGACATGAAAATTTCCTGCTCTTTAACAGTGCCCAAAATTTTATTGGTCAATTTTACGCGCGTCTTCAGAAGTCCCTGATAGGAGAGCTTGTTTATTTTCGCATCATTCTCGCTGCAATTCGGTTCAGAAAGAGAAAAAGAGTTGAATTCAAGTTCAAATTTTTTCCCGGAGTAATCTATGATGGGAGAAAATTCTTTAAAGACTTCTTTAATTCCCTCTTCTACCAACCACGTATAGGACTTGGTCTGAGCTTCTATTAAATTGGGAAACTGAATAAGCGGGTCTTTATACCTCGCAAAATACTTCTTTGGGCGTTTTTCTATTAGCATGATTGATTGAGTTAAATCCTTATAATATCAACTTGAGATATCATCCGAAACTCAATCTATCTCTTGTTTCTAAGTATACTTATTTCCCCTTTTTTGTCAAATATCTGTGCCTAAAAACAATGTCGGGGGTAAAATATTATGCCTTATAGTATTTCATAGCAACTCCATTGTATCGTTCAACAATACCTTCTGAGATAATAACTTCAAGTGGTTCATAATCATTGTATTTATCAATTTGAGCAAGTGCCTTGCGATATTCATTTTTATTTTCTTTTTCAATCTTTACAGATATTCCAACAAGACCATAACGCTCAAGAACTAGGTTAGTAGCAAGCCGTGCTGTCCTACCATTCCCTTCTCTAAATGGATGAATAGCGGTAATTGCGTGATGAAGCCAAGAAGCTATGTGAACAACTTTTCCAACACATTCTATAGCATCATCTGTAACTTTAATACTTAAATTAAGAATATGTCCTTCACAATCTTTAAGTTGATTAATGTGTTCTAACAAATCTACATTTAATTTTCTCATCAATTCTGGAACCTGCGAAGGATGTGGTAAAAGTAATTCTGAGCCAGTAATAGAAAGTTCCTCGTCTCTATATTTTCCTGCTATTTCAGACCAAGCATCTTTAAATATTTCTTGATGTATAGCACAGATAGTCTCAACATTTATTTTTTTATGAGATTGCGCATATTTACGAATAAAACGAGAAGCTCTAATGACACCAATAGCTTCTCGCTTTTGTAACTCTTCTTCATTTTTTGGACGGCTTATTGGCATAACTAAAACCAACTAAGTGTTATGCAACTTTTTCAGCTAATTTATCAAATTCTTTTTTATCAATTCTGCTTCCTTCAAGCGCACTAGAATAATAGGCATGTTCAATATCCCACTTCCTTTCAAGAGTGTTCTTTTCTTTTACAGATAACTGTGAAATGGCTTTCTGTCCATTTTTGACAGTATTTACAAGGTTTTTTAACATACTTTTCACCATGTATTACATTATACCATAAAGCAACTTACACAAGCAATTAAAGATTTTTCAGCTAGACAAGACCTAGATAAGTTATAAAGAATTTTTCAATGCGTAATTCCCTGCTTTAATACCTAAGTTATACATTTCTAAAAGCGATTTGGGATTTGTAGTACGGCATCTAACCGAAATATCTTTTTGAAGTGTAATGAGTAAAGAGTTTGGATCTGATTTTATCTTTTTTATATCTTCGGCTAGTTTATCTTCAGCAGATGTATACAGTTTATAAAAAATGGATTTATCAAACATCCATTGCATAAATTTACCTTCAATAATATTTTTTGCTCGATAACGTAACTTCCTATCAATTTGTCCATTCATGACAACAATAATTTTTTCATTTGGATGCTTTTGTCTCAAAAAAGCAAAACCGATAATATCCATAATCGCGGCATCAATATATTTTTTGCCATCAATTATTGGAATTTCGTGCACATAAGGGAACATACTAATTCCAGCTTTAATTATTTCTAGAATATCTGGGCGACGCGCATCTATGTATTCTATAGAGTTTGTATTTAAATTAAAAAGTTTTACATAAAGAGGAATATCTTGAGATATAATTTTTGAGATATCAAGAGATTTATTATTCTTAGCAACATTTATAAGATGATTAATGTCTAAGGCATCATAAAGTTTATCCTGGGGAACACCTCTAATAAATCTATTCTGAAACCGTTGCCAAACTCCAATGAAAAAATTTCTACGAGAAATAAAAGAATCACCTTTCAAGTCTTCCCAATATATAGACGATCCGAGCTCCATTTGTTTTGCTAAAAAATATGCCCCCGTCATTGCCCCTGCAGAAGCAGTATATATGGCATTGATTTTTGGATAGATATTGGCCTTTTCAAATGCCGTAGCAACCCCTGCCCCAAATATTCCTCTCATAGAACCACCAGCAAAATATATTACATATTTATCCATAATTTTATGAATTCCTCTTCCACTCTTCGATTTTCTTATGATTTCCAGAAAGTAAAACTTTCGGAACTTTGTAATTTTTATTTTTATACTTTAAAACTTCCGGACGAGTGTAAACTTCGCTCGAAGATATGCGTTCTTCTTCCAAGGATTCATACTTTCCTAAAACTCCGGGAATTTGGCGGGATACGCAATCTATTAAAATCATTGCCGGAATTTCGCCACCGGTTAGTACATAATCCCCTATTGAAATTTTTTTAGTTTTTAAAATTTTATCCACCCGTGCGTCAATGCCCTCATACCTTCCGCAAATCAAAATAATGTCTGTGTGTGTTTTTGAAATTGTTTTTGCATAGTTAGTCGTGAATTTTTCAGCGCTGGGAATAAAATTAATAATTAAGACTTTTTTATTGCGAGCAACTGAAATTGCCTTTTCAATAGCTTTCAACAATGGCTCCGCTCGCATAACCATTCCCGGACCGCCGCCATAGGGTTTGTCATCCACTGGACGATAGTTATTTTTAGGAGCTTTAATGAAATCTCTCGGATTGTAAAATTTTACGGAAATAAGCTTATTTTTTATCGCCCGCCCAAGAATGGACTCATTTAAATATGAATCAAAAATATTCGGGAAAATTGTAACAATGTGAAAACGCATAATAAAAACCGTGATATTACTATATCACGGTTTTTATTTTATGCTATTTAGATTCCCTTCAAATCTTCCATTGCCTGGTCAACAGTTTTTGTTGAGCTTGCAGAAATTACAGGACGAGTGCTTCCTTCCGGCTCGTTGATTTTCAAATTCACTCGGGCATTATTCTTCATCCCGATGATTCGGAGCAACGTGCGGATGGCCTTTGCCGTGTTCCCCATTCTTCCGATAATCTTACCCATGTCGGCAGGATTGACGGTGAGAGTGATGAGCACGCCCATTTCGTCGACAGTACGATCGAGTTTTACATCGTTCGGGTTGTCAACAAGCGCTTTTACTACATATTCCAGAAATACTTTATCAGCGTCTTGCATAGTGTTCAGAAATATTTTATTTTTAAATGTTTGGCAGCGTTACGACCTTAAGAAATTATTATCACTGCTTACGGAAATTATACACGATTATTTTTTGGCTTTCAACTCCTTTCTTTTGACTGTGGGCTTTTTCTTCGGCAATACGTTTCTTTTCTTTCCTTCTATGGCTTTTTGATGCACCATGAAATTGTGCATAGTATCGGAAAGCTTGGCGCCCTTGGAAACCCAATATTGGATTCTGTCAATCTTGAAATTCGTCTCCCCCGCTTTCGGATTATAAGTGCCAACTATTTCCAAGAATTTTCCGCTCTTGGTGCTGTTTTTAGAATCAGTCAAAACTGCCCGAAACGATGGGTCATTCTTCCTTCCGATTCTTTGTAATCTAATTTTTAACATACTGCCATATTAGCATAAACATCCAAAAAGGCAAACATTAAAATCTATGTTATATTAAAAGAGTGAAAAAGGACACTAAAAAAATCCAAAAGACCATACAAGGGCTTATTTCTATTTCCGCCAAGGGCACAGGCTATGTCAAAGTTCCTGATTTTGAAGAGGACCCGGAAATAGATTTCAGGCATTTAAATACGGCCCTACACGGCGATATGGTTGAAATTATATTGCATCCCAAAGGAAAAGGACGCCTTACTGCCGAGGTATCAAAAATAATTTCCCGCGCTAAAGTCGGATTTTCCGGAGTTTTGGAAAAGGAAGATGGCGTATTTTTTCTAAAACCGGACGATACAAAAATGTACACGGATATTTTAATTACACCTCAAATGTTAAACGGCGCAAAAGTCGGACAAAAAGTTTATGCGGAAATAATTTCCTGGAAAGATAAATTAAAAGCGCCGGAAGGCAAAGTGGTAAAAATTTTAGGTAAACCCGGAGACAATGATGCGGAAATGCATGCCATCGCGTTGGAAAAAGGTTTTGACAGCGAATTGCCTCCAAGGGTGGAGGAAGAAGCAAAAAAAATAAAATCTATTGGCATTAGAAACGAAGATTTTACCGGACGGCGAGATTTTAGAAAAACTCTCACTTTTACCATTGACCCGGAAGACGCAAAAGATTTTGACGATGCTTTGTCTTTCAAAGAAATAGAAAATGGCGAGTATGAAATAGGCATTCACATCGCCGATGTAACCCATTACGTAAAAATTGGCAGTGAACTTGATAAAGAAGCGAGGAAAAGAGGCACCTCCGTATATTTGGTAGATAGAACAATCCCGATGCTTCCAGAAGCGCTTTCCAATGATTTATGCTCTCTGCTTCCTCACAAAGACAGGCTTACCATGAGCGCGGTTTTTGTTCTGGATAAAAACGCTCAGGTGAAAAAAGAGTGGTATGGACGCACAATAATCCATTCCCAAAAAAGATTTACCTACGAGGAAGCGGAAAATTCCATAAAAAATGCACAGGCGCCTCTGCATAAAGAACTTTTCATTTTAAATAATTTGGCAAAAAAATTGACTAAAGAAAGATTTGCCAATGGTGCAATTTCCCTGGAACAGGAAGAAGTAAAATTTGTTTTGGATAAAAATGGGGTACCCATAAAAGTAATAAAAAAAGAGCGGGGTGATTCAAATAAATTAATTGAAGAATTTATGCTTTTGGCAAATAAAAAAGTGGCGGAAACTATTTCCAAAGGAACAAAAAAAGAAGGCGGAATATTTGTCTATCGCATTCATGATAATCCCAGCAAAGAAAAAATGACCGATTTGGCTTTTTTTCTAAGGGGCTTGGGGCATAAAGTATCTTTGATAGACGGAACTATTCCGACGCGCGAAATAAACGCTCTTTTGGAAAGTTTGTCCGGCAAAAACGAAAAAGATACCGTACATCGGGCAGTCATTCGTTCCATGGCCAAGGCGATTTATTCCACTAAGAATGTCGGACATTATGGTTTGGCTTTTGAATATTATGCTCATTTTACTTCCCCCATCAGACGATATCCGGACATAGTCGTACACAGGCTTTTAACCGATTATTTGAAAGGATTGAAAGTGGGCAAGGAAAAATTGCATATATATGAGGAAATTTCCAGAAAAGCATCGGAGCGAGAAAAGTATGCCTCGGATGCCGAACGCGCCTCCATTAAATACAAACAAGTGGAATATATGTCTTCCCGCATTGGAAAAGTTTTCAAGGGAATTGTAAGCGGTATAACCGAATGGGGCATTTATGTGGAGGAAATAGAAACAAAATGTGAAGGCCTGGTGCGGGTACGGGATATGAAGGACGATTTTTATATTTTTAATGAAAAAAAACTGGAACTGGTCGGGCAAAAAAGAAATAAAAAATACCGTCTGGGAGACAATGTTAAAATAAAAGTGAAAAGTGTTGATTTGGAAAGAAAAACGATAGATTATGTGTTAGCAATATAAGGGTATGAAATATTCCCTTGTTCAAAAAATTAAATTCGGATTTTGGATGATATTTGTCATTGTTCTTGGCGTGTTTTTTGTATCTTTCTTTTTTAGAGATGTTCCACACATAAAAATATTTGAACCCCAAGAAAATGCCGCAATAGTATTTGAATCTCTAATACCAAGCGAGACAACGCCTCAGTATTTTTATTTTGCCAAAGACCCAAATCAAAAACCAAAAGTTTCGGCTGGAGCTTATTTGGTGGGCGATCTGGACACCGGAGAAATAATTCTAGAAAAAAATCAAGACAAACAGTTTCCCCTCGCTTCCGTTTCAAAACTTATGACGGCTACGGTCGCTTCGGGACTAATGGGTCCTGATGATGTGGCTAAGGTTTCTAAAAAGGCGCTGGCTACCTACGGGAAAAACGGCAATCTAAAACTGGGAGAAAAAATAAAAATCACAGACCTTTTATACCCTCTCCTTTTGGAGTCCAGCAACGACGCGGCAGAAGTTATTGCCGAATATTTCAAGCGGGACACCTTTATAAAATTAATGAATCAAACGGCCTTCAAGTTGAACCTTTCTAAAACCACATTTGAAGACCCCAGCGGGCTTTCCGCCAACAATCAATCAAGCGTTTTGGATATGTTCAAACTGGCCGGATATATAAACCAAAAAGACCCCAATCTGTTCCCAATAACCACTAACCAAAGTTATTCCAATAAAAAACACACCTGGTTCAGTAATAATCAATTCTTGCACGACAATGGTTATTTGGGAGGCAAAAGCGGATTCACAGACCCCGCGGGGCAAACGGTCGTTTCCCTTTTTTCAATTCCTTTGGGAAAATCCGGCGAACGCCATATCGCCATTAGCCTACTCCAAAGCGAAGACCGTTATAAAGATGTGGAAAATATTTTAAAATATTTAAATAAAAATATATATTACGGCGGAGAAGCTGACGCAAATACCGCCTGGGTAAAAGAGAGGACTGATTTGTCTCCGGTGTACGACCAGGATTTCGTAAGCCTTATCTTCGGCGGAGACATGATGCTGGACCGCGGAGTAAAAAATTCCGTGAATAAAAATTTCAAGGGAGACTATTCGGCCCTTTTTAATAAATTGGGAATTTTGAAAAAATCCGACATTGCTTTTGCCAATCTGGAAGGTCCGGTTTCGGATGTCGGCAAAGATATGCATAATTTATATTCATTCAGAATGGACCCTTCCGTAATACCGGCTCTGGCCGGAGCGGGATTTTCTATGGTTTCCGTAGCCAATAATCATATGGGAGATTGGGGACGAGATGCATACAGCGATACGTTATCAAATTTGAAAGAAAATGAAATTGAATACACCGGAGGTGGAATAAATGCCAATGAAGCCGAAAAACCGACTATTATTGAAAAATACGGGATGAAAATAGGCTATTTGGGATTTTCGGATGTGGGGCCAAATTGGATGGAAGCAACGGACAAATATGCCGGTATCTTGCTTGCCAACAATCCGCGTTTTGACGAAATAATTCAAAATGCTTCCAAGCAAGTTGATTACCTAGTGGTGTCGTTTCACTTTGGAGATGAATATCAAATTAAACACAATGCCAGACAAGAATTTCTGGCGCATAAAGCCATAGATGATGGCGCAAAAATAATAATTGGAACACATCCGCATGTAGCAGAAGATACGGAAGTTTATAGCCCAAAATCTTGCACTCAAAGTTCGTGTATGGGTTTTATCGCTTACTCTCTGGGCAACTTAATTTTTGACCAAGGATTTTCCGTAAACACCATGCAAGGAATGCTTTTGGAAATAAAATTAAACAGAGATGGAAGTATGTCTGTAGCCAAAGACACAGTTAAATTAAACAACTACTTCCAACCGAGCAATGTAATAATCGGTAAAGAAGAGAAAGTGATTTTTAAAAAATAATTAAAAATTTATTTCGCAATGGCGGCGGCTTCGTCCAGTTTGACGGAAAGAAGCTTGGAAGCGCCATCGTTGCCGATAGTAACGCCGTAGAGGATGCCGGCGCGGGACATCGTTTCCCTATTGTGAGTAACGACGATGAGCTGGGAATGATGAGAAAGTTTTTCCAACATATCTCCATATTTACGGGAATTGGCTTCATCTAGTGCAGCATCTGTCTCGTCTAGAACTAGAAACGGTGGAGGATTTACTTGGGACATAGCGAAAAGAAGAGCAATAGATGTAAGAGATCTTTCCCCTCCGGAAAGTGCTTTGAGTTCTTTTACTTTTTTGTGCGGAAGTGAAACATTGATTTCAATGCCCTGTTCGGGAATAATTTCTTCTTCCTCTTCCTGATTTTCCTCCGACTCTTCCCCCTCTTCTTTTCTTTTATCTTCAGTTACAATGGCCAGAGAACCTGTTCCCCCGTCAAACATCAGAGAAAAGAATTTATCAAATTCCACATTTATTTTTTTAATGCCTTCTTTGAATTCTATATCTATTTTTTCTTTCAAATCCGCCATCAGCTTACGGAGAGATTCTATGCTAACAGCCAAATCTTCCATTTCTTTGGCTAAGAAGTTATCCCTTTGGGAGACTTCTTCATATTCTTTCATTACTTCCGCTCCCCCACTTGAACCAACGTCTTCTAATTTTATTTTAATGCGTTCTATTTTATGTTTTAATTCTTCCTGCATATTCCTGTCTATTTCTCCGTCTATCTCAAAATTTTTATAGGAAAAAATTTCACTGCCAATGAGGGCTCCCCCTTCTTTTATCTCATTTTCAAAAGATTCTTTTTCTTTTAATAAACCTTCTTCCTTTATGGAGATGAGACCCAGAGAGGAAGTTAGTTCCTGGTGCCTGACTCTAAAATTGAATTTTTCTTTCTCTTTTGCGTGCAGAGTTTCGTTTTCCTGACTGATTTCTTTTTTCAATGTTTCTATTTTCCCAGAAATTTTTTTCTCTTCATCTTCAATATTTTTCATTTCAGCAGAAATTTCCTGCTGTTCTTTTTTTAGTCTAAGATTTTCTTCAGAGATGATTTCTGAATGGTCTGGCTGAGATAGGGACCCAGGGGGCCGAGGACCTGAAGAAATTTTCTCCGAAGAAAATCTTTTTAAAATATCTTGAATTCTTAAAAGAATAATTTTTATTTCCGCTATATTTTCTTCTGAAATAGCTCCTTCTATTTCAGAATCAATTTCTTCAAATATTTCCTTTATTTCCTCGGGGTTTTTTATGGCAACAGCCGGAGCTTTTTTGCTTCTTCGTTCTTCCATTTCTATCATTCCTTCTATTCTTCCCAACTTGCGTTCTATTTCGCTTTTTATTCCGCGAATCTCATTGATGTGCTTTTCGGCTGTTTTCAGTTCTTTCTCTTTTTCGCTTTCTTCTTTTTGTCCGGGTTTTTCAATACTGGAAATCTTTTCTTTAATATCTTCCAGTTCTTTTGAAATTTTATTTTTATCTGCCGATAGACTTGAATGTTCTTTCTCCAGGTAAATGCTCTCTTTTTTCAAATATTCTTTATAAAGGGAAAGCAGTGTTCCTTGCATTTCTTTTGCCTTTTCAAACTTATCCACTTGTTTCTTCAAAAAATTCAAGTGCGGAGCATTTTCTCGGCGCAAAAGCGAGACTTCTTTCATATTGGCAGTGGTTCTTTCCAGCTTGCGCTGTGATTCTTTTATTTTATATTGGTAAATTTTGAGTCCCAGCGCATCCTCCACCATTTCTTTTTTGTCTTTGGGCGAGGCATTTAAAATCCTATCCGCTTCCCCCTGGGAAATTATATGGTGTCCGGAGGAACCGATGTTTACCGACGCCAAAAGGTTATTAATATCTTTCAATCTCACTTCCGAACCATTCAAAATATATTTATTTAATCCGTCGGAAAAAACTTCCCGAGAAATTGAAATAACGTCGTAATTCAAATTGATGTTCTCGCCGCCTTCGTTGGAAAGTTTGAAAACTTTATCAGCATTGTCAAAATATATGGTAACCGTTGCCCTGGAACTTTTGGGCAAATTTTTTGAACCCTTAAAAATCAAGTCCGAGCCCAAGCTTCCGCGCATTGATTTGATTGATTGTTCGCCCAAAACAAAACGAAGCGCTTCCACCACGTTTGATTTGCCGGAACCGTTCGGGCCCACGATGGAAACAATCGGATTTTGGAATTCCAAAACTGTTTTTTTAGAAAAAGATTTAAAACCGTTGATTTCAAGATTTTTCAGTCGCATATTATTTGATTTATTCCGTCCAATTTTTTATTCTTAATGCATTTTCAGCCGCCTTTTGTTCCGCTTCCTGTTTGGATTTGCCTTTTCCTTCGGCCACCAAAGTGGAACCGAATAAAATACCCACGGTAAAATGCTTGTCGTGGTCTGGACCCGATTCCTGTAGAACCTTATATTGGGGAGTAACTCCGACGAATTCCTGCACTTTTTCCTGCACCAAACTTTTTGCATCCCGCCAAAGTTTTTTGGAAACAATTTCTTCCGTATGAGGTAGAAGGTTGGCTGTAATAAATTTATTTGCCGTATCGTAACCCTGGTCCAAATAAACCGCTCCGATGTAAGCTTCAAAAGTGTTGGCTAAAATATATTGCCTGGCTTTGCCGTTATCCTTGGCCTCGCCTTTGGACAAAAGCAAATAATCATTCATCCCGACTTTCAGGGCAATTTCGGAAATAATAATGGCATTTACCAGAGCCGAACGTACTGCCGTCAATTCCCCTTCTGTAAAATTCGGATATTTTTTATAAAGAAAATCTGTCACAATTAGTTCCAGCACCGCGTCGCCTAAAAATTCCAGGCGTTCGTTGTGTGAAAGATGAGAGCCGGGGTTTTCATTTATATAGGAACGATGAATAAAAGCCTGCTTCAGCAGATTTTTATCTTTAAAAATTATTTTTGTATTTTTTTCAAAATCTGAAAATTGAATCATGCTTGTCCCGCCATGGCGGTAATTATTTCTTGCTAATTATTTCTATGGCCTTGGTAATAAGCGGAATAATGTCATTGTAGATACGAAGCTCCGGTAGTTCTTTAAGCTGGAACCATTTGGCATCATCCAATCCGCCGGATTTTTCAAGTTTAAGTTTTTGATATTTAGTTTCAGCCAAAAAATATGCAACTTTTTTTAGTGTTTTCCCTTTTTCTGGGTGACTGGCTACGTATTCATTCTCGCCAAGTTTTTCTTTTATAATAATATCAACTCCGATTTCTTCTTTTATTTCTCTGACCGTCCCTTTTTCTGCACTTTCATTTGCAATCTCCGGACTATCCCCAATTTTACCTTTGGATAAAGTCCAATAACCGAAAACATCGTGGACCAAAGCAAAGAAAACATCGTTTCCCTTCTTTGCGTATACCAATGCACCACCTAATTTTTCCACTGGTAATTTTGTAATATCTATCGGTTCATCTGTATTCTTATTTTTCTTTTTACTTACTTGCTCTTTGCCGGGTTCGCCGATTTCTTTATAAACTGCGCCAAGCACGCCGTTCACAAATTTGCCGGAATTTTCTCCGCCGAAAGTTTTGGCCAATTCTATGGCTTCATTGATGGCCACCTTCGGAGGCACTTGATTCCGGTCACCGAAGAGAAGCTCGGTCAAACCAATTCTTAAAATATTTCTGTCCACAATGGAAATTTTATCCAACGGCCAGTCCGGCGCGGCTTTTCTTATTATTTCATCCACTACTCCGCACTTTTTTAATACTTCTTCGGTCAAAGAAGACACGAAAATATCGTCTTCCAGCCCGGGAGCGAACTCTTTAAGATTTCTATTGAGCGCTTCTTTTGTTTTTTTATCGGTCCAAGGATTATCTGGTTCCGAGGAAGTCATAAAATCCCACTCAAAAAGCGTTTGAAGAACTATTGATCTTGAAAGGTGCCTATTTGCCATAAATTAATGAACGAGGAAAATGAGATCTATTTTGCTTCTGCTTTCTTTGCTTTTTCTTTCTTCTGTTTCTTTTCCATCTTTTTCACCAAATCCAACACTTTCATTCCGCGATAATAACCGCAGGATGAACACACGATGTGGCGTTTCTTTAAATTTTTGCAATTCTCGCACTTAGCAAAACCCGTACTCGCCAAAGCGTGGTGAGAACGTCGATTTCCTGTATGCGATTTTGTGCTTCTCATTCGTACTACCATAATATTGCTTATATTAGCATATTAAATATGAAAAGCAAAACAAAAATATAACCCCCTAAATCCCCCTTGTCAGGGTGACTTTTCGAATTTCTCTTTTAATTTCATTACTTTTGCAATGCTTGAGCATCCCCATATAAGAAGCTTTAATTTGTTGAAATTCATCTTTATTTATTTTCCCGGCAAAAAACTCTTTTTGCGCTTTTTTAAGCTTTTTAAAGATTCTTTTCTTGGTTTTTGTTCGTAATACAATTGCATTAGGTAAAATAACATAACCTACAAAATCTATTCCCTGTTTTAATTTTCTTATAAAAACCTTATTCGGGTGCAATTCAATTTTTAGATTTTGTCTTAAAAAACTTTCTATTTCTTTCTGGTAAAATCTTAGTAGATTTTTATTCTCAGAAATTAAAATAAAATCATCGGCATATCTCAAATAATACTTAACTTTGAGTTTATGCTTTATAAATTGGTCAAGCTCGTTTAAATATATATTTGAAAAAAGCTGGCTCGTCACATTTCCTAATGGAAGACCGGCATTTTTAGTTTTTTCAAAACTTTTTAATACTTTTCCAATTAACCACAATGTATCTGCGTCTGAAATTTTTTTCTTAATCAACTTAAATAAAATATTGTGGTCTATGGAATCAAAAAATTTTCTAATATCACATTTGAGGGCAAAAACCGGCTGTTTCCAATTCTTACTAGCTTTGCGTAAAAATATAAAAAGTCGTTTTGAACCTTTGTGTGTTCCCTTGCCAACACGCGATGAATAAGAATCAAAAATAAAATGTTTATCAAAGATAGGATAAAGAATTCTAAAAATAGCTTGGTGTAAAACCCTGTCTTTTACTATAGCTTTATGTATGTGCCTGCGTTTTGGGTCATATACAAAAAATGCTTCATACTTTGCGGGCTTATAAGTTTTATTTATCAATTCCTGATATAAAGAAAATAAATTGCTTTCCAAATTAAACTCAAATTCTGCAACATCTGTCTTCCTGGTTTTGCATTTTTTAAATTCCTTCCAAGCTTGCAGTAAATTTGGTAAACTTATTATATTATGGAAAAAACTATAAACAGACCCCCCCCCCGACGCAATTTTTGACATCCCCGTTGTTCATAAGATGAGAAAATTATATAACTATGTGTATCTGGTTGGCAATAAATTACCTAAACGAGATAAGTTGGGAATTCATAACTATGTTGAAAAAGAATTCTTGCAAGCTTTTTCTTTTCTAGTAAACGCTTCGCTTGAATCAAAATCCGAGAAAATATTTTCAGTCAAAAAAGCGAGGCTTCAAATAGAAACATTAAAACAACTATTCAGAATAGAATATGAAATAAAAGTCATTACAGAAAAAGCATATTTAAATATAGAATTAAAATTGCAAGAAATTTCAAAAATGACAAATGGCTGGTTTAAATATCTGCAAACACAAAATCCGCCCAATTAAAATTGCAAGCGGATTTAAGTGAGAAACTTCTGAGCGAATACCATACTTAGGATTCGAATTGTCTAGGTTGTTGTAGTTCACCTTAAACTTACCATTGTTATTCAAGTATGCGTTCGGGACATTGCCATTGGCATCGCGCGAACCACTCTTTTACGATTAAGTAACCCATTATACACTGGCTGATCGGTTACCCAACCACCTGAGTTCTCTCGCGGTCGCGAGTAATGTGTTGCATCATTATAAATCTGCATAATCTATGCTTTATCTATCGTAAGCAGTTTCTTTTATTGGCAAACTGTTATTTTAATTTAAAATTAAAATCAATTTAATAGCCAATTTAAGTATAAAAAATTGGCGCCAGTTTTGCAACATAACGCCAATTATAAATTTCAATTTCCTTTTTTAAAAAATAAAAGATAAAAAGGAAAAAGATTAAAGGGAAACTACTGAGCGAATACCATACTCAGGATCCGAATTGTCTAGGCTGTCGTAGCTCACCTTAAACCCACCATCGGAATCCAAGTATGCGCCCGGGACATCGCCATCGGCATCGCGCGAAGCAGAGCAAAAAGTAATTCCTTTGACATCTAAGTGTTTTCCTGTTTCTGAAAAATACTTAATCTCAAAGATAATTCTTTCTAAGTTGGTAATCCCGATTTTCATATTGGGATCAGCTTCTCTGGTAGATTTTCCCAAAAATTCAGTATCGGGTTCTATTTCGTCGCGAACCCAAACTGCATAATGACTGCTTGTGTCGCGAATATTTTTGGAAATTTCTTTATTCAAATCACCATAATACTTCCAACTTGGAAAAAGTTTTTCACAAATTTGGAAAGCAAGATTCAAAATCATCCCCTTCGCGAGAAAGAGTAAACGCCATTTTTTACCATCTGTCGGCATCGGTGGAATTATTACTCCACTGAAGTCAACATCCCAATTAAAATGAGTCTTGTAGAATTTTACCCACTCTTCTCTAGAGTTTGCGTACTCATCTGTAATTGAGAAAACTTCCCGAAGCTTTTTTTTCAACTCAGTTTTATGTCCGAGCCAATAATCAATTTGCGTCTCACTAAGCAATGTCGTTAAAAAATCAACGATAAAACCAGCGAGGGAGCCAATTTTTTGCATTATTCCGCTAATGCTAGGCGTTGGAGATTTTGTCCCATGTTTTTTCATGGTATGTTATCCTTTATTTAAAATGTAAATGTACAAATTTTTGAGATCTTTGGGTACGGCACTCATTATTCCGTTCCTTGTATTATATCATATCCTAAAAAAAAAGCAAGTCTTTTCATTAACCGTAAAATGCTATAATTAAAGGACTTTTTATGGAAAATAAAACCGATAAATTGCATAATTTAAGACATTCCCTGGCTCACCTTTTGGCAGCAGCCGTTTTGGAAATTTATCCAGATACGAAAAACACCATCGGTCCTTCCATAGAAGACGGTTTTTATTACGATTTTGAGTTCAAAAATCCCATTTCCGACAAGGATTTGCCGAAAATAGAGAAGAAAATGAGAGAGATTTTGAAATCTTGGAAAGGATTTGAAAGTGAAGAAAAAAGCGAAAAAGAAGCCAAAAAACATTTTGAAAATAACGAATATAAACTTGAACTCATCGATGAAATCGTCGGAAAAGGAGAAAAAATAACTTTCTACACTTCCGGCAAATTTACCGACCTGTGCCGTGGCGGACACTTAGAAAATCCAAGCAAAGAAATAAAAGAAGGTTCATTCAAACTTGACCGGGTAGCCGGAGCCTATTGGCGTGGAGATGAAAAAAACAAAATGCTCACGAGAATTTACGGGTTGGCTTTTGAAACGAAAGAGGAACTGGAAGAATACATAAAAATGCGCGAGGAAGCGGAAAAAAGAGACCATCGAAAATTAGGTAAAGAATTAAAAATATTCACTTTTGATGAAGATGTTGGGCCGGGATTACCTCTTTGGTTACCAAATGGAACGATTATTATAGAAGAATTAGAGAAATTGGCAAAAGAAACTGAATCTGCAGCTGGATATTTACGGGTAAAAACTCCTCACATTGCCAAAGCATCAATGTATTTAAAAAGCGGACATTTGCCCTATTACGAAGATAGTATGTTTCCTCCAATGGAATATGAGGGCGTTAAATATTATTTAAGGGCGATGAACTGTCCTCATCATCATAAAATTTTCAGTACAGAAAACAGAAGTTATAAAGATTTGCCTATTAGACTGGCAGAATATGGTACTTGTTATCGCCATGAAAAGTCCGGTGAGTTATTTGGATTAATGAGGGTAAGAATGTTGTCTATGAACGATGCACATATGTATTGTGCCGAAGAACAGTTTGCTGATGAATTCAGAGCAGTTAATGATATGTATCTGAAATATTTTAAAATTTTTGGCATTAATAAATATATAATGAGATTTTCTACTCATGATCCCAAAAAACTTGGAGAAAAATTTGTGAATGAACCAGCTCTTTGGAAAAAAACTGAGGACATGGTCAGGCAAGTGTTAATCGAATCAAAAATACCTTATGTAGAAATACCAAATGAAGCTGCTTTCTATGGGCCCAAAATTGATGTTCAAGTATGGAGCGCTATTGGCAGAGAGTTCACACTGGCTACAAATCAAGTGGATTTTGCTGTGCCAAAAAGATTTGGATTAACATATACAACGAAAGGCGGAAAAGAAGAGACTCCCCTTTGTATACACAGAGCTCCTCTTGGAACCCATGAAAGATTTATTGGCTTCCTTATTGAACACTACGCTGGCGCTTTCCCTCTCTGGCTCTCGCCTGTGCAAGTCAAAGTGATTCCAGTACGAGAAAATCACAATGAATATGCAAAAAAGGTTTTTGAATTGTTGAAAGAAAATGGTATTCGCGCACAATTGGATGACGCCGAAGCAAACCTCGGCGGAAAGGTTCGCGATGCTAAAAATAACAAAATCCCTTACTGGATTGTCGTTGGTGATAAAGAAATAGAAGCAAATAAAATCACTCTTGAATCCCGCGACGCCGGCCAGCTAGGCCAAATGTCGCAAGAAGAATTGGTAGCCAAAATCACAGAAGAGATAAAAAATAAGAAATAAAGATTAGATATCAATCTCCGCCAACTTGGCATTGGATTGGATGAAAGATTTACGAGGAGGAACTTCGTCGCCCATTAGGACTTCAAAGACTTTATCCGCTTCTTCAGCGTCTTCAATGTTTACTTTTTTGAGCACTCGATGTGCCGGATCCATGGTCGTTTCCCAAAGCTCTTCCGGGTTCATTTCTCCGAGACCTTTGTAACGCTGAATGTGTATTTTGTTTGATTTTGTTTTTACCTCTTCTTCTTTTTCTTCTCCTTCTGGAGTTTCTTCACCTTCTTCCACGGCTTGAATCTCGCTCACATCCGCATTTTTGCCGATAATTTTTATTTTTTCTTCATCGGAATAAGCATAGCTGACTTCTTTGCCTCTTTTTATCTTATAGAGAGGCGGTTGAGCAATACGCTACTTGAACCAAGTAGGCTACAATAAAAATA